>NZ_JBFAPT010000012.1:4050-274815 GCF_040676845.1 Nonomuraea sp. NPDC049504
GCCGCACAGACCGGCCGCACAGACCGGCCGCACAGACCGGCCGCACAGACCGGCCGCACAGACCGGCCGCACAGACCGGCCGCACAGACCGGCCGGTCGTTCAGCGGGCCGCCCAGGCGGGGTCCGTGAGCGGGGCGCCCGTCGCCAGCGCGGCGAAGAGCTTCTCCCAGAGGGGCATGACGACCTCGGGCGTGTAGCCGTGGGCGGTCTGCGCCGCGGCGGCGCCCAGGCGGACGCGCAGGTCGCGGTCGCCCATGACCTGGCTGAGCGACCGGGCGAGCGCGTCGACGTCTCTGGGCGGCACCAGGATGCCGTCCTTGCCGGGGGTCAGCACGTCGGCGGGCCCGGTGGGGCAGTCGAAGGCGACGATCGGCAGGGCGTGGCCCATGGCCTCGATCATGGCCATCGGCAGGCCCTCGATGCGCGAGCTGAGCGCGTAGACGGACGACTTCGCCAGCTCGTCGTGGATGCGGTTGCTGCGTCCCATGAGCTTGATGCGGTCGCGCATGCCGCTCTCGTCGATGCGCTCCTGCAGCCGTTCCTTCGACGGCCCGGTGCCGAAGATGCGCAGCTTCCACCCCGGATGCTCGGCCGCCGCGGCCGCGAAGGCCGGGATGAGCATGTCGAAGCCCTTCTGCGGCACCAGCCGCCCCACCGCGATCACGATGGGGTTGCTCTGGTCGGTGTGCTTGCGCTGGTCCATGTGGACGGCATTGGGGATGCGGACCACAGGAGTGCCGGACAGCAGGTCCGTGTATTCGCGGCGGCTGGTCTCGGTGAGCACGGCGATGGCGTCGAAACGGCCGTAGTGGCGGCCGATCTGCTCGCGTACGGCCTCGTGGTAGGAGGCGAGGTTCATGTGCTCCTGGGCCACCCGGATCACGCCGGCGTTGGCGCGGCGGGCGGCGATCAGGTTGAGCGCGGGGCGGGTGGTGACGAGGATGCCGTCGCGCAGCTCGGAGACGTAGTCGATGACCGCCCCCTCCACGCGCTCGGTGAAGTATTCGGCGGCGAACTCGCCGTACGGGACGATCTTGCCGCGGGCGCGCCGCCACACCTTGCGGGCCAGCGAGTCGGCCACGACGCCGTCGCGCTGGTCGACCAGCGCGGACAGCCGCACCCGCGGGTCGATGGCGAACTGCGGCTCGTCACGGCGGCGGACCACGCTGACGATCTCGACGTCGTGGCCCGCCTCGACCATGGCGTGCGCCTGGTTGACGACGGTGCGGATGGTGCCGCCCATGCCGTAGGCGTGCAGCAGCATGTAGCGGATCTTCATGAGAGGTACTCCCAGGTCCGGCACATGTCCTTGAGCACGTCGGGGATCTCGTCGGCGCCGGGCAGGTCGCGCCCGCGCTGCACGGTGCCCGACTGGATCTTGTCCTTCCAGTCGCCCAGGCCCTTGGTGACCACCTCGGGCTTGCCGTACGACAGGAGCTGCGGCGACCACGGCACCGACAGGAAGTCGCAGATGGCGCGCCCGATCTTCTCCGGCTCGGCGGTCAGCTCCTCGTAGCGCACGGTCAGGCCGGGCAGGGCCTTGCGGGCCCGTTGCACGGCCTTCATGTAGCGCAGGGCGTCGGCCGCCGCCTCGTCGCGGGTGCGTTTGCCCGGGCTGGCTTCGTACCAGGAGGCCGCGATGGAGGCGGGATGGCGCAGCAGGAACACGAACCGCGCGTCCGGCCAGCAGGCCGCCAGCCGCTCGTACGCGAACGCGTTCGCCGGCGTCTTCTCCACGATGAACCGCTTGCCGCTGCGGACCAGCTCACGGTGGAGCACGCGGTCCCACAGCAGGTGTTCGAGGTCGGCCTTGTTGTGCCCGAGGGCCTCCATGGCCTTCTCCGCCAGCGAGGTATCGAATTCCACGCGCAACCGGCGTACGTGCAGCTCATGGGGAGCGTGCAGGTCGGGGTGGGCGTTGAGCATCGCCCGCAGCAGCGTCGAGCCCGATCGCACCGGCGAGATGATGAACACCGGCGCCTTGACGAGGCGGTCGGTCTCGGGATCGGCGGGCGGGCGGAACGGCGACTGCGGCCGTTTCTCCGGGGCGGGCTTGGGCGCCGCCACTTGCCCCGCTTTACCTACTCGGTTGAGCTGGAATCCTGTGTACCTGGCCAGCGCTCCGTTGATTGTGCGCTGCCACTTCATGCCGAGCGAGGCTACCTGTCTTACCTGGGGATTGCCTGAAGGACCCTTGCAGCTTACCTGGTCAGCATGAGATGTGGCTCACAGTGTTCACGGTGTGACGCAGAACCACACGACCTTGCCGTTGTCCGTGGCCGTCACGCCCCAGGCGTCGGCGATCGCCCCGACGATCTGCAGCCCCCGCCCCGAGATCGCGTCCATGTCCGCGGCCCGCGGGCGCGGCACGCCCTGGCCCGGGTCGAAGACCTCCCCGTAGACCTCGCCCGCGCGCTCTTCCAGGCGCAGGGCGTAGGCGGAGCCCCCGTAGCGTACGGCGTTGGTGACCAGCTCGCTGACGATGAGCAGGCAGTCGTCCACGATGTGCGCGAGTCCCCAGTCGGTCAGATCGGTCCTGATCAGCTCGCGTGCCCTGCCGACGCCCGACGGTACGGACGGCAGCAGGTATTCCACCATGCGGGCCGGTGGTGCTGACAAGGACCCCGGTTGGAGGGCCATACGCATCACATCTCTCGGTTTTGGGAGCGCTCCCAACTCCACGATAAACGCTCGCCCTCACTCTTGTGAATGCGCACCGGAAAACTTTGCAAACGAGACTTGACGTGCTTTCAGGGGATGCGGGCGACAGCGCCGTAGTTGCCGGACTTGCTGGGCTCCTCCTGGCAGGAGAGGTCCTCGCCCAGCGGCCGCCACTCCGGTACCCAGACCAGGCCGGGCGCCACCAGATCGAGTCCCTCTAACAGGGCCGCCACTTCCTCTTTCGAGCGTACGGCCAGGTGGGGGAGCGTCATCGCGAGCAGGTCGCCGATGGCGGGCAGCAGCTCCGGTGGGACACCGTCGAACGTGGTGTGCAGAAGGGTGAGGAAACTACCGGCGGGAGCCGTGTGACGGAGTCGCTTGATGACATAGTGGGCATACTCCTCATCGTGCAGGCTGTAGGCCGACAGCAGGAGCACCGCCACCGGGCGGTCCCAGTCGATGAAGGTCCTGACCACGTGGTGGTCGAGCACCTCGTCGATCTCCCGCACGTCCCCCTCCACCACGCGCACCAGGTCGGTGAACGGCTCGATGGTGGCCTGCGCCAAGGTCACCACCATGGGGTTGTTCTCGACGTACAGGACTCTCGGGGCGGGCCCGCCCGGGTGCTTCGCCAAATCGTGCAGATTCCGCCCGGCGGACAGCCCGCTCGGAATTCCGCTGCCGACGATCAGGAATTGATCCACTTCTTCCTGCACCGCCAGATGACGGATCACCCGCGACAAGAACTCCAGCACCGCGTGGGCGGCGTTCGTCAGAGCCGGGGCGGCTTGATCGAAATGGCGCACCGCGTCCTTGTCGACCAGGAAGTTGTTCTTCCCGCCGGCGGCCGCGTCGAAGATACGCGTGATCCTGGCCTGCGTGGTCTCCAACTTGGCCAAATTCCGGACAGCACGCTGGTGCATGAGCGTTGCCCCTTTCCCCTCGCCGCCGACCCTTATTCGCGGTAAGCGATCTTTGGACCTCACTCAGGACTCGAACCATATGTTCCAACAATTCCAGTCAATGACAACCCGATAGACCGGTTATCTTGGGAAATGTTTGTTACCAGAATCATCGTGGCAAGAAGCTCTGAGTGCGCCCCGGCAGGGCCCTACGACGGCTCGCGGTAGGGCGGCACCGGGCCTGAGCAGGGCGAACTCCCCCTGGAGACGACGAAACCCCGCGTGCTCGCGGGCACGCGGGGCGGTCGAAGCGGGACGGATCAGACGGATCAGTCGGTGCCGAACTCCATGGCGGCGTGGTCGAGCAGCACGTCGTCCTCGGGAACCTCCGAGGGGGACGTGATCGACTCGCCACGGGCCGCGATGGCCTCGGCGCCGCCCTCGTCGAGCGAGCCGATGAGGCCGCTGGCCGCCGCCTGCGGAGCGCCGAGGAGCGACTGGTGGGGGCTGCCCACCATGCCGAGCCCGGCGTACTGCTCCAGCTTGGCGCGGGAGTCGGCGATGTCGAGGTTGCGCATGGTGAGCTGGCCGATGCGGTCGAGCGGGCCGAACGCGGCGTCCTCGGTGCGCTCCATCGACAGCTTGTCGGGGTGGTAGCTGAAGGCGGGGCCGGAGGTGTCGAGGATCGTGTAGTCCTCGCCGCGCCGCAGCCGCAGCGTGACCTCGCCGGTGACGGCCATGCCGACCCAGCGCTGCAGCGACTCGCGCAGCATCAGCGCCTGCGGGTCGAGCCAGCGGCCCTCGTAGAGCAGCCGGCCCAGCTTGCGGCCCTCGATGTAGTAGCTGGCCAGGGTGTCCTCGTTGTGGATGGCGTTGACCAGCCGCTCGTACGCGGCGTGCAGCAGCGCCATGCCGGGAGCCTCGTAGATGCCGCGGCTCTTGGCCTCGATGACGCGGTTCTCGATCTGGTCGGACATGCCGAGCCCGTGCCGCCCGCCGATGGCGTTGGCCTCCAGCACCAGGTCGACGGCCGAGGGGAACTCCTTGCCGTTGATGCTGACCGGACGCCCGCGCTCGAAGGCGATCGTGACGTCTTCTGCGGGGATCTCGACCTCAGGGTCCCAGAACCGAACGCCCATGATCGGCTCGACGATCTCGATGCCGGCGTCGAGGTGCTCGAGCGCCTTGGCCTCGTGGGTGGCGCCCCAGATGTTCGCGTCCGTCGAGTACGCCTTCTCGGTGCTCGCGCGGTAGGGCAGGTCGCGGGCGAGCAGCCACTCCGACATCTCCTTGCGCCCGCCCAGCTCGCTGACGAAGTCGGCGTCGAGCCACGGCTTGTAGATGCGCAGGGACGGGTTGGCGAGCAGGCCGTAGCGGTAGAACCGCTCGATGTCGTTGCCCTTGAAGGTGGACCCGTCGCCCCAGATGAGCACTTCGTCGTCGAGCATGGCGCGCACCAGCAGCGTGCCCGTGACGGCGCGGCCGAGCGGGGTGGTGTTGAAGTAGGTGCGGCCACCGGACCTGATGTGGAACGCCCCGCAGGCCAGCGCCGCCAGACCCTCCTCGACGAGGGCATCCCGGCAGTCGACCAGGCGGGCGACCTCGGCGCCGTACTGCGTGGCACGCCCGGGCACCGACACGATGTCGGGCTCGTCGTACTGGCCGATGTCGGCGGTGTAGGTGCAGGGCACCGCACCCTTCTCGCGCATCCACGCGACAGCCACGGAGGTGTCGAGGCCGCCGGAGAAGGCGATCCCGACGCGTTCGCCTACTGGGAGGGAGGTGAGCATCTTGGACACGAGTAGAAGTATATACACACGAATGCATGACCATTCAAAGCCGACCCCATGAAATGGCGTGATCGGGCGGAGAGTTGCCTGGTCAGCGGCGAGATGTCCGATTTGCGGCTGGGATGGCATGATCGCCGCCGGCGGCGTCCCCTCCGGCGGGGCGTCATGGCGGAGCAAAATTTAAAGCAGTCGCTTGACTTACGCCCACCTGCTTGATTGGCTGAATTCGCCCGAATTCGACGGATCCAGTCAGGATCTGTCAGCGTGAGAGGTGGACCATGGCGACCAGGACGGCCCGGGTCAACGCCACCCGGGAGCAGATCCTCACCGCCGCCGAGCGGCTCTTCGCCGAGCACGGCGTGTACGCCGTCTCCAACCGCCAGGTCAGCGAGGCCGCGGGCCAGGGCAACAACGCCGCTGTCGGCTACCACTTCGGCACCAAGGCCGACCTGGTACGCGCCATCGTGCGCAAGCACGCCGACCAGGTCGAACGGCAGCGCCGCCGCTTCCTGGCCGAGGTCGAGGGCACGGGCGAGGGCACGGCCGAGGCACGCGACTGGGTCGGCTGCCTCGTCCGCTCGCTCACCGAGCACCTGGCCGCACTCGGCACCCCCACCTGGTACGCCCGCTTCGCCGCCCAGGTCATGACCGACCCCGCGCTGCGCAAGATCATGCGGGAGGAGGCGCTCACCTCGCCCGCCCTCATGCGCGTCCTGGAGGGCCTGCGCCGCTGCCTGCCCGAGCTGCCCGCCGACGTACGCGCCGAGCGCGACGAGATGGCCAGCCAGCTCCTCGTCCACATGTGCGCCCAGCGCGAGCGCGCGCTCGCCGAGAACCTGCCCACCCCGCGCTCCACCTGGCACGACGCCGCGACGGGCCTGATCGACGCGATCACCGCGATCTGGACCGCCCCGGTCACCAGGGACGCCAAGGAAGGAAGAACGTCATGAAGGTCACCGTGGACCAGGACAAATGCTGCGGCGCCGGGCAGTGCGTGCTGCTCGCGCCCGACGTGTTCGACCAGGGCGAGGACGACGGCATCGTGCTGCTGCTCGAAGCGGAGCCGCCCGAGGGGCTGCACGCCGCCGTACGCGAGGCCGCGGCCGTCTGCCCCGCAGGCGCCATCGACGTGAGCGAGGACGCATGACCGGCACCGTGCACGAGACCGCAGGCCAGGAGCAGGTCCCGCAGTTCCCCGGCGTCAGGGCCGCGCGCTGCCCCTTCGACCCGCCGCCCGAGCTGCGGGCGCTGCAGGAGAGCGGGTCGCTGACGAAGGTGCGGCTCTGGGACGGCAGCACCCCCTGGTTCGTGACCCGGCACGCCGAGCAGAAGGCGCTGCTGAGCCATCCGAAGGTGAGCGCCGACGTCACCAGGCCCGGCTACCCCATCCACACGCCCGCCGCCGGCGGCGGCTCCCTCAGCTTCATCCTCATGGACGACCCCGAGCACGCCAGGCTGCGCCGCATGGTGCAGGGCGCGTTCACGGTCCGGCGCGTCGAGGGCATGCGGCCGGCGGTCCAGCGCATCGTGGACGACCTCATCGACGAGCTCCTCGCCGGTCCGAAGCCGGTGGACCTGGTGGAGGCGTTCGCGCTGCCGGTGCCCTCGCTGGTCATCTGCGAGCTGCTCGGGGTGCCGTACGCGGATCACGGCTTCTTCCAGGACAACAGCAAGACGATCATCAAGCGGAGCGTCACGCCGGAGGACCGCGCCGTCGCCTCCGGCCGCCTGTACGAGTATCTGGACGACCTGGTGGGAGAGAAGCTGGCCGACCCCGCCGACGACCTGCTGTCGAAGGTGGCCGCCCGCGTGCGGGACGGCGAGCTGACCCGGCAGGAGGCCGCGCAGATGGGCGTGCTGCTGCTCATCGCCGGCCACGAGACCACCGCCAACATGATCGCCCTCGGCACCCTCGCCCTGCTCCAGAACCCCGCCCAGCTCGCCCTGCTGCGCGACTCCGACGACCCCAGGCTGGTCGCGGGAGCGGTCGAGGAACTGCTGCGCTACCTCAACATCACCCACAGCGGACGCCGCCGCGTCGCACTGGAGGACATCGAGATCGCCGGCCAGGTGATCCGCGCCGGCGAGGGCATCATCATGCCCAACGACATCGGCAACCGCGACCCCGGCGTCTTCCCCGACCCCGACCGGCTCGACGTGCGGCGCGACGCCCGCCGCCACGTCGCCTTCGGCTTCGGCGTGCACCAGTGCCTCGGCCAGCCGCTGGCCAGGGTCGAGCTGCAGGTCGTGTACGGCACGCTCTACCGGCGCATCCCCACCCTCGCGGCGGCCGTGCCGATCGAGGAGATCCCGTTCAAGCACGACGGCCAGGTCTACGGCGTCTACGAGCTGCCCGTCACCTGGTGAGCCCCATAATGAACCTGGGCTGATGGGGGGGCGGTGCTGATGGGCGAGGCGCTGGTCGAGCGGGTGCGCGGGCTGTGCGGCGGCGGGGAGCGGGTGATCGTCGGCATCGCCGGCTGCCCCGGCGCCGGCAAGTCGACACTGGCCCGATGGCTGGCCGGGACCCTGACCGGCGCCGGGCTGCCCGCCGTCCACGTGCCCATGGACGGCTACCACCTCGCCGACGTCGAGCTCGACCGCCTCGGCAGGCGGGCGCGCAAGGGCGCCATCGACACCTTCGACGCCCACGGCTACCTCGCGCTGCTGCGGAGGGCCCGCACCGAGACCGGCTCCATCGTGTACGCGCCGTCCTTCGACCGCGACATCGAGCAGCCCGTCGCCGGCGCGATCCCCGTCCTGCCCGGCACCCGCGTGGTCGTCAGCGAGGGCAACTACCTGCTCTCGCGCACCGACCCCTGGCCCGCCGTCCGGGCCGCCATGACCGAGGTCTGGTACGCCGACCTCGACGACCGCGTCCGCCTCGACCGGCTGACCAGGCGGCACGTCGAGTTCGGCAAGACGCCCGACGAGGCGGCCCGGTGGGTCGCCTCGGTGGACGAGCCCAACGCCGCCGCCATCCGCGCCACGCGTCACCTCGCCGACCTCCACATCGACATCGACATCGACGCCCTCACCCTGTCCTGACCGATGTCGCCGGACCCGTACGCCGCCTGCGCGAGGTCAATGGTGGGGGACACCGGAGATGAGGAGATACCGGTACAGCTCGTACGCCACGAGCGCCAGCACCGGCAGCCCCGTGACGATCAATAACCGGCGTGGCAGCCCCGCGCGTACGGCGGGCCGCTGCCGCGCCGGCTCCACGGGCAGCGCCGGCACCCTGGCGGGCGGCAGCGGGTCGGCCGCCACCAGCTCGGGATGGCGGTCGAGGTAGCCGGGCGGGAACGAGGTCAGCGACGACGACCCGCAGGCCGGGCAGCACGGCCCCGACCAGGGCGGCTGCACCGGGACGCCGTGCCTGAGCCAGACCTGGACCGTGTGGCCGTGGCCGTCGCTGAGGTGCCTGACGACGTAGTCCTCCTCCCAGACGTGCAGGCAGCGCAGGCACTCGAAGGGCCAGGACTCGCGGGATTCGAACTCGTCGCGCACGAGGAACCACCCCCGGGGCAGCTTCAGCGTTCACCTTGAGTGTGCGCCGGGGGCCACGTCCTCCTTCAAGGCGCGGTCGCGACACTTTGCGCCACACAATGGTCACCGTTTGTCAGGTTGCGTGGTCAAGTGTTCCCTCGGTCAGGCGCGTTTGTGCAGGTCAGCCGTGCGGTATGGGCGCTTCTGAAGACGGCCGGACGGCCGGCACAGGAGGAGGGGATGGATGCGGGGGTACGAGAGCGGGCTCTGCGCGGAATTCGTCGAGGTGATCCACCGCCAGGCGGCGGGGCGGCGGGTGTCCGCGGTGCGCGTACGCGTCGGGGCCAGGCACGCGGTGGCCGCCGAGACGTTCAGGCAGGCCTTCTGCCGGGCCGCCCGCGGCACGGCCGCGCAGGACGCGGCGGTCCACCTGGTCGTCTCCCCGGTGACGATCGACTGCGACGGGTGCGGCCGGCGTACGGAGTCGATGGATCCGCCGCTCAGGACGCCCGCCCGCGCCCGGGCCGCGGCCGGCGCGGCGGGACCCGCGCCCGGCCCTTCGCTGGATGAGCTGGATGAGCCGGATGAGCTGGACGGGGCGTACGTGTGCCCGCGCTGCGCGGGCGACCGCGTGACCGTCAGCGGCGGTGACGAGCTGGCGCTGGAGGCCGTCTGGTTCCGTACTCAGGCGAGGTAACGCAGCCACAGGTACGGCGCGCACAGGGCGACCGTGACCACGGTGACGACCAGGCCGTACCGGGTGAACTGCCAGAAGCTGATCGGGGTGCCGTTGCGGGCGGCGATGCCGAGCACCACCACGTTGGCCGCCGCCCCGACGGCCGTGGCGTTGCCGCCCAGGTCGGCGCCGAACGCCAGCGCCCACCACAGCACCTGCGCGTGCTCGTTGCCGCCGTTGGCCTGGACGAGGTCGGCCACGATGGGGCTCATGGTGGCGACGTACGGGATGTTGTCCACGATCGCCGACAGCACGCCCGACGCGCCGAGCAGCACCATCGTGGTCAGCCCCAGCCGTCCCTGCGTCGCGTCGGCCGCGGCCTGCGACACCTGCTCGATCACGCCCGTGTGCACCAGTGCCCCGACCATGACGAACAGCCCGGCGAAGAACACCAGCGTCGGCCACTCCACCTCGCGGATCGCCTCCGACGTGGTGATCCTGGTGGCCGCCACCAGCACGCCGGCGCCCAGGACCGCCACCACCGACGGCTCGTAGTGCAGCACGGGATGCAGCACGAACGCCACCATGACCAGCGCCAGCACGGCCAGCGACTGCCACAGCAGCCGCCGGTCGGCGATCGCCTCGCGCTCGTCGAGCGCCATGACCTCGGCCGCGCGCTCCGGGTCGTAGATGAAGGACTTGCGGAACAGGAACCGGCACATCCCGATGAAGACGACCATCAGGACGACCACCATCGGCGCCATGTGTACAAGGAAGTCGTTGAAGCTCAGCCCGCCGCGGCTGGCGATGATGATGTTCGGCGGGTCGCCGACCAGCGTGGCCGCGCCGCCGATGTTCGACGCCATCGCCTCCGCGATCAGGAACGGCACCGCGTTGAGCGCCAGTCGCTCGCACACCAGGAACGTCACCGGCGCGATCAGCAGCACGGTCGTCACGTTGTCCAGCAGTGCCGAGGCCAGCGCGGTGATGACCACGAGCAGGACCATCAGCCGGTACGGTCGGCCCTTCGCCCGTTTGGCCGCCCAGATCGCGAGATATTCGAAGACCCCGGTCTGTTTCAGCACGCCGACGATGACCATCATCCCGAGCAGCAGGAAGATGACGTTCCAGTCGATGCCGGTCTCTTCGGAGAAGAACGCCGCCTGCGCGTCGGTGGCGTGGATCAGCAGCATGATCCCGGCCCCGCCGAGCGCCGCGGCCACGCGGTGCACCTTCTCGCTGGCGATCAGCGCGTACGCGAACAGGAACACCGCCACCGCGGCCCACGCGATGAAGGTCACGAGCGGGCCTGCGGGCAGAACGTGCTGGGCATGCGGCGGGTGCCTCCTCAAGGAACGACGATGACCATCGCCGACCAGACTTCCCGGCACACCTGTCACCAAAGTATCAAGCCGCGCCAAACGCCACACCATCAGGAGCGGCGTAGCGTGATCGCATGGCCGATGCACACGCCGACGCACACTTCGAGCACCCCCGTCTCGCCGCCGTCTACGACCCCCTCGACCCCGATCGCAGCGACCTCGACGCCTATGCCGCCATCGCCGCCGAGCTGAGGGCGCGCCGGGTGCTCGACGTCGGGTGCGGGACGGGCACGTTCGCGCTGCTGCTGGCCGGGCGTGGGCTCGACGTGACCGGTGTCGATCCCGCGGCGGCCTCGCTCGACGTGGCGCGGGCCAAGCCGGGCGCCGATCGGGTGCGCTGGATCCACGGCGACGCCACCGCCGTGCCGCCGATCTCGGCCGACCTGGCCACCATGACCGCGAACGTCGCCCAGGCGATCGCCGGGCCCGACGGCTGGTCGGCCACCCTCGACGCCGTGCACGCGGCCCTGCGGCCCGGCGGGCACCTGGTGTTCGAGACCCGCGACCCGGCCAGGCGGGCGTGGCTCGGCTGGAACCGGGAGGAGACGTACGTGCGGGCCGACGTCCCCGGGGTGGGCGTGGTGGAGCACTGGGTGGACCTGCTCGACGTCAGCGGGCCGCTGGTGACCTTCCGCGGCACGTACGTGTTCGCCTCCGACGGCCAGGTGCTGACCTCGGACTCCACGCTGCGCTTCCGCGAACGCGACGAGGTCACGGCCGACCTCGCCGCCCACGGCTACACGCTCAAGGACGTCAGGGACGCCCCCGACCGCCCAGGCCGCGAGTTCGTCTTCCTCGCCGAACGCCCCACCACCTGACGTCCCCGTAGCCGAACGCACCTTTCCAAAGGACCCCGCCGCACTCCGGCCGAAGTCCTTTTGGGTGTGAGGGGTGTGGGGAACTCGCCGTACTTCGGTTGGGGGTGAGGGGTGTGGGGATCTCGCCGTACTTCGGTAGGGATACTTCGGGTGTGAGGGGTGTGGGGATCCCGCCCGCGCCGCCTGACGCCCGCGCCCCTGAGGCCCGCGCCGCCTGACCACCCCCCCCGCCTGGTCCGGCGGCCTCCTACTTCACCCCATGCCCGCCTGATCCCTGCGCGGCGCGGTGCCGGGCTGGCCTGGGGCGGCTAGGGTGAGGCGCGAAGGGAGGGGAGCGTCATGCGTACTCGGCTGCCTGCCGCGCTGCTCCTTCTCCTGTCCTGGTTCCTGCCGCCCGCCGCTCACGCACAGGCCGTGCACGCACAGGCCGTCCAAGCGCAGGCCGTCCAAGCACAGGCCGTCCAAGCGCAGGCCGTCCACGCACAAGCGGCCCACGCACAGGCCGTCCAGCTACTCGCCGCCCACGCGGGCGTTCAGGCGGCTGTCGATGCGGCTCCTGGGCGGGCCGAGCAGGACCAGGCGGTGTTGCGGCAGGTGCCGCAGTTGCCGCCGGTCGTGCGGGTCTGGTCGCCGTTCTGGGCCGGCGGTGCGGTGCCGGGCGGGGTCGCCCCGCCGCAGCCTGAGCAGGGCGGATCCGGTGGCTCGTGGGCGGTCGTCGTCCCGCGGGCCGCCTGCGGTGCTCCGGCGGGATGCCGGCCACCGGCGACGCCGCCCCGCGCGCCGCCTTCCACAGGGCACTGACGACGTCCCTTTCCTAACGACCCGTCCCCGCACGTCGCTCCGGCGATGCGCGTGACCCTTCCTGCCCGCTGGGCAGGTGTGGGCGGAGGGCGGGCCAAGCCCTATGGAGGCTCTCATGAAACGTGCGCCGCTCTGGCGTGCGCTGGCGGCCTGTGCCGTCATCGTGATCTCAGTGATCGTCAGTTTTTCCGCCACGCCGCGTCTAGGACTGGACCTGCGTGGCGGCACCCAGCTCGTCTTCGAGACCAAGGACTCGCCCACGGTCAAGGCCGACGCCGCCGCCACCGACCGGGCGATCAGCGTGCTGCGTCAGCGGGCCGACGCGCTCGGCGTGGTCGATCCCACCCTGGTCCGCTCAGGCGAGAAGCGGATCATCGTCGAGCTGCCGGGCGTGCTCGACCCCCGGCAGGCCGCCGAGGTCATCGGACGTACCGCGCAGCTCACCTTCCACGCCGTGCTCGGCACGGCAGAGGAGGGCGACAAGTCGGCCGTACGCGATGAGAGCGGCGCGCCGCTCAAGATCGGCCCCGCGGTCATCACCGGCGACGGCGTCACCGACGCCGCCGAGCGCAGCGACCCCCAGCGCGGCCCGGGCTGGTGGGTCAGCATCGACTTCCGCGACGGCGCGGCGTGGGCGAAGCTCACCGGCGAGGCCGCCTGCCACCCGTACGGCGACCCGAAGCGCCGCGTCGCCATCGTGCTCGACAAGGAGGTCATCTCCTCGCCGTCGGTCGACCCGTCCGTGGCCTGCCGCGTCGGCATCCCCGGCGGCAGCACCGACATCACCGGGTCGTTCACCCACGAGGAGGCCCGCGACCTGGCCGTGCTGATCAAGGGCGGCGCGCTGCCCGTGCCGCTCGACCTGGTGGAGCAGCGCACGGTCGGCCCGACGCTCGGCGAGGCCGCCATCAAGGCCAGCGCCGAGGCCGCGGTGACCGGCCTGCTGCTGACCGCCGTCTTCATCGTGGCCGTCTATCGCCTGTCCGGGCTGCTGTCCACGATCGCCCTGCTCTGCTACGGCCTCATCTCGTACGCCGCGCTCGTCGCGATGGGCGCCACCTTCACGCTGCCGGGTTTGGCCGGGTTCGTGCTGGCCATCGGCATGGCCATCGACGCCAACGTGCTCGTCTTCGAACGCGCGAGAGAGGAGTACCAGCGGGCGCAGAAGAGAGGGCTGCGCGCGGCCCTCGTCCGCGGCTTCAGGAACGCGTGGAGCGCGATCGCCGACTCCAACATCACGACGCTGATCGCGGCCGGGCTGCTGTTCTGGCTCGCGTCGGGCCCGGTCAAGGGGTTCGGCGTGACGCTGGGCGTCGGCGTGATCGCCTCGCTCGTGTCGGCCATGGTCATCACCCGTGTGCTCACCGAGGCCGTCATGAACAGAGCGGGGCCGCGCGTGTCGGGGCTCGGCTCGCCCGGAGCCGTCAGGACGTGGCTCAACCGCAGGAACCCGGAGCTCATGCGGGGACGCAAACTGTGGCTGGCGATGGCCGGCGTGCTGGCGGCGGCGGCCGTCGCCGGGCTGGCCGTACGCGGCCTGAACTTCGGCGTCGAGTTCACCGGCGGCCGGCTCGTCGAGTTCGGCACGTCCAGGCCGGTGTCGGCCGAGGCGGCTGGGCAGGCCGTCGCGCGGGCCGGGTTCCCCAGCGCCGTGGTGCAGACCGGCGACGACGGCGTCACCGTACGCGCGGCGCGGCTCGGCCTGGAGGAGACGGCCAGGATCGAGCAGGAGCTGAGGGCCGAGGCCGGCGAGGTGACCAAGCGGCGCGAGGAGTTCATCGGCCCCAGCCTGGGCGAGGAGCTGCGCCGCAACGCGCTCATCGCGCTCGGCGTGGCCGTCGCCATGCAGCTGGCCTACCTCGCCTTCCGCTTCCGCTGGACGTTCGGCGCGGCGGCCGTGACCGCCCTGGTCGTGGACGTCGTGCTGGTGAGCGGGATGTTCGCCTGGCTGGGCAAGCCGATCGACGGCGTGTTCCTGGCCGCGATGCTGACCATCGTGGGCTACTCGGTCAACGACAAGGTGGTGGTGTTCGACCGGGTCAGGGAGCTGTGGGCGATCCGGCGCAAGGAGCCGTTCGCCTCGTCGGTGAACGGCGCGATCCTGCAGACCCTGCCGCGTACCGTCAACACCGGGCTCGGAGCGCTGTTCATCCTGGTCGCGCTCATGGCGTTCGGCGGTGACTCGCTGCGGGACTTCGCGATCGCGCTGGTGACGGGCATCGTGGTGGGCACGCTGTCGTCCGGCTTCGTGGCCGGTCCCGTGGCCATCCTGCTGGCCCGCTTCGACCGCAAGCCGCCGCCCGCGCCGCCCGCGCCCAAGGTCAAGCGTGAGCGCCGGGGCACGGGAGCCGTCGTGTGAGGCCCGGGGGCGGGGAGCCCGGTCTCCCCGCCCCCGCATCTCGGGCGCTTCGCGGGGAACGGATGCGGCATGGAGGTGCTGAACAGCCGCGTGCTGCTGCGTCCAGGTGACCTTGAGCGCAGCCGCCGCTTCTACGCCGAGACCCTCGGCCTGGCCGTCTACCGCGAGTTCGGGCCGCCCGACCACCCCGGCACGGTGTTCTTCCTCGGCGGTGGCTTCCTGGAGGTTTCGGGCCAGGGCGCGCAGGACGGCTCGGCGCACACCCTGTGGCTGCAGGTACGCGACGTCGCCCATGAGGAGCGGCGGCTCAGGCAGGCGGGCGTCACCGTGCTGCGCGAGGCGCGTGAAGAGCCGTGGGGCCTGGTCGAGCTGTGGATCGCCGACCCCGACGGCCACCGCGTGGTGCTGGTCGAGATCCCTGACGACCACCCCCTGCGCCGCGACACCCGCTGAGCCCCGGGACCGGTCCCGGGCCGGGCATCGCATACTGGGGCGGCTGACGGAAGGCACTCTCTTCCGTACGATCCGGTCAGCGATCAGCAGCGGAGAGCTAGGAGAGTCATGCCCGCCACGATCACCACCGCCCTGGCGGTGGCCGCGTCCCTCGTGTTCGCCCCCGCCGTCACGACGGCGGCCCCCGCCACCGTGGCCCATGCCGCGGCGAAGAAGCCGAACCTGCGGGCCTGCTACGACGGCAAGTGCAACCTCACCCTCACCAAGTCCGTCTCGTTCCGGGTCAGCTCCCGGTACGGCATCACCCGCCTGGCCATCTCCTTCTCCTCCACCAGGGTCCACGTCAAGGGCACGGGCCCGGGGGTGACCTCGCAGGCCTGGCTCGGCAAGGGCACGTCGGGGTCGGTCAACAACATCGGCGTCAAGGTGGTCTCGCTGTCCTCGGGCAAGGCCAAGCTGCAGCTGGCGCCGCGCCGCTAACCGGGCTCGCAGGAGTTGCGCAGGAGCAGCACGGCGATGTCGTCGGGACGCTGCTCGATCGCGGCCGGATCGGTGAGCGCGTCGGCCAGGCCGTGCAGGGGCAGGCCGGGCTCGGGGCGGAAGCGGGCGGCCAGGGCCGCCATGGAGTCGCCCAGGTCGACGCCGGGCTCCTCGATGAGCCCGTCGGTGTAGAGGAGCAGCACCGAGCCGGGCGGCATCGGCAGGGGAGTGGTCGCGTACGTGGCCTCGGGGTCCACGCCGAGCAGCAGGCCCGGCGTGGTGTCGGCGACCTCGCCGGGGCCGTCGGGCCGGCCCAGCACCGGGGGCGGGTGCCCGGCGCTGGCCAGGTGCACGGTGTGCGCGGCGAGGTCCAGGCAGACGTACAGGCAGCTGGTGAACCGGTCGGGGCTCAGCTCGGTGAGCAGCCTGTTGGTGTGCGCGAGCACCTCGCCGGGGTCGGCGCCGGCCGTGGCGTGGGCGCGGACGGCGGTGCGCACCTGTCCCATGAGCGCGGCGGCGGTCACGTCGTGGCCCTGGACGTCGCCGATGACGGCGGCGGCCATGTGGTCGCCGAGCCTGATCAGGTCGTAGAAGTCGCCGCCGATGTCCATGCCGGGGGTGGCGGGGACGTACCGGGCGGCCACCTCCAGGCCGGTCACCCGGGGCAGGGTGTGCGGCAGCAGCCGCGCCTGGAGACACTGCGCGAGCTGGTGCTTGACGTCGTAGAGCCGGGCCCGCTCGAACGCCTGCGCGATCAGCCCGGCGAGCGCGGTCAGCGTGGCGCGCTCGTCGGTGCCGAAGGAGCGCGGGCGGTCGTAGGCGAGGACGCAGGAGCCGATGGGCCGGCCCGAAGTGATCAGCGGCAGGAACGCCCACGCGCACATGCCGTCGGAGCGCAGCGCGTCGGGAGAGGCCTCGTGCAGCTCCTCCCACGTCGAGAAGAAAGCAGGGCGGTCGCCTCCCGACGGCGTGGGCCCGACCTCCGGGCGGCCGTCGAACTCCTCCACCGCCCGCCTGCTGAAGCCGCGCGACGCGGCCACCCGCTTCCTGCCGCCCACGGAGGTGAGGATGGCCAGCGCCTGCACGTCGTAGACGGGCATGACATGGTCGGCGACCAGGTCGATGACCTCCTGCGCGGTCACCGCGCGGGCCAGCGCGGCGGCGAGTTGCAGCATCTCGTGCACGGCGATGACGCGCGGCGGCCGGCCGCCGGAGGCGCGCACGTCCATGGCGGCCGTGATGCGCAGGGTGACGCCTGAGGGGCCTGGGAACATGCGGAACGACAGGGCGCGCCCGCCGGGTGCGCGGGTGGTGACGTCGGTGGTCTCGCGGCCGACGATGGCGGCGCGGTAGGCGTCCTGGAACGTGGGGTCGCGCAGCCACGGGAGCGCGTCCCACAGGCGTTCGCCGATCAGGTCGGTCGGTGAGCGGCCGAACAGGTCGGCGGCCGGCGCGCTGAGCAGGGTCACGTGGCCGTCGGTGTTGAGCGCGCAGTGGCCCTCGGGCAGGCGGTTGAGGCAGTCGAGGGCGACGAGGCGCGGGTCGGCCTGGTCCGGCGGTCGCGGGGGCAGGATGCGGGGCAGCGGGCCCGCGGTGACCGGCCGGCCCGCCCTGAGCGAACCGTTGATCAGGCGGCCGATCTCGTCACAGGCCCGCTCGATGACCGCGTGCTGCCGCTCGGTCAGCTCGCGGGTGCGGCCGGCGGGCCACAGCATCATGATCCCGCCGCAGACCCGGCCGTCGGCGCAGACGGGGGACAGGGCGGCGGCGAAGTGGTAAGGCAGGGTCAGCGCGGCCTCGGGGAACTCGCGGGCCAGTTGCTCGCGGCCGGTGATCCAGATCAGCCGCTGCTCGCGTACGGCGACGGCGATGGGGATGGGGTCGCCGGTGCGCACCCTGGACCAGGCGCGGGCGATCGGGGCGGGCAGGCCGGTCACGGCGGCCATCTGGAGGACCTGGCCGCCTTCGTCCAGCAGGTACGCGGCGCCGATGTGGGCGCCTGCTCCGGTGACGGCCTCGGTCAGCAGCCCGTCGAGGCGAGACGACTCGTTCGCCGCGCCGCGCCTGTGACCGCGCTCTTCGAGCACGTGCTCAGCACACCTCGCTCACGGCACGTGACCATGACCACCGGACGAAACTTCGCATAAAGGCAGAATACGCTCAGCAGAGGAAACAATCCGTCACGTTCCGCTAATCTCCCTCTCCGCCGAGCCCGCTGGGCCGGTGAGTATGGGGGCGCCGGTTCTCCACGCCCTTCTGCCGGGCCGGTGGGGGCGCTAGGCGTCCGGGAGACGGAGGCCGCGGGCCAGGAGCTGGTGGAGGTGGGCGCGGAAGCGGGCCAGCTGGTCCGGGTCCTCGGCGCCGCGGCGCGCGCCGGTGCCGTCGAGGACGCCGCTCAGCACGAAGCCGTGGATGCACCAGATCACCGTGTACGTCATGTGCACCGCATCGGCCCCGGCCGGCTCGGCCGGCTCGGCCATGGCGTTGACGACGTGCTGGATCAGCGGCTGCGCGCTCTTGATCTCCAGGTCGACCACGTCGCTGGCGTCGGACAGCCAGCGATGCATCCACAGTGCGGGGATCTCCGGATGGGCCACGCAGCCGTCCAGATAGGCGTCGATGAAGTGGCGCAGCGCCTCGCTCCGCCGTTCGGGCGGCGCCGCCGGCAGCTCGTCGGCCCGCTCCTTGATGAGCGCCGCCAGGCGGTCGCGGGCCCGCCGCATGACCTCGAGATACAGCTCCCGCTTGGCCGGGAAGTGCGCGGCGACCTCCGCCTGGTCGAGGCCCGCCGCCTCGGATCTGCGCGGTGGAGGTGACGTCGTAGCCGAGCGCGGCGAACAGGCGGGTCGCCGTCCGCAGGATCAGCTCCCGCCGCTCGTCATCAGGAGAGTCCATGAACGCGACCCTAGGCGCGAGGAGTGGCCATGACCACGAGGTGATCGGCAAGCGCCGGTAAAAGCCCACCCGGCCCAGCCAAAGGGCGAAAGGTTCGATATGGTGCCGAAAATTTCGATCTATCGACGGGAGCGTGCCGACATGGGCCAGGAGCCGATCCGCCCCGCCCGGCACTGGGTGACGACCTGGACGGCCATGCCCCAGCTCACCGAGCCCCACAACATGCCGCCGCCCCCGTACGCCAAGGAGGGCCTGAGCCTGCCCGACACGACGCTGCGGCAGACCGTCCGGGTGTCGGCCGGCGGCCGGCGGATGCGGCTGCGGCTGTCGAACGCGTTCGGCGGCGCGCCCCTGCCGCTCACCCGCGTCTCCGTGGCGCTGCCGCGCGGCGGCGCGGCCGGCGGGAGCGCGATCCTGCCCGGCACCTCGCGGCCCGTGACGTTCTCAGGGCGGGCGTCGGCCGTCGTGCCCATGGGTGCGCACGTGGTGTCGGACCCGGTGGAGCTGGACCTGGCGCCGGGGTCGGTGCTGACCGTGACCGTCCACCTGGCGGAGGGGCTGGCGTCGGGGGAGCTGACCTCGCATCCTGGCTCGCGTACCACCTCCCACCTGACCGGCGGCGACCACGTGACGGCCGATGACCTGCCCGGCGCCACGCCCGTCGACCACTGGTACCTGCTCAGCGCCGTCGAGGTGTGGGCCCCGGCCGGCGTCGGGACGCTGGTCGTGGTGGGCGACTCGCTGACCGACGGCAGGGGCTCCACCACCAACGGCAACGACCGCTGGCCCGACCTGCTGTTCGACCGCCTGCCCGGCATCGCGGTCGCCAACCAGGGCGCGGGCGGCAACCGGGTGCTGAACGACGGGCTCGGCCCGAGCGCGCTGGCCCGGCTCGACCGCGACGTGCTGGCGCAGAGCGGCGCTCGGTGGCTGGTCGTCTTCGAGGGCGTCAACGACCTCGGCACCGCCCCGGCCACCCGGGCGGCGCAGGAGGAGGTCGCGCAGGCGCTGATCGCCGCGTACGAGCAGATCGTCGTGCGGGCGCGGGCCAGGGACCTGCCGGTGTACGGGGCCACGCTGACGCCGTTCGGCGGGCACGACCCCTACGACGACCCCGACGGGCACCGGCAGGCCGCGCGGCGCCAGGTCAACGACTGGATCAGGACGGCGGGCCGGTTCGAGGCGCTGATCGACTTCGACGCGGCGGTCCGCGACCCGGCCGCGCCGCACCGGCTGGGGGCCGCGTACGACGAGGGCGACCATCTGCATCTGAGCCCGGCCGGCTATCGCGCGCTGGCCGCCGCGGTCCCCGCAACCCTGTTCGACTGACGTTCGCGCTGCTCGGCGGGCACGTGCGCATCGGTAACGATTGTCTGAGAAAAGTCTGAGAAATCCAGCCCCGGCATGTGACCCCTCGCCCACTCGTGGAACGCTACGAGCGGCATACACGCGGTTGAAGTCAGGTGAGTACGGTTGGTTACGGACAACGGGGGATCGTTCTGGCGCAGGCTGGGGAGGGCCGCGGGCGTCACGGCCCTGGCGGCCGTGGTCGCGAGCTGCGGCGCCACCGGCACCGGCGGGCAGGGGGCCCCGCCGCAGGGGACACCGCCGCAGGAGACCTCCGCCGCGCCGCAGACCCGCAGCGCCGCTCCCGAGGGCGACGCCGTCAAGCCGCCGCCCGTGGCGCAGGACTGGCCGCGCTGGGGCTTCACGCACACGGGCGTCAGCGCCAACAACGTCACCCGGCGCTTCGAGCAGGTGGTGGCCGGTTCGCTGGAACGCACGCCGATGCTGCAGAACCAGCACATCATGGGCTTCGGCGCGATGAACCCCGAGCCGTACCCCGGTGAGTTCATCTGGGAGGACCTCGACAGCCGGCTCAACCTCATGAAGATGTCGGGCGCCACGCCGGTCATCACGCTGTGCTGCGCCCCCGACTGGATGAAGGGCGGCCCGCAGGGGCCCACCGAGGAGTCGGCCTGGGCCGAGCACCTGGAGGACGCCCCCTACCCGCAGCACTTCGACGACTTCGCCAAGCTGTCGGCCGCGGTCGCCGAGCGCTACAGCGATGTCAAGTACTTCATGGTGTGGAACGAGCTCAAGGGCTTCTGGAAGGACCACGCCAAGCCCGCCGACTACAAGGGCTACACCCAGCTCTACAACAAGGTGTACGACGCGGTGAAGAAGGTACGGCCGGACGCCATGATCGGCGGCCCGTACATCGGCTTCGACAGCAACCGCAAGGGCGGCTCCGAGCTGCGCGGCGACTGGGGGGTCGTCAACCAGCACGTGATCGACGCCTTCGACTACTGGTTCGAGCACAAGAAGGGCGCCGACTTCATCGTGGTGGACGGCGCCTCGCCCACCGACGCGCACGAACTGCTGCCCGACGAGTTCGGCGCGCTGGCGAAGTTCGCCGACGTCACAGAATGGCTGCGGAAGAAGACCGGCGACATGCCGATCTGGTGGTCGGAGTGGTACTTCGTGCCCGAGGACGGCACCCGCTGGAAGGAGCCCAGGAGGCTCGCCGTGCAGGCCGTCTCCATGATCGAGATGGCCCGCGGCGGCGTGTCCACCGCCCTCTACTGGAACCCGCAGGCCAAGGAGGGCGAGTGCGTGGGCTGCATGTGGGACCCGCGCAGCGGCGCCGAGACCCCGACGGGCCGGCTGGTCGCGAACTTCACCCGCTGGTTCCCGGCCGGCGCCGAGCTCGACCCCGTCACCTCATCCGACCCCGCCGTGCGGGTGCTGGCCCAGCCCGAGCAGCTGCTGCTGGTCAACACCTCGGACGCGGCCGTGACGACGACGGTGGACGGCAAGGAGCACCGGCTCAAGGCGTACGAGATCAAGTGGGCCGGCCGCTAGCCCCTGAACGGAGTCGGCCGGAATGAACAGTGGCGGCCAGGGGTTGGCACGGGGACACAGGACCTCACGTACCCGAAGGAGCCCCATGAGTGCCCCCCAGGAGAGCAGCCCGGCCGTCCGCCAGCTCAGGCTGGTGGTGGAGGCGGAGGACTACGAGGCCGCCGTAGCGTTCTACCGCGACGTTCTCGGCCTGCCCGAGGAGGCGGCCTTCAGCGGCGGCGACGGGGCGCGGGTGGCGATCCTGGACGCCGGACGGGCCACGCTCGAGATCGCCAACCCGGCACAGAAGAAGATGATCGACGAGGTCGAGGTCGGACGGCAGGTGGCGCCCAAGTTCCGGGTGGCGTTCGAGGTGGACGACGCTCGCGAGACCACCGGGCGGCTGGTCGCCGCGGGCGCGGACGAGGTCGCGCCGCCCACGGTCACCCCCTGGGAGTCGCTGAACGCCCGGCTCGACGCGCCCGGTGGCCTGCACATCACGGTCTTCCAGGAGCTGAGCACCCTTGAGGACCGCACGTCGCACGACGGCTTCGGCACGGACGCCGGCCGCTCGGCGGACTAGGCGACGGAGGCGGGGGCCTGGGCCGGTGCGGTGACGCCGCTCGCCGGGCCAGGCCGCACCAGCGGCGACGGCCTACCGGGATCCCGCCCGAGGCGCAGGCGAATCCCCTGGTCTCACCTCCGTACGGGCTCTACCACCTGAACCCTCCTGACCAGGCACGTCAGACCGGATCGATATGCGTGCGGGCCCGCCGGAACTCCGGTCACGGGCCGATCGTTGACGCCAGCGGCACACAAGTCGATCTTCGAAACAGGGAGAACAGAGCCGTGGTCTTCAAGAGGATGCTGGGAGCGTTCGGCGTCGGCGCGCCCTCCGTGGACACCGTGCTGTCCACGCCGCGGACCCAGCCGGGCGGCACGCTGGACGGTGAGGTGCGCCTCAAGGGCGGCGACTTCGACGCCGAGATCGAGCACGTCACCCTCGGCCTGGTCGCCCAGGTCGAGATCGAGCACGGCGACGGCGAGGCGGCCGGGCTCGGCGAGTTCTCCCGCGCCCAGGTCTCCGGCCCCTTCACGCTGCGCAAGGGCGAGGACCGCGTCATCGCCTTCCAGCTGCCCGTGCCCTGGGAGGCGCCGATCAGCGAGATCGGCGGGCAGCCGCTGCGCGGCATGGCGGTGGGCGTGCGCACCGAGCTGGCCATCGCCAAGGCCGTCGACAAGGGCGACCTCGACATGGTGGCCGTCGAGCCGCTGCCCTCGCAGCTGCGCATCCTGGAGGCGTTCCTGCAGCTCGGGTTCGCGTTCAAGTCGGCCGACCTGGAGGCGGGGCAGCTCTACGGCGTGGCGCAGCAGCTGCCGTTCTACCAGGAGATCGAGTTCTTCCCCGGGGGCGACTACGCGGGTCTGGTGGGCGAGGTCGAGGTCACCTTCGTCGCGAACCCGGCCGGTCTCGACGTGGTGCTGGAGGCCGACAAGCGCACGGGCCGCTACTCCTCCAGCGACGCCATCGGCCGCTTCCAGGTCAGCCACGACGACGCGCTGCGCACGGACTGGGCCGGTGAGCTGAGCCGCTGGCTCGGCTCCCTGTCCCAGTACGGCCACGCCGCCCCCTACGGTCACCACGAGGGCCACTACGGCGACCACCACGGGCACCACGGCGATCACCACCACGGCGGGCATCACGGGGGCCACCACGGGGGCCACCACGGGGGCCCCGGCCTCGGCATGGTCGCCGCCGCGGGCGCCGCCGGCGTGGTCGGCGGGCTCGTCGCCGGCGAGGTGGTCGAGGAGGTCGTGGAGGAGTTCTTCGAGGGTGACGAGGGCGACGACTGGTAGCCGCCTGATTCATCCCGCCCCCGGACTCGCGCCGCCGGGGGCGGTTCTTGTGTGTACGGCCAGATCAGCCGTACCGACAAAGCACTTTCAACCCTGCAATCGCACTGTAAGTCAGGAGAAAGCGGCATGAATAGGTTGGCTCACTGTCCGTAAGAGCCGACCTCTAGGAGCCGACAGTAACCAGCACGACTGTGTGGAGCGAACTGCACCTCACCTCCACGCCTCAGCTGTCCCTCTCGATCTCCCCGCATCTCACGGCGCTCGCCTGGATCACCGACGCCCTCGCCGGCCGCCGCAGGGGCCTGCCCGACCTGTGGCGCAAGGCCATCGGCGCCCGCGTCTCCCGCCTCGGACACCAGGCCGTACGCCCGCTCGCCGCCCCAGGCGGCCACGTGGGGCCCGACTGCCTCGTGCCCCGCCCCCCGGGCGACGGCGACGTCCCGATCCAGGACCAGCTCGCCGCCCTGCGCGACCTGCCTCCCGGGCGTCTCGTCAGCGACCTGGAGCAGGCGTTCGGCAGCGGGCCGCTGCCCGTCCAGTGGCGCTCGGCCGCCGAGCGGCCCCGCCAGTGGCTGCACGGCTACGCCGGCGCCGTCGCCGACGTCTGGACGGCCGCCGAGCCCCTCTGGAAGCGCGCCCGCGCCCTGCTGGACAAGGAGGTCACCAGGGTCGGCGTGGCGGCCGTGCGCGGCGGCCCCGAGCTGCTGCTCGGCGCCCTCAGCGACCGCATCACCTGCGGCGACGGCGGGCTGCGCGTCGCGGGGCTCGACGGCGGCAGGTACGAGCTGGGCGGCCGGCGGATCGTGCTGGTGCCGATGCTGGCCGGCAAGGACGCGGTCATCGCCGGGCTCGACGACCCCGAGGCCGTGTGGATCGCGTACCCGCTGCCGGGGGCGCAGACGTTGTGGAGCAGGCCCGCCGCCCCGGCGCTCGACGAGCTGTCGGCGCTGATGGGCCCGGTGCGGGCCGACCTGCTCTGCGCGATCGGCCGGCCGATGACCATGAGCATGCTGGCGGCCGACATGAAGGTGACGCCGAGCAGCATCACGTACCACTGCGACCGGCTCAGGGACGCCCGCCTCATCACCAGGGAGCGGCGCGGCCGCGAGGTCTGGGTGGGCCGCACCCACCGCGCGGAGGAGCTCCTGGAGCTCTACCACCGCCGCTGACGGGGAGGAAAGGGGCGCGCCGACCCGCAGCAGTCCGGCACGCCCCCTGTCTCTGCGCACGCTAGCAACGCCCGATCAGCGCGGAGATCACTTCGGCTAACGTGAAAGCTTCCTCCCTGTACGTCCGCTCAGAACGTCACCAGCGGGTCCCCGACGAAGTCCGCGATGAAGTTGACGAAGAAGAACCCGAAGAACAGCACGTTGAGCACCAGGATCACGTAGTGCCACGGCCGCGGCCTGGCGGGGCGCGGCAGCTTGCTGTTGAGGTACATCAGCAGGAACGGATAGAGCAGCGCCCCCAGGTTCGACATGTTCGCCGACCACTCCACCAGGCCCACCGGCAGCGACTGGAAGATGATGATGGAGATGATGACCAGCAGGAAGAGCATGAACGGGTAGTAGAAGCGGCGCGGGTCGCCCTCGATCAGCCGGCGCAGGCGCGGGCTGGTGGCGTTGGCCGCGTCGGTGGTGACCCGGACCATCGCCTCGAAGATGCCGAGCTGCGTCGAGAACAGCACCAGCACCCCGACCACCAGCGCGACGTAGAAGACCACCCTGCCGTACTCGTCGCCCAGCGCGGAGGCCACGAACGTCGGCACGTTCGCCCTGGTCGGCCGCTCGCCGGACAGGGTGACCGCCTGCGCCATGAGCAGCGTGGGCAGCAGCATGCCGAGGATCGCGCCGACGAAGAACACGCCCCACATGTCCACCAGGAGCAGCCGGTACCAGCGCCGCCACAGGCCGCGGTTCTTCTCGTCGTCGGGGAAGGTGACGCCGCTGGCCAGGATCGCCTTCCTGTCGCCGCGCAGGCCGGAGATGTAGCCGACCCGGTGGCCCATGCCGTAGCCCTTGTCGCGGTAGTGGCCCATGATGTACCAGTTCAGGCCCGAGGCCAGCGCCGTGAACCCGGCCAGCGCGCCGAGCTGGGTCGCGGTGATGCCGGCGGGCGGCGCGGCCGGGGTGAGGAAGCCCCGGATGCCCTCCCACCACTGGCTGATCGGCACCACCAGGAGGTCCACGGCCAGCAGCGCGACGAGGATGGTGCCGATCAGCACCCAGTTGACCAGCTCCAGGACCCGGCTGATCCGGCGGGCCGCGGCGGTGATGAGGAACACCAGCACCAGCAGGCCGATCGCCCACAGGCGCGGCTCGACCGCGTCGGCATCCGGAGGGACGCCGTGCACGAGCGCGTACACGCCCTGGCCGGCCGACGCGGCCCAGCCGCCGGCGATGAACGAGAAGATCACGATGAGCACCGACAGCGGCACCCACAGCGGCCAGCCCGGCGGCACCCTCCCCCAGCCGACCACGGGGGCCTCGCCGGTGGCGACGACGTAGCGTGAGCACTCGACGTTGTAGAACGTCTGCAGCAGCGCCGACACCACGATGACCCAGCCGACCCCGACGAAGCCGTACTGGCCGACGCTGAGCGGGCCGAGCAGCCATTCGCCGCTGCCGATGGAGATGCCGAGGGCGATCAGGCTGGGGCCGACGGCGTACTTGAAGAGTTCCTTGGGGCCGATCCTGGAGACCTTGAAGACCTCCTCCGGCGTGGGCAGATCGGCGACTTCCAGGTCAGGACGGCTGACTCCGAGCGGGTGCGACATCTCACTGCCTCCTGCCGCCCAGCGTGATCCCGGACTGCCGTCACAACAAGACCCAATTAGTCGTTCACGCTCACGTAAGGCCACGAGCGGGTCAGGCGTGGCGGTATTCCCCCTAACGGGACTGACTACGTAGAGTGATTGTCGTTGTCACAAGGTGACTACAGGGGGAGAAATGAAAGGTAAGCTCATAGCGGTCGGCGGCGTGCTCGCCACCGCTGCCACGTTCTGTGCCATGGCCACGCCGGCCGAGGCGGCCAACCGCTGCGACCTCAGCGTCGGCGACCGCACCCACACGCTGCGCATCACGCCGTGGGGCGTGCACGCGGGCAAGCGCGACGCCAAGGCGTGCCAGGCCAAGGAGAAGTTCGAGGACGACGACGACGAGTTCGAGGACGACGACGAAGGCGACGAGGCGGAGTTCGGCGGCTGGAACGACGGCCCCGGCTACGGCTGGGACAACGGTTACGGCGCCGCGCGTCAGGGCGACTGGAACGGCTACAACTGGCCGGGCACCTGGTACGGCCAGGAGTGACATCACCGGCCGATCCTGACTCATAGGGCCGGCCGTCAAGCCCCGGGGCGCTCTTCACGGTGCCCCGGGCACCCTCCACCCCCTGTAGCACCCGCCGGCCTCCCTGGAGGCCCGCCCCCTCCTATGACGTCTCGGCCCCGCCCTGTCCGCACGGCGGGGCCGTCGGCATGCCCGTCCGGCATGCCCGTCACGCGCCCCGGCCCGGCGCCGGGGCGCGACCTGCCCGGGTCAGCGGTCGACGATCTCGTTCTTGCCGATCACCACGACCCCGCCCCTCGTCAGCGCGAACCTGCTGCGGTCGTACTCGGGGTCGAAGCCGATGCGGGCGCCGTCGGGGATGACGACGTTCTTGTCGATGATCGCCTTGCGCACGACCGCGCCCCGTCCGACCTTGACGTTCTCCATCAGCACGGAGTCCTCCACCAGCGAGTGCGAGTGGAGCACCACCTTCGGCGACAGGATCGACCTGATCGCCGTGCCGCCGGAGACGATCACGCCGGGGGAGACCAGCGAGTCGATCGCCCGCCCCACCCGGTCGCCGTCGTTGTGCACGAACTTGGCGGGCGGCAGCGGGTCGTGCCCGGTGAAGATCGGCCACTTGTCGTTGTACAGGTTGAACACCGGATGCGCCGAGATGAGGTCCATGTGAGCCTCGTAGTAGGCGTCCAGCGTCCCCACGTCGCGCCAGTAGCCGCGGTCGCGCTCGCTGGAGCCCGGCACGATGTTGTGGGCGAAGTCGTAGACGTCGGCGCCGCCCGACTTCACCAGCATCGGGATGATGTTTCCGCCGAGGTCGTGCTTGCTGGAGGGGTCGAGCGCGTCCTCGCGCAGCGCGTCGATCATCGCCTGCGTCTTGAACACGTAGTTGCCCATAGACGCGAACACCTCGTCGGGGGAGTCGGCCAGCCCCACCGCGTCCTTCGGCTTCTCCCTGAACGCCACGATGCGGCGCCCCTCGGGATCGGTCTCGATCACGCCGAACTGGTCGGCCAGCGACAGCGGCTGCCTGATCGCCGCGACCGTCACGTCCGCGCCGGAGTCCTCGTGCTGCTCGACCATCTGCCGGGGATCCATCCGGTAGATGTGGTCGGCGCCGAACACGATGACGTGCTCCGGCTCCTCGTCGTAGATCAGGTTCAGATTCTGGAACAACGCGTCGGCCGAGCCGGAGAACCATCTCGGCCCCAGCCGCTGCTGCGCCGGAACCGGCGTGACGTAGTTGCCCAGCATCGCCGACAGCCGCCACGTACGCGAGACGTGCCGGTCGAGGCTGTGGTTCTTGTACTGCGTCAGCACGACGATCTTCAGGAACCCGCCGTTCGCGAGGTTGGACAGCACGAAATCGATGAGCCGGTACATCCCCCCGAACGGCACCGCCGGTTTCGCCCGATCCGCCGTGAGAGGCATGAGCCTCTTGCCCTCTCCACCTGCCAGCACAACCGCAAGCACCCTCCGGGACCTCATGCCCAGGACGCTACCCCCAAATGGCCGATCTATCGACGAAAGGCCGCAGCGGGATCATCCCGTGTGTCGGTATTTGCGATGCAATGTACGAACCGGAGTTGCCGAGCTTTGGTTTGTCGCTGTGTTCGCTGTGCTCAACCAGCCCGTAGTGTCGTCTCATGCGCGTTGATCTGCTCAGCAGGGAATACCCGCCAGAGGTGTACGGCGGGGCAGGGGTGCACATGGAATACCTGGCCAGAGAGCTGCGAAAGCTGGCCGACGTCCACGTGCGCTGCTTCGGTGCGGCCCGGGTCGAGCCGGGCGTCTCCGCCTACCGCGTGCCCGACGGCCTGGCGGGCGCGAACGCGGCCCTGCAGGTGCTCGGCGTCGACCTCGAGATGGCGGCCGCGTGCGCGGGCGCGTCGGTCGTTCACTCCCATACTTGGTACGCCAATTTCGCCGGGCATGTCGCGAAGCTGCTCCACGGCGTGCCGCACGTCGTCACCACGCACAGTCTCGAGCCGCTGCGGCCGTGGAAGGCCGAGCAGCTCGGCGGCGGCTACGCGATCTCCTCGTGGGCCGAGCGCACCGCCTTGGCCGCCGCCGACGCGGTCATCGCGGTCTCCGAGGGCATGCGGCGCGACGTCCTGGCCGCCTACCCCGAGATCCCGCCCGAGCGGGTCAGCGTGATCCACAACGGCATCGACACCACCCAATACGCGCCCGACCGCGGCACCGACGTGCTGGAGAAGTACGGCGTCGATCCCACGCGGCCCTACGTCGTCTTCGTCGGCCGCATCACCCGCCAGAAGGGCCTGGTCCACCTGCTCCACGCGGCCCGCTCCTTCGACCCGGCGGCGCAGCTCGTGCTCTGCGCGGGCGCGCCCGACACACCGGAGATCGCCGCCGAGGTGACCGAGCTCGTCGAGGGGCTCGACCGCGCGGGCGTGTTCTGGATCCAGGAGATGCTGCCCAAGCCCGAGGTCATCCAGCTCCTGACGCACGCCACCGTGTTCGTCTGCCCGTCGGTCTACGAGCCCATGGGCATCGTCAACCTCGAGGCGATGGCCTGCGAGACGGCCGTCGTGGCGACCGCGACCGGCGGCATCCCCGAGGTGGTCGCCGACGGCGAGACCGGCCTGCTGGTCCCGATCGCGCAGGCCGCCGACGGCACGCCGCACGACCCCGAGCGGTTCGCCGCCGACCTCGCCGAGCGGGTCAACGCCCTGCTCGGCGACCCGGCGCGGGCACGGGCGATGGGCGAGGCGGGCCGGGCCCGCGCCATCGAGCACTTCTCCTGGGAACGGATCGCCCACCGCACCATGCGGCTGTACGAGACGCTGACCGGGTGATCAGCCCACGCGTTCGAGCACGACGACCGGGATCTCCCTGTCGGTCTTCTTCTGGTACTCGTCGTACTCGGGCCAGGTCCTGGCCATGACCTGCCACATCTCGGGCTTCTCCGACGCCTCGGCCGTACGCGCGCGGGCCCGGAACCTGTCGCCCTTGACCTGCACCTCGACCTCGGGCTCCGCCAGCAGGTTCTTGTACCACTGCGGATGCTCGGGGTCGCCGCCCTTCGAGGCCACCACGAGATAGTCGTCGCCGAAGCGCTGGTAGATGAGCGGGGTGGTGAAGGGCTGCCCGGACTTGCGGCCCTTGGTGGTCAGGAGAAGGACGACGGTGTTGTTCCAGTCGTGGCCTTCGGCCCCGTCGGTCTCCTGATAACGCCGAACGTGTTCTTTGCCGTAGAGCATGCGAACGCACCTACCCAGGACGCGCCCGACCTCACCGGGAGCCGCTGTACGGGGCGGCACGCCAATGAGAGTCTTTGCCCATGACCGATCCGGCCGGGGCGCTGGCCGCCCGCATCGAGCGGTTCGAACAGGCCGCGGATCCCGAGCTGATCTGGGATCCCGCGGCGCTGTCCGAGGCCGAGCAGGCGATGCTGGCCTGCTCCGGCGACCGCTCCGACGCGGCCACCTGGCGGCTCATCGGCATGCTCCACCTGGCCCGCTACCGGCTCGACCCGCGCACCACCCGCGACGCGGCGGTGGCGGGCGCGTTCTTCGCCGCCGTGGCCGTCGTCGACCCCGGCCGGCTGCCGGAGAAGCTGCGCGGCTCCCACCTACCTCCGGGCGAGTCGGCCGGCACCTGGGCGGGGCTGGTGGAGGAGGTGTTCAGGCACGTCGACCCGGGCGCCTACCGGCACGTGGGGCTGCTCATCCACGCCCTGGTCCGGCGGGCCATGGCCGAGCCGGTCGCTGAGGTGTCGGAGCGGCTCGGCGAGTTCCTGCTGCAGGAGTCCGTACGCTCGTCCGACCCCTCGTGGGCGCCCGGCGCGCTGGGGCCGCTCGGAGCCGGGCTCGTGCGCCTCTACGAGGCCACCGGCGAGCGCGAGATCATCGACGACGCCGTCCACATGCTGCTGCGCGCCGCGCTCGGCGAGCCCGCCTACACCCCCGACCTGGCCGCCGCCCTCGCGCTCGCGGCGCCCGGCGACGAGAAGCTGGCCGCCGCGTACCTCGCGGCCGCCGAGTCGGGGGAGCAGGACCGGTCGCGGGCGCTGCTCGCGCTCGTCGAGCTCACCCGTTCCCGCGCGGTCGCCTCCTGGGCCGACGACGACCTGCTGGCGTTCATCAGGGTCGGGCAGTGCGCCCTGGACTTCTGGCACGAGCGGTGGGCGCATCCGGGGGTGCTGGCGCCGTACGCGTCGGGGCTCATCGAGTGGTACGTCGTCACCGGCGATGAACGTTCGCTCGAAGCCGGCCTGGAGATGCTCGACGCGTTGCGCGTCACCCCCGACGAGGACGTACGCGATTTGCCGGACCCGCTCGTCCGGCTGCGCCTGCTCGGCGACCGCAGGATGCGCCGCCACGAGGTGAGCGGCGACCCCGCGGACCTGGAGTCCGCCGTCGAGGCCCGCCGCGACGCGCTCGCCATGGTCCCTGACGGCCACCCCGCCAAGCCCGCCCTCCTCACCTCCTTGGCCACCGCCCTGCTCGGACTGGCGGTCCTGACGGACGGCGACCCGGCCGCCCCGATCGCCGCGGCCCGCGCCGCCCTGTCCGCATATGGCGACCACGCCCCGCAACGCCCCGACACGTTCCTCCTCCTCGCCGAAGCCCTCACCCTCCCCTTGACGACCGGACCCGCGCCGCACGGCGCCCCTCATCCCGCCGACGAGGCCGTCTCCGTGTTGCGGGAGGCACTCGCGGCGGGTGAAGGTCTGACCCGGCGGGCCGAGGCGTACGGGCTGATGTCGGAGGTGCTGCGCCGGCGAGCCTCCAGCGCCGACGCCGACCGGAGCGCCGCCGATCTGCGGGAGGCCGTCCAAGCAGCCCGCCAGGCCGTCGAACTGGCCACGAAGGACGCACACGGCCAGACCGGCGCCCGGCGCGCCCTGCTGGAGGCGCTGCTGGCGCGCCACACGGCGTACCAGGACCCCCGCGACCTCACCGAAGCACTGGCCCTGACCGGAGAGACCGGCCGAGAACCCGACGCCGCTTTGGACACCGCCTTGGACACCGCCTTGGACACCGCTTTGGACGCCGCCCTGACGCGCGTGCTCGACGGGGCGGGGGAGGTCGATGAGCAGCTCGCGGCGACCGCGACCGAGCTCGCGCTGCGGTCGCCGCGCGAGGAACGGGCGCTCACGCTGCTCCAGGTGGCGGAGCGGCAGGCCGAGAGCGAGGCGGAGCGCGGTGAGTTCCTCGCCGAGGCGGCGGAGCGGCTGGCCGAGGCCGGGCGGGCGGGCGTCGCGGGTCGCGTGCTGGAGCGGGCGGCGGAGGCGTTGGAGGCGGCGGGGGAACGGTCCCGCGCCGCCGCCATGCTGTCCCGGCTGGGCGGGCTGGCCGAGCCGGGGCAGGCTTTGGAGGCGTACGCGCGGGCGGCGGACGTCCACCATGACCTCGGAGATCCCCGTGCGGAGGCGCAGGAGCTGACCCGCATGGGCCTGCTCCACCTCGCCGCCGGTGAGCCCGCCCGCGCCGCCGGCCTGCACCGGCGGGCCGCCGCCCGGTGCGCGGACGCGGGGCTGTCCGCCGACGAGGCTTCGCATCTCCGGCACGCCGCCGAAGCCCACCTCGCCGCCGGCGACCCGGCCGCCGCCGTCGAGTGCGCCGCCCGAGCCCGGGACCTGCACCTGGACGTGGGCGAACCCGTCCTCGCCGCGCTCGCCCTCGTCCTCGCCGCCCGCGCCGCGCTCGACCAGGGCGACCTCACCGCCGCCGGCGAACGCATCACCGCCTGCGCCATCGAGCTGGAGGCGGCCGGAGACTGGGAGGAGGCGTGCCGGGCGCTCGACGCGCACGCCGTCCTGCTCGCCGTACGCGGCCACCCCGGGCAGGCCGCCGCCTGCGAGACCCGGCTCGTGGAGATCGTGCGGCGGCACGGGCGGCGGCGCGAGCCGGCCGACGAGTGGTACCGGATCGCGCAGCGCCGCCGGGGCCGGGGTGACGCGGGTGGGGCCCGGGTCGCCTTCGAGCTGGCCGGACGCGAGTACGACGCCCTCGGCAACCCCGACGGCGCCGCCTCTGTGCGGTACAACCTGGGCGTTCTCGCGTACGGGGAGGGGGAGACCGCGCAGGCGATGGAGGCGTTCGGGGCGGCGGCGGAGGCGTTCGCTCAGCTGGACGGCCCGGTCAAGGAGTCGCTGGCCCTGACCATGCGCGCCGCCTGCCTGACCGCCCTCGGCCTCCCGGACGACGCCCTGACCGACCTCGACCACGCACTCGAAACGGCCGCCTCCGACCCTTACGCCCTCCTGGTCGCCACCCTCGGCCGCGCGGCCGTGGACGTAGAGCTGGGCCACCTCGGGGAGGCCGAGGAACGCCTCCACACAGCCCTCACGCTGGCGGGCGACGACCGGCTGGCGAAGGGCGTCGTACAGGACCGCCTGGCGGCCTTACACGGACGCACGGGCAACCTCGACGCCCAGGTCGCCGCACTCGAAGCCGCCTTGTCCGCCTTCCACACCGCCGCCCAGCCCCAGCCAGCGGCCCTGACCGCCGTCAAATTGGGCCTCGCCCTGGAACATCGCGGCGATTACCGCGCCGCCCGCCAGAGCCTGGAAACCGCCCTCACCATCCTCCAACCCCACCTCCCCCCGCCCACGGAACCCCCCGCACCCGCCTCACCAGGCACCTCCGTGAACACCCCGACCAAAGCTGACGAGGTCGCACTCAGGGACGCCACCCCCGCGCACGCGACGGGCGACGGGCCGGCGGGCGGCTCGGCGGGCACTCAGGCACGAGGCCCGGAGCGCGGTACCGCGGGCGGTCCTGCGGGTGGGTCAGCGGCGGAAGCGGTCGAGGAAGCGCCGTTCGAGCTCATCGCCGCGATGAACAGCGACATCGACGCCGCCGCCCTGTCCCGCCTGGCGACCCTCCACCTGACCCTCGGCGACCTCACCCGTGGCCGCGCCGCACTCACCTCCCTGCGGGCGGGTGGACGCTGGAGCGATGCGGTGGCTCGCCTGGAGTTCTGGCTTCAGCTCGCCGAAGCGGAAGCGGCCGGCGACCTCGCCCAGGCCCGCGCCCTCGCCACCCAAGCCCTGACCGCCCCCACCCCATCCCCACCCACCGACGCCGCCCCCGCCCCTGGCATCCCCGCCCCTGGCACCGTGCCTGGCACCGTGTCTGGCACCGCCGCGCCGGGCGCCTCTACGCGGGGCCGCGGTTCGGAGGGCGGGGAGCTGCTCGCGGGGTTGGAGGCCGGGGATCGGTCGTATCTGCTGGTCAAGTTGTCGGGCTACTGCCGGGCCCTGGGCGACCTGCCTGCCGCCTACGCGTACGCCGCGCGTGGGTGTGAGTTGCGTGATGAGCGGGCGGGTGAGCATCTGCGGAACCTTGGGGCGGCGGCGCTGGAGCTGGGGCGGGCGGAGGAGGCGATCACGCACCTTGAGGCGGCCGTCGAGGAGGCCCGGGGTGCGGTGCCTGCGCAGCTCGCCGGGGCGCTCGCGCTGCTCGGGGCGGCCTATACCGATGCGGCGAGGTGGAGGGAGGCCGGTGAAGCCTACGAGGAGGGGCTGGCGCTGACGGCGCCTTTCGTGTGGCGTTTCCTTCGCGTTCCGCTCCTCATCGGGAGTGCCGCCCTTCACCTCAAGCTCGGCGAGCTGGACGAGGCTGCCGCCCGTTACCGTGACGCCATCGCGCTCGGTGAGGAGCTCGGCCGCCCCGCAGGCCGGCCCGCCGACCTCGCCGCCGCCTACGCGGACCTGGCTCTCGTTCACGAGCTTCGTGGTGATCTCGAAGAGGCCCGGCCTCTCGCCGAGCGTGCCCTGCACCTGCGACGCGCTCACGGCGATGCCCGCGGCACCGTCCTCGCCCTGGTGGCGCTCGCCCGTCTGACCGTCGAGCAGACCGACCGGATCCAGGCCGTCAGGTGGCTGGAGGAGGCCGTGGCGCTGGCGCAGGAGAGTGGGTTCAGGGCGGGGGAGGCGGTGGCGCAGTGCCGGCTCGCGGTCCTCGACCTGGGCTCAGGCGCGTACGACCGGGCCGGCCACCGCCTCCGTACGGCCATCGGCACCCTGACCGACCTGGGCCACGACATCGAGCTGCGGACGGCGTACCACCTGAGGTCGGTCGCCGCGGAAGAGCTGGGCGACCTCGCAGGAGCGCTGGCCGACGCCGAGCGGGCCTGCGTGCTCGGTCACGCCCCGTCGCGCGAGAGAGCCGTCCGCCTGGCCGTCACCCTTGGACGGGGCGGGACGGCCTGGGAGCACGCCGAGCAGGCCAGGGTCGCCGCTCTCGCCGCCCACCTGGACGACCGGCCCTGGCCGGCGCCCGAGGGTGTGCCCGCGAACCTCGTGGAGGCCGAGCAGCAGGCATTGACCACCGTCCAGACTCTGATGACGGCCGCGGGACACACCAGGGACCCGGACCGGGCCGCCCGCCTCATCCACCGCGCCCGCGCGGCCAGGACCGACCTGGAGTCCGTGTGGCGCCGCATGGCCCCCTCGGCCCCCCATCACGTGTCCCTGCGCCGGCGGTCAACCTCCGCCCCGGGGACGCGTGGGACGGTCGCCATGCTGGCGTTCCACCTGGACGAGAGCGCCGGCACCACGACCGTGCTGGCCCACCGTACGGGCCGGCCGGAGCCCCTGGCCTTCACGACCACCGTCGGCCGGGAACTGCTCACCGACTTCCTGCACACCACGTACGCCCCCAGACCAGGGCTCCTCGACATCGACGCCCGCCGCCACCGCGCCGACGTGTGGCGGCGCGTGGCCGACGGCCTGCTGGCCGAAGTCCTGCGGAACCTCGACCTCCAGAGCGGCGACCTGCTCCACCTGCTCCCAGGCCCGGGACTGCACGGCATCCCGCTGCACGCGCTCACACCCTCCGGCGGCCGGTCTCTGATCGAGCACGGCCCCGTCACCTACGCCCCCGCCACCACGACGGAGGGCCGGCCGCAGGCGCGGCGCGGCACACCGATGGTGATCGGCCAGGAGGAAGAGGCGGCGGCGCTGCTCGGCACCACCCCCGTCACCACCCCCGTCACCGCCACCGCGGCCGACTTGCGGGGCGTACGCCCCGTGCTGCTCCTGGCGACCGACATGGTGCTGGACGAGAAGGACCCGTTCGGCTCGGGCGTCGTGCTGGCCGACGGCCTCCTGTCCGCCCGCCGCCTGATGACCATGAACGTGGCGGCCGACCTCGTCATGCTCACCCCGCACACCGCGACGCCGGGAACGGGCACGGCCGTGGCCGCGCTGGGTCAGGCGTTCCTGCACGCGGGCGCCCGCGCCGTGCTGCTCCCTCTCTGGCCGGTCGCCAAGGAGATCAGCCGGGCCCTCGTGCACGACCTCGTCATGCGCCTGCGCGCGGGAGACGCCCCCGCCACGGCCCTGCGCGCCGCCGTGCTGGGGCTGCGCGAGCTCTACGGCTCGGCCGAGCCCGACCTCTGGGCGTCGTACGTGCTCATCGGCCCACCGGGAGGCTCACCCGTCCACTTCGACCCCGGCATGAGGGTCACCAGCACCAGATAGCCGAAGAACGCGACCAGCAGCCCCACCGCGTAACCGCCGAACACCGAGGGCGGGGCGAGCAGCGCCACCACGAACCCGCCGCCCACGACGGCCACCACCGCCGCCACATCGGCAGCGGACGCGCGGCGCCGCAGCAGCCCGTGGGTGATCCAGCCGATGACCAGTCCGAAGCAGAACGCGCCGAGCACCGCCATGGGCTCACGATCGCACGAGCCGGGGAAGCGGGGCTAGAGGTAGGACCGGGTCGCGCTCACCAGCTCGCTGGCCCCGTCGCGGGTGTCGACGTAGATGGCCTTGCCGGGGGTGCGCTCGCGGACGTCGTGATCGCGGATGGCGAACACGGCGGGCGGCACGCCCACGTCGCCGTAGCGCGCGGTGACGGCGGCGCCGATCGCCCGCCGCACGTCGGACACCACCTCGCGCGGCTCCTTCCCGGAGCCGGAGGCCGCGAGATAGCCGAGCATGCCGGCGAAGCGCAGCTCACCCTCGGCCGGCGGGCGCTGGCCGGGCAGCACGGGACGGTCGAGCCAGAACACGTTGCCCGCCAGGAACGCCGGATAGCCCGCCCCCTCGTCGCCGAGCGAGCGCGCGGTCTCGGCGAGCAGCTCGCCGAACTCGGCCAGGTCCGCCCCGGGCGGCAGGTCCGTGGTGACGAACAGGGGCACGATCAGCGAGTCGAGCATGTGACTATCCCTCCGTGAGAGGCCTCATCGTAGGATGCCGCACCGACAATCCCGGGACCCGCGACTCAGCCCGGACTTGACCCGGCGCTCACGAAGCGCGGGAAGTGGGGATCAGCGCTCGACCCACTCGTCCTCCAGCGCCGAGTGCACGATGGAGTCGCGCCAGCCGGTCGGCGTGGGCAGGTGGTGGCGGATGCGGCCCTCCTCGACCATCCCCGCGGTGAGCATGGCGAGCTGCGCCGGCAGGTTGGCGGGGGAGCGGGCACCCCAGATGCGGTGCAGCCCGAGCTGCTTGAAGCCGAAGGACAGCATCAGGCGTACGAGGTCGGTGCCGATGCCGCGCCCCCACTGGTCGGGATGGAGCCCGAACCCGATCTCGGCGCTGTGCGGCAGCTCGGCCTCGATGCGCAGCCGGGCGACGCCGACCACGTCGCGGCGGCCCGCGTCGAGCACGGCCAGCACGTAGAGCAGGCGTGGCTCGGCGGCGGCCGCCCGCACGGCCTCCTCGACGAGGCCGGTCACCTCTTGGAGGCTGCGCGGCGCGAAGGGCGCGTGCTGGGTGGCGACGGGATGGCCGTAGACGCCGTGCAGAGCGGCGATGTCCGCCTCCGTGACGTCACGGAGGCAGACGCGTTCGCCCTCGCAGACCACGCGGCGCATGCGCCGACCGTAACGCGAGTTCCGTGATCTTTACAAGCCCTTGTCAAGTCGCGAGTTGACTGCCGTAAGCTCGCGCGACAAGTTCGGCGACGGCGCTGTGCGAGCCGAGCGGCTCGCCGTGGCCGGCGTTGATCGCCGCCGCGGCCTGTTCGATCAGCGCGTACGGAGCCTCGTGGCCGATCATGCACGGCGCGATGGCCAGCCGCTCGGCGCCCGCAGCCCGCAGCCGCTGGGCCGCGACCGGCACGCCGGGCTCGCTGTCCAGCGACGCCGCGACGACCGGCAGCGTGAGCCTGGACGCCAGCAGCACCGCGGTGGCCTGCACGGCGTGCACGGCGCGCTCTCCGCCCACGGTGCCGAGGATGACGGCGTCGACAGGGCTGGAGACGTTCAGCAGGCGGACCCGGTCGGCCCTGGCCAGGCCGCGCTCGGCCAGCCGGATGTGCAGGGCCTCGGCCAGCAGCGGATGCGGGCCGAGCGCCTCGGTGACGACGGCCCCGCTGCCGGTGGCGGCGACGGCCTTGCCGATCTCCGCGAGGACGGCGGGATCATCCCAGGTGAGGAGCGGTACGACGACGGCTTCGCGGCCGGAGGGCAGGGAGTCTGCCAGGTCGCTCACGCTCGTCAGGCGCACCTCGATCTGGGGGTTGTCGACGCGTACCACGGCCGCGATCTCCTCGGCCACGCCGTCCGTCGTGCCGGGGGTGGCGAGCACGAGCACGGGGGCGTCGGGCGGCAAGGACGTGGGCACGGGACGGCGGTGACGACCGCCGCCCGGCCGGGGGGAACGTTCTCGTACAGGCAGGCTCACAGGCGGGCAGTTTATGCCTATTCGGAGACGGTTGTTCTGTGAATCGATGGCGATACGGTCACAACCCTGTTGACTAGGGGCTTCCGCGCCCGGAAAAGCTTCCGCGGGCGGTGTCGGCAGCCACCGCCCGCGGCTCTCGCGGCATTCCCCTGCGAGGTCTGTCAGGCGAACGGGCCCACCTGCGGGGCCTTCCTGGCCTCTTCCGGCGTCTCGGCCAGGTCGACGTCGCGGGTCTCCGGCGCGATGGCCAGGCCGACGGCGGTGACGGCGAGGGCGGCGACGACGTACACGGAGACCGCGATCGTGGACTGGAAGGACTGGTAGAGCTGCAGGGCGATGATCGGGGCGAGCGCGCCGCCCACCACCCCCGCCACCTGGTAGCCCATGGAGGCGCCGCTGTAGCGCAGGCGGGTGCTGAACAGCTCGGCGATGAAGGCGGCCTGCGGTCCGTACATCGCGGCGTGGGTCACCAGCGCCACCACGGCGGCCAGCGCGATCAGCGGGAACGAGCCGGTGTCGAGCAGCGGGAAGAAGGCGAACACCCACACCGCGGCGGCGACCACGCCGGCCAGGTAGACGGGACGGCGGCCGTACCGGTCGGACAGCGCGCCCGCCAGCGGGATCAGCGCGAGCTGCAGCGCCGAGCCGATGAGCACGGCGTTCAGGGCGTACGAGCGCGGCAGGTTCAGCGTCCCGGTGATGTAGACGATGATGTACGCGGTGAAGGTGTAGAACGCCACGTCCACCCCGATGCGCGCGGTGAAGGCCGACAGCAGCGCCCGGGGGTGCGTCCGCAGCACTTCGAGGAGCGGCATCTTCGCCGTCGCGCCCTGCTCGGAGACCTCCGCGAACAACGGCGACTCGGTGATCCGCATCCGCACCCACAGCCCGACGAAGACCAGCGCGCCCGACAGCAGGAACGGCACCCGCCAGCCCCACGACAGGAACGCCGCGTCCGACATGGTGAACGACATGATCGTCAGCAGTCCGGTGGCCAGCACGTAACCGGCGGGCACGCCCACCTGCGGCCAGCTCGCGTTGAAGCCGCGCCGGCGCCCGTCGCCGTGCTCCAGCGACATGATCACCGCGCCGCCCCACTCGCCGCCCAGCCCCAGCCCCTGAACGAACCTCAGCAGCGCGAGCAGGACCGGCGCCAGCACGCCGACGGCGGCGTAGCCGGGCAGCACGCCGATGAGGAACGTCGAGACGCCCATCATGAGGAGCGTCACCACCAGCACGGTCTTGCGGCCGACCCGGTCGCCGAAGTGGCCGAACACCACGCCGCCGAGCGGCCTGGCCACGAACGCCACCGCGTTCGTGGTCAGCGACGCCAGGACCGCCGTGAAGGGGTCGAGTGAGGGGAAGAACAGCTTGGGGAAGACCAGGGTCGCGGCGGTGGTGTAGAGGAAGAAGTCGTACCACTCCAGCGACGTGCCGATCAGGCTGGCGAGGATCACCCGCCGGGTCTGTTGCGTGGAGCCTGACATCGGATCGCTCCTTGTGTCGAATGGGGAGTAGTTTCAACGTAAGGATCGTTGAACAATTCGACAAGAGGTTTGCTCCATGATTATCTGTTAAATGTGGATAACGTGGTCGCTGATCTCTCCCAGGACCGGCCCCGTCTGGGACGCAGCAGCACGGCCGAGCGGGTGGCCGACATCCTGCGTGACCGCATCAGCGAGGGCTTCTTCCAGCCCGGCCAGCGCCTTTCCGAGGAGTCGATCTCCGAGGCGCTCGGCGTCTCACGCAACACGCTGCGCGAGGCGTTCCGGCTGCTCGGCCACGAACGCCTGCTCGACCACCGGCTCAACAGGGGCGTCTTCGTCCGGCTCCCGTCCGCCGAGGACGTCTCCGACCTCTACCGCGTCCGCCGCGTGCTCGAAGGCGCCGCCGTGCGCCGCCCGCCGTCCGACCGCGCGCTGGCCCTGATCAAGGAGTCACTCCAGGACGCCGAGCGCGCGGTCGCGCAGGACGACTGGCAGGGCGTCGGCACCGCCAACATCCGCTTCCATCAGGCGCTGGTCTCGCTCAACGAGAGCCCCAGGATCGACGAGGCCATGCGCCAGCTCTTCGCCGAGCTCCGGCTGGTCTTCCACGTGATGGAGAACCCGCGCGCCTTCCACGAGCCGTTCGTCGAGCGCAACCACGTGCTGCTCGGCCTCATCGAGTCGGGCCGGCCCGACGAGGCGGCCGCCTACCTCGACGGCTACCTCGACGAGGCAGAACGCCTGCTCGTCCACGCCTACGAGCCCAACCGCTAACGTTGTCGGGCATGGACCGGCTCTTCACCCTCGACGAGGCCCGCGCGCTGCTCCCCGGCGTCATCCACGACGCCGCCGGGGTGATCGCCGCCCGCGCCGACCTGGCCGAGATCGACTTCGCCCGCCGCTCGGGCGGTAGGTCGGAGCGGGGCGGGCTGCCCGAGCTGAAGGGGCTGCAGGCGCGCATCGAGGAGATCGTCAGCGGCTGGAGCGAGCAGGGCATCGAGGTCAAGGGCATCGCGCCCGTGCTCGTCGACTTCCCCGCCGTGCTCGACGGTGTCTCGGTGCGGCTGTGCTGGATCGAGGGCGAGCGCGAGCTGGGCTGGTATCACCGTACGGAGCTGGGCTTCGCGGGCCGCCGCCCGCTGTGACGCCGGTCAGGCCGAGCTGGTGATCACCGCGAACGCGGCGCCGAACGGGTCGGCGGCGAACGCCATCCGCCCGACCCCTTCCGTGCTCGTCGCGGGCCCCCGCAGCGTGCCGCCGAGCCGCTGCGCCAGCGCCGCCGTCGCGTCGCAGTCGGGCACCTCGAAGTACGGCAGCCAGTGCGCACGCTCGCCCTCCGGCAGCCGGACGATGCCCGCGACGGACGCCGACTCGTCGCCCTCGGCCGGCGTGATCACCGGATAGGTCTCCCCGCCCATCGGCAGGTCCTCGATCCGCCAGCCGAACACGGCCCGGTAGAAGTCCCTGACGCCGCCGGGGTCAGGCGTGAACAGCTCGACCCAGCACAGCGACCCCTGCTCGGTGACCAGCCCGAGCCCCGGGGTGCCGCCCGGCTGCCAGACGGCGAACGACGCGCCCGCAGGGTCGGCGAACACCGCCATCCGCCCCTGCCCCTCGATGTCCCGCGGCGCGGCCAGCAGCCTGCCCCCGGCCTGCTCGACCTGCTTGGCGACGGCGTCGGCCTCGGGGGTGTGGAAGTAGGTCAGCCAGGCCGCCTGGCCGCCCGGCGGCAGATGCGGGCTGATGCCGGCCACGGTGCGCCCGCCTAGCTGGCAGAAGCGGTAGTCCGAGTGGGCGGGGCCCAGCGACACGGAGTCCCAGCCGAACAGGCCGGTGTAGAAGGCGGTGGACGCCTCCAGATCGGGGGTGGTGACGTCGAGCCAGGAGGGGGCGCCAGGCAGGTAGGCGGTGGTGAGCATGGCCTGCTCCTTCGCATGGGGGAGAGCGGTGGGTGGCCTCTGCGCCTCGGCTGTGGTCTCGAAGGGGCGATGCCACTCATATCCGGCGGCTTCCAGCGTGACATCTCGGCGCCCTCGCGTATGGCACTTCCGCCCAAGTCGAATGGGTGTTTGAAGAATGGCATACACTCGGCACCATGACAGCCGCGTTCCAAGCATCTTTGCTCGGCTTCGACGAGGAGCTCGGGCTGGGCCCCCTGGCGGGCTCGGTCCGCCGCACCCACCTCGGCCACGGCGCCTGGATCGACCTGCGGCCCGGCTGGCTGAGCGGCGCCGACACGCTGTTCGAGCGGCTGGCCGAGCAGGTGCCCTGGCAGGCCGAGCGGCGCCGCATGTACGACCGAGTGGTCGACGTGCCGCGCCTGCTCGCGTTCTACGGCGAGGGCGACACCCTGCCCGACCCCGTGCTCGACGACGCCAGGCGCGCACTCGACGCCCACTACGGCGACGAGCTGGGCGAGCCGTTCCGCACCGCCGGGCTCTGCTTTTACCGCGACGGCCGCGACAGCGTGGCCTGGCACGGCGACACCATCGGCCGGGGCGGCACCGAGGACACCATGGTCGCGATCCTGTCGGTCGGCGACCCGCGCTCGCTCATGCTCCGCCCGCGCGGCGGCGGCCCCTCCATCCGCCACGACCTCGGCCACGGCGACCTCATCGTGATGGGCGGAAGCTGCCAGCGCACGTGGGAACACGCCATCCCCAAGACGGGCCGCCCCGCGGGGCCCCGCATCAGCATCCAGTTCCGGCCCCGCGGCGTGCGCTGAGACTCAGGCGCGCTGCTGGGCGGAGCCCCAGGTCAGCAGCTCCTCGGCGGTGCCGAAGCGGCGGCTCGAGCTCGACTCGCCGAGCAGCACACCCACCAGCGGCCGGCCGTCGCGCTCGCTCGCGAACGCCAGGCAGTAGCCCGCCGCCCGGGTGAACCCGGTCTTGAGCCCGATCGCGTCCGACGTGCCGATGAGGCGGTTGGTGTTGCGCCACACGTACGAGCGGTGCTCGCCGGTGCCGTCGAGATAGTGCCGGCGGGTCCCGGCGACCTCCTTGATGAGCGGCACCTTCAGCGCCGCGGCGGCCAGCACGGCCTGGTCCCTGGCGGTGGAATATCCGTCGCCCGCCGGGGTGGGCAGGCCGTCGGCGTTGACGTACTCGGTGTCGTTCATGCCCAGCTCGCGGGCGGTCGCGTTCATCCTGGCGACGAAGCCCTGCACGCCCGGTCCGTACGTGCGGGCCAGCGCGTGGGCGGCGTCCGCGCCCGAGGGCAGCATCAGGCCGTAGAGCAGCTCGCCGACCGTGATGCGGTCGCCGGGACGCAGGTCCGCGGTGGTGCCGCCGCTGTCCTCCGCGTACGCGACGTCCGCCGCCTTGATCCGTACGACGTCGGTGGGCTTGGCGGTCTTCAGCACCACGTACGCGGTCATGGTCTTGGTGAGGCTGGCGATCGGCATGCGCTTGCCGCCGGCCTTGTCGAGCAGCACGTCGCCGGAGCTCGCGTCCATCAGGTACGCGGCCCGCCCGTACACGGCGGGGGCGTCCTGGCGGACGGTGGGAGCGGCGGGTGCGGCGGTGGTCGTGGTGGCCTGGGCCGGCGCCGTGAGCCCTGTGACCAGGGCAAGTGCGCCTGCCATGGCAGTCAGAAAAGCTTTCCGGTCACGCATGCGGCCCAGAGTGCCGCCCCCTTGAGCCTGCTTTTGCCGAAATAAGGGAAGTTTTAGACAGGAGTATCCAGAAACCCCGATTTTTCCGGGAAAATCGGGAGGTAAATCTTTTGCCCGGAAAGCCAGCCGGCGGGCCTGCCATGGCCGTGGGAGGGTCAAGGCCCGGGGGAGAGCCAGAACCGGTCGGCCAGGGCGGGGGCTCAGCCGGCCGGTCGGTGGCGCGCAGAAGGCCAGCCGGCCGGGCTCAGAGGCCGGCCAGGGGGTCAGCAGGCCGGTCCGTGGCCGACCAGAAGGCCAGCCGGCCGGGCTCAGTGGCCGGCCAGGCGGTCAGCCGGTCGGGGTTAGTGGCCGGCCAGGTGGTCAGCCGGTCGGGTCAGTGGTGGGCCAGGGGGTCAGTGGGTCGGGGTCAGTGGGCCGGCCAGAAGGTGTCGCCGATTCGCTCGCCCGCCGCCAGCTCCGCGAACAGGTCCTCCCACACCGGCATCACGTGCTCGGCCGCGTACGCCCGCGCGGTCCGCCGGGCCGCCTTCCCCATGCTCAACCGCAGCTCCCGGTCGGCGATCAGCCGGCGCAGCGCCTCGGCCAGCGCGTCCACGTCCTCGGGCGGTACCAGCAGGCCGTCCACCCCGTCGGTCAGCACGTCGCCCGGCCCGGTGGGGCAGTCGAAGGCGGCGACGGGCAGCCCGTGCGCCATCGCCTCGATCATCGTCATCGGCAGCCCCTCGTACCGGGAGCTGACCGCGTAGACCGAGGCGCCGGCCAGCTCCTTGTCCATCCGCCCGGTACGTCCCGCCAGCGACACGTGCTCGGCCAGCCCGTGCTGCTCGATCAGGCCCGCCAGCTCGCCCTGGCGCGGCCCGGTGCCGAAGATCCGCAGCCGCCACTCCTGATGCTCGGCCACCACCTGCGCGAACGCCTTGATCAGCAGGTCGAACCCCTTCTGCGGCACCAGCCGCCCGGCCGCCACCACGACCGGCGCGTTCTGACCTGATCGCTCACGCTTCGCGGTCGGCACGGCGTTGGGGATCCGCACGACCGGGGTCGCCGGCAGGAGCCGCCGGAAGTCCCGCAGGTTCGCCTTGGTCAGCACGGTGATCGCGTCGAAGGCGGCGTAGTGGCGGGCGATCTCCTTGCGGATCGTCTCGGGATAGGCCGACAGGTTCATGTGCTCCTGGGCGACCTTGATCACCGGCTTGCCGGCGCGGCGGGCGGCGATCAGGCTGAGCGCGGGCCGGCTGGTGACGAGGATGCCGTCGCGCAGCCCCGCGCAGTACTCCATCGCCGCCCACTCGACCCGCTCGGTGAAGTAGCCGGCCGAGAACTCGCCGCGCGGCACCACCTTCCCGCGCACCCGCCGCCAGGCCCGCCGGGCCAGCGAGTCCGGCACCCGGCCGCCGCGCTGGTCCACCAGCGTGGTGACGGTGATCCGCGGATCGACGGCGAAGTGCGGCCGCTCGCGGCGGCGTACGAGGCTCACCAGCTCCACGTCGTGCCCGGCGGCGGCCATCGCGTTCGCCTGGCTGATCACGGTCTTGACCGTGCCGCCCATGCCGTACGCGTGCAGCAGGAGGTAACGGATCCTCATCTGCCGCACCCCCGGCCGCAGACAGAGCCGGAGACAGGGCCGGAGACAGGGCCGCAGACAGGGCCCGAGACAGGGCCGCAGACAGGGCCGGAGCTCTCGCCGCGGCGTCGCGCACCGCGCCTCAGGGCCGTGACCAGCACATTGTTCGTCCTCCTCGGCGCATTCATGCCGACGCAGGTTACTCTCCGTTCCTGGTAGTTAGCTGAGAACGCCCGGCGGAGCGGGATAGGACCCCCTCCTGACGCGGGACCCCCTCGTGACGGGGGGCTGCGTTCGCGCGCTCGCGCGTTCCGCCTGTTAGCGTTACCGCTAAGGGGGGTGAGCCGTGGTGAAATCCAAACCCGGCCGGCCTGCGGTGCTCATGGACGTCGCCGTGCTCGCCGGTGTCTCCACCATGACCGTCTCACGGGTGCTCAACACACCCGACCGCGTACGCGCCGAGACCAGGGCCCGCGTCCTGGCCGCCGTACGCGAGCTGGACTACCGCCCCAACCAGGCGGCCCGCCAGCTCGTCACAGGACGCTCCGGCGTGCTCGGCGTGGTCAGCATCGACACCACGCTCTACGGCCCGGCCACCACGCTGTACTGCATCGAGCAGGCCGCCCGCCACGCCGGCTACAACGTCTCCATCGCCAGCCTCAGCTCGCTCAACCGCACCTCCATGGAGGAGGGCGTGCAGCGGCTGCGCACCCAGGCGGTCGACGGCGTGATCATCGTCGCGCCTCACGAGTCGGCCGCCGACGGGCTGCGCCACCTGCCGCCCGAGATGCCGGTCGTCGCGGTCGACGCCGCCGACGACATCCCCGTCCCGGTGGCGAAGGTCGACCAGGTCGCCGGCGCCGCCCGCGTCACCCGCCACCTGCTCGACCTCGGCCACCGTACGGTGTGGCACGTCGCGGGCCCGGCCGACTGGCTCGACGCCAACGGCCGCATCGACGGCTGGCGCGGCGTGCTGGAGGCGGCCGGGCGGCCGGTGCCCGACGTGCTGCGCGGCGACTGGAGCGCCAGATCCGGCTACCAGCTCGGCCGCCGCCTGGCGGAGGAGCCCGAGGTCACGGCCGTGTTCGTGGCCAACGACCAGATGGCGCTCGGCGTGCTGCGGGCGCTGCGCGAGGCAGGCAGGCGGGTGCCTGAGGACGTCAGCGTGGCGGGCTTCGACGACATCCCGGAGTCCGCCTACTTCTGGCCGCCGCTGACCACCGTGCGGCAGGACTTCCGTGAGGTCGGCAGGCACGCCTTCCACATGCTGCTCGACCGCATGGCCGGGGCCGAGCCCGAGAGCCGCCGCCTGATCGAGCCCGAGCTGGTGGTCCGCGACAGCACCGCACCCGCCTGAGCCCGCCACGGGTCCGCCACGGGTCCGCCACGGTGCCCTTCTCGCCTGAGGCGGCGGGCGCTCAGGAGGCCAGGCGGATCACGTTCCAGGAGACCGGCGGCAGCAGCACGCGCAGCGGGTCCTGCTCGACGTCCCGGTTCGGCCTGGGCGTGATCCGGTCCGGCTCGTCGGCGGTGTTGCGGGCGTAGACGTCGGGGTCGGTCAGCGTGGTCGCCTCGACGACCCGCACCGCGCCCAGCGCCCGCGCGTCGATCTCCAGCGACAGCGGCCCGTCCACCGAGCGGTTGACGGCGAACACCGTCGTGCCGTCCGCGTCGTGCGTGGCCACCGCGTGCACCAGCGGCACCTCCCCGTACGTCGCCGTCTCGTACAGCGGCGACACCGGCTCCACCCGCAGCACGTCGCCGGCCGCGTACCGGGAGGCCTGCGCGAACGGGTGGAACGTGGTCTGCCGCCAGGACCGCCCGCCCGGCTCGGTCATGATGGGCGCGATCACGTTGACGAGCTGCGCCAGCGAGGCGGCGGTCACCCGGTCGCTGTTGCGCAGCAGCGTGATCAGCAGCCCGCCGAACGTCACCGCGTCGGCCAGGTGGTAGTGGTCCTCCAGCAGCGGCGGCGCGACCGGCCAGTCGTCGGGGGTGCCGGCGTCCCTGAAGCGGGACTGGTACCACACGTTCCACTCGTCGAAGGAGAGGTCGATCCGCTTGCGCGACTTCAGCCGCGCCCCGACGTGGTCGGCGGTGGCCACCACCGAGGAGATGAAGTACTGCATGTCGGTGTCGCTGGCCAGGAAGCTGCCGAGGTCGCCGTCGTGCTCCTCGTAGTAGGCGTGGCAGGAGATGTAGTCGACCAGCTCGTACGTCTCCTCCAGCACCTCCGCCTCCCACGCGCCGAACGTCGGCATGCTGGAGCTGGAGCTGCCGCACGCCACCAGTTCGAGCCCCGGGTCCACCATTCGCATCGCGCGGGCGGTCTCGGCGGCCAGCCGGCCGTACTCGCGGGCCGTCTTGTGGCCGGTTTGCCAGGGCCCGTCCAGCTCGTTGCCCAGGCACCACATCCTGATGCCGTGCGGCTCCTTTGCGCCGTGGCTCACCCGCAGGTCCGACAGGGCCGTGCCGGACGGGTGGTTGCAGTATTCGAGCAGGTCGAGCGCCTCGGCGATGCCGCGCGTGCCGAGGTTGAGCGCCATCATGGGCTCCACCCCCGCCTTGCGGCACCACAGGACGAACTCGTCCACGCCCACCTCGTTGGTCTCCGTGCTGCGCCAGGCCAGGTCGAGCCGGCGGGGCCGCCGGTCCTTGGGGCCGATGCCGTCCTCCCAGCGGTAGCCGGAGACGAAGTTGCCGCCGGGGTAGCGGACGGTGGACACGCCCAGCTCCCTGGTCAGCTCCAGGACGTCGCGGCGGAAGCCGTCGTCGTCGGCCAGCGGGTGCCCGGGCTCGTAGATGCCGGTGTAGACGCACCGCCCGAGGTGCTCCACGAACGTGCCGAACGTGCGGCGGCGCACGGGGGCGACCTTGAAGGCCGGGTCGAGGGTGAGGCTGGCGTGGTGCACGGGGGAGACTCCCTGGGTTTCCGCGACGTTACGTGCCTCCGATTGTTAGCGCTATCACAGGCCAGGTCAAGAGCTGGTAAGCGGTTGCCAGAGGGCCCTTGACAGGCCGCTTGTTACCGCTAACACTCGGGTAACCCCGGCGAAACACCGGGGTGCGCACGGCGGCCGCCGCGACCCGGACGTGCCGCCTGTCCGCCTCCGACGGGAGGCCCTCTTGCTGCCCTCACCTGCCCTTTCCAAGACCACAGCTCGGTGTAAGGAAGAGGCCATCCAGTGCACGGTCCCCCTCATATCAACCGCCGGCACCTCCTCGGCGGCGGCCTCGCCCTGATCGCCGCCGCCGCGTCGGGATGCGCGCTCCCCGTGGGGTTCGGCTCGTCCCAGACCCGCATCAGGTACTGGCACTTCCTCGGCGCCAGCGACGGCATCACGATGAACGGGATGGTCAACGCGTTCGGCAAGGAGAACCCCGACGTCTTCGTCGAGGAGAACGTGCTCCAGTGGGGCGAGCCCTACTACACGAAGATCGCCATGGCCGGCGCCGGCGGACGCTCGCCCGACCTCGCCACGTTCCACCTCGCCCGGCTGGCCGGCATCGGCGCCGGGCGCATCCTCGACCCCATCGACACGAAACTGCTGGAGGAGGCCGGCCTGAAGGCCGCCGACTTCAGCCCGCCCATCTGGGAACGCGCCCACCTCGACGGCGTCCTGTACGCCGTCCCGCTCGACGCCCACCCGATGGTGCAGTACTACAACACCGACGTCTGCGAGAAGGCCGGGCTGCTCGGCGCGGACGGCAAGCTGCGGCCCACCACGGGCGTGGACGAGCTGATCGCCATGCTGACCAAGGCCAAGGAGGCCATGGGCGGCAAGCCGCCGCTCACCATGGACGCGCTCGGCCTCGGCACGGTCGGCCCGTGGCGGGTGTGGTATTCGCTGTACGGGCAGAGCGGCGGCACGCTGCTGACACCCGACAACACGGCGATCGCCATCGACGACGCCAAGGCGCTGGAGGCGCTGCGGCTGATGCAGCGGCTCGGGCAGGAAGGGCTGTGCGACCCGCGTACGGACTACGGCGCCTCCGTCGCCAAGTTCACCAACGGCGAGGCGGCGTTCCTGTGGAACGGCGACTGGGAGATCACCGGGCTGAAGGAGCGCGGCACGCCGTTCAGCATGACCCGCTTCCCCAGTGTCTTCGGCAGCGGCGCGGCGCAGGCCGACTGTCACGCGTTCGTCCTGCCCCACCAGCGCAGCAGGGACCCCGAGATCGAGCGGGCCACCTACCGCTTCATCGCCTACCTGGTCAGGAACAGCGCCGACTGGGCGGTCGCCGGGCACGTGCCCGCGTACCTGCCGGCGCTGGAGGAGCCCGAGTACCTGGCGCTGGACCCGCAGTCGGAGTACCGCTCGGTCATCACGGAGGTCGCACTGGACCCGCAGGCGTGGTTCGCCGGCTCGGCCTCGCGCATGTGGATCGAGTTCGGCGAGGCGTTCTCGCCCGTCATCAGCGGCGAGCGCAGCCCCGAGCAGGGCCTGGCCGCCGCCAAGGCGTCGCTGAACCGGCTGCTGTCGGCCCCGAACCCCTTCCCCGCCGAGGACGCCGAGGAGCGCTCATGACCGCCACCGTCGCGCCCACCGCGACCGCCGTCGCGGCCGTGAAGTCGAAGGTCCGGCGCGGCTGGACGGAGCACGGCCTGCTGTTCGTGGCCCCGTTCCTGCTGATCTACCTGGTCTTCCTGGTCTGGCCGACACTGCTCGGCTTCCAGATGAGCTTCTCCAGCGTCAACGTCGCGGGCGGCAACGACCACTTCATCGGCTTCGGCAACTACGCCGAGGCGTTCGCCGACCCGCGCATGTGGCGCTCGCTGTGGAACACGCTCGTCTTCACCGTGCTGAGCACGATCCCGCTGGTCCTGCTCGGCCTGGTGCTCGCGCTGCTGGTGCACCACCTGCGGTTCATGCAGTGGCTGTGGCGGCTGTCGTTCTTCGGGCCGTTCCTGCTGCCGTCGGCCGTGGTGTCGATCCTGTGGCTGCAGATGATCTACCCGCCCGAGTACGGCCTGATCAACGGCACGGTCGGCACCGACGTCGTGTGGCTGGGCGACCCGTCGCTGGCCATGTGGTCGGTGGTGCTGACCACCGTGTGGTGGACGGTCGGCTTCAACTTCCTGCTCTATCTCGCCGCCCTGCAGTCCATCCCCCAGCACCTGTACGAGGCCGCCGCCATCGACGGCGCCAACGCCTGGGACAAGTTGCGCTCGATCACCCTGCCGATGCTCCGCCGCACCACCGCGCTCATCGTGGTGCTGCAGCTCGTGGCCTCGCTGAAGGTGTTCGACCAGATCTACCTGATGACCGGCGGCGGCCCCGAGGACGCCACCCGGTCGATCATCGAGTACGCCTACGACATCGGCTTCACCGGCTACCGCACCGGTTACGCCTCGGCCGTGTCGTACATCCTGTTCGCCCTCATCGTCATCGTCTCCCTGGCGCAGCTCCGGCTGTTCCGCAAGCGCGAGGAGGTCGCGTCGTGACCAAGCGGTTCAGCTTCAGCCAGTTCGTCCTGCTGGTGGCCGCGCTGGTGCTGGCGGTGCTGTGGCTCGCCCCGATCGCGTGGGCGGTGGCCACGTCGCTCAAGCCGGAGTCGGAGACCACGAAGCTGCCGCTGGAGTGGTTCGGCAGCACGCTCACGCTGGAGTCGTACGGGCTGGTCCTCGGCACCGGCGGGATCGTCAAGTGGGCGATCAACTCGACGGTCACGGCGGTGGCGGTGACGTTCCTGACCGTGCTGTTCTCGGCGATGGCGGCGTACGGGTTCGCGCGCACGCGGTTCAAGGGGCGGCGGGCGCTGCTGGGGCTCATCCTGGCGGGCATCATGGTGCCGCCGCAGGTGCTGATCGCGCCGCTGTTCGCCGAGATGGTCGCCTTCGGCCTGGTGGACACCTGGTGGGCGATCATCCTGCCGCAGGTGGCGGCGCCGCTGATCGTCTACATCCTGGTCAAGTTCTTCCAGGACGTGCCTGAGGAGCTGGAGCAGGCGGCGTTCGTGGACGGGGCGGGGCGGTGGCGGGTGTTCTTCACCATCGTGCTGCCGCTGTCGCGGCCGGTGCTGGCGGCGGTGTCGATCTTCACGTTCATCAGCACCTGGAACAACTTCCTCTGGCCGTTCCTCGTCTCGACCGATCCGAACACGATGACGCTCCCGGTGGGCCTGGCGAACGTCGTGCAGGGCACCTTCGGCCTGCGGTACGCGCAGATCATGGCCTCGGTGGTGCTGGCCGGGCTGCCGCTGCTGATCGTCTTCGTGCTCTTCCAGCGCCAGATCATCCGCGGCGTCGCCCACACCGGCCTCGCCGGCCAGTGACCCCGGGGGAGACCCCCATGCGGTGGGCTCGGGCGACCCCTCCCCACCGCCGCAGGACGAACCCCGCGCGGCGGGCATCCCCCTCCCGCCGCCGTGGGAAAGATCACGCGGCGGTCGCGCCCCTCCCACGAGAAAACCCCCGGCCGCCGAGCGGCCGGGGGTTTTCTGAGAGGTGGTGGACGATACTGGGATTGAACCAGTGACCTCTTCCGTGTCAGGGAAGCGCTCTCCCGCTGAGCTAATCGTCCTTGGAGGTGGCGACGGGATTTGAACCCGTGTGGACGGCTTTGCAGGCCGCTGCCTCGCCTCTCGGCCACGCCACCGAGTCAAACCCCTCTCCGAGCGGAAGACGGGACTCGAACCCGCGACCCTCACCTTGGCAAGGTGATGCTCTACCACTGAGCCACTTCCGCGCTGTTGCGTGGTTAACAATAGCGCGTTTCCGGACCGGATGCTTACTTGCGGAGCTGGCGGGCCACACTTCGCTCGGTCGCGGGGAGGCTCAGGAAGATCTCGAGGATCCGCGTGAGGCGGTGGACCTCGATGCGGTGGAAGGCGGGGCCCTCGCTGCGGCCGAGGATGAGGGAGAGCGCCAGCGGCGGCAGCGGCGCGTGGATCAGGTGCAGGCCGCCCTCGACGGTCAGCGCCGTCGGCCGGGCGGGCGTCTCGGCGGGGACGGTGAAGTCCTCGGGCGCGCGCCAGCTCGCGTACACGATGCGGCCCTCGGCGGCGGTGGCCGCCCAGTCGGCGCTGAACAGCACGGGCAGCGAGTCGATGAGCGTGGTCAGCGCCCGGTCGCCCGCCGCGGTGATGTATTTGAGTATCTCCAGCTCCGGGTAGGTGCCGGGCGCCTCGCGGGTGGGCCAGACGCCGTCGACGGCCACGCCTTCGAGGCTTTCGAGGCTCTTGACCAGCTCCTGCCTGGAGGTGCCGTCGGGGCAGTAGACCGTGATGTCGTCGACCGCCCGGCCGTCGCCTCGTTCGAGCACGGTCACCTGGGTGATGTCGGCCCCCGCCGCACCCAGGGCCTTGGTCACCTGCGCCAGCGCGCCCGGCCTGTCGGGCAGCGTGAGGCGTACGCGAAGAAGCATCCATCCCCCTCAACCGAAGATGCCGATCACAGACTATCGGCGGAATACCGGTTACGGCCTGACCTGCGCTACAACTGACGGGGTGAAGATTGGGCCGATCGGGGTGTGGCCCCCGGTGGTGCTGGCGCCGATGGCGGGCATCACGAACGCGCCGTTCCGCGTGCTCTGCCGCGAGCAGGGCGCGGGGCTGTTCGTGTGCGAGATGATCACGACGCGGGCGCTGGTCGAGCGCAATCCGAAGACGTTGCGGATGATCAGGTTCGCCGAGTCGGAGCGGCCCAGGAGCATCCAGCTCTACGGCGTCGATCCGGCCGTGGTCGGGCGGGCGGTCCGGATGATCGCCGAGGAGGACCTCGCCGACCACGTCGATCTCAACTTCGGCTGCCCGGTGCCCAAGGTGACCCGGCGGGGCGGCGGGTCGGCGCTGCCGTACAAGCGGAATCTGCTGCGGCGCATCCTGCGCGAGGCGGTCGCGAACGCCGGGTCGCTGCCCGTGACGATGAAGATGCGCAAGGGCATCGACGACGACCACCTCACCTACCTCGACGCCGGCCGGATCGCCGCCGAGGAGGGGGTGGCGGCGATCGCGCTGCACGCCCGCACGGCCCGGCAGCACTACGGCGGCGTCGCCGACTGGGAGGCCATCGCCCGGCTGAAGGAGGCGGTGCCGGAGATCCCCGTGCTGGGCAACGGCGACATCTGGTGCGCCGACGACGCGCTCAGGATGGTGGCCCGCACCGGCTGCGACGGCGTCGTGGTGGGGCGCGGCTGCCTGGGGCGGCCCTGGTTGTTCCGCGACCTCGAGAACGCCTTCAACGGCGGCTCCGAGCGGGCCACGCCGACGCTGGGCGAGGTCGCCGACGTCATGGAGCGGCACGCCGAGGGCCTGGCGGAGTGCTTCGACATCGAGCGCTACGCCGTGGCCGACTTCCGCAAGCACGTCGGCTGGTATCTCAAGGGGTTCACGGTCGGCAGTGAGCTGCGGCGCGAGCTGGCCACGGCCGAGTCGCTCGACGGGCTGCGCGCCGGGCTGGCGAAGCTGGAGCGCGACCAGCCGTGGCCGCCCAACACCGACACGCCGCGCGGCAAGTCGGGGGAGCGGTCGAAGGTGCTCCTGCCCGACGGCTGGCTGGACGACCCGTGGGACTGCCCGATCCCCGGCGCCGACGCCGAGTCCGACATCTCCGGCGGCTGACGCCGGCAAGGGCCTCTCAGATCTCGACCGGGCCGCCGCTGCGCCAATAGACGTTGTCCTCGCGGGACAGCAGGCCCTCGTCCACCAGATAGCGGCGCAGGGCGGCGTGGTCGTCGTGGAAGGCGCGCAGGGCGACGTCGACGTCCTTCTCCGGGTAGCGGACGCCGGGCTCGAAGACGCGCGCGATGTAGCGCAGCAGGACGAGCCGCTTGTCGCGGCGCATCGTCAGGGTCGTCAGCCGCCCGTCCACCAGGAACGTGCGCAGCACCCGCTCCTCCTGGCTCAGCTGCGCGGCCGGCTCGGCGCGCGAGCGCAGCAGGTCGCGGAAGCGCTCAGGGGTGGCGTGCCAGTTGCCGCTCTCGTCGCACGCGGCCAGCCCGCCGGCCGCCAGCTTGCGCAGCGCCTCGGGGGAGTGGCCGCCGGGATGCCCCAGCACGAGCGAGGCGAACGTACGCAACGTGTCGTCCTGGTAGAGCAGCCCGAGGACACGCCTGATCTCTTCGTCGTTCACCGGCCCATTTTGTCGTGGATCGTGACGTCGCCGCCACGCCTTATCACCGGCCCGACCTGGAAGATCGCACTATCGGCGACCGGCCGATGCGGGGAATGTCTCGATCTTGAGACATGATGATGACACATCCCCGACCTTTTCCGGCCGACACTGAAAGTGACAGGCCGGTGCCGGGACGCCCTTGCCAGTCCGTTCCGGCACACGGCTTGTTCTCATCTTTCGGCCCTTCTACAGCCGGTTGAGCCCCTGAACGTGCAGGACCGCCCGGCCCTCCTCATCGGATGCGGCCAGATCGACCTGGGCGTCGATGCCCCAGTCGCCGTCGCCGGCCGGATCCTTGATCGTCTGGCGCACCTTCCACAGCCCGCTCTCCTCCTCGATGCGCAGCAGCGCGGGGCCGCGGGCGTCGGCGTCGGTGTGGATCTCCTCGTGCTCGTCGTAGTACGCGTCGAGCGCCGCACCCCAGTCGACGTCGGGAGCCAGCTCCTCCAGCTCCTCCTCCTTCTCCAGCGCGCACAGCTCGACCAGCCGGAACATCGCGTTGCGCACCAGCACCCTGAAGGCCCGCGGGTTGCCGGTGACCGGCCGCACCTTGGCCTCGAGCTGCTGCTGCTCCTCCAGCGCCGCCGCCGGGTTGGTCAGCTTCTCCCACTCGTCGATCAGCGAGGAGTCGACCTGCCGCACCAGCTCGCCCAGCCACTCGATGAGGTCGACCAGGTCGTCGGTCTTGAGGTGCTCGGGCACCGTACGCGACAACGTGCGGTAGGCGTCGGCGAGGTAGCGCAGCACCGTGCCCTCGGAGCGGGCCAGCTCGTAGAACTGGATGTACTCGGCGAACGTCATCGCCCGCTCGTACATGTCGCGCACCACCGACTTCGGGCTGACCGTGTAGTCGGCCACCCACGGGTGCCCGCGCCGGTAGGTCTCGTAGGCGCCGAGCAGCAGGTCGTCGAGCGGCATCGGGTACATGACCTCGGCCAGCTGCTCCATGCGCTCTTCGTACTCGATGCCGTCGGCCTTCATCTGCGCGACGGCCTCGCCCCTGGCCTTCTTCAGCTGGGCCGACAGGATCTGGCGCGGGTCGTCGAGGATGGACTCGACGATGGAGACCATGTCGAGCGCGTACGACGGCGACTCGCGGTCGAGCAGCTCGAACGCCGCCAGCGCGAACGTGGACAGCGCCTGGTTGAGCGCGAAGTCCTCCTGCAGCTCGATCGTCAGCCTGGCCCTGCGGCCCTGCTCGTCGGGCTCGGGGAACTGCTGCACGATGCCGCCCGCCAGCAGCGACCGGTAGATCGCGATGGCCTGGCTGATGTGCCGCCGCTGCCACTTGCGGTCTTCGTGGTTGTCGGTCAGCAGGTGCTTCATCGCCTGGAAGCAGTCGCCCGGCCGGTTGATGACCGCGAGCAGCATCGCGTTGCTCACCTTGAAGCGTGAGGTGAGCGGCTCGGGCTCGGCCTCCTGGAGCTTGACGAAGGTGTCCTCGCTCCAGCCCACGAACCCCTCCGGCGGCTTCTTGCGGGCGTAGCCGCGCCGCCGCTTGGGGTCGTCGCCGATCTTGGCCAGCGCCTTGGCGTTCTCGATGTCGTGCTCGGGGGCCTGGCAGGCGACGTAGCCGATGGTGTCGAAGCCCGCGCGCCCGGCCCGGCCGGCGATCTGGTGGAACTCGCGGGCCCGCAGCCTGCGCACCTTGTTGCCGTCGTACTTCGACAGGGCGGTGAACAGCACCGTGCGGATCGGCACGTTGACGCCGACGCCCAGCGTGTCGGTGCCGCAGATGACCTTGAGCAGCCCGGCCTGGGCCAGACGCTCGACGAGGCGCCGGTATTTCGGCAGCATGCCGGCGTGGTGGACGCCGATGCCGTGGCGCACCAGCCGCGACAGCGCCCGGCCGAAGCGGGTGGTGAAGCGGAAGCCGCCGATCATCGCGGCGATCGCGTCCTTCTCCTCGCGGGTCGCCATGTTGATCGACATCAGCGCCTGGGCCCGCTCCATAGCCGCGGCCTGCGTGAAGTGCACGACGTAGACGGGCGCCTGGCCGGTGCTGAGCATCTCTTCGAGCGTCTCGTGCAGCGGCGTCATGCGGTAGGAGTAGACCAGCGGGACCGGCCGCTCGGCGTGCTTGACCACCGCGGTCTCCCGCCCGGTGCGGCGGGTCAGGTCGTCCTTGAACCTCGTGACGTCGCCGAGCGTCGCCGACATCAGCACGAACTGCACGTTGGGCAGCTCGAGCAGCGGCACCTGCCAGGCCCAGCCCCGGTCGGGCTCGGCGTAGAAGTGGAACTCGTCCATCACGACCTGGCCGATGTCGGCCGCGGCGCCGTCGCGCAGCGCCACGTTGGCGAGGATCTCGGCCGTGCAGCAGATGATCGGCGCGCCCGGGTTGACGCTGGCGTCGCCGGTCATCATGCCGACGTTCTCGGTGCCGAAGACGGCGCACAGGTCGAAGAACTTCTCCGACACCAGGGCCTTGATCGGCGCGGTGTAGAACGTGCGCATGTCGCGCGTCAGCGCCGTGAAGTGGGCGCCCGCCGCCACCAGCGACTTGCCCGACCCCGTCGGCGTGGCCAGGATCAGGTTGTTGCCGGAGACCACCTCGATGAGGGCCTCTTCCTGGGCGGGATAGAGGGTGAGCCCCCGCTCGGCGTTCCACGCGACGAACGCGTCGAAGATGGCGTCGGGATCGGCGTCGAGGTCTTCGGGCAGGCGGTCAACGAGTAGGCTCACACCCCTATCCTGCCGAAGTTTGCCGGGTGGTCGGACCGCCCGGGCCCAAGTGAGTCAGGTGGCGCGCAGATCCAGCTGGAAGAGCGCGGTGTCGACCCAGCGGCCCAGCTTGAATCCCACCCCGCTCAGCCGGCCCGCCGCGCGGAAGCCGAACTTCTCGTGCAGCCGCGCCGACGACGGGTCGCCCGCGTCCGCGATCACCGCGACGAGCTGCCTGGCGTGCGTCTCGCGGGCCCGCCCGATCAGCTCGCCCAGCAGCCGCCCGCCCAGGCCCTTGCCGGTGTACTCGGGGGCCAGGTAGATGCTGTCCTCCAAGGTGTGGCGGTAGGCGGGCTTCGGGCGGTATTGGGCGAGGTAGGCGTACCCGGCGATCTCGCCGTCCACCTCGGTCACCAGGAACGGCAGCCTCGCCGCCGCGACGGCCGCCGCCTTGGCCCGCCAGTCGGCGAGCTCAGGGGGCGTCTCGTCGAAGGTCACCGCGGTCGCCGTCACGTAGTGGGCGTAGATGCCGGCGACGGCCGGCAGGTCCTTGTCCTCAAGAGGGCGAATCGTCGTCATGCAGTCATTGTCGTGATCGGCGGATGACATCCGTGTTTCCTGCTCGTCACGCGCGCAGCCTGGGCGCCGTCATCAGCAGGCCGGCGAGCAGCGCCAGCACCGCCAGGAACGGCCCGGCGCCGGGCGCGAACCCGCCCACCGTCAGCGTCAGCACCCCGGCGCCGACCAGGCCCGACGCCACCAGCATGCCGCCCTGCCCGGCCGTGCCGTACGGCAGCGCGGGCGGCGCCTCGAACCGGGCGAACCCCTTCAGTAGCGGCCACATGACCAGGCACAGCAGCCCGAACCAGACCGGCCACCCGGCGAACCACAGCACGCTGCCCGGCCGCGGCGTGTCCACGCCCAGCAGCACCACGACCACCCCGGTCACCGCGAACAGGGCCGGCATGTGCCACAGGTACACCGTCATGACGCGCGGCCCGGCCCAGTCCAGCAGGCGGGCCAGCGGCAGCCGCATCAGAGCGGGACGCAGCAGCACGGCCAGCCCGATCTGGCCGACGCCGACCGCCAGCATGGCGAGCGTGGGCGGCGCCATGTTCGACACCTCCGCGCCGGGCAGGCCGATCATGCTGCCCGGGTACGGCCCGTACGCCACCAGCAGCGCCGCCGCCCCGAAGCCGCCCGCCGCCAGCAGGCCCGCCCCGCGCAGCCGGCCCTCGGCGTAGAAGAAGCCGAGCTGGTGCACGGCCAGCCAGACGTACACCACGTTCACGTACCCCAAGGCGTCGAAACCGGTCGAGAACCGCGCCACGTCCGTCACCACCGCACCCAGCGCCAGCACGACCGGCACCCGCCAGCCGTGACGCTCGTGCAGCCGCAGCGCGTACGGGGTGGCGACCACCGCCAGCAGATACACCGCGAGGAACCACAACAACTGCCCGGTCAGCCTCGCCCCCACCTCCAGCGGCTGCGCCGGCACGCCCAAGCTGAGCAGCAGCTGCGGCAGCGGGATCCACACCGCCGCCAGGGGCAGCAGCGGCCAGGCCAGCCGCCGCAGCCGCACCGCCTGCCACGCCGGCGCCGCCGTCCCGGCCCGCCGCGCGCGGGTGAAGCCGATCGCGTTCGCCGCGCCGCCCGCGAAGAACACCAGCGGCATCACCTGGCTCAGCCACGTCACCACCCACACGCCCGGCGTGGACAGCGCGTTGCCGGTCGTCAGCCGGCCGTCCTCGTAGTCGAGCACCGGGATCGTCCAGTGCTGGAGGACGACCAGCGCCATGCCGGCCACCCGCAACAGGTCGATGAAGTGATCGCGGCGCGCGATCGCAGGCGGCGCGGGCGGCGCGGGTGCCGCGACGGCCGGGCGGTCCAGCAGGACGGTCATGGGGAAGCCTCATCTCAAGGGGAAGCGAACGCACTCAAGGCTCCCGCCGTACGGCTCCGGGCACATTGACGCGAGCCGCAGTCCTCAGGTCGGCGTGCCACCACCCCAGGGGGTAGGGCCAGCCCTACCAAGGGACACCGGCGCACCCGCTCGTCCGGGCCCGCCCCACGACCTACCGTGGTCACCATGCGCTCCCTGACGAGGCGTGTCCTCCTCGACACCCGTTACACACTGGTCGGCTTCCCGACGACCCTGATCGGCTTCGTGCTCATGCTGCCGGGCTTCGCCGCCGGGCTGGGCAGCATGGTCATCTGGGTCGGGGTGCCGCTGCTGGCCGGCACCCTGCTGATCGCGCGCGGGTTCGCGGACGCGGAGCGAGGCTGGCTGTCGGACGTGCTGCGCAGGCCGCCCGTACGGCCCCGCTACAAGCCCGCCCCGCCGGGCGCCGGCCGCTTCCGCCGCCTTGTCAACCCCATGATGAGCGGGCAGTCCTGGCTCGACCTGCTGCACGGCATCATCAACCTGCCGTTCGCGATCCTCGCGTTCGTGCTGACCGTCGTGTTCTGGGCGGTGCCGATCGCCGGCCTCACCTGGCCGATCTACGGCATCGTCACCTCGCGCATCCCCGGCAACGTCGAGCTGCCCGAGCTGCTCGGCCTGGGCGACGGCTACGTCGTCAACGCGACCTTCTACTTCCTCGTCGGCCTGCTCTTCCTGCTGCTGATGCCGCTCGTCATCCGCGGCGCCGCGCTCCTGCGCGCCGGGCTCGGGCGGGCGCTGCTGACCGGCGTGGCCGAGCTGCACGAGCGCATCGACGACCTGGCGCAGGGCCGGGCCGCCGCCGTCTCCGCCGAGGCCAACGCGCTGCGCAAGCTGGAGCGCGACATCCACGACGGGCCGCAGCAGCGGCTGGTCTCGCTCGCCATGGAGCTGTCCAGGGCGCAGCGGCAGCTCGCCAAGGACCCCGAGGCGGCCCAGGCCACGCTCAAGTCGGCCATCAGCGCGACCCGCGAGACCCTCGACGAGCTGCGCGCGCTCTCGCGCGGCATCGCCCCGCCCATCCTGTCCGACCGCGGCCTCGCGCCCGCGCTGGCCGCGCTGGCCGGCCGGTGCACGGTCCCGGTCGACCTCGACGTGCAGACCGTGGAGCGCTACCAGGCCGCCGTCGAGAACGCCATCTACTTCGTCTGCGCCGAGACCCTCACGAACGTGGCCAAGCACAGCCGCGCGACCGTCTGCACCGTGCAGCTCGTCCGCCTCGGTGACGTCCTCATGCTGACGATCGGGGATGATGGGGTCGGCGGCGCACACGTCGCCAAGGGACATGGGCTCGCCGGGCTGGCCGACCGGCTGCGCGCCGTGGACGGTGAGCTGACCGTCCAGTCGCCCGACGGCGGGCCCACGGTGATCGTGGCGGAGGTTCCGTGCGGGTAGTCGTGGCCGATGACGCGGTGCTGATCAGGGAGGGCCTGGTCAGGCTGCTCGAAGAGTTCGGTTGCGAGGTGGTGGCGACCGTCGGCGACGGCGACGCCCTCGTGGAGGTGGTCGCGCAGCACAAGCCCGACGTGTCGGTGGTCGACGTGCGCATGCCGCCGTCGTTCACCGACGAGGGGCTGCGGGCCGCCGTCGAGGCCCGCCGCAGGGTGCCCGGCACGCCGGTGCTGATCCTGTCGCAGTACGTCGAGGTCTCCTACGCCGACGACCTGCTGGCCGACGCCAGGGGCGCGGTGGGCTACCTGCTGAAGGACCGCGTGGTGGACGTCGACGAGTTCCTGGAGGGCCTGCGGCGGGTGGCCGCGGGCGGCACGGTCTTCGATCCCCAGGTGGTGTCCCAGTTGATGGTGCGCAGGCGCAAGGACGATCCGCTGGCCCAGCTCACGCCGCGCGAGCGCGAGGTGCTCGGGCTCATGGCCGAGGGCCGCTCCAATCCGGCCATCGGACGGCAGCTCGTGATCAGTGACGGCGCCGTGGAGAAGCACATCAGGAGCATCTTCAACAAGCTCGGCCTCTACGCCGAGGACACCGACCAGCACCGCCGCGTCCTCGCCGTCCTGACCTACCTACGCTCCTGACCTACGCTCCTGACCGGTGTGCGCTCCCGGCGGGCCCGCGTCATGGAGTCGCCCGCGTTCTGCCGAGTTGCGGTTGTGACCGGCCACGCGGGCCTGGGGGATTCTGCTGTGGGGGGTGGGGGTGTGACCCCTCTGGGCGGGCCGGGGGTGGGGGTTCCGTGGGACGCCCGCCGGTCGAGCGGGGCGGCTCCGCTCGCCGGGCCCTGCCTGGCTGTGGGTGGCCGGGCTGTGAGGGGTCGCCGGCCGGTCCGCGCGGCGCTGCGCGCGGACCTGGCCGCCCGGCCTTAGCCGAGCGCGTCGACCAGCTTCTTGCGCTGCTGGGCGCCCAGGCCGCCGAGGCGGCGCTTCTCGTCGACGCCCGCCTCCTCCATCAGCGCGGTGGCCTTGGCCGGACCCACGCCCTTGACGGCGCGCAGCGCCTGCGACACCTTGATCTTCTTCGCGATGTCGTCGTCACGCTCCAGCAGCTGAGCGAACGTCAGCTCGCCCGCCTTGACCTTCGCCAGCAGGGCCGTGCGGGCGGCACGGGCCTCGGCTGCCTTGGCCAGAGCGGCTTGACGCTGCTCGGGGGTGAGAGTGGGAAGTGCCATCTCAGTTCTCTCCTCGGGGAGTTTTACGTTCGGGTTCTGTTACCCGTGGTGCAGTGGCTAATCATGGCGGATACCAGCGGTTCGTGTTGCGGAAAGTGCCCTGTCAACGTGCCTCCCGCATCGATGCGGCGGCCCCCGCACACGTCACGCCCGGCAGGACGGTGCCCCCGCTGACCCCTATGCCGCCGACCACGCGTTCTGTCACACCGTAGCCCGAAAAGAGCGGCATGCCGCTTTCTACGGGACGAATCCGGCACCCGCCGGGCCCGCCTGCCCGCCCCTGCCTCCGGAGCCTCCGCCGGTCTTCCTGATCGTCCGCCGACGCCTTGGGCGCGTCACCCGCCGGCGCCGGCCCGGCGATCTCGTGACCTGTCATGAGCTGGGCGGACGCCGCACCCGCCGCCCCGTCCACCGTCGGGACCAAGATCGCTGAGCGTCGTCGAACCCCAGCTCGACGGCCGCCTCGCCCGTGCGGGGCGCGGGTCCAGGACGTACGGGCACCCACCCCGGGGCCGGGAGGGGTGAGGCGGCTACGGACGGTTCCGTCCCGGCTTCCGGCTCTCTGGCCTGGCAAGATCGCCTACGGGGCCCTCAAGGGAGGCGTTATAGCGGCCTATCCCCGTCCGGGGTGGAATGCGTCACACTTTGCCGGTCGGGCGTGTCGGGGGCCTGGTCAGGGTGGTTTTTGCGCCACAGTTCAAGGCCCTCGACGGTCAGGAACGCGTCGAACACCGACTCCATCGCTCCCAGCAGCGCGCCCCGCCAGCCGAGCGCCGACCCCTCGATGCGCGGCGGCCGCTCCCGGCGGATCGCCATCAGGTACGGCTCGCCGGCCGCCAGGAGCGCCGCCCCCGCCCGCTCGAACAGCTCAGGGCCGTGGCCCGACAGGGTGACCACCTCGGGGTCGTGCGCGTTCACCAGGGCGGCGATGCCCCGGCCCAGCATCCGCGCGGTCGCCTCGACCGCCGCCGCGTCGTACGCGAGCACGTGCTCGGCCTGCTCGCGTCCCCGGCCGCCGCCGTGGGCCAGGCCGGCGTGCCGCAGCAGGGCGTTGGCTCCCACGTCGGCGCCCCAGCAGCCGAGGGCGCCGCACGCGCACAGCCGCCGGCTCTCCGTCAGCGGCATGTGGCCGAACTCGGCGCCGGCCCCGCCCGCCCCGGCGACCGGCCGCCCGTCCACCATCAGGACGCCGCCCAGGTCGAAGTCCACATGCAGGTGCAGCCCCACCCGCACGTCCCGCAGCCGCCCCCGCCGCGCCTCCGCCACCGCCGCGAACGCGGTGTCGTTCCCCACGACCGGCACCTCAGCCGGTGGACCCGCCTCGTCCCGGTCGCCGGCCGCCAGCAGGGCGGGGACGTCGACCCCGTGCCAGTCCAGGTGGGCGATGTCCACGAGGCCGCCGTGGCGTACCGGGCCGGCCAGAGCCACGCCCGTGCCGACGGCCCGGTGGCCGAGGCGGTCGCGGTGGGCGGCCAGGGCCGCGCCCAGCGGGCGGAGCGCGCCTTCCGGGGTGCCGTCGTGCGGGCGTATCTCTAGGACCGTGACGCGGCCGCCCAGCTCGCACTCCGCCAGCTCCCACGCGTCCTCGCGCACGTCCACGGCCAGCGCCACCGGTCCGTACGGATGCGGCCCAGGCACCTGCGTCGGCCGCCCGCGTGCGTGCTCACGCGCCGGCTCCTCGTGCAGCAGCTCGTCCTCGGCCAGCCCCGCCACCAGGACCGATGCCGTGCCTCTGGCCAGCCGCAGATCGCGGGTGAGCTGGGACCGGGTGCGGGTGGCCCCGCAGTCGTGCACGGCGCGCAGCAGCCTGACCCGGTTGTGCGCGCGCAGCTCGCCACTCGTCGTAGCACCATTCACGTTTCACAGTTTATGCTCTAGTCGTGAACAAAAGCGCCATTGTCGCCAGACGGGCTCGTGTCGGAGTTTTCGGATTCTTCTTCCTCGCCGGTCTTGTCATGGGGTTGTGGGCGGCCGGGCTGCCCTCGCTCAACGACCGGCTCGACCTCGGGCCCGCCCTGCTCGGCCGGGTCCTGCTGCTGATCTCCGCCGGTGCGCTGGCGTCGATGCTGCTCGCCGGGCGGCTGGTGGACCGGTGGGGGAGCAGGCGGTTGTGCTGGATCGCCGGGCCGCTGTCCGGGGTGGCCCTGCTGGGGCCCGCGCTGGCGCCGTCGGCCTGGGTGCTGATGGTGCTGGCGGTGGTGTTCGGCATGGGGCTCGGGGTGATGGAGATCGCCATGAACGCCCACTCCGTGGAGGTCGAGCGCTGCTACGGCCGGCCCGTCATCTCCGCCTTCCACGGCACCTGGAGCCTGGGCGGCGCGGCCGGCGGCGGCATCACCTCGCTGGTGCTCCAGGCCGGGCTGGACGCGCAGGGGCTGCTGGTGGTGGCGGCGATCGTGGTGCCCTTCCTGTACCTGCCCGCCGCCCGCCTCCTCCTCCCCGACGCCTGCACGAGCCCTGCCCCGCAGAACGCGGCCGAGGGCGTGGACGTGGACGTGGACGGGGGCGGCGGGAAGCCCGCTGAAGGTGCTGCGGGCGGCTCGGGTGGTGGGTCGCTCAAGTGGGGGCTCATCGCGCTGCTCGGGGTGGCGGCGTTCGCCGGGCATCTGAGCGAGGGCGCGGCCATCGACTGGGCCGCGCTGCACGCCAGGATGGTGCTGGAGACCGATCCCGCGCTCGCGCCGCTGGCGTACACGATCTTCTCGATCGCCATGACCACCGTGCGGCTGCTCGGCGACCCGATCAGGGCCCGGCTGGGCTCGGTGCTGACGATCAGGCTCGCGGGCGTGCTCGCCACCGCCGGGTACGTCCTGGTGCTGGTCTCGCCGCTGCTGGGTGACCCGCTGCGGGTGGTGTGCGCGTGGACCGGGTGGGCGCTGGCCGGGGTGGGGCTGGCGACGGTGGTGCCGGTGCTGTTCAGCGCGGTGGGCGCGGCCGGCGGCCGGGTCGGCAGGGCGCTGGCCATGGTGACCGCCTTCGGCTACACCGGCCTGCTGCTGGGCCCGGCGGTGCTGGGCTTCGTGGCGGAGGCGGCGTCCCTGCCGGTGGCGCTGTTCATCCCGGCCGTGCTGGCGGCCGTGGTCACGGTGGCCGGCTCCCCGGCCATCCGCGCCCTGCTCGCCCTTCCCGGCGCCACCCCGTCCCCGGAGGCGAGCCCGGCACCCGCTTCCGTGCGCGACTGAAAAAGTCCGACGGCCGCCCCGCCGCTGTCCGGCCGGGCGGCCGGTTTGCGTTCACCTGCTCTGACCTGGTGTTATGCGATCGTGACTTGACCTGCAAGTTACATCCAGGTTTCATGTGCCCCACGCCGTAAACGTTTACAGCAGATCATTCGTAAACGTTTACACCACGAGGGAAGGACAGCCTTGGGCGACGGACCCACGATCACCACCATCGCCGAGCGCGCCGGTGTCTCGATCGCCTCCGTGTCGCGGGTCCTGAACGGCCTGCCGACCAGGCAGGAGACCGTGCGCAAGGTGATGGCGGCCGCCGACGAGCTGGGCTACGTGCGCAACGCCGTGGCGAGGTCGCTCAAGTCGCGCCGCACCCACCAGATCGCGTTCGCCATGGCCGACGTCGGCAACCCCGCCTACCTGGCGATGCTGCGGGAGATACAGCCGGTGCTGAAGGCGGCCGGCTACCGGCTCGTGCTGCACTCCACCGACGCCGTCGTGGCCGACGAGATCGACGTGCTGCACAGCCTCGGCGAGCGGTACGTCGACGGCCTCATCATGAGCCCCCTGCGCGTCACCGACACCCACCTGCAGATGCTGGCCACGGCCAGGGCACCCGTCGTGATCATCGGCTCGGTGCCCGACGGGACGCGGGTGGACAACGTACGCGCCGACTCCCGCACCGGCGTCCGGCTGGCCGTCGACCACCTCTACGCGCTCGGCCGCCGCCGCATCGCCATGGTCAACGGCCCGCTCGACACGGTGCCGGGCGCCGCGCGCGGGGCCGCGTACCGGGAGGCGCTGACGGACCTCGGGCTGCCCTACGACGAGAACCTCGTGCAGATCGGCGACTTCTACCGCGAGGAGGGCCGCCGCGCGGTGGCCGAGCTGCTCGACCGCGCCCCCGAGATCGACGCGCTGATGTGCGCCAACGACCTGATCGCGCTCGGCGCGCTCGACGTGCTGCGCGCGAAGGGCCGGCGGGTCCCCGAGGACGTGGCGGTGGTCGGCATGGACGACACCAACCTGGCGGCGGCCTCGTGGCCGTCGCTGACCAGCGTCTCGCTCGGCTCGGCCGAGCGCGGCAAGGCGGCGGCGGAGCTGCTGCTGGAGCGGCTGCAGGGCGACGACGGCGGCCCCAAGCGGGTCACGGTGGCGCCCAGGCTGGCGATCCGCGCCTCCACGGCCGGCCCCGACTACGAGCGAACCCAGAGGAAGGAGGGCGGCGCGTGACGGCGACCGTGACGCGATCCGCGCCCCCGCGGCGGCCGGGAGCCCGGCGCCGTGCGGCGTCGCGGCAGCGGCGCGAGATGTGGCTGCTGATGCTGCCGGCGATGGTGCCGGTGGTGCTGTTCAGCGTGGGCCCGCTGCTGTACGGCATCGGCCTGGCGTTCACCGACGCCCGCAACACCCGTAACCACCAGACCGAGTTCGTGGGCCTGGAGAACTTCACCCGGCTGATGACGGACGACGAGTTCTGGGCGTCGTTCCAGATCGGCGCGATCTGGTCGGTGTCGGTGACGGTGCTGCAGTTCGTGGCCGCGCTCGGCCTGGCGCTGCTGCTCAACGAGAAGCTCAGGGGCCGCGGCGTGGCCAGGGTGCTGTCGGTGGTGCCGTGGGCGATGCCGCCGGTGGTGGTCGGCCTGATGTGGAAGCTCGTCTACCACCCCGACGCCGGCGTGCTCAACAACCTGCTCGGCACCGACATCAACTGGCTGGCCGACTTCTCGCTGGCGCTGCCGGCGATCATCGTGGTCGGCGTCTGGGCGGGCATGCCGCAGACGACGGTCGTGCTGCTCGCGGGCCTGCAGAACGTCCCGAAGGAGCTGTACGAGGCCGGCGCGATGGACGGCGCGGGCACCTGGCGGCGCTTCTGGAACATCACGCTGCCGCAGCTCCGCCCGGTGATCGTGGCGATCACCTCGCTCGACTTCGTGTGGAACATCAACCAGTTCGGCCTGGTCTACGTGCTTACGCAGGGCGGACCCGGTGGCCGCACCCGGCTGCCGATGTTGTTCGCCTACGAGGAGGCGTTCAGGTATCGCATGGCCGGTTACGCCTCGATGCTCGGCCTCGCCATGGCCATCGTCGTGCTCGCGGTGCTCGGTCTCTACCTGTGGCGCCAGATGAGGGAGGCCAGGTGAAGCGCGTCTCACAGTACGTCGCCCTGCTCGCGTACGTCGTCTTCCTGGCGTTCCCGCTGCTGTGGCTGTTGTCCACGGCGCTGAAGACGCCGCAGGAGATGGCGCTGACCGAGCCGACATGGATCCCGCGCGAGCCGACGCTGACCAACTTCGGCGCCGCGTTCGGCGAGCAGGACCTGGTCGGCGCGTCGCTGCGCAGCCTGGTGGTGGCGTTGTTCGCCAGCGTGATCACGGTGCTGATCTCGCTGCCCGCCTCCTACGCGATGGCCCGCTACCGGGGCCTGGTCAACAAGATCGCGATCGGGTGGGTGCTGGTCAGCCAGGTGTTCCCGTTCATCCTGATCATCATCCCGCTCTTCATGATCCTGCGTGACCTGGAGCTGGTGAACACGCTGCCCGGTCTGGTGCTCGTGCACGTCACGTTCACGCTGCCGTTCGCGCTGTGGATGCTGCAGGGGTACGTGCGCGCGGTGCCGCCCGAGCTGGAGGAGGCCGCGGCGGTGGACGGCGCCTCGCGGCTGCGCTCGATCGCGTCCGTGGTGGCCCCGCTGCTCGCACCCGGCGTGGTGGCGACGCTGCTGTTCTCCTTCATCTCGTCCTGGAACGAGTTCATGTTCGCGCTCGTCATCCTCCAGGACCCCGACGTCATGACACTCCCGCTGACGCTGGTGCGCTTCACCGGCCCGGAGGGGGTGGCCAGGCTCGGCCCGCTGGCCGCGGCGTCGCTCATGGCGACGATCCCGAGTCTGATCTTCTTTTCGATCATCCAGCGGCGTTTGAAGTCCGGCCTGATGGCCGGCGCCGTCAAGGGCTAGGAGGCTCATATGCGTATCACGTCCGCTCTGGCGGTGGCGGCGGTCCTCACGCTGGCCGCCGCGTGCGGCGGGGGAGGCGGCGAGTCGCCGGCTCCCGGCGAGCCGGTCACGATCGACTTCCTCAGCCTGGCGTGGCAGAAGGAGTCGGTGGCCGCGAACAAGCAGCTCGTGGACGAGTGGAACAAGGCCAACCCGGACATCCAGGTGACCTACGTCCAGGGCAGCTGGGACAACGTCAACGACCAGCTCGTCACCCAGTTCTCCGGCGGCACGGCGCCCGACGTCATCCACAACGACTCGCCCGCGCTGTCCGGTTTCGCCTCCGACGGCTACCTGCTGGACCTGAAGGACAAGCTGCCCGCCGAGCTGAAGAGCGACATCCCGCAGCCGGCCTGGGACACCGTCACCTTCGACGACGGCCAGGGCGGCCAGGGCGTGTACGGCGTGCCGTTCCTGCAGGAGTCGCAGGTCATCATCGCCAACAAGAAGCTGCTCGACGCCGCCGACGTCCGCGTGCCCACCCCGGACAATCCGTGGACGTGGGACGAGTTCTCCGCGGCGGCCAGGAAGATGACCAAGGGCGGCACGTACGGCGTGGCCTGGCCGATGAAGTCGCCGGTCAACAAGACGCTCAACCTGGCGCTCAACTTCGGCGGCACGTTCTTCCAGACCACCGACGGCAAGACCACCGTCAAGGTCGGCCCCGAGGAGCGCGAGGTGCTCCAGCGCATCCACGACCAGCTCCACAAGGACAAGTCGGCCGACCCGGCCGCGCTCGGCCAGGGCACCGCCGACCCGCTGCCCGCCTTCTACCAGGGCAAGTTCGCGATGCTGCCGACCGGCGTCTACCTGCGCCAGCAGGTGGCCGAGCAGGCTCCCGACGACTTCGAGTGGGTCACGCTGCCCGCGCCCAAGGGCACCAGCGCCTCGCAGGGCGCGGTCTCGCAGACGCTGTCGATCGCGCAGGACAGCAAGCACCCGGACGAGGCGATGAAGTTCATCGCGTTCTTCCTGAACGGCGCCAACCAGGCCAAGCTCGCCAAGGGCGACTGGCTGCTGCCGACCTCGCAGCAGGCCGCCGCCGACCCCGCCATCACCACCAAGGAGAACGGCTGGGACGTGGCGACCGCCTCCGCCAAGGACCTGGTCGTCGCGCCGTTCCTGAAGGTGAACGGGTTCGACGAGTGGAAGACCAAGGTCGCCACGCCGGTGCTGCAGGAGTACTTCGCCAACAAGATCTCCCTCGACGACGCGGCCAAGCGGCTGGTCGAGGACGGTAACAAGGTGCTGGAGCGGTACTACCGGTGATCTCACCACGCGACAGGGCCCGGGGGTGCCTGCTCGGCCTGGCGGCCGGCGACGCCCTCGGCGCCCCTGCCGAGAACCTGACCCCGGAGGAGATCCGCCGCCGGTGGGGCCGGCTCACCGAGATCGAGGGCGGCGGCACCGACGACACCGAGTACGCCATCTTCGCCGCCTCCCTGCTGGTCCGCCACGGTCACGCGCTCACCGCGGCCGACGTGGCGGCGGCCTACCGGGCCGAGGTCATCCCCAGCGTGCGGGGGCCGATGCGCGGCGCCGGGTTCTCCGAGCTGGGGACCGTCGAAGCGCTTCGCCGCGGGCTCGAACCGCCGCTGACCGGGCTGGTGCACTCGCACGGCTGGTCCGACGGCCTGGCCATGCGGGCGGCGCCGTACGGGATCTTCTGCCCGGGTGACCCGGCCGAGGCGGCCCGGCTGGTGGAGCAGGACGGGCTGGTCAGCGGGTCGGGCGAGGGCATCATGGGCGGCCGGGCGGTCGCCGGCGGGGTGGCCGCCGCCATGGGCGGCGCCTCGCCCGACGAGGTCGTCGACGCGGCGCTGTCGGTCGTCCCGGCCGACTCGTGGACCGCGCGGAACGTCACACGAGCCAGGGACGCTCTCAGGACCGGCGATCCCGCCGCGCTGCACGAGGCCGTCGTGGTCAGGCACTACCCGTGGACCGACGTCGCGCCCGAGGCCGTGGCGCTGGCGATGGCCGCGTTCCTCGCCGGGAACGGCGAGGTCGAGGCGGCCGTCACGTACGGCGTGGGCCTCGGCAGGGACGCCGACACGATCGGCGCCATCGCCGGCGCGCTGGCCGGAGCCGCCCAGGGAGAGGGCGGCGTGCCGGCGCGCTGGGCCGCGCGGATCGGGCCCGTGACGGGCAAATGCCTGCCCGTCGTGGCGGGAAGACACGTGCTGGACGTCGCCGACGAGCTGGCGGAAGGACTGTAGATCACATGTCGGGGGACAGAATCAGGGGAGCCTTCGCCGGGCTCGCCGCCGGTGACGCCGCGGGCTGGCCCGCGACCCGGCACCGCTCGGCCCGGCACGCGCCCTGGAGCCGCCGCCTGCACCGCGAGCTCGACGCGTTCGCCGAGGAGCATCGGGTGACCACGCTGCCGGTGCCGTTCGCGCTGAACCAGCCGGTCGCGCCGCTGCGGCTGGGCCCGTCGGACGACGCCGAATGGCTCGCCTGGACGGCGCTCACCATCGGCAGGCCGCGCGCGGAGGCGTACGGGGAGCTGGTGCCCGTACGCCCGGGCACCGGGCCGGAGAGCATCAGGGCCCGCATCTCCGTCGCGACCGCGCTGGACAACCTGGCCAAGGGGGTCGCGCCGCCCGCGTCGGGCCACGACAACCCGCACCACTTCGACGACGCCGCCGCCGTCAGGGCGGTCGCGTACGGGGCCGCCGGCAGCGACCCGACCCCCGACGCGCAGGTGACGAACGCGGGCGACGGCGTGCTGGCCGCCCGCGCGATGGCCGCCGCCGTGACCGCGGCCGTCGCGTCCGGACGGGTGGGCGCGGCGGTCGAGGCGGCACTGGCCGAGCTGCCCGAGGACACCGCCATCGGGCACAACGCCCGGCTCGCGCTGGCCGTCGCGCGGAAGGCGGGCGACGCGTTCGCCGCCGTCCCCGCGCTGGACGCGGCCCTGGTCGACCACGTCTACAGCTACGGCGTCGGCGCCGCGCAGACCGTGCCGGCCGCGCTCGCGCTGGCCGAGGCGGCGGGCGGCGACCTCACCCGCGCCGTGCCGGCGGCGGCCTGCCTGGCCGCGCTGGCCGACTCGGCGCCCGCGCTCACCGGAGCGCTCACCGGAGCCTGCGGCGGGTACGAGGCGGTCCCGGAGGGGTGGACCGCCTCGTCCCGCACGCTCACCGGCTGCTGCCTGCCCGACCTGGCGGGCCGAGACTTGATCGAAATAGCGGACACACTTTCGGAGGGAATCGCATGACGCCGCTTGAGGACAGGGCGACTGGCTGCGTGGCGGGGGCGGCGGTCGGTGACGCGCTGGGCGGCGCCACCGAAGGCTGGACCGCCGAACAGATCGTGGAACGTTACGGGGGCCGTGTCGAGGGCATCGTGCCGCCGTACAACGCCGACTGGCGCAACGCCAGGCCCATCGCCCCCTACCACAAGGGCGACGGCCACATCACCGACGACACCCTGATGACGCACGCGCTGATCCGCGTCTACGAGAAGGCCGGGCGCCACCTGGACGCGTACGCGGTGGCCGAGCACCTCGTGCCCGAGCTGATGGGCGAGAAGCGCTGGATCCCCGAGCTGGAGGCCGAGGCGCTGCCGCTGCAGCGCATCTTCCTGGCCGAGAAGTGGATCGTGGCCCGCCTGCACTACGGCCACGCCGACCCGCGCGAGGCCGGTGTCGGCAACATCGTCAACTGCGGCGCCGCCATGTACGTCGCCCCCGTCGGCATCGTCAACGCCGCCGACCCCGACGCCGCCTACGCCGAGGCGCTCGACCTGGGCGGCGCCCACCAGTCCAGCTACGGCCGCGAGGCCGCGGGCGTGATGGCCGCCGCCGTCGCCGAGGCCATGCGGCCGGGCGCCACCGCGGACTCCGTGGTCGGCGCCTGCCTGCGCCTGGCCAAGGACGGCACCAGGGCCGCCATCGAGGCCGTCTGCGAGACCGCTTCGGGGCTCGGCCACTGGGAGGGCTCGTTCGAGGCGCTGCGCGCGGCCGTCCGCCCGTACGACACGGTCGCCGACACCTACCGCGACCAGGGGCTGGGCGCGCGCAGGCCGAGTAGGGTGCACAGCATCGAGGAACTGCCGCTCGCCCTCGCCTTCCTGGTGATCGCCAAGGGCGACTACCGCGACACCGTGCTCGGCGGCGTCAACTACGGCCGCGACGCCGACTCGATCGCCTCCATGGGCGGCGCCATCGCGGGCGCGCTCGGCGGGCTGTCCAGTGTGCCGGCCGAGTGGGTCGAGCAGGTCGGCACGGCAAGCCGTACGGACCTGGTGGCCCCGGGGCGTGCCATCGCCGAGGTCGCGCGCCGCCTGCACACCGCCGACGTCACCCGCCGCCGCGCCCACGAGGCCGCGTTCGCCGAGCTCGACGCATGATCCGGCTCACCTGGGTCCAGCCCGAGGACCTGATCGGGCACGAGCTGCGCCAGGCCGCCGAGGACGGCCGCGACGCCCGCGAGATCGCCGCCCGCTGGCACGCCGCGGGCGGCCACGACGCGCCGCCGCGCGCCGGCGCCTCGGAGCCCGGGGCCGCCCGGCTGCGCGGCCTGGCCGAGGAATTGCTGGACGAGCTGGCCGCGCTCCCGGTGCCGCCCGGCGAGCCGTCCGACCTGGACGGCATCATCGCCGCCTGCCCCGACTGGCCCGCGCCCCGGCAGGGGAGCGCCGGCGTGGACCCCGGCCGGGTGCTGGGCGCCTGGCTCGGCCGGGCCGCCGGATGCGTGCTCGGCAAACCCGTCGAGAAGATCCCGCGCGAGGGCATCAGGGAGATCGCCGAGTCGACCGGCAACTGGCCGATCACCGGCTGGTTCACCGCCAAGGGCCTGCCGGACGACGTCGCCCGACGCTGGCCGTGGAACCGCCGCAGCGCCGTCAACTCCCTGGCCGAGAACATCGACGGCGTCCCCGAGGACGACGACCTCAACTACCCGCTGCTCGCCCTGTCCGTGCTGGAGCGCCACGGGCGCGGCTTCACCACCGACGACGTCGCCAAGCTCTGGCTGGACGAGCTGCCCGCAGGGCGCACGTTCACCGCCGAGCGGGTCGCGTACCGCAACCTCCTCGACGGCCTCGAACCGCCCGCCACCGCCACCCGCCGCAACCCGTTCAGGGAGTGGATCGGCGCGCTCATCAGGGCCGACGTGTACGGCTGGGTCAACCCGGGCGACCCGGCCACCGCCGCCGAGTACGCCTGGCGCGACGCCCGCCTCACCCACACCGCCAACGGCGTCTACGGGGCCATGTTCACGGCCGCGATGTGCGCCGCCTCGCTGGTCGCCACGTCGGCCGACGAAGTCGTGCGGGCCGGGCTGTCCGTGGTGCCCGCCGGGTCGCGGCTGCACGAGGCCGTCACCCTCGCCGTCGCCGACGCCCGGAGCGAGCCCGACTTCGAACGGGTCATCGACCGCCTGCACGAACGCCACGGGCACCTCCACTGGGTGCACACCGTCAACAACGCCGCCCTCGTCGCCGCCACCCTCGTGCACGGCCACGGCGACTTCACCGCCACCGTCGCGGGCGCGGTCGCCGGCGGCTGGGACACCGACTCCGCGGGAGCCACCGCCGGATCCGTGGCAGGCGCGCTGGGCGGCGGCGTGCCCGAGCGCTGGCGCATGCGCGACAGCCTGGCCAGCAGCCTGACCGGGTTCGACGGGGTGGGTCTTGCCGAGCTGGCCGCGCGTACACAGGAGATGATGGCGTCATGATCTCGGTTTTCGGCAGCGCCAACATGGACCTCGTCGCGTACGTCTCCCAGGCCCCCCGGCGTGGTGAGACCGTCACCGGCCACCGCTTCCGCACCGTGCCCGGCGGCAAGGGCGCCAACCAGGCGATCGCCGCGGCGCGGGCGGGCGGTGAGGTGGCGTTCCTGGGGGCCGTGGGCGACGACGGGTTCGGCGCCGAGATGCGGGTCACGCTCGCCGACGCCGGAGTCGACGTACGCGGGCTGCGCCAGGTGCCGGGGCCCAGCGGCATCGCGCACATCGTGGTGGACGACTCGGGCGGCAACTCGATCATCGTCGTCCCCGGCGCCAACGGCACGGTCACCGGGCCGTCCGGCTCCGACCTGGCCGCCATCGCGAGCTCCCAGGCGCTGCTGCTCCAGCTGGAGCTGCCCATGGAGGCCGTCGCCGGGGCCGCGCAGGCCGCCCGGGTGTCCGCCGTCCACGTCTACCTCACCCCGGCGCCCGCCCAGCCGCTGCCGGCCGAGCTGCTCGAGGCCGTCACCACGATCGTCCCGAACGAGCACGAGGCGGCCGCCATCACCGGCGTCTCCACTCCCGACGGGGCCCTCGACGCGCTGCTCGAACTCGTGCCAGAAGCGGTCATCACGCTCGGCTCGGAAGGCGCGCTCTACGGGGCGCGTTCGGGGGAGCGGCACCGGGTGCCCGCCGTCAAGGTGAACGCCGTGGACACGACCGCGGCCGGTGACACGTTCGTCGGCGCCCTCGCCGTCGCCCGGTCCGAGGGGATGGCGGTGCCGCGGGCGCTGGAGTTCGCCTCGGCGGCGGCGGCGCTGTCGGTGCAGCGGGAGGGCGCGAGCACCTCGATGCCCTCCCGCCGCGACATAGAAGACACCCTCACCTGAACATCCGCCGCATCTGCCGGTGCTTGCCCGCGCCGGCCCCCGTGCTTGCCCGCGCCGGACTTCAGGGTTTGCCCGCTCCGGCTCGGGGCCTCCCCGCCTGGGCTCGGCCGGCCGGCCGATTCGGGTGGCGACCGGCCGATCACCAGCCGAGCTTGACCGGCTCCGCCGGTCTGTCGCCGGCGAGCAGGGCCGGCAGGATGCCGGCCAGTCCGGGCGGGAAGACCGGCTCTTGGACGGCGGCCAGCTCGTCGGCACGCCACCACCGGTGCCCCCGCGCCAGCTCCTCCACCTCGTAGTCCTCCAGCGCGCCGGGCTCGAGCGTCGCCGCCGCCACCCGGGCGAAGAAGTAGGTGTGGACGCTGTAGAAGTGGCGTCCCAGGTTCGACCAGGGGCCCTCGTTCGTGGCCACCGGCCCGACGAGAGCCTGCGGGTCCAGCACGTGGCCGGTCTCCTCCCACGCCTCCCGTACGGCCGCGTCGGCCGCGCTCTCACCCGGCTCGATGCCGCCGCCGGGCAGGTGCCAGGAGAGCACGCGCGGCCAGGGATCGGGCGGGAGCAACCGGAGCATCAGCACCTGGTCGCCGGGATCGGCCAGAATGACGCGGGCGGTGGGGCGCTGCGTGTATAAGGGCATGCCCGGAAGGTAGCAAACCGGGCATCGGGGCAGGTGGGAGGCATGAGGAAGACATCCGATGAGCTCCCCGAAGCGATCGGCGGCGTGGACGGCGAGAGCGACATCGTCGCGGAACGCTCCGGCTGCAGCACCCCGCGCACCCGCCGCCCGGTGTCCGCCGACCCACCCGACGAGCAGGACGAGCCGGAACCGGAAGAGCTGCTCGACGAGGAAGAGGACATCATCCGCCCCGACATCGGCCCCACCGGCTGACCGGCCCTTCACGAGGCCACCGTCTCCTCTGCCCAGCGGGCGGGTGGTCCTCCAGCCTCCTCTGCACAGATCGCCGCCGCCTCCACCGGCCAACGACCACGGGCGCTCTTGACACGGATGTCCTGCGCTTGAATCGGGCTCACGAGCTCAGTTCGCTACTCCAAGTAGCAAAAAACCGGGCTCCTACGTATGCCTATGCGTCACCAGAGTCAACCCAACGGGACAGGAGACGCCGGTGCCACCGATGTCGCAGTAGCCGTTGGGGGCTTGAGAAGACATTGGTGGTGGCTGCGGTCGGCGGACAAGTTCGCTGGTCGCCCTCCACCTCCTGAGGACGGCGGTGGTGACTGCGGTCAGCTGCGGGGTGCGGGGTGCGTGTGGAGGTGGGTCAGGGTTTGGTGCAGCTCGGTGTGCAGGGTCTCGGCGGCGGCGTCGGCGTCGCCGTTCCTGATCGCGGCCACCAGTGCCGCGTGCGTGTCGTGGCCGATGTTGGGGTCGTGTTCGCGTAGCGACAGCAGCTCCATCAGGGAGATCAGCCCCTCCCTGAGCACGGGTGCGAACTCCTCGAACAGGTCGGTGAGCACGGGGTTGCGGGCCGCTGCCACGACCGCCGCGTGCAGCGCGATGTCGGCGGCGACGAAGGCGGCGTCGTCGCCATCCGCCGCCCGGGCGCGGGAGGCCAGAGCAGCCTCCAGGGCCACCACGTCCTCCTCGGTACGCCGCTCCGCCGCCAGCCGCGCCGCCTGGGTCTCGACGATGACGCGGACCTCGTACACGTCGGTGATGGCGGCCCGCCGCAGCCGGGCGGGCCAGTCCTCGGCCGGCTCGGTGGCGATCACGTAGACACCGGACCCCTGCCGCGCCTGCACCAGCCCGGCGCCGGCGAGCGCCCGCAACGCCTCGCGCACGGTCGAGCGCCCCACCCCCAGCGTCTTGGCCAGCGTGTTCTCCCCGGGCAGCCGGGTGCCGACCGGCCACTCTCCCTGGGTGATCTGCTCGCGCAGATGCTCGGTGGCCTGCTCGACGAGCGGGCTGGGGCGAAGGGAGCCGAGCGGCATGGGCGTCAACCTCTCAGGTTGTCTGAGGACCTGTGATGTGGTTAGTCTAGCCCGCATGTCGTACGGTCTGCTGCTTCTCGGCCGCCGCGGCGGGGCCTGACCGGACCGGCACCCCGCCGCGGTGGTCAGGGTGCCCGCCGGTCCCCCGAAGAGCGACCGAAGGACAGAGAAAAGATGTACGACTGGAACCGGCAGCGCCCGAGCGCGATGCCGTACCACCGCTACCGCCCCGCCCACGACCGCGTGGAGGTGCCGGCGGCGGACCGCGCCTGGCCCGCGCGGCGCATCACCGAGGCGCCCCTGTGGGTCCCGGTGGACCTGCGCGACGGCAACCAGGCGCTGGCCGAGCCGATGGACCCGGCACGCAAGCGCCGTATGTTCGAGCTGCTCACCACGATGGGCTACAAGGAGATCGAGGTCGGCTACCCCTCGGCCAGCCAGACCGACTTCGACTTCGTCCGCCACCTGGCCACCCCGGGCATGGTGCCGGACGACGTGAGCGTGGTGGTGTTCACGGCGGCGAGGCGCGACCTGATCGAGCGTACGTTCGCCGCCATCGAGGGCATGTCCCGCGTGGTCGTGCACCTCTACACGGCCACCGCCCCGACCTGGCGCGAGGTCGTGCTCGGCCACGACAGGGCCGAGCTGCACGCCCTGATCAGGGACGCCGCCGAGCACGTCGCCCGCCTGGCGGGCGACCGCGACATCCGCTTCCAGTTCTCGCCTGAGGTGTTCAACCTCACCGAGCCGGACTACGTCCTGGAGGTCTGCAACGGCCTGACGGCCCTGTGGGACGCCTCACCCGACCGCCCGGTGATCCACAACCTGCCGGCGACGGTCGAGGTGGCGACGCCCAACGTGTACGCCGACCAGATCGAGTACATGCACCGCCACCTCGACCGCAGGGACGCGGTGATCCTGTCGGTGCACCCGCACAACGACCGCGGCACCGGCGTGGCCTGCGCCGAGCTGGCCGTGCTGGCGGGGGCGCAGCGGGTGGAGGGCTGCCTGTTCGGCAACGGCGAGCGCACCGGCAACGTGGACCTGGTGACGCTGGCGCTCAACCTGCACTCCCAGGGCGTCGACCCGATGGTGGACTTGTCGGACATCGACGAGGTGCGCCGGGTGGTCGAGCACTGCAACAGGCTGCCGGTGCCCGACCGCCACCCCTACGCCGGCGACCTCGTCTACACCGCCTTCTCCGGCACCCACCAGGACGCCATCAACAAGGGCCTGGCCCACCACGCCAAGCGGGCCGCCGACCTGGGCGTGCCGCCCGAGCGGGCGCCGTGGGAGGTGCCGTACCTGCCGATCGACCCCGCCGACGTGGGCCGCGACTATCAGGCGGTCATCCGCGTCAACAGCCAGTCGGGCAAGGGCGGCATCGCGTACCTGCTGCACACCCGCTACGGCCTGGAGCTGCCGCGCCGCCTGCAGATCGACTTCTCGTCGGTCGTGCAGCGGGCCACCGACGGCAGCGGCGAGGAGATCACCGCAGAGCAGCTGTGGGAGCTGTTCCACGCCACCTACGTCGCGCCGGGCGAGGGCGCCGCGCCGGTGGAGTGGAGGACGGTGGAGAAGGCTCCCGGGGTGCACGTGTTCGAGGGGACGCTGCCCGGCGGGCGCCGCGTGCACGGCACCGGCAACGGCCCGCTGGCCGCGCTCACGGCGGCGCTCGCCGCCGGCGGCACGGAGGCGGACATCCTGCACTACGCCGAGCACGCGCTCGACCCCGGCAGGGGCGGCAGGGCCATCGCGTACGTCGAGCTGCGCGCGGGCGGCGTCACCCGCTGGGGCGCGGCCCAGGACACCTCGGTGCTGACGGCGTCGGTGCACGCCGTCATGGCCGCCGTCGCGCGGGCCCGCGAGGGGACAGCCGTTCAGGTTTGAGCACCCACGGGAGAGCCGCCGTTCAGAACTGAACGGCCCCGAGGGAGCCGCCGGTCAAAGGTGAGCGGCGGTCTGAGGTGACAGGTGGGCGGCGCATTCGTCGCGGTAGCGCAGCACGCGGGCGCGCAGCCGCTGCGGGTCGGCGAGCACGGCACGGGAGACGGACGGCACGACGGCGTGGCGTACCGGCCCGAACAGCCGCGCCACGTCGGCCGGCGTCGCCCCCTGGACGCCCATCCCCGGCGCCAGGATGGGGCCGTTGAGGTCGTCGAGCGGCAGGTCGAGCCGCTGCAGCGTCGCCCCGATCACCAGGCCGACCGGCCCGAACGGCGAGTGTCCCGCGTTCGCGGCCACGGCGCCCGCCAGCACCTGCCCGGCCACCGGCTGCTGGAAGTCCGCCGACTCGGGGTTGGAGGTGCGTGTCACCACGAACACGGCCGCGTCGTTGGCCACCGCCGACGTGATCGCGCCCTCCAGTGACCCGAACCCCTGATACGGGCTGAGCGTCACCGCGTCGGCCGCGAGCGGGCTGCCCCGGTCGAGGTAGGCCTCCGCGTAGGCCGTCATGGTGCTGCCGACGTCGCCGCGCTTGGCGTCGAGCAGCACCAGCGTGCCCGCCTCGCGCAGGTCGGCGATGGTGCGCTCCAGCACGGCGATGCCGCGGCTGCCCCAGCGCTCGAAGAAGGCCGACTGCGGCTTGACGACGGCGGCGACGTCGGCGACGGACTCGACGACCGTGCGGCTGAACCGCTCGATCCCGGCCGGCGCGTCGTCGAGCTCCCAGGCGTGCAGCAGCGCGGGGCTGGGATCGATACCGACACAGAGCGGCCCGTACGCGTCGAGCCTGGCGCGAAGGCGGGTCCCGAACGACTCGTTCATCAGATACCTCCGTGGCAACCCCCGCCTTCAGGCGGGGGAGGAATCGGACCCCTGCGGAGCAGGACAGGGGCAGCCGGTTCGCCGTCAGGCGAACCGTATTCATCGAACACGCATGCGACCTGTTGTTGATCGGCGGTAGGTTGTGGGTTGTGGCGCAGATCGTGAAGCGGGCCTACAAGTACCGCTTCCACCCGACCCCCGAGCAAGCCTTGGAGCTTGCCCGGACGTTCGGTTGCGTCCGTCTCGTTTACAACAAGGCACTCGAGGAGCGCACCCGCGCCTACCGGCTGGAAGGCCGCCGTGTCTCCTATGTGGAGTCTTCTGCGCGGCTGACGGAGTGGAAGCGCAGCGGCGAGTGCGGCTTCCTGTCGGAGGTGTCGTCGGTTCCTCTTCAGCAGGCGTTGCGGCATCTTCAGGCGGCGTTCGCGAACTTCTTCGCCAAGCGCGTCAAGTACCCCACGTTCAAGTCCCGGAAGAGGTCCCGGGCGTCGGCGGAGTACACCCGCTCGGCGTTCCGCTGGCGTGACGGGGAGTTGACGCTGGCCAAGATGGACACGCCGCTGGCCATCGTGTGGTCGCGTCCGCTGCCGGAGGGTGCGCGGCCGTCCACGGTCACCGTCTCCCGCGACAGCGCGGGACGCTGGTTCGTGTCCCTCCTGGTCGAGGAGAAGATCAGCCCGCTCCCGCCTACCGGGCGCAGCGTCGGTGTAGACGCCGGCATCACCGCGCTGCTGACATTCTCGACCGGCGAGAAGATCGTCAACCCCAAGCATGAGCGCGCCGATCGGCGCAGGCTGGCCAAGGCTCAGCGGGCCCTGGCCCGAAAGGAGAAGGGGTCGAACAACCGGGCCAAGGCCAGAGTGACGGTCGCCAGGGTGTACGCCCGGATCGCCGACCGCAGAAGAGATCACCTGCACAAGGTCACGACACGGCTTGTTCGCGAGAACCAAGTGATCGCCGTGGAAGACCTGACCGTCCGCACCATGGTCAAGAACCGTAGTCTGGCTCGCGCCATCTGCGACGCCTCGTGGCGAGAGATGCGCGGCATGCTGGAGTACAAGGCCGCGTGGTACGGGCGGACTGTGGTGGCGGTTGACCGCTGGTTCCCGTCGTCGAAGCTGTGCTCGGCGTGCGGGGCCCTGCGGGAGAAGATGCAGCTGAACGTCCGGGAGTGGAGTTGTGCCTGTGGTGCGGTCCATGACCGGGATGTGAACGCGGCCAGGAACGTGCTCGCCGCCGGGCTGGCGGAGAGCTGAAACGCCTGTGGAGCGGGTGTAAGACCTCAACGAGAGTCCTCTCGGACGGGCGACCGGCTGTGAAGCAGGAACCCTCACGGGCGACCGTGGGACCTCCCTCGTTCACGAGGGGGAGGATGTCAAGGAGGCTTCCTCACGGCCGCGACGGCGGCGGCCCCTGGGCGGCGTGGCACGAATGGTTCTCCGGCGACGATAAGGCACGGGGCCCGGCGTTGCCTAACCGAGTCTTCCGGGTGCGGCCCTATGGGTAGATCAGCAGACATGTACGAGATCGCCCAACGGGTGCTGGCGTTGCGTACCGATCCGCCGCGTGAAGTGGTCGTCACCATCGGCCTGCCGTACGAGGAGCCCACCGGCGAGTGGTCGTGCCCGTACCGGATCGACGGGCTGGAGGGGTGGGAGCACGAGCGGAAGGTGACGGGGCTCGACTCGCTGGAGGCGGTCGAGCGGGCGATGGTCATGGTGCGGGCGGCGCTGGCGGGCTCGCACGAGGCCAAGGAGGGGCTGCTGTCCTGGGAGGGCGTACCGGGCGGTCAGCGGGCCCAGACGGTGTACGTCACCGTGGACGACGAACGGAACATCGCCTATATCGCGATGAAGAATGAAATAGTGCCAGGTGAGGTGGTTCGTCAGGTCGCTGCGGAAGGTGTGGTCCTCGACTACGGCGACTCCGGCCGCCTCCTCGGCCTGGAACTCCCCGACGCCGCCGGCCTCCTCCCGTCGGAGATGCGCATCTGATTCCGGCGACGGCGCGGGTCCGACCGCCCGGCGGCCGCGGGGCCTCGGTCAGCGGGGGTCAGCGGGGCCTGGATCCAGCGGGGCCTGGATCCAGCGGGGCCTGGATCCAGCGAGGGCTGGGTCAGTGGGGCCTGGGTGCGCGGGACAGCAGCCACCGCCAGCGCGGCAGCTCCAGCACCACCGTCACCACCGCCAGTACCGTGACCACCGCGGCCGCCACGGCGTGCCACACCGTCCACGCCGCCGCCACGGCCGCCACGACCTGCAGAAGGACCAGCCCGATCGTCACGAACCCCGGCACCGCCACGACCACGTGCCGCTTGTCGCCGGGGGTGGCGAAGAACGTCGGCAGCCCGATCAGCAGCACCGTGGAGAGCACGGCCAGCGGGATCGAATACCCGGCCAGCGCCCACGGGACGGCCACCCAGGCCACCAGCTCGACGGCGAACCGGAACACCGACGCCAGCCGATCGGCCGGCCGGTCCACCGCGAGCAGGGAGGGCCGGGGCGGCGGGGGAAATGCGGCCGCGTCCGCGAACGGCGTGTGCCCGGGCGGCGTGTCCGCATACGGTACGTTTCCGGGCGGCGTGTGCCTGGACGGCGTGTCCGCATACGGTACGTTTCCGGGCGGCGTGTGCCCGGGCGGCGTGTCCGCATACGGCACGTTCCTGGACCGCGTGTTCGAGGTCAGTGGATCTCCGGAGGGGTTCGCCCAGGGCGAGCCGTCGGGCGGGGGCGGGTTCGAAGGGGGCGTGTTCGAGGACACGTGCGTACCATAACAATGCCTAGCAGGTGATCTAGGGATTGAAGTCGGGATAATCACGTTCGTGACTCCCACACCGTTCCCGCGCATCGTGGCCACCGACCTCGACGGCACCCTCCTCACGTCAGACGGCACCGTCAGCCCGCGTACCAGGCAGGCGTTGCGCGCGGCCCGCGCCGCCGGCGCCGAGATCGTCTTCGTCACCGCGCGGGCCCCGCGCGGCGTCAGGGAGATCGCCGCGCGGACCGGCGTGGACGGCACCGCCATCTGCAGCAACGGCGCCATCGTGTACGACGTCGCCACCGACGAGATCACCCACAGCAGCCCACTCACCCCGTCGGCCGCCCGCGAGGTCGCGGAGACCCTGGCCCAGGTGCTGCCCGGCGTCGGCCTGGCCATCGAGACGGGCAGGAACGTGCTGGCCGAGTCCGCCTACACCCGGCGAATCGAGGCGGACATGGCCTTCTACCGGGAGGTCGCCTCGGTGTTCGACGCCGGCCAGCCCATCGTCAAACTGCTCGCCATGTCGGCCGCGCACACGGCGGACGACATGTACGCCGCCGTGGCCGACGCCATCGGTGACCTGGCGGAGGTCACGTACTCGGGAGTGGAGGGGCTGCTGGAGATCAGCGCGGCCGGGGTGACGAAGGCGGCCACGCTGGACCGGATCTGCCAGGAGCGGGGAATCGACGCCGGGGAGGTGGTGGCGTTCGGCGACATGCCCAACGACCTGGCCGTCCTCATGTACGCGGGCGCGGGCTACGCGATGGCCAACGCGCACCCGCTCGTGCTGGCGGCGGCCCGGCACCGCACGCTGTCGAACGACGAGGACGGCGTCGCCGCCGCCCTGGAGGCGCTCTTTCCCCTGAGCCTCGGTCGCGGGATCCCGCGACGCTGACGGGGTGAGGCGTGCCCGCCCGTGCGGGGGGCGGGCACGTACGTCCTCACGCGTCCCTCCTCAGGCGTCGTCGTCCGATACCCGCGAGGCGCCCGGGCAGGACCCGGGTGCCTTGCTGAGCAGCGGCACCAGCCCGCCACAGGTCGTCACGGGCAGCGACACCGGCTCGACGATCTCGTCATTGAAGATGATGACGTTGCCGATCAGGGACCCGCCGGTCTTGGGCGGCGCCTCGGCCGCCTCAGGGGGCTCCGCCGGTTCGGCGGGCTGCGGGGCCTCGGCGGGCTGCGCGGCCTCGGTCGGCTGTGCGGGCTCGGCGGGCTGCGGTTTTGCGGGTTGCGCGGGCCCGGCGGCGTTCGCGGCCGGCTGCGCCGGGGGCGGCTGCACCGCCTTGGCGGGGCCGCCGAGCAGCGCCATCGCCACGACCGCGATCCCGGCCGCACCCCCCAGCCGAGCGACCCGCAGCCCACCCGGGGTGGCCGCCGTCGCTCTTGCCGCCATCGCCACTGACACTGCCGCCGTCGCCGTCGCCGTCGCCGTCGCCGCTGCCGCGTTGGCCGCTGCCGCGTTGGCCGCTGCCGCGTTCGCCGGTGCGGCCGCGCCAGGGAGCCGTGCCCTGTCCGGCCGCTCTAGGCGGCCATCCGCTGCTGCGGCATCTGGCCGGTGTCCTCGCTGCTGCCGGTGCCGTGGCTGGGACGCCCGCCTGCCATGATGCGGTCGATCATGGCGAGCGCCAGGGCCGAGACCACGAAGGTCAGGTGGATCAGCGTCTTCCATATGAGCTCCCTGTCGGTGATTTCAGGACGTGCCGCGTTGATGAATATCTGGAGGAGGTGGATGGAGGAGATGCCGATGATCGCCATCGCCAGCTTGACCTTCAGCACGTTGGCGTTCACGTGCGAGAGCCATTGCGGCTGGTCGGGATGCCCCTCGATGCGCAATCGGGAGACGAACGTCTCGTAGCCGCCGATGATGACCATGATGAGCAGGTTCGAGATCATCACGACGTCCACGAGCCCGAGGACGATCAGCATCACGGTGGTCTCCGCCGGCGTGCCGCCGAAGCCCAGGTGGACCAGATGGACCAGCTCCGCCATGAAGCGCCACACGTAGACGACCTGGGCCACGATCAGCCCGAGGTAGAGCGGCACCTGGATCCATCGGCTGAGGAACATGACGTAACCGACACGCCGGAGCGGGGACACTGGCCCGGCCGGCGTGTCGGTCACGGGCACCTGCGCGAGACGCACTACGACGTCAGGATGTTGATGTGCTGGACGAAGGTGTGCATCTCAATGAGGGGCGGATCCAACGAGCCGAGAGTGTCGAGGACGATAGGGGGCGTGCCGAACGCCATCGCCAGGGCGGCGACGGCGAGCAGGACTCGTGCCTTCAACGGAACTCCTTGCTGCTGCGCTTCGATGGCTGGGACCGGACGGCATGGGGGGCGCCGTCCGTACCGTGTCGAGGGGTGGTCCCTTACCGGTGTCGCGTCAGGGCGCGAGGCAGCCCGTCAGGGGCAGCTCGGCCGGCAGCCCGGGAGCGGCGGGGTCGATCAGCGTGGTGAGGTCGGTGGCGGTGGAGACGCAGCCGAGCACGAGGGCGGGATCGACGACGGCGTGCGACGCGGGTGCGGCCAGCAGCGTGAGACCACCGGCGACGACGGCGGCGACGGCTGCCCTGCGCAAAGCGACGTGCATGGAACCTCCTGGGAGTTGGTGAGGAACAACCTCCGTCTAGTTACCCAGAGTAGTTATTCAGTAACACTGCGTCTAAGTGAACTCAGGGAGAACGGGTGCCGTCCAACCGATCCTGCGCCTCCAGCACCTCGTCGGCGTGGTCAAAGGCCCATTCGCCGAACGCCGCGATCGGGGGTAGCAGGGAGTGGCCGAGCGCGGTGAGCTCGTACTCGACCCTGGGCGGGGCCTCGGCGTACGCGTGACGGGTCACCAGGCCGTTGTACTCCAGGCGGCGCAGCGTCTCGGTCAGCACCTTGGTGCTGATGCCGCCGATCGTGTCGCGTAGCTCTCCCGGCCGGCGCGGGCCGTGCCGCAGCGCCCACAGCACGACCGCGTTCCACGTGTTGCCCAGCAGGTCGAAGGCCAGCCTGGCCTGGCAGTCGGCGAGGAACAACAGCGGCCTCCGTTAGGCACCGAATGGTGTGCGACGAGCTTTCTAGTGTCCTCCTATCACGGTAAAGCCCCACATCGGGGGGCTTATGGATGGAAGGCAGGACATATGCGGATCGGGATCCTGGGCGCGGGCGGCATGGCGGACGCCCTGGGCACGCAGTGGGCACGTGCCGGACACGAGGTGATGGTCAGCGGCCGGAACGAGTCGAGCGGCGCCACACGCGCGAAGACCATGACCGCCGCCCTCGCCACCACGCCGGGCGAGGTGCGGCCAACCTCTTCTGGCGGGCCGGAGGAGGTTGGGGCGGGATCGTCCAGCGGGCCGGGCGAGGTGCGGCCCGGATCGCGCGGAGGGCCGGGAGAGGTGCGAAGTGGGTCGTTCGCGGAGGTGGCCGCGTTCGGTGAGGTCGTCGTGGTGGCGGTCAGGGAGGCGGGCCTGGCCGACACACTCAGAGCCACCGGTACGGCCCTGCGCGGCAAGCCGCTCATCGACGTCGTCAACACCGCCGACATCTTCGCCTACGACCCCACCCGCCCCATCGCGCGCCTGATCGCCGACGTCACCGGCGGCCACGTGGTGAAGGCGTTCAACCTGTGCAACGTGGACGTGTGGCGGATGACCCCGCCGGTGTTCGACGGCCGTCCGCTGGCGGTGCCCCTGTGCGGCGACGACCAGGAGGCGCTGGACGCCGCCCGTACGCTGGTCACCGCCCTCGGCTGCACCCCTGTGGACGGCGGCGGCCTCGACCGCGCGATGCTGCTGGAGGCGACGGCCGCGTTCGTGATCGGCCTGTGGTTCGGCGGCGCGGACGCCCAGGCGATCCTGCCGCCGCTGGCCTCGTCAGGTGCGCACCGCCGCACCTGATGCAGCACCTGATACATCAGCGGGCGTAGACAGGACCGCGACGTACGGCGGATGCCCGGCCCGATCTCCCGCCGACATGCTGAAGACCTTCGTCCACAGCGGTCAGAGGGAGAAGTCGAGTGGTCACCGAGGTCGCCGGCAAGACCGGATACGCCACCACGTTCAAGGTCGTCACCGTGCTCAACACGCTGGCCGTGCTGCTCCAGGCGGTGACGGCCGGGCAGCTCATGAGCGGGGGAGCGGCGGGCCTGCACGGCATGGGGGCGAGCGCGGTGCACCTGCTGGGGCTGGTGCAGCTCGTCGTCGCCGTGCTGCTGTGGCGGCCGGGGCGGGGCGCCGGGTGGCCGGCGGTGGTGAGCGCGGCGGTGCTGCTGCTCGGGTTCGTCCAGTCGATGCTGGGCGGGTCGGGGGCGGTGGCGGCGCACGTACCGCTCGGGATGGGCCTCTTCGGGCTCAGCGTCTGGCTGCTCGTCTGGGCCTGGCGCCGCTGACCCGCGGGCCGGGGGCTCGGCCGCCCGGCCCGCGCGGGGGCCGGGCCCGGCGACCGTCACGGGTGTCTGGCGAGGTGGTCGGCGTGGCGGATCGGCTCCGGCAGGCGGTAGCGGGCCGCCAGGCGCAGGACCTGCCCGGTGGCGACGTCCAGTGCGATGCGGTGGCCCTGGGAGACGTACACCGGCTTGACGCCCCGCTGTGTGCGCAGGGCGCGGCCCACCGTCGCGCCCTCGTGGACGATGGGCGTCCAGGAGCCGCGCTCGTCTCCGGGCGGCTCGTGCGTGCCGACGAACGGCGTCTTGCCCACTCCGAGCGACGGCAGCCCGGTCAGCACGCCCAGGTGACACGCCAGGCCGAACCCGCGCGGGTGCGCGAGTCCGTACCCGTCGCAGACGAGCAGGTCAGGCGTGGTCTTGAGCCGTTCTAGCGCCGTCACGAGCGCGGGCAGCTCGCGGAAGGCGAACAGCCCCGGCACGTACGGGAACGCCGCCTCCCCGTGCGCCACGACCTGCTCCACCGGCTCCAGCGTGCCCGCGTCCAGCACGACCACGGCCGCCGTCAGCGCGTCATCGCCGCGATAGTGCACGTCGAGCCCCGCGATCAGCTCGAACGCGGACGGCCCGTCCAGCTCGACCCTGGACCTGAGCCGATCCTGAAGGGCCTCCGCCTCGGGAACGCTCGACGGCCAGGGATGAAGCTGCTCCACATGCACCCGCCCAAGCTATCCCGTTCTGTAAGGTCGGGGATCATGAGCGAGGTCCTGGTCGTGGTCGGTCCCGGGGTGGTGGCGGACACCCGGCTGCTCAGGGAGATCGCCGACCGCGAGTTCGCGGCCCAGGGTGTGACGGGGGCCGTCGCGTTCGCCGAAGACCCCACCCACCTGCAGGTCCTGCTCGGGACGTGCGAGGCCGCCGTGGTCGTCGATCGACCCACCGGCCCGGTGACGGCCCCACCGGTGACCGTCTGGGTGGACCTCGAACGCACGGACTCCGGGGAGGGCGTGCGGCGTATCCAAGGGCGCGGCCTCCAGGGGCTGGCGTGGGGCATCCGACACGCCGTGCACCGCATGCGCTACCCCGGCATCAGGTGCGTCACCTACGGAACCGAGCCCGACCAGTGGGCCGACCTGTACGTGCCGGAAACACGCCGCCATGCGGACGGACGTGACGGGGCACAGGAGCCGTGGACCACCACCGGGACCGGCCTCCCGGTGGTGGCGCTGATCCACGGCGGCTACTGGCGCTCGATCTGGGCCGCCGACCTGATGGAGCCCCTCTGCGCCGACCTCCTCGGACGCGGCTTCGCCGTGTGGAACATCGAGTACCGCCGCCCCGACCTGCACGGCTGGAATGCCACGACCGCCGACATCGCCACCGCCCTGTCCACCCTCCACGACCCGGGCGCCACCGGCGGGTTGGGGCTGGACCTGAGCAGGGTGGCCGTCGTCGGCCATTCGGCAGGAGGGCAACTCGCCTTGCGGGCAGCGGCGGACGGGGCCCTCGTGTCGCTGGCCGTGTCGCTGGCGGGCGTACTCGACCTCGAAGCAGGCGACCGCCGCTGGCTCAGCGCCGGCGCAGTCGCCGCCGCACTGGGCCACCCGTCGCTCGGCCGGCCGCCGGGGCCTGCGCGGGCCGACCGGTACGCGGAGTCGTCGCCTCTCCGGCGCGTGCCGCTGGGCGTGCCGCAGCTCATCGTCCAGGGGGCCGAGGACGATCTGGACCTGGTCGACTTCTCCCGTCGTTACGCCGTGGCGGCCAGGGCGGCGGGGGACGACGTGACGTACCTGGAGCTGCCCGGCGGGCACTTCGACGTCATCGCTCCCACGGCCCCGATCTGGCAGGCCGCCGTGAGCGCCATCACGGACGCGCTCCGCTGACCGAGCGGCGCCGCTCGCCCGGCCCGGGTGCGGTGGCCAGGGCGGCGAAACGCCCGGCCACCTGCCGCCAGACCGGCGTGGACACCGGCTCGTCGGCCACGGCCTGCGCATAGACCTCGTCGGGGTCGAACCCGTCGACCTCCCACTGACGTATGCGCGCCGGCACCACCTCCGGATGGAACTGCACCCCCCACGCCCGCTCACCCACCCGGAACGCCTGGTACGGGCAGCGCTCGGTCTCGGCGAGGTGGACGGCGCCGCCGGGGAGCCGGGTGACGGCGTCCTTGTGGTGCTCGATGGCGGGCACGACGGGCGGCAGGCCGTGGAACAGCGGGTCGGCGGCGGCCTCGGCCCTGATCGTGACGGGGAGGCTGCCGTTCTCGGGCAGGCCGGTATCGCCGGTCACCTCGCCGCCCGCCACCTCGGCCAGCATCTGCCCGCCCAGGCAGATGCCGAACACCGGCACCTCATCGGCCAGCGCCTGCCCCATGAGCCGGCGGGCGTCCCGCAACCAGGGCGCACGGTGGTCCTCACTCGGGAGATAACCGCCGCCGAGCATGATCAGGGCATCATGCCGCAACCGCTCGGGCAACGCGGCCCCCTCGTGGGCGAGGACGACGTCAGGCCGCAACCCGGACTCGGCCAGCCAGTCGCCCAGACGGCCGGGACCGCCGCTCCTGCTGTTCTGAATGATGAGCACGTCAGGCAACGCCGGCCTCCACGAGATGGGAAAGATGAACGATCAAGGCTGGTGGACGATCTGCGCAAGGGAGCAGCTCAACAGAGGGCCCGCACCACACCACCGGGGCACCGGCCGCCGCGGACCTGCGCCACATGACCGGTGCGCTGTGGTTCGGGGGAGGTCACGGGAGGTTGGCGGCCCTGGCGGTGTGGCGGAGGAGGAGGGCGGTGGTGACCGGGCCGACGCCGCCGGGGACCGGGGTGAGGGCGGCGGCCACGTCCGCGACGGCGGTGGCGTCGACGTCGCCCGTGAGGCCGCCGTCGTCGGTGGGGTTGGTGCCGACGTCGATGACCACGGCGCCGGGGGCCACGTGGTCGCGGCCGATCAGGCCGGCGCGTCCGGCGGCGGCGACCAGCACCTCGGCCCGCGCGGTGACCGAGGCGAGGTCGCGGGTGCGCGAGTGGGCGACGGTGACCGTGGCGTGCCGGTCGAGCAGCAGGTGGGCGAGCGGCTTGCCGACCACGGTCGAGCGGCCGACCACCACGGCCCGCCGCCCCTCCAGCGGCACCTCGTAGTGGTCGAGCAGCGCCATCACGGCGGCCGCCGTGGCGGGCGGGAACGCGGGCAGCCCGGCGGCCAGCCGGCCGAGCGAGAGCGGGTTGGCGCCGTCGACGTCTTTACGCGGGTCGATGGCGGCGGCCAGCTGCTGCGCCGACGCGCCCGGGGGCAGCGGGGTCTGGAGCATGACGCCGTGGACGTCGGGCGCGGCGGAGAGCCTGGCCAGCGTCTCGGCGATCTGGTCGGGGGCGGCATCGGGACCGAGGTCGACGACGTCACAGGCGATGCCGAGGCCGGCCGCCGCCTTGGCGATCGAGCGGACGTACCACAGGCTCGCCTCGTCGGCGGTGGCCACCACCACGGCCAGTCGCGGCTGCACCCCCGCTGCGGCCTCCGCCTGCGTCTGCGCCCTGATCGCGGCCGCCAGGTCCTTGCCGGTCAGTGTCTTCAACGGTCGTCCTGCCCCCTGCTGTCGGACGGATGCCCCCACAGGACCCGCCACCTGTCCTCACGCGCCGCCGCGGCCACCGCTCGGCTCGCTCCCTGCTCCCAGGCCGACGCCGCCATCCGATCTCACGGCTTGATCTGTTCGCGTACTTCGGCGGTCACCCAGTCTGCCCTGGCGACGGCGGCGTCGACACCGGACATGCGGATGTTCAGCTCCTCGCGTACCCGCTGGTCCTTGATGCCGCCGAGGTTGATCTCGACGTTGACGCGGCCCGTGCTGAGGGCGGCGCGGGCCGCGTCCGCCGCGGCGGCCACGTCGCTGAGGACGTTGCGGTTGCAGATCGGCAGCAGCAGCTCGCACAGCTCGACCACGCGCGCGGCGGCCTCGATGACGCGGGCGGGCGGCTCGGCCGCCCCGGCCAGGGCCCTGGCGATGGTGGCGGTGCGCTCCTCGCCCTTGGGCAGCCGGTACGCGTCGGTGACGGCGGTGAAGGCGGCCGCGTCCTCCTCGGCCAGCCGCAGCGCCCGCGCCCGCAACGTGTCGGTCTCGGCGATCACGGCGTCGACGGTCTCGGCGTGGGCGGCGTACTTCTCGCCCGTGGTGTAGCGGGCCACCATGCCGAGCAGCGCGGCTCCCTGCGCCGCGTGCAGGGCCGCCGTGGCGCCGCCGCCGGGCGCGGGCACCCGGTCGGCCAGCCGGCTCAGGAAGTCGTCGATCGTCGTGTCGCGCATGGCGGCATTCTGTCAGGCCCGGGCAGGCTCATTCGCGGTACATCGGGCGCGTGGCGTCCTCGGGTCGCCCGGTGGGCGGCGGCAGGTAGGGGGAGGGCCCCGGCTGCCACTGCCCCTCGTACGGGTCCACCGCCTGCTCCCGCCCCCGCCACCGCGACGGGAACGCCGACACGACCAGCAGCGCCACGCCGAGCAGGAACTGCAGCCCCGAGTACGTCAAGGTCATGAACCCGCTCTGCAGGGAGGACGGCAGCAACGCGTCGGGCAGCAGCCGCGTCCCCGTGCTGATCTCGGCGAACGGCAGCACGCCCAGCCCCGTGTACGCCAGCCCGCCGAGCAGCGAGGCGACGGGCGACAGCCGCGAGCCGGCCAGGAAGGCGAGGAGGATCCCCGAGACGGCCAGCACCCCGAGGGCGACCCAGGAGACGCGCAGCTCCCGCTGGGCGGTGACGGACAGCTCGCCCACGCCGTACCAGAGGCCGGCGGCGAGCAGGGCGGGCAGGAGCAGCCCGGCGAGCACTCCCAGAGCGTGACGGGCACTATTTGTCATGATCTACCCCGTTTGCTTGGCTCTGTCCCAACCTACTCGCTGGGCCCGCCCGCCGCAGGACCCACGAAGCAGCACCTATGGGGCGGACAATCTGAGAAGTATCTGAGAAGCCGCGAACGGGTCTTTGCCGCAGAAGATCCCGCGGGCATCGTGGGCGCATGAGATCCGCGATCCAGAAGACCGCACTCAGCGCACTCGCCGCGGTCCTGCTCGGCGCCACGCTCCACGGCCCCGCGCAGGCGGCGACGAGAACCGACACGTTCCCCCTGCCCAACGGCTTCCAGCCGGAGGGCATCGCGATCGCCGGCGGCCACGCCTACTTCGGCTCGCGCGCCACGGGCGACATCTACCGCGCCGACCTGCGTACCGGCAGGGGGAGGGTGATCAGCAAGGGCCCCGGCACGCCGTCGCTCGGCCTGGAGACCGACGGCCGCGGGCGGCTGTTCGTGGCGGGCGGCAACGCGGGCGACGCCCGGGTGATCGACCTGCGCACCGGAAAGGTGCTCAAGTCGTACCGGCTCGCCACCGGCACGTCGTTCGTCAACGACGTGATCATCGTCGGCCGGGCCGCCTACTTCACCGACTCCAGCAACCCCGTCCTGTACAAGCTGGACCTCGGCCGCCGCGGCAGGCTGCCCGCCAAGGCCGTCAAGATCCGGCTCAGAGGAGCCATCAAGTACGGCGAGGGCATCAACGCCAACGGCATCGTCGCGAGCCCCGACGGCCGCTCGCTGCTCGTCGTCCAGTCGAACACCGGCAAGCTCTTCGAGGTCAACCCGCGGTCCGGGTTCACCGAGGAGGTCCGGCTCCGGGGCACGAACCTGACCAACGGCGACGGCCTGCTGCTGGAGGGCCGCACCCTGTACGCCGTCCAGAACAGGGACAACCGGATCGCGGTGATCAGGCTGTCCCGTGACGGCGAATCGGGCAGGCTCGTCAAGCGCATCACCCACCGCGAGTTCGACGTGCCCACGACGGTCGCCGCCCGCGGCCACCGCCTCTACCTCCCCAACGCCCGCTTCAGCACGACCCCGGCCCCCGACACGAAGTACGACGTCGTCTCGGTCAAGCGCTGATCACCCGCCCCGGGGCACCGCCCCGGGGCGTTCACCCGCTAGTCGGGCTCGCCCGGGCGCAGTGCCGCGAGCTGCTGCTCGAACGGCACGACCGCCTCCGGCTCGGGCCGCCGGGGCACGCGGTGGAGCAGCAGCGCGGCCAGCTCCTCGGCGGCGCGCTCGATGCGCTCGCCCAGCCCGTCGGTGAAGGCGTCCCTGCCGCCGCCCCAGTCCTCCGAGGCCGCGTACACGGCGGTCGGCACGACCACGGCCCGCAGGTACGCGAACAGCGGCCGCAGCGCGTGCTCCAGCGCCAGCGAGTGCCGCGCGGTGCCGCCGGTGGCCGCGATGAGCACCGGCTTGCCGGTCAGCGCGGTGTTGTCGATCACGTCGAAGAACGACTTGAACAGCCCGCTGTAGGACCCGCTGAAGATCGGCGTGACCGCGATGAGCGCGTCCGCCGCGGTCACGGTCTCGATGGCCGCGCGCAGCCGGCCGTTGGGGAAGCCGGTGACGAAGGCGTTGGCGATGTCCACGGCGAGGTCGCGCAGCTCCACGGTCTCGACCTCGGCGGCTTCCGCCCGCCCCGTGACCGCCTGGGTGACCGCCTGGGCGACCGCCTCGCCCAGGCGGTCGCCGAGCAGGCGGGTGGAGGAGGGCTGGGTCAGTCCCGCCGTGACGACGACGAGCTTCATGAGGGGAGGTCTCCTTTCGCAGCGAAGGAAGGCAGGTCAGGCGCCGACGGGAGCGGTCGCGTCCCGCGCCGCCAGCAGCGACGCGTGCGTGGGCGCGCCGGGCACCTCGGCGGGGCGGTCCTTGGCGAACTCCTTGCGCAGCACCGGCACGACCTCCTCGCCGAGGATGTCGAGCTGCTCCAGCACGGTCTTCAGCGGCAGGCCCGCGTGGTCCATGAGGAAGAGCTGGCGCTGGTAGTCGCCGAAGAGCTCCCTGAACTCGAGCGTCCTGTCGATGACCTGCTGCGGGCTGCCCACGGTGAGCGGCGTTTCGGCCGTGAACTCCTCCAGCGAGGGGCCGTGACCGTAGACGGGGGCGTTGTCGAAGTAGGGGCGGAACTCGCGTACCGCGTCCTGGGAGTTCTTGCGCATGAACACCTGCCCGCCGAGCCCCACGACGGCCTGCTCGGGCGTGCCGTGGCCGTAGTGGGCGTAGCGCTGCCGGTAGAGGTTGATCAGGCGCATGAAGTGCTCCTTCGGCCAGAAGATGTTGTTGGCGAAGAAGCCGTCGCCGTAGTAGGCGGCCTGCTCGGCGATCTCGGGGCTGCGGATCGAGCCGTGCCACACGAACGGCGGCACGCCGTCGAGCGGGCGCGGGGTGCTGGTGAAGCCCTGCAGCGGCGTACGGAAGCGGCCCTCCCAGTCGACGACGTCCTCGCGCCACAGCCGGTGCAGCAGCGCGTAGTTCTCGATGGCCAGCGGGATGCCCTGCCTGATGTCCTGCCCGAACCACGGGTAGACGGGCCCCGTGTTGCCGCGCCCCAGCATGAGGTCCACCCGGCCGTCGGCGAGGTGCTGCAGCATGGCGAAGTCTTCGGCGATCTTCACGGGGTCGTTGGTCGTGATCAGCGTCGTGGCCGTGGACAGCTGCAGGCGCTCGGTCCTGGCCGCGATGTAGCCCAGCATGGTGGTGGGCGAGGACGGCACGAAGGGCGGGTTGTGGTGCTCGCCGGTCGCGAAGACGTCGAGACCCACCTCCTCCGCCTTGAGCGCGATCGCCACCATCGCCTTGATCCGCTCGTGCTCCGACGGGGTTCTGCCGGTGGTGGGGTCGGTGGTGACGTCACCCACGCTGAAGATGCCGAACTGCACTTTAGTCACCATCCATGACTGTTGAACATTTGACGGCTACGGTAGCGCCAGAGCCCGCCGGGTTATTCCATCATCAGTTCAGAGGGCGTTGATGTCAGCGGGCCCGAGTATCCGCTTCGGCGCCCCGCGCTCGGCCACCGCGATCATCGCCTGCCCGATCCGCTCCGTCGTGGTCACCTGCGCGGCGAACAGCCGCCGCAGGATCGGGTAGAGCGGCCTGGTCGCCATGTACGCCAACCGGTAGAGCGCCGTGCGCGAGGTCACCCCGTGCACCGGCTGGATGTAGCCCGGCCGGAACATGTACGCCTCCAGCGGCAGCGCCAGCAGCGCGTTCTCGGTCTCGCCCTTCACCCGGGCCCACATGGCCCGCCCGCCGGCGTCGGTGCCCATGCCCGACACGTACACGAAGGTCGATCCCGGGCTGAGTCTGGCCAGCGTCCGGCCGGCCGCCAGCGCGAAGTCGTAGGTGACCCGGCGGTAGCCGGGCTCCCGCATGCCCGCCGACGACACCCCGAGGCAGAAGAAGCAGGCGTCGTGGCCGCGCAGCTCGTCCTCGACCGGGCTCAGGTCGTCGAGCGCGGCATGCCTCACCTCGCGCAGCTTCGGGTGCGTGACCCCGGTGGGGGCGCGGCCGACCGCCAGCACGGCCGTCACCCGCTCGTCGGCCAGGCACTCCCTGAGCACGCCGCGCCCGATCATGCCGGTCGCCCCGAACAGGATCACCTTCATGCCGTTCCTCTCACTTCAGGTCGCCGACGGCCTCCTCAAGGCGGGCGCGGGCGCGGGCGGGGATGGTCAGGCCATGGGCGGAGATGCCGATGGCCCACGACGTGCCGGGCACCACCGCGCCCGCGCAGGCCACCTCGTCCCTGAACTGCCCGTGCTCCTCCACCACCTGCCCCGGGGATAAGCGCGCCAGCTCCTCCTCGACGTCCTCCACGCTGGCGGGGGTGGAGGAGGTGAAGCGGCGCAGGCCGTACTCGGTCAATATGTCACGCCGCGTCCGCTGCGGGAGCGAGAGCAGCAGCGCCTTGCCGAGCGCGGTGGCGTGCGGCGCGGTGTCCAGGCCCGCCTGCAGGTCCTCGAGCCAGGGGGAGCGCGGCCCCTCGGCGACGTCCAGCACGATCAGCCGGCCGCCGAGCAGCTGCGCGAGGTACGCGGTGTGCCCCGTCACCGCCGACAGGTGACGCAGCACGACCGAGGCGCGGGGCGGGCGGTCGAAGGCGTCGATCATCTCGTGGAAGCGCTCGGCGACCTGGGTGCCCGGCAGGTAGTCGCCGTCCGGGCAGCGGTACAGGTAGCCCTCGTAGCACAGGGTGCGGACGAGGTGGTAGGAGGTCGACAGGTTCAGCCCGCACCGCCGTGCGATGACCTTGACCGACAGCGGCCGGTCGGCGCGCGAGACCTCCTCCAGGACGCGAAGGGCACGGGAGACGCTGCGTATCAGATCGCTCGGTTCTTCGGTCATCCCTCAAGCATGTGCGCTATCTGAAAATCGGACGCCTACCCCAGGCGGCACACCCGTCCGACGATGAGGCCATGCCGGAGATACCGCAGTGGGCCAGTGAGGCGCTGTCGGGGGTCTACGACCCGTGCTGCCGGGAGAAGGGCATCTCCGTCGTGGAGATGGGCCTCGTCAGGTCCGTCGAGGTGCGCGACGGGCGGGCCAGGGTGGAGCTGCTGCTGACGTCGGGCTGGTGCCCGTTCGCCGCCCGCGTGCTGTCGGAGGTGCGCGAGCGCATCGAGGAGCAGCCGGGCGTCCGCGAGGCCGAGGTCGAGATCGTCTGGGACGAGGTGTGGACGACGGAGCGGCTCTCCCCGAGGGCGGACCGGCTGCTGCGCTTCCTGCCCGACCCCGCGCAGGTGCCCGACAAAGCCGCCTACATCGCGAGAAGGGAACGACGGTGATCGACGACTTCTTCGTGTTCGACAGCGTGGCGCACGTCTTCAACTTCGAGCCCAAGAACGCCTTCGGCGACCCGGGCCGGATGTTCTCCAATCACCTGTACGCCTTCCACACCACCCTCACCCCGGAGGGCGAGCCCAAGCTGCCGCCCGAGGAGTTCCTGCGGCAGTGGACGATCGACGACATCCACCGCATGGTCTTCGACGAGTCCGACACCGACATGCTCGTCGCCATGCCGCTGCCGCTCACCGACCTCTACCACGACGGCCTGTCGCCCTGGCAGGAGTGCGCCGAGCTGGCCGCCCGCGACCCCGAGCGGGTCGTCTTCTGGGGCTCGGTCAACCCGCTGGAGGGCCGCAAGGCGCTGGACCTGATGGAACGCCAGGTGGGGGAGTACAACGCGCGCGCGTTCAAGCTCTACAACGTCCGCTACGACTACGGCTCGCCGTACCCGTGGCGGATGGACGACCCCCGGGTGGCCTTCCCCATCTTCGAGAAGGCCCGCGACCTCGGCGTCAACCTGATCGGCGTGCACAAGGGCGTCCCGCTGGGGCCGCAGCCGATCGAGCACACCCAGACGTGGGACATGGACGGCGCCGCCGCCAACTTCCCCGACATCAACTTCGTCATCTTCCACGTCGGCCTGCCGTTCCTGGACGAGACCTGCTGGCAGCTCATCCGCTACCCCAACCTGTACGCCGACCTCGCGGCCACGATCAACTTCATCGTGCGGGCGCCCAGGATGTTCGCCGAGATCCTCGGCAAGCTGCTCTTCTGGTGCGGCGAGGACAAGATCATCTACGGCTCTGAGGCGCCGATCTTCCACCCGCAGTGGGCGCTGCGCGCGTTCAGGGACTTCCGGATCCCGCAGGACCTGTGCGAGGGGTACGGCTACCCGCAGCTCACCGACCAGGCCAAGCGCAAGATCCTGGGCGAGAACCTGCTACGCCTGCACGGCCTTGCTCCGGTGCACGGCCTGTAGCAGCCCGGCGGCCACCAGACCGGCCACCGTGGCGGAGCCGCCGTACGAGACGAACGGCAGCGGCACCCCCACGATCGGCGTCAGCCCCCAGCGTCATGCCCACGTTCAGGAACGTCTGGAACCCCAGCCACGACACCAGCCCGCCCGCCAGCACCGTCCCGTACGGCGAGGCGGCGTGCCGGGCGATCGACAGTCCCCGCCACAGCAGCGCGGCCAGGGCCGGCACGATGAGCGCCGCGCCCGCGAAGCCCAGCTCCTCGCCCGCGACGGTGAAGATGAAGTCGATGTGCTGCTCGGGCACGAAGTGGCCGGCGGTCTGCTCGCCGTGGAACAGGCCCTTGCCGAGGAGCCCGCCCGAGCCGATCGCGATGCGCGCCTGAGCGGCGTTGTAGCCGGCGCCGCCGGGGTCGGCCGCGGGATTCGCGAGCACGAGCAGCCGTTGGAGGTGGTACGGCCGTACGAGCCCCCAATGCCAGGCCGCCGCGCCCGCCCCCGCCGCGCCCGCGGCCGGCACCAGCAGCCACCGCCTGGCCGCCCCCGACACCAGCAGCGCCCCCGTCACCATGGCCGAGAACACCAGCATCGTGCCCAGGTCGGGCTGCAGCGCGATCAGCCCGATGGGCGCCGCGGCCAGCGCCAGTGCCAGCAGCACCGCGCCGAACCCGGGCGGCCGCCGCCCGTCGCGCAGCTCCCCGAGCGGCACCGCGAACGCCGGCGCCAGCGCCACCTTCGCGAACCACGTACGGCCGCCCGCCCGCCGACCCCAGCGTCACCACCTGATCGCCAACGGCGAGCGGCGCGCCAGGGTCGAACAGGCGGAGCAGCAGCCGCCCCTCGCCCGGCACCCCGGTCACCACGCCCAGCTCGCCCGATCCGGCCATCCGCGCCCCCACCGTCGAGCCCGCGTCGGTGATCAGCGACACCGACGCCGTCCCAGGTCCCGCCCAGGTGACCCGGCCGACGAGCCCGTCGGCGTTCAGCACGGTCACGTCACGCGCCACGCCCGCCGCCGCCCCGGCGTCGATCGTCACCCTCCCCAGGGCTCAGGTGGCGGTGCGCCAGGACTGTTCCTCGACCAGCTCCACGCTGCGCCAGCCGCCGGGGGTGCGGCGGAGACGGTGGTGGTACCAGCCGCCGCCGTGCAGGAACCCCTTGGTCCGCGCGCCCGTCATCTCCCGCGTGGGGGCCAGCGTGTCGAGGAACGGCGCGCTCACCCGCGCCTCACCGTCGCAGAACGCGAACGTGGCCGCGCCCACCAGATGTGACCGGCCGGGCCAGTGCGAGAGCACCTCGGCCAGCCACGCCTTGACCTCGTCGCGGGTGCCGCTGATGCCTCCGGACGAGCGGTAGTCGATGCTCGCGTCCGGGGTGAACACCTCGTCCAGCAGGTCCCAGTGCCCCGAGTCGACGGCCCTGGTGTAGCGGGCCAGCAGCTCCGTGATCTCTGATCGGTCGGCGATCTCCTGCGCGTCCATGGAGTGATCGTCGCGTTAAGCGAGGCTCATGGCCAGCAGCCCTTGGAGGCGATGCGCGGGCACCCGTACGGAGAAGGACGCACACGGCACGCAGAAGTAGTCCCGGCCGAACGTGAACTCCACGCCACCGGGTGCGAGGTTCGGGCCCGCCCACGGCCCGCACCCCGTACGCCGGCCCCCACACCCACAGCGCCGCCACCCCGGCCACGCCACTCACGAGCCCCAGCACACCAGCAGCCCGGCCCCCGACCCCCGAACCACCGACGCACGAGCTGCCCACCGCAGACCACCACCAAGGAGAACGCGGCCACAGCCACCCCGACCGCGACGCCGTCCGACAGTCCATGCGGCGCGCCGATGCCCATCCCAAGCCCGGGAAACACCAGCACCCCGACGACCGGCCGCCTCTCCCAGCGTGACCCGGAACTGGCCCCCAGGTGACCACCCAACCGAAAACACGGCCTGTAGAGAGCATCCCGGTCCGGGGCAACCGGAGAACTACGAAGCCCCAGCCGGTCGCCTCCCTCCCCATAGGGAGCGTCGTGGTCCGAGGCGGGTCTAGGAAACACGAAGCCCCAGCCGCTGAGGGCTGGGGCTTCGTCAGGGGTGGACGATACTGGGATTGAACCAGTGACCTCTTCCGTGTCAGGGAAGCGCTCTCCCGCTGAGCTAATCGTCCTTGGTGTGAGGTGGCGACGGGATTTGAACCCGTGTGGACGGCTTTGCAGGCCGCTGCCTCGCCTCTCGGCCACGCCACCGAGCCGGAAGCTCCGAGCGGAAGACGGGATTCGAACCCGCGACCCTCACCTTGGCAAGGTGATGCTCTACCACTGAGCCACTTCCGCGTGTCGCCCCAGCCGCTGCCGGGTGACGTAGAGAACTCTAGCGAATCTCGGCCCACTCCCCAAACTGGAATCCGAACACCTACGGCGTGAGCCGCACGCCCACCGGATGCGGCCCCTCCGTCTCCAGCCGGTACTCCCGCCCGTTGATCGCCCGGTTGTGCTCGATGACCCGCTCCGACGGCGGCTGCTCCCCGCCCATGATCGCCTCCTGCATGCGGGTGAACCGCTCGTGGGCCTCGCGCACGTAGCCGGTGCCCAGGGTGGTGACGTCCACCTGCGTGGTGAGCAGGTCGCGCAGGTAGCCCTTGTTCGGCTCGAACGTCACGGGCGGCGGCAGCGCGGGCGCCAGCACCTGGTCGGGGTCGCGCCCGTCGAACCGCTTGAACAGCTCGGCGGCCAGCCGCAGATGTTCGAGCTCCATCATGAGGTGCAGCTCCCAGATCGCGCGCACCTTGGGCTCGGACTCGGTCTCCATGAAGGAGTGGTAGAGGTAGCACTCGTTGTACTCGTGGTTGAGCAGCATCTCCCACCAGCTCTCGCCGGGATCGACGAGCGACTCGTAGTGGGTGACGTGCTCCTCCTCGATGAGCCCGATCTCCTGGTAGAGCTGCCGCGCGATGGGCTCCATGTAGGTGGGGCCGACGTTCATGTAGAAGTTCATGGTCTGCTGCTCGGCCGCCATGATCGTCAGCGCGTGCAGCCGCGACAGCGGCTCGGTCTCGCGGCGCTCGTAGGGCCGGCGCACGTTGTCGATCGGGTCGCGATGATGCTGGTACGTCGGCCGCCCCGGCATGACCTCGGTGAGCTGGCCGACGATCTTCTCCGCCTTGCGGCGCTCGATCATCTCGTACAGGTTGGCGTAGCGGTAGAGATGGTCGAAGTCCTCCAGCACCCCGAACTGGTAGGCCTGCTTCAGGTACGGATCCGGCTCCATCCGCGCCACCCAGGCCGTCAGGTCCACCGCGACCTGCTCGTACGCGATCGTCGTCTCCAGCACCGACGACGAGCCGGGCAGCAGCCAGTTGACCGCCTTCTGCTGCTGCGCCTCGATGTAGCGCACCCGCGCGAGCTGCCGCTCGACCTCGAGGTCGGCGCAGTGCCTGGCGAGGTGGTGGCTGAACATGACGGCCTCGACCTCGATGCCGTTCATGGTGATGATCCGGCACCGCGTGTAAGGATCGGCGGCGTCGGGGTCGATCGGGGTGACGTTCAGCTCCCGCGAGGTGCGCAGCTGCTCGTCCAGCGGGATACCCCGCTCCTGGAGTGGGTCGAAGGACATGTCGCTGCGCGTACCCGCGCCGGTGCCGGGCAACCTCCGCGTTCGGTGCTCGAAGCGCCCGTGTTCGGTAAGGCGGCGCGTGCCCGGACGGCGCCGGGGTAGGGCGCTCGACGTGGCTGAACACGTGGCTGAACACGATGTCATCGAGCTCCTGATGGCCCAGCACGGGCGGATCAGGGACCTGTTCGACGAGGTGGAGCAGGCGCCTCCGGACAAGGTCGGGGAGGCGTTCGAGCGGTTGACGCGCCTGCTGTCGGTGCACGAGACCGCCGAGGAGGAGATCGTCCACCCGTACGCGCGCAGGAAGCTCGACAACGGCCAGGGCCTGGTGGCCGACCGGCTGGCCGAGGAGAACAAGGCCAAGCGCCTGCTCCTCGACCTGCACAAGGCGGGCGTGGACGACCCGCGGTTCTGGGAGGGGCTGGCGGAGCTGCGTACGGCGGTGACGGCGCACGCCCGCAGCGAGGAGCGCTACGAGTTCGCCAAGCTGCGCGCGCGGACGTCGGTGGCGGAGCGGCGGACGATGGCGGCGGCCGTGCGAGCGGCGGAGTCGATGGCGCCGACCCGCCCGCACCCCGGCACCGAGTCGATGACGAAGAACGTGCTGATGGGCACGCCCATGGCGATCATGGACCGAGCCCGCGACATGCTCCGCAAGGCATTGGGCAAGCGGTGACCCTTCGACGCGCAGCGAAATGTCGCCGTACTAGCGTCGAGGCATGGAACACATCGCCGCAGACGCCGACATCGCGCCCGTGGCGGCGCTGATCGCTGAGCCCGCGCGGGCCGCGATCCTGACCGCGCTGCTCGGCGGGCGCGCGCTGGCCGCCGGTGAGCTGGCCAGGATGGCCGGGGTGAGCGCCGCCACCGCTAGCGCCCACCTCGCCAGGCTGCTGGACGGCGGGCTGGTGGCCGTCGTCCGCCAGGGCCGCCACCGCTACTACCGCCTGGCCGGTCACGAGATCGCCGAGGTGCTGGAGGTGCTGGCGCGGATCAGCGCCCGCCCGCCGGTGCGCTCGCTGCGCCAGTCGCGCCAGGCCAGGCAGCTGGAGGAGGCCCGCACCTGCTACGACCACCTCGCGGGCCGCGCCGGGGTGAGCCTGCTCGACCGGCTCAAGGACGGCGGTCACTACGACGGCCACGACCTGACCGGGCAGGGGGAGCGGCTGCTGTCGCGGCTCGGCGTGGACGTCGCGGGCACGCGCAGGTCGCGACGGCGCTTCGCGCCCGAGTGCCTGGACTGGACCGAGCGCAGGGCGCACCTCGGCGGCGCGCTCGGCGCGGCGATCACGGAGGTGCTGTTCGAGCGCGACTGGCTGCGCCGGGGCGCCGTGCCGAGGGCCGTGACCTTGACCGACGCGGGACGGCAGGGGCTGGCGGAACTCTTCGGAAGTAAGGAGCTAACATCGGGTACGCCGGTTACCTAAGCGAGAGAGACGCACCATGCGCGACAACGAAGTCGTGACCGTCGGCCCAGAACCGCTGACCTTCGACGACGTCATCAGGGTGGCCCGCCACGGCGCCCCCGTACGCCTCAGCGACGACGCCGTCGCCGCCATCGCCGCCGCCCGGCAGCGAGTGGACGAGCTCGCCGAGACCCCCGTCCCCCACTACGGCATCTCCACCGGGTTCGGCGCCCTCGCCACCCGGCACATCGACCCGGCGCTGCGCGCCCAGCTCCAGCGCTCCCTCGTCCGCTCGCACGCGGCCGGCAGCGGCCCCGAGGTGGAGACCGAGGTGGTGCGGGCCCTCATGCTGCTGCGCCTGCACACCCTGGCCACCGGACACACCGGCATCCGGCCGACCACCGCCAGGACGCTGGCCGCGCTCATCAGCTCGGGCATCACGCCGATCGTGCACGAGTACGGCAGCCTCGGCTGCTCGGGCGACCTGGCGCCGCTGGCGCACGTGGCGCTGACGCTCATGGGCGAGGGCGTCGTCAGGGACGCGTCCGGCGCGGTGCGGCCCGCCGCGGAGGCGCTCAAGCAGGCCAGGATCGACCCGGTCGAGCTGGCCGCCAAAGAGGGCCTGGCGCTGATCAACGGCACCGACGGCATGCTCGGCATGCTCATCCTCGCCATCCACGACCTCACCAAGCTGGTCAGGACCGCCGACGTGAGCGCCGCGATGAGCGTCGAGGCGCTGCTCGGCACCGACCGGGTGTTCGCGCCCGAGCTGCAGGAGCTGCGCCCGCACCCGGGCCAGGCGCGCTCGGCCGCCAACATGGTGAAGGTGCTGCGCGGCTCCGGCATCATGGCCAGCCATCGCGACCCGGCCGCCTGCACGCGCGTGCAGGACGCGTACTCGCTGCGCTGCGCCCCGCAGGTGGCCGGCGCGGCCCGTGACACGATCGCGCACGCCGCCTCCGTCGCCGGGTGGGAGCTGGCCAGCGCCGTGGACAACCCGGCCGTGCTGGCCGACGGCCGGGTCGAGTCCAACGGCAACTTCCACGGGGCGCCGCTGGCTTACGTGCTGGACTTCCTCGCGATCGTGGCCGCCGACCTCGCCTCGATGGCGGAGCGGCGTACCGACCGGTTCCTCGACGTGGCCCGCAACCACGGCCTGCCGGCCTTCCTCGCCGACGACCCCGGCGTCGATTCAGGCCACATGATCGCCCAGTACACCCAGGCCGCCCTGGTCTCCGAGCTCAAGCGGCTGGCCGTGCCCGCCAGCGTCGACTCCATCCCCAGCTCGGCCATGCAGGAGGACCACGTCTCCATGGGCTGGTCGGCGGCCCGCAAGCTGCGCAAGTCGGTGGACGGGCTCACCCGGGTGCTGGCCGTCGAGGTGCTGACCGCCGCCCGCGCGATCGACCTGCGCGCCCCGCTGGAGCCCGCGCCCGCGACGGCCGCCGTCGTACGGGCGCTGCGCGAGACCGTGCCCGCCCCCGGCCCCGACCGGTTCCTGGCCCCGGAGATCGAGGCCGCGGTCCGGCTGGTCGCCGAGGGCGGCGTGGTCGCCGCCGCCGAGTCCGTGACGGGGCCGCTGGACTGACCGCCTACCGGTGCGGCAGGGCCACGATCAGGTCCACCTCCAGGCGCAACCCCGGCATGAACAGCTTCGACACCTCCACCGTCGTGCTGGCCGGGGGAGTGCCGGTGAGGTAGCGGCGGCGCACGTCGCGGTAGGCGAAGCGGTCCTCCATGTCCGTCAGGTACGTGCGGATGAACGCCACGTCCTCGAACGTCGCGCCCTGGTCCTCGAGGATCCGCGCGATGACCTGGAAGACGTGCTCGGCCTGCTCCTCCATGGTCTCGCCGACCACCTGGCCGCGCTCGTCGAAGGCGGCCTGGCCGGAGACGTAGAGCATGTCGCCGACCCGGGTGGCGTGCGAGTACGCGCCGTTCGTGGCGGGGATCGTCGCCAGGTTGAGCGGCACCGCCCGATGGACGGCCGTCCCGCTCACAGGTCCGGCGAGGTGGGTGGCGATGGCCGTCAGGTCGTGGCCGCCCAGGCCGGCCGCCTCGGCCTCCTGGAGGCGGGCGCGGGCGGCGGTGGCCAGGGTGGCGTCCTGCCAGGCGCCCAGCGCCAGGTCCTTGGCCGCGTGGCCGAGCGAGTAGCGGGTCTGCGCGGCCGGGGTGCGCAGCCGCTCGGCCAGCGCGCCTAGCGGGGTCGCCCCCAGCACGTCCGCCAGGGCGTCGCGATCCACGCCGTGCGCCTTCCCGTACGCGAACGTCTCGGCGAGCAGCACCTGGGCGGGCACGAGCGCGCTCATGACGGCGATCTTCATGGCCGCGCCGGCCCCCAGCGGGCCCAGCTCGCGCACCTGCCCGAACACCGACAGCGCCTCCCGGCACCCCGAGACGTCACCGCCGGCCAGCACGGTCAGCGTGCCGTCGGTCGCGGGCCCCACGCTGCCCAGCACCGGCGCGTCCACCAGGTTCACCGACGGCGGGAGCAGCGCGCGCAGCTCGCGCACCGCCTCCGGGCCGATCGTGGACATCTCCACGACGGTCGTCCCCGGCCGCAGCCCCTGTCGTGCGGCCGTGAGCACCTCGCGGACCGCGGCCGGGTCGCTGAGCATGGTGATGACCAGCTCCGCGCCCTCCACGGCGGCGGTCACGGGGCCGTCCGCCCGCCGCCACGTCGTCACCTCGTGCCCGGCGTCCACGAGCCGCCGGGCCATAGGGACGCCCATGCGTCCCTGTCCCAGAAAAGCAATCACGGTCCGAGTGAAGCCGTCCGTTTGGTATTCCACAAACAACTTGATTGCATGGCTGCCATGCCCGACACGAATGCCTTCGACACCGGCACGCTCCGGCTGTTCGACGAGGTGGCGCGGAGCGGGTCCATCACCGCCGCCGCCGAGCTGCTCGGCTACACCCAGTCGGCGCTCTCGCGGCGCATCGCCGCACTCGAACGCGCCGCGGGCGGGCCGCTGTTCGAACGCCTGCCGCGCGGCGTCCGCCTGACCCCCGCGGGCGCGGCCCTGCACCGGCACGCCGTCGCCGTGCTCGACCGGCTCGGCCGGGCCGGCGATGAGCTGGCCGCCATCCACCGGGGCGAGGGCGGGCAGCTGCGGGTCGGCGCGTTCGCCACCGCCAACGTCGCGCTCGTGCCGCACGCGCTCAGGCGGTTCGCCGCGCGGCGGCCCGGCGTCGAGCTGCGCCTGACCGAGGGGCTCAGCGCGCCGCTGGTCGAGCGGCTGCACGCCGGAGCGCTCGACGTGGCGGTGATCAGCGACTATCCGGCCGGGCTGCCTGCCGAGGAGACCCGTACGGTCCCGCTGCTGGCCGACCGGCTGCTCGTCGCGCTGCCCGCCGGGCACCGCCTGGCCGCCGAGCCCGACGTGGACCTGCGCGACCTCGCGGAGGAGACCTGGATCGAGGCCGCCCCGCGCGGCCAGCCGACGCTGCTGCTGCGGGCGTGCGCGGCGGCCGGGTTCACCCCGCGCGGCGGGCTGCGGGTGGCCGAATGGTCGGGCAAGTTCGGGTTCGTCGCGGCGGGGCTCGGGGTGACGCTGGTGCCGGAGCTGGCGGCGGGAGCCGTACCGGCCGGGCTGGTACTCAAACCCCTCAGGGGTACGGAGCCCGCACGCAAGGTCTACGCGGCCCTGCCCGATACGCCACTGCCCGCCGCGCTGGAGCTGGTCGAAATGCTGGGACAATGGGAGATGTGTACCGCGATTACGCCCACTTAGGACACGTTCTCGCCACCGGGCTGCGTGACGTGACCTCCGACCTCGCCGCGCTCGACGGCGAGGGCTGGTGGGCCGTCGTCGTCGACTACGAGGGCAAGGTGACGTGCGCCCGGTTCGACCACGTCCGCCCGGCGCCCCTGCCCACGCCCTCGGGGCCGTGGCGCGGCCCGCGTCCCGACCAGTGGCGCAGCTCGCTCGACCGCGCCGCGTACGAGCGGGGCGTCCAGGCCATCCGCGCTTACATCGAGCAGGGCGAGGTCTACCAGGCCAACCTCTGCCGCGTCCTGACCGCGCCGCTCGCCCCCGACGCCGACCCGCTCGCCCTGGCCGCCCGGCTGGCGGCGGGCAACCCGGCCAAGTACGGCGGCGTGATCAGCCTGCCCGGCCTGAGCGTCGTCACGGCCTCGCCCGAGCTCTACCTGTCGCGCGACGGCGACGTCGTGGAGTCGCGCCCGATCAAGGGCACCGGCGTCACGGAAGCCGACCTCCTCGACAAGGACTACGCCGAGAACGTCATGATCGTCGACCTGGTACGCAACGACCTGGGCAGGGTCGCCGAGGTCGGCTCGGTCGAGGTGCCCGCGCTGTGCGTGGCCGAGGAATACCCCGGCTCCGTCCACCTCGTCTCCACCGTGCGCGCCAGGCTCCAGGCGGGCGCGGGCTGGCCGGAGCTGTTCGAGGCGACGTTCCCGCCCGGGTCCGTCACGGGCGCGCCCAAGTCGTCGGCCCTGCGCATCATCAATGAGCTCGAACCAGCACCGCGCGGCCCGTACTGTGGGGCCGTGGGCTGGGTCGACGCCGACCGAGGCAGGGCGGCGCTGGCCGTAGGCATCAGAACATTCCAGATCTCGGCCGGCGAGATCCGGTTCGGCACGGGAGCGGGCATCACCTGGGGGAGCGACCCCGGGCGCGAATGGCTCGAGACCGAGCTCAAGGCAGCCAGGCTGATCGCGCTGGCATCACAGGAGGAAACTGCATGAACATCCCTGTCTGGGTCAACGGGGAGCTGATCGACCCCGCTGAGGCCACCGTCTCGGTCTTCGACCACGGGCTCATGGTCGGCGACGGCGTCTTCGAGACCATCAAGATCACGAACGGCAAGTCGTTCGCGCTCACCCGCCACCTCGATCGGCTCACCCTCTCCGCCCAGCGCATGGACCTGCCCGAGCCCGACGTCGAGGCCATCGCCGCCGGCATCGACAAGCTGCTCGACGCCGCCCCCGCCTGGGAGCTGGGCCGCATCCGCGTCACCTACACCAGCGGCCCCGGCCCCCTCGGCTCCGACCGTGGCGACCAGGGCACCACCAGCGTCGTCATCGTGGACGAGCAGAAGCCCTTCCCCGCCACCGCGAACGTCGCCGTCGTCCCCTGGCCGCGCAACGAGCGCGGCGCCCTGGCCGGCGTCAAGAGCACCTCCTACGGCGACAACGCCAAGGCCCTGCTGCACGCCAAGCGGCGCGGCGGCGGCGAGGCGATCTTCGGCAACCTGGCCGGCGACCTGTGCGAGGGCACCGGCTCCAACATCTTCGTCGTCCGCGACGGCCGGCTGCTCACCCCCACCCTCGCCTCCGGCTGCCTGGCCGGCGTCACCCGCGCGCTGGTGCTCGAATGGTGCGGCGCCGAAGAGGCGGACGTCCCCCTCCAGGCCCTGTACGAAGCCGACGAGGCGTTCCTCACCTCCACCACCCGCGACGTGCAGCCGATCAAGCTCGTCGACGACACCGAGCTGCCCGCCGCCCCCGGCCCCATCACCACCAAGGCCATGCGGATCTTCGCCGAGCGCTCCGCCGCCGACCTCAACCCGTGACCCAGGCCGCCCCGTCGTGACGCGCGGCGGGGCCGGACCGTTTTCGCATACCGCTCGGGGGTGGCGCGATCGCGGGGTTACCCTTGGGCTGCAGATGACGCCCGAAGCGAATGAGGGTTCGCTATGAGTGGGGAAGGCGGCGCCTGCGTGCCGCCGATCGCGAAACTGGGCGCGATCGTCACCGTGGAGCGGGTGCTCGCCCGCACGCCCGCGCTCGCCGTGCTGCTGCCGATGATCCAGGTCTACGACGTCGGCTGCCTGCTCAACCTCGACGTCGTGGCCCGCGACGCCGCCGCGCCGCCCGGCCTCGCATTGCAGCTCGACACGGCGTTCTCCGGCGAGGAGAGCACGTCGCTGCACCTCGTGCTGCGCTATCCGGGCGGCGCCGAGGTCCACTCCGACCACGACGGCGACTGCGCGCCGCCGAACCTGTCGTGGTTCCCCGGCGGCGTGCGCGGCGACGCCTCCCACACGCTGTACCACATGCCGCTGTGGTTGTTCCCGCTGCCGCCGCCCGACGAGCTGCTGCTCACCCTGGAGTGGCCGTGGGCCCGCATCGAACCCACGGCCGTCACGCTGGACGGCGCCGCCATCGCCCGCGCCGCCAAGCGCTCGTCGTCCTGCTGGCCCGCCTGACCGCCGGGGTCAGTACGACTGCTGCGTCTGGACGTTGAAGTCGTCCATCTTCACCTTCGCCGCCGGGTCGGTGAGCGGGTCGTCGATCTTCAGTACGTCCAGGCCGGCCCTGATGTCGCTGGAGTAGATGTAGCCGTTGTAGTAGTACGCCGACCACGTGCCCGCGATGCCGTCGCCCGGGAACGGGCCGCGGTCGAAGAACCCGATCTCCTTCGGGGCCGCCGAGTCGGTGAAGTCCCAGATGGACACGCCGCCCTGGTACCACGACTGCACCATGACGTCCTTGCCCGGCACCGGGATGAGCGAGCCGTTGTGCGCGACGCAGTTCTCGTTCTGCTGCTGCTCGCGCGGGATCTTGAAGTAGCCGCGCTTCTCCAGCCGGCCGTCCACCAGGTCGTAGATGGCGTTCGCGCCCTTGGTCTGCGGCGTGTTGCGGTCGCAGGTGGCCTGGCTGCCGCCGCCCAGCTCGTCGCCGAAGACGACCTTCGTCCCCTCGTTGTTGAACGTCGCCGAGTGCCAGATCTGGAAGTTCTCGGTGTCGGTGAGCTCCTGCAGCACCCGCGGGTTGACCGGGTCGCTGATGTCGAGCAGCATGCCGTCGCCGAAGCAGGCCGCCGCGGCCACCTTCTTCTCCGGGTAGGCGGTGATGTCGTGGCAGCCGGAGTCGAGGTCGCTGGTCGCGCGGTCGGGGAACAGGTTCGGCTTGGCGACCACCTTCGCGTTCTCCGGGGCCGCCAGGGGGACCTCCACGATCTGCAGCAGCTCGTGCGGGGACGGGCAGGTGGGGGAGCCGGGCTCGGGGCCGGGGGAGGAGACGTACACGTAGAGCGTCTCTCCGGCCGGGACCATCGTGTGGGTGTGCGAGCCGCACTCGGTCTGGACGGCGCCGACGTACCGCGGGCTCCGCTTGTCGCTGACGTCGAAGATCCGCAGGCCCTCCCACGCGCGGGGGCCGTCGGCGGCGTCGCACTCGGGGCCCGCGCGCGGCTCGTCGATCGACAGGATCAGCAGGTCACCGTGGATCGTCACGTCGTTCTGCTGGGCCGGGCAGGAGACCTGGCTGACCACCCTGGGCTTCTCCGGATCGCCGATGTCGTAGATCGCGAAGCCGCCGAAGTTGCCCACGTACGCGTAGTCGCCCTGGAAGGCGAGGTCGGTGTTGAAGTCCTCCTCGCCGTTCAGCGGGGCGGTCCGCGGCACGTTGGCGACATGCCGGACATTGGGGCTGGTCTGCGCGCCGCTCTCCTCCTCCGGGGAGCCGGTCGTGGCCGGCGCGGGCTCGGCGGAGGGCGCCGCTTCCGGTTCGGCGGCGGGCGCCGCGGCGCAGGCGGAGGCCAGGACCAGCACGGCCGACACCAGTGCGGCCCGCAGCGTGGTGCCGCGCACCTTGGTACCGCGCGACATGGCGAAGATCAACGCGCATCCCCTTTGTCTCGTAGCTCACTATGGAAGCTATGTCAGCAGGATCGGGGACGCGTACGGTAATCGTCACACTTATGGCGACATTTGCCCTTGCGGGGTGTGCCCAGGAGCCTCCCGCGCCGGCCGGGCCGTCACCCGTGGGCACCGAGGCGCCGGTGATCGTGCCAGGCAGCCCCGGGGCTCCCGCCCGCACCGCCCGGCCGGGGGAACGGGTCGGACGCACGCCGTCGGCCGCCGTCGCCGCCGACGTGCGCTTCGCCGAGGGCATGATCCCCCATCACCGCCAGGCGCTGGAGATGACCGCGCTGGTCGAGGCCCGTACGACGACCGGGAGCATCCGCTCGCTGGCCCGCCAGATCTCCGCCGCCCAGACGCCGGAGATCAAGGTCATGACGAACTGGCTCGCCGAGCTCGGCCGCCGCGCCCCCGCAGGTCACGACCACGCGCAGGGGGCCGCGTACGGGATGGCCACCCAGGAGCAGCTGAACGCGCTGCGGGGCGCCAGGAACGGCGCCTTCGACCGGCTGTTCCTGCAACTCATGACCCGCCATCACGAGGGCGCGGTCAAGATGGCCGGCGAGCAATTGGCCGGCGGGCGCGACCAGCGCATGCGGCTGCTCGCCAAGGACGTCTACTCGGGACAGAGCATCGAGATCGCGCGGATGCGCCGGGTGCTGGAGTCGCTGCCGGCGTAACGGGCCCTTGCATGATCACGTCCGGCGTTCCTGGGGGAGATCGCCGGACGACGTGCCGCCTTCTTCAGGTCAGGACGGCCAGAGCATGTTGGTCAGTTCGGCGTCGAGGTCCATGTAGTCGGTCTCGCGACCGGCCGGGACCTTCTCGTACGTGCGGTGCAGGAACTCCGTGAGCGGAGCCAGCGGCACCTCGAACAACGCCTGCCCGAACGGGGAGGTGAGGCTGATGTGCAGGGTGCGCTCGCCGTCGGCGCGTGCGGGCCACACCTGCACGTCGCCGTCACCGACACGCCGAACGATGCCCACGGTGAGCAACTCGCGGGCGAAGATCCACTCGACCGGCTCGTCGTTCCCTACGTGGAAGGCCATGCGGATGGCGTACGGATCGTCGGCTGTGTAGCTCAGCCCGGCGAGCAGGGGGACGGTAGTACGGTCGGGGACCACAAGCCGAAGGCCAAGCTCGGCGGAGACGGTGGTGCTGTTCATCGTCAGCCAAACCTTTTCGTCGTAGGTCCCCTCTTCGGGGCTTTCACTGCTCTGACGGACTTCGTCCGGAGCTATGACGCGGAACGAAGAAACCTGTAGGAAAGATTCCGCCCCAGGGGCCTTCTGTAACGCACATCACAGCTGGACATTTAGGCATCTACCAGGCTAAACGGCATCAATCGGGTCGTATTTACAAGGGTTTTGCGTGCTGTGGAGCCTGCCCCGGACGCACCGTCCATGAACGTTTCCCGCTCAAGATCCTGGCCGAAGATCGTGGCCGATGCTTCCCGGACAGGACGATGGTATGCCACACGCCCGCCGCGCCGGTGGGCAACCGCCGCGTTTCACCCGAATCCCTCTGACGCGGCCCACGACGGGCCTCCCCGGGCTATTGGTTTCGCCGTACGTCCCCGAGTGCGGTATGGTTTTCCCCGTCGGAACCGCAAGGGGCCGGCAGGGCGGGCGATTAGCTCAGCGGGAGAGCGCTTCGTTCACACCGAAGAGGTCACTGGTTCGATCCCAGTATCGCCCACCACAGCTCAGAGGCCACATCCCCGGTTGGGAGCGTGGCCTTTTGCTGTTGTTGGACGCCCCTGCCCGGGGGTGCCTGACCAACTGCCTGACGACGACTCCTGATCATCGCCGCGGGGAAGATGCTGTCCATCGCGCTCGCCCCTGCTCCATCACGGACCGTATCCGCTGCCGGCAGCCCCCACCGGTGACCTTCCATGCTGGCCCCACGCCAGCCGCTAGCGTGGTCTGTTCCACCGGTTCTGTGTGCGCTCGTGAGGAAGTCAGCCCGTGAACCATTCCGAGGAGCCGCCGGCCATCGCCGCGGCCATCATCGTCGACCAAAAGCGGGTGCTGCTCATTTGTCGGCGGCAGGCTGAAGGGTCACTGCTGTGGACGTTCCCCAGCGGCAAGATCGAGGCCGGTGAGACCGGCGAGGATGCCGCCGTACGGGAAACGCGCGAAGAAGTCGGCATGATCGTGCGCGCGGTGAAGACACTGGGCGAGCGCATTCACCCGAGCACCGGCTGCCTCATGATCTACGTCGTGTGCGAGGCGCTCGCCGGCGAAGCCCACGTCGCCGATGCTGACGAGGTCACCGCCGTTGAATGGTGCTCACGCAAGCGGGTCACGGAGCTGGTGCCGTACCCGTTCTTCGAGCCCGTGCAGGCTCATCTGGACGCCAACGTCGAAGAGGAGGTCGCCAGTGGAGCCGCACTCCACCTTGGTTCAGGGCGTTGATCTTCTGAGGCCGGTGGATACGGGCCCGACGGTTGTCATAACTGGCGTCTCGCCTCCCCGACATGGCGGAGTATGCCGTGGGCGTGTGCGGTGGCGGCGAGTGAGGCGGCTTCGTCGAGGAGCGTCAGCGCCTTGTCACGGTGTCCTTGCGCGGCGGTGAGATAGGCGAGGCCGATGAGGTTGGCGGCTACGCCGGGGAGGAAGCCGATCTTTCGGCGGAGATGGGTCGACTCCTCCAGCCGTGCCTGTGCCTGGTCCAGGCGACCCGCTTTATGGTCCGCCATGCCCAGGTGCCGGAGGGCGTAGGACGCGGTCAGGGGGTCGTCGGCTTGCACGGCCTTCTGATGGGCTTGTTCGAGCACGGGCAGTGCGGTGGTGTCGTCGGCTCGTACGACCTGGTGGAAGCAGCCGATCCAGAACAGGGCCTCCGCCTCGCCGTGCACGTTTCCCAGGTTCCGGTGGAGTTCGGCTGCACGCTCGAACAGACTCAGCTCCTGCGGGTCCTCGTGTCCGTCGTTCAGGAAGCGCGCGTGCGCAATGCGGCCTCGCGCTAGGGCCAGGTCCGCCTCCACCGCGTCGAGTTGCCGTTCGGCCGTCCCTACGGCGTCGGTGTCGCCTCCGAAGAGTGCTCGTTCGTAAAGCCGCCTGGCCTGCTCGATCCGATCGTCCGCACTCATCCGGTGTTCGGTCGCTTCGTCCATTCGTCGAACCTTAGAAGATCTAGGATGTGCGGGCGCCTGTCTTCTTGGAGGTGGATGCCGGTTACGTCCTTACGGTGCTGGCCGCGATGCGTCGGCGTATGGTGGCCAGTGCGCGGTCGGCTCGGGAGAAGTCGACGCGCGTTCCCTGCCCGTCATCCGTGCTGACCTTGGTCGTCACGGTGAAACGGTCGCCTGGCACGATGAGAGTGAACCGTTCTGCCACGGTGTTCTTTTCCGGTGCGTCCACAAAAGCGTAGGTCGGTTCGGCGTCCTCGGTCTTCTTGGCGTCCGGAGGAAGATCCAGCCGGACCGTCTTCACATTTACCGAGACGATGTCCCGATAGCGGTATTCGCTGGTTTGTTCTTCCCGCTCACGCCGACCGGTCACGGAATCCAGCGCCGTGCGGTATGCGCCGAGTTTGTGATCCGCCATGCACACGACGAAGACGGTGTAGCGGGATGCGACATATCCAGGTCCGATCCGATGATGTCGCACCAGTTTAGTTCTCGGAGGATCGGCGGGGCCGACGATTACAAGGGGTTCGGTAATGCGCCCGGTGCTGTGCAACTCCTCCATCACGATGCCCAAGCGGGCTAACGCGCGATCGACCACCACAGCCACGTCATGCTGCAACCATCGGCTGATCTGCGCATGCGAGGGAAGGGCATCCTCATAGACGCGCAGCTTCTCCCTATAGTCGTTCACAGCGCGGTTGAACGCGTGGTTGTTCCTCCAATTGGAGATCAGCGCCCCGCTGGTCAGCCGGCCGCCGAGTAAGGCTGCGGCGAGGCCGGTGATGCCGATGTAGGGAGCCGGCGAGAGCAGCGAGCGAAGGGGGTTCGGGTAGGTGGTTAAGAGCGCCATGGCCACCCAGATGATCGTGATCCCGCCGGCCAGCGGAAGAATGCCGTAGAGGGGATTCAACCGCGGCTCCCGCACGGGAATCGCCGGAGGCGGCGTGAACAGGGTGCTCATGCGATGCACGCGCTCGGTTCGTTCCTCGTCACTGAGCGGAGGAACACGCATGGGTACGGTGCCGCCACGGTGGACCCGCCGGTCGAGTTCCTGCCAAGTGGGTGATTCATGAACTCTGACGGTCGTGACGATGCGCCGTGCCCACTCCAGATCGAGGTCGGCGCTCGCCTTCCTGGTCTCCTCAGAAGGGCCGACCTCGCTTGCGAAGGCGTGATCGAGATCCTCGTCGCAGATGGCCATGAGAACGGCGGCCGCTGGCGATTCCGGATCGAGTTTGCGTGCTTTGAGAAGGAGCGCGTGAATCTCGCTATTTGTCGGATCCGGATGAGCGCGAGGACGCCTTCCCCGTAGCTTCGCCAAGGCGTACTCGGTGCGGGTGTCGGCCATTCTCTTGGGCAGGGCCGGTGGTTCGCGCTCCAGATAGTCGGCGTAACTCTTGCAGGCCTGTTCCCATTGATGTTCGGCCAGTGCCCTGCGCGCCGCGTCCAAATAGTCCTGCGGTGTGCGGCTTTCGGCGTAGAAATTGTTCTGCTGGTTCTCGACCTGGGCGAAGTTGTTGACGCGCATCTGGCCAGGATCGGGATCGGCTGTGTCGCTGTCACTGGCGAGATCGGTCATGTCAACCGCCGATGATTCCTGATACCGCGGTGATCGCGCCTGCGATCTTGGCCACGTCGTCGGCGGAGGCTCCCCCGATCGCCAGCATGTCCCGAAGCCTTTGCAGTGAGGCTTTGAGGCGGCCGGTGGGCTGCCCGTTCGCCTCGTTCAGGCTCTGCTCGACTTCGGTGACGACCTCCGTGCCGATCGCCTGCGGAATGGATCCGGCGGCGATCAGTTGGCGGAGCTGTGCGATTCCCGCCTGGACGTCGGCCTTGGGAAAGGAGAGGCTGCGGTCGATGTTGGTCTGGTTGGTGACCGGCCCGAAGTTGTTGACCTGCACGTCGCCTCCTGTTGGTCTAGCGTGCCCATCTCCTCGCCGAACGCGGGGAAATACGGCGACGCTGATCGCATGTCATTCCGAGAGGCTAGGAGCACTCCGCTCCGTGGTGGCGTACCGGGACCGGAGAAATGTATCCGAACGGATAGCTGCTCTCGAGGGTGCCAGATCGTTGGACCGCGCTTCGCGGGAACCGGGTCAGGGGGCGTAGGCGAGGACGTGGTTTCTTATCAGGACGGGGAGGGCCGGGTCGTCGCGTTCGATGGCCTCCACCAGAGGCTCGTGGTCCAGGGCGTTCTCGTGGGGGCGCAGGCCCAGCAGGCGGATCGACAGGTGGGTCCAGACTTCGACGCCCAGCGACTCCCAAACGGACAGCAGCACCTCGTTGCCGGCCGCCGCGACGATCTCGCGATGGAAGGCGACGCCGTGGCGGACCTGGTCGGTGCGGGAGCCGGTGGCGATGGCCTGCCGCAGGTGGGCTAGGTTATCCCGGAGCGCGTCGGGGGAGGGGCGGCCGAGACGGACGGCCGTCTCCTCCAGGCCGGCTCGCACCTGGTAGACCTCACGCAGGTCGGCCTCGGTGAAGCCGCGCACCTGCGCGCCCTTGTTAGGGGAGGTTTCGATCAGGCGCAGTGTCTCCAGCTCGCGCAGCGCCTCGCGGACCGGGGCCTGGCTGACGCCGAGCTCCGCCGCGAGCCGGCGCTCGACGATGCGGTCGCCGGGCGCCCACCGGCCGTCGATCAGGCCCTCGATGATCGAGGATCTGATCCGGTCGCGCAGCGGGACCCTCACCACCGGTTTCACGCCACGATCCTAGCCGTCTTCGCACATGGGATGATCGATCATAGGATGGATGTATGGAGACAGACTGGGACCCCCAAGAGACGGCGGAATGGCTGGAGTCGCTCGAAGCCGTCCGCCGGGAGGCCGGCCCCGACCGGGCCGAGTTCCTGCTGCGGCGGCTGGCCACGAGCAGCCGCTACGTCAACACGGTGGCGACCGATGACGAGCCCGACTACCCGGGTGATCTTGAGCTGGAGGAGCGCGTAGCGGCGTACGACCGCTGGAACGCCGCCGCGATGATCACCAGGGGCAGCAAGCTGGGGCTCGGCGGCCACCTGTCCACCTACGCCTCGGCCGCCTGGCTCTACGAGGTCGGCTTCAACCACTTCTTCCACGGCGAGCACGACCAGGTCTACTTCCAGGGTCACGCCTCGCCGGGGATCTACGCTCGCGCCTTCCTGGAGGGCCGGCTGAGTGAGGAGCAGCTCGACCTGTTCAGGCGGGAGCCGGAGGGCGGCCTGCCGTCCTACCCGCACCCGAGGGCGATGCCGGGGTTCTGGCAGTTCCCGACCGTGTCGATGGGGCTGGGGCCGCTCAACGCCGTCTATCAGGCCCGGTTCAACCGCTACCTCCTCAACCGCGGCATCAAGGACACTTCGGCCTCCCACGTGTGGGCGTTCCTGGGCGACGGCGAGATGGACGAGCCCGAGGCCACGGCGGCGCTGACGCTGGCCGCGCGCGAGGGCCTCGACAACCTCACGTTCGTCATCAACTGCAACCTGCAGCGGCTCGACGGCCCCGTACGCGGCAACACCCGCATCGTGCAGGAGCTGGAGGGCGTCTTCAGGGGCGCGGGCTGGAACGTGGTCAAGGCGCTGTGGGGCCGCGACTGGGACCCGCTGCTCCAGAACGACGAGCTGGTGGCGCGGCTGTCGGAGACGCCCGACGGCCAGTTCCAGACGTTCGCCGCCTCGCAGGGCGACTACATCCGCGAGAAGCTGTTCCACGGCATCGAGGTGCCCCACTCCGACGAGGAACTGCGCCGGATCGTCGGCGGCTCGCGGGCGGGCCACGAGCCGCGCAAGGTGTACGCCGCCTACCGCCGCGCGCTCGACCACCGGGGCGGCCCGACGGTGATCCTCGTCCAGACGGTCAAGGGCTGGACGCTGGGCGCCGGCGTCGAGGCGCGCAACGCCAACCACCAGATGAAGAAGCTCTCCCAGGACGAGTTCCGCGACCTGCGCGACCGCCTGGGCCTGCCGATCAGCGACGCCGCGCTCGACGGCGACCTGCCCCCGTACGCGCACCCCGGCCCCGGCTCGCCCGAGGCCCGCTACGTGGCCGAGCGGCGCGCAGCGCTGGGCGGCCCCGTGCCGTCGCGGAAGGTGTCCCACCACCCGCTGGCGGCCCCCGACGCGCGTCCCTTCGACAAGCTGGCCAAGGGCTCGGCGCAGCCGGTGGCGACCACGATGGCGTTCGTGCGGCTGGTGAAGGACCTCATGCGGGAGCCGGAGACGGGCCGCCGCTGGGTGCCGATCGTGCCCGACGAGGCCAGGACGTTCGGCATGGAGTCGCTCTTCCCGTCGGCGAAGATCTACTCGCCGCTCGGCCAGCGCTACGAATCCGTCGACCGGGACCTGCTGCTCGCCTACACCGAGTCCACCGAGGGACAGATCCTGCTGGAGGGCATCACCGAGGCGGGCTCGATGGCGTCGTTCACCGCCGCCGCCTCCAGCTACGCCACCCACGGCGAGCCGATGATCCCGTTCTACATCTTCTACTCGATGTTCGGCTGGCAGCGGACCGGCGACCAGATGTGGGCGCTGGCCGACCAGCTCGGCCGGGGCTTCCTCGTCGGCGCCACGGCGGGCCGCACCACCATGACGGGTGAAGGGCTGCAGCACGCCGACGGGCACTCCCAGCTCATCGCCTCGACCAACCCGGCGTGCATGGCGTACGACCCGGCGTTCGCGTACGAGGTGGGCGTGATCGTCCGCGACGGCCTGCGGCGCATGTACGGCGAGGCCGGCGAGAACGTGTTCTACTACCTGACCGTCTACAACGAGCCCAAGCCGCAGCCCGCCATGCCGGAGGGTGCCGAGGAGGGCATCGTCAAGGGCATGTACCGCTTCTCCGAGGGCGGCGGGCAGGCGCAGCTGCTGGCCAGCGGCACCGCCATCCACTGGGCGCTGGCGGCGCAGGAGCTGTTGCGCGAGGAGTACGGCATCGGCGTGGACGTCTGGTCGGTCACCTCGTGGAGCGAGCTGCGCAGGGACGCCATGACGGCGACCGGCGTGCCGTACGTCCAGGAGGCCCTGGCCGGGGCGCGCGGGCCGGTGATCGCGGTCAGCGACTGGATGCGGGCGGTGCCCGACCAGATCGCCCCCTGGGTACGTCAGCCGTGGACCTCGCTCGGCACCGACGGCTTCGGCCTGTCGGGCACCCGCGAGTCGGTGCGGGAGCACTTCGGCGTGGACCCGCGCTCGATCGCCGACGCGGTGCTCAAGGCCGTGCAGGAGGAGTCCGGCGCCTGAGCCGGCATCGTCAGGCCCCGCCGGTGTTCAGGGCTTCGAGGCCGGTTCCGGGCGGGGTTCTGCGGTGAGTCCGGGGTGGTGGGCGGGCAGGCGTACGGTGAAGGCGGCGCCTTCGCCCGGCCGCCCGTCCGCGGTGATCGTGCCGTGATGGCCCTCCACGACCTCGCGCACGAGCGCCAGCCCCAGCCCGAACCCGGTCCCCTCGAACCGGCCGAACAACCGCTCGGTGTCCGCCGGGTCGAGGCCGACCCCGTCGTCCTCGACGGTGAGCAGCACGACGCCGGGCTCGCACGACAGCCGCATCCCGATGTGGCCGCCCGGCCCGGTGTGGCCGAGCGCGTTGTCGAGCAGCGCGGAGACGACCCTGCGCAGGGCCGACTCGACGCCGCGTACGACGTGGTCGCCGGGCCCGTCGCAGCGCACCTGCACGTCCACGCCGCGGGCGGCGGCCCGCGCGCCGTCGGCCGCGGCCACCTCGGCGGCCAGCACGGCGAGGTCCACCGGCCCGAACGGCCGCCGCAGGTGCTGGAACTGGGCGGAGCACAGCAGGTCCTCCACCACCTCGCCGAGCTGCCTGGTGCCGATGACGAGGTGATCGGCCTCGTCGATGAGCAGGATCGGGTCGGTGCCGCCGCGCAGCCGCCTGGACAGCAGCTGGGCGCGGGTGTTCAGCCGGGTCAGCGGGGTGCGCAGCTCGTGGCTGACGTCGGCGGCGAAGCGCCGCTGCCGGGCCAGCGCCTCGCCCAGCGGCGCGATGGCGCGGCGGGCGACGACCTGGCCGACGACCAGCGCGGCCAGCAGCCCGGCCACCTCGGCGCCGAACAGCGTCTGCAGCAGCCGCTGCCGCTCCGACACCTGGTAGCGCAGGTCGAGCGCGGCCTGCACGATGGTGTCGCCGCGGCGGCGGGTGTGCACGAGATACTCCTGGCCGGCCACCGTGACCTGCACGGTCTCCTCGGGCACGCCGCCGGAGACGTGGTTGATGGAGCTGCGCAGGGGCAGCTCGGCGGGCGCGCCGGGCGAGGCGGTGATGGTGCCGTCGGAGCGCAGCTGGTACAGCCAGACGCAGGGCGGCGGGTACGCCACCGGCGATCGCGCGGCCGTGACCGCCAGGTCGCGCATCGCGGCGGTGCCCTGGCTGTGCACCATCGCACACCACACCAGCACGCCGACCAGCGCCAGCACCACCGAGAACGCCCCCGCCACCTGCACGGTGACCCGGCGGCGGGCCCGTCTCAGCAGGCGGCGGCCAGGATCGGGCTCCGGCTCAGGACGCCGCCCCGGGTCGGCCGGGCGGTGCGGCGCGATGACGCTCACAGCGCGCCCAGGCGGTAGCCCACGCCGCGTACCGTGCTCACCACGCCCGCGCCCAGCTTGCTGCGCAGGTAGTACACGTAGGTATCCACGATCGACTCCTTCTTCGCCCCGTCGAAGACCTGCTGGCGCAACGCCCTGCGGGTGTGCACCTGGCTCGGGCGCGCGGCCAGCGCGCTGAGCAGCCGGCACTCCTGCCCCGACAGCATCACCTGCTCGCCGCTGGGCAGCCGGACGATGTGGGACTCCGCGTCCAGCCAGCCCTCGCCCAGCGGCAGCAGCGTGGCCATGTCGAGGTTGCGGCGGTGCAGCGCCCGTACCCTGGCCAGGAGCTCGTCGATGTCGAAGGGCTTGACGAGATAGTCCTCCGCGCCGGCGTCGAGCCCGGTGACCCGGTCGGACACCGAGCCGAACGCCGTCAGCAGCAGCACCGGAGTGGTGACCGCCTGCCGCCGCAGCCGCCGCAGCAGGTCGATGCCGTCCATCGAGGGCAGGCCGCGGTCGACGACGAGCACGTCGTACGCGCGGCTCAGCCCAAGGTGCAGCCCTCGCTGTCCCTCCAGCGCCAGATCGACCGTGTAACCCTGTTCGGTGAACAGGTCGACCAGCATCGGCCCCAGTTCGCGGTCGTCCTCGACGAGCAGCAGCCGACGGGAGGGCGGGTCGGCCGTGCCTGAAGTCCCAGCCACGGCACCACGGTTACACCACTGTGGCGGAAAAACCAGATCCACCCGTCTCATTGGCCTTCCAGAAGAAGTGTCCACACCCGCCCACCTGGGCGATCACGGAGAGTTGGATGGAACTTCCACGGGCCGCTCGGCCGGCGCCTCGGCCTTCGTGGTCAGCTCCAGCCGCTCGGGCAGCGCGAGCTTGTACAGCGGCAGGGCGGCCGCCGTGGTCAGCACGGCCACGAGCACCAGCATCGAGAACAGCTCCGTGGTGATCATCTGCTGGGCGAGCCCGATGTTGATGAAGATGAGGATCATCAGGCCGCGGGCGTTCATCAGCCCGCCCACCGCGTACGACTCCCGCCACGAGAACCCGAGCCCGCGCATCGCCAGCGAGCACCCGAAGTACTTCCCGGCGAACCCGGCCGCCAGGATCAGCAGGAACGCCAGCACCATGGCGCCGCCGGTGATGCCGCCGAGCTGGGTGTTCAGCCCGGAGAAGGTGAAGAAGACCGGCAGCAGCAGGGTCGAGACGACCTCCATCATGCGGCCGTGCAGGACCTGGCGGAACTCGGGGTTCCGCGGCATGGCGAGGCCGGCGAAGAAGCCGCCGAAGACGGAGTAGACGCCGATCCAGTCCGTCATCCAGCCGGCCGCCAGGGGGACGAGGATCACCACGTACATGCCGGTCGGGCCGAGCCGCCCGGTGCGCGCGACGCTGTCGCCCATCGGCCGCAGCAGCGGGGCCACGACCTTGAGCATGACGATGGCGAACAGCGCGGTCAGCGCGACCGTCGGCAGCGCCCCCGCAGGGCCGTCACCGAGGTGCATGGCCGTCAGCACGGCGAGCAGGCACCAGGCCAGCGCGTCGTCGATGGAGGCGCCCAGCAGGGACAGGCGGCCGAGCGGGGAGTTCTCCAGGCCGCGCTCGTACAGGATCCTGGCCAGCATGGGGAAGGCGGTCAGCGACAGCGCGCCCCCGACGAACAGGGCGAACTGCAGGGGCGGCACCTCCGGGCGGGACAGCAGGTCGTACAGCACGAGGCCGGTGCCCGCGCCGAGCAGCAGCGACGGCAGGATGCCCGACGCGGCCAGCACCGACGCCTTGCGCGCCTCGCCCGGCGTGCCCGCGCTGTGGTCGAGTCCGGCGCCGACCAGGAACATGTAGAGGGTCAGGCCGATGGTGCTCAGCACGTACAGGACCGGCCGGACCTCCGGCGGGAACAGGGTGGCCTGCGCCTCGGGGAACAACCAGCCGAACAACGTGGGCCCGAGCAGCACGCCGGCGACCATCTCGCCGAGCACGCGCGGCTGCATCACGAGCTGGGCCAGCCTGCCGCAGATCGCCGCCGTGATCAGGATGACGACGAGGGCGGGCAGGACCTTGAGCACCAGGGAGAGGTTCGGGTCAGAGGGAGCGACGTGCGCCAGGTTGATGACCAGGGTGGGCATACCGGTCCTCCGCATCGGAAGCGTCAGGGGGGTTGGAGGCGGCCTCGGCGAAGTGGCGCTCGCACAGCCGTTTGCGGTGCGCGTCCCACACCATGTACGTGCCGAGGACGAGCTGGACGAGGCCGCGCCAGACGTCCTCCCAGCGGTCGCGCACCCGCAGGTACGCCAGCGCGAGCCGGGGCCGGTGCGCGGCCCCGCGCGGGGTGAGCAGGCAGGGCCCGCGGCTGGGCAGGGATCTGGTGTGGGTGACGGAGGAGTCGAGGACGTAGCGGCCGAGCACCTCCCGCGCCACCGCGCGCATCGCGATCGGCGCCAGCCGCCAGGCCGGGCACGGCCGGTTGGCCGCGACGCCGAACGGGACGTGGTTCAGCTCCTTCGCCGGCCGATCGCAACGGCCGGGGTCGAAACGGGCGGGGTCGAAGCGGCCGGGGTCGGCGAACCCCGTCCGGTGGAACTCCGGATAGTTGAAGCACAGCACGGAACCGGCCGGGATCGTGGTGTGCTCGTCCAGCGCGATGTCGCCGCTGGTGATCCGGTGGGCGATGCCGAACAGCGGGTAGAGCCGCAGCGTCTCGTTGATCACCCGGTCGAAGTGGCGGTCATCGGACGTGCGCGCGCGTTCCTGCTCCCCGGGGTGCTGGGCGAGGACGAGCAGCAGATGCGCCATGGCCTCACTGAGCTGCACCACGGCGGTGTTGAAGAACGCGCCCTGCAGGTAGTACGCCTGCTCCAGCGGGGTCAGGCCGCCGGGCAGCGGCACCCGTACCCTGTCCAGGCGGGGCAGCAGGTAGCGGGTCAGGCGGTCGCGGCGGCCCATGTGCCGCAGGCCCGTGCACTTGAGCGAGGTGACCACGTCGTCGGCGTTGGCCGCGATCAGGTCGCGGGCCTCGCGCGGGCAGCGCTCGGCGAAGACCAGCTCGTACGCGAACTCCGCCCACACCGGCATCATCAGGTCCCGCAGCCTGACCAGCCCGCGCACGCCCGCCACGCCGCGCACGGCGCACCGGCGGGCCAGCTCCTCCACCTCGCCCTTCGGCACCGCGAGCAGGGCGCGGGTGGTGCGGGCCACGGCGTCGTACCGCTCGCCCGGCTCCAGGTGCTCCTGGTGCATCTCGGGGCCGGGGGCCAGCCAGTACCAGAACAGGTCCGACAGCGCCGCACCCTTGCTGCGGCCGTTCGCGGCCGGGTGCGCGTACAGCTCGCGGAAGCGCTCGACGCCTACCAGCTCGCCTGGCACGGGCACGCCCTCGTCGCCGTTGATCCGGGCGAACACCCGCTCACGCAGCGCCACCACCCGGCGCGGCAGCCACCACGGCAGGCTCATCAGTACGGCCACCACCAGCAGCACGACGGCGATCAGCATGGCCGCACCGTGTCCCGCACCGTGTCCCGCACCGTGTCCCGAACCATGTCCCGGCTGAGGCCGGCCAAGCCGGCGCAGCCGCACAGCGTCATGGCCTCCTCGAACTGGGCCCGCAGCAGGCCGAGCACGCCGGCCGCGCCCGCCTCGCCGCCGGCGGCGCGGCCCCACAGCACCGGACGGCCGACCCCGACCGCGGCGGCGCCCAGCGCCAGCGCCTTGACCACGTCGGTGCCGCGCCGCACCCCGCCGTCCATCAGCACCGGCACCGCGCCCGCGACCTCGGCCACGACGTCCGGCAGCAGGTCGATCGCGGCGGGCATGCCGTCGAGCTGCCGGCCGCCGTGGTTCGACACCAGGATCGCCGCGGCGCCGTGGTCGATCGCGAGCCTGGCGTCGGCCGGGTGCGTGACGCCCTTGACCACGAGGGGCAGGTCCGTCATGCGGCGCAGCACGGCGAGGTGCTCCCATGACAGCTCCGGCCACATCACGATCGGCCGCACCGGGCCGTCCGGGCCGTCGCGCAGGTTCTCGCAGTGCAGGTGGGCGGGCAGGTCGTGGAAGCCGTTGCGGACGTCGCGCTCGCGTACGCCCATGACCGGCGAGTCGGCCGTGACCACCAGCGCCGTGCAGCCCGCCGACTCCGCGCGGCGCACGACGCGCTCGGTGAAGGCCAGGTCGGGCTGGACGTAGAGCTGGAACCACAGCTCGGCGCCCGGCGCCGCCGCCACCTCCTCGACGGCGACCGTGGCGGCCATGCTGACGATCATGATGGTCCCGGCCGCCGCCGCGGCCCGCGCGGTCGCCCGCTCACCCTGCGGGTCGGCCAGGCGGTGGAACGCGGTCGGCGCCACCAGCACCGGCATGGACGCGCGGCTGTTCAGCAGGGTCACGCCGGTCTCCGGTATGCCCGCGCCGCGCAGCACCCTCGGCACCAGAGCGAGCCGGTCGAAGGCGGCCTCGTTGGCGCGCAGCGTGATCTCCTCGCCCGCGCCGCCCGCGAAGTAGTCGTAGTGCGCGGGGGCGAGGCGCTCGCGGGCGGCGTCCTCGAAGTCCCGCAGCCGCCAGCCGCTCATCGGGCCGCGCGGGCGGGTGGCGGCCGGGCCGCGCGGCCCGGCCATGGGGTCGCGGACCGGGCCGTGCGTCGGGCCGTAGCGGGGGTCGCTCAGCGGGACGGCCGGGAGGGGCGGCGGGCCGTTCACCGGGCCGTTCGCGGGGCCGTTCGCGGGGCCGTTCGCCGGGCCGGGCGGCGGGACGGGCGGCGGGGTGCGGGCCGGGTCGCGCGGCGAGGTGCGGGCCGGGTCGTGGACGGGGCTGCTCATCGTCGGGCGCATCACGCGGGGACCGCGGCCGTGCGCCGGGCGAAGAACGCCCGCAGCGGCTCCACGTGCACCTCGGGGGAGTCCCACTCGTTCTCCAGGTTCTCCGTCACGTGGTGCACGGCGACCGGCTGCCCGGGGAGATGGTGGCGGACGACCGGATGCAGGTAGTGGCCCTCGTGGGCGCGGGCCGCGTCGCCCTGGCCCGGCCGGGCGACCTCGATGTCGAAGGGATCCACCTTGTCGTGGCCGGGGCCGTACTCCAGGGTGATCGAGAAGTGGCCGTGCTCACCGATCGGGTGTTCGCGCAGGTCGTACGGCACCTCCTCGTAGTAGCGGGCGGTGCCGCCGTCGAGTGTGATCACGTCGGCCAGCAGCCCGAACTGCTGCCACAGGGCCGAGGTGCGGTTGATCCTGGCGACCACCGCCGCCGCCAGCGCCGCCGGGTCGGCCGGCAACTCCTGGGCCGGCCAGGACACCCCGTGGTGGCGCGACTCCAGCACGCGGTGCAGGGCCCGCACGCCGTAGCGGAAGCCGTGGATGAAGCCGCTCGTGCCCTGCTTGAAGTCGCGCGACTGGGTGATGGTGCCGGCGAAGTACAGGCCGGGGACGTCCACCGACTCGTACGCGGGCGTCAGCGCCGGGAACCTGCCGTCGCACGCGAGCGCCGGCCGGCACCCGGGCGCGAAGATCGAGTCGTCGAAGCGGAACCCGGTGCAGACGATGACCCGGTCGTACGGGATGTCCTTGGTGATCTCGTCCACCCGGACGAAGGCCACGCTCACCAGGTACGTGCCGTCGGGTTGCCGCTCGATGTTCCTGACGTGCCCGTCGAGCACCGCGTTCTGGGACTTGAGCTGGTAGGTGTCCAGCATGCTGTTGTTGATCGCGCGCAGGTGGCCCACGTAGTGGGTGCGCCAGGCCAGCCGCACCGAGCGCGGCCCGGCGACGTGGATGACGGCGGCGGTCTCGACCAGGTTGTCGGCCGTCTCGAACGCTGAGTTGCCCTTGCCGATGATGAGCACCCGCTGGTCGGTGTAGTCGGCGGGGTCGATGGACGCGTCGCCGTACAGGTCGGCCGTCTCGATGCCCGGGATGGGCGGGATGTTTGGCTTGCTCACCCCGGTCGCCACGACGACCCGCCGCGCCTCGAACGTCCGGCCGTCCTCGGCCGTCACCACGAAGGGACCTGGCCGCTCCACCCTGGCCACCTGGGCGCCGTACTCGATCCGCAACCCGCAGGACCGCGCGAAGTCGCCGAGATAGCGGACCATGTCATCGGCATGCGGGAAATACCGGTCGCTGTAGCGGGTGAACAGCAGCTCCGGGTCGTCCGACAGCAGGGAGTTCCAATCCATCCGCAGGTTGAGCTCGGGGTCGTCCCAGCCGGTGTGCTTCTTGTTGATCGAGATGAGCGTGCGGTGGCGCGGGAACGTGCGGAAGAACAGGCCCGGTGCCGCGCCCGCCTCGAGGATCACGTAGCTGCGGCCGGACTTGTGGAGGAAGTGACCGAGCTGGAGGCCCGCGGGCCCGGCGCCGATCACCACATAGTCGAGGGGGTTGTCCGCCATGTACGCCTCCGTCACGACAAAGTGCTTGACAGGACGATCGACATTTTTGGCAAGCAATTCTCAGAGAATGCTCAGAGCGCGCGGCCGCCGTGCCGGGCCGGGCACGCTTGCCCGGTGCCGGTCCGCTCGTCGGGGGGCCGACCGCGCACGCCTCGTCCACGTCAGGATGGCCGGCCTGGACCCGCTCGATCGGGCCGGCTGTACATGACGATCGCATTGACCATGATCACTCAGGTCGGTCTCAACTGCCGCTGGTGAACGTCAGCGCCGCCGATGTGCTAGGCCAGCGTCCACTCGGCCTTCTGCGAGCCGAGGCCGGCGTTGATCGCGTACTGGAGCTTGGCGGCTCGTGCCGCCTGCGGCACCTCGAACACCACCACACCCATGCGCGAGTCGCCGCCGCTGATCGACACCGTCGCGCCGAAGTCCTGCCCCTCGCTGATCTGCTTGACGCTGGGGCGGTATTGCCGGTTCTCGTGGTCGATGAGCCAGGCGCTCAGCAGCGGGGAGTCGGTGAACTGGGTCTGGCCGGTGTTGGTGAAGGTCATCTCCACGGCGACGAGCTTGCTGCCCGCCGCCGGCTTCACGAACTCGGTGGCGGGCGTGGCCTGGTCGATGACGCGGCTGACGGTCGCGGTGAGCCGCAGGGCGGGGTCGATGGACTGGAGCGCGATCGACCCGCCGAGCCCCGCCGGCCCGGTCTGTTGCGGAAGAATTTGGTCAGCCTGCGTCGGGGCTGGGTCGGTCTGGGCTGGGTCGGTCTGGGCGGGGTCATTTTGGGCTGGGGTGGTCTCCTGGGCGTCGGCCAGCGGCTCCCTGGACGGCATCACCATGGTCGCGGAGCTCGGTGAAGGCCCGCCGCCGGTGTCGGTCAGCACCAGCGCGAGGGCCGCGCCGCCGCCGAACAGCAGCATCGGCAGGCCGACCACGAACAGCACGATCAGGGGAAGGTTGTCGTTGCGCGTGGCGGGCGGCGGCCCGTAAGCCGGCTCATAGGCCGGCCGGTGGTACGTCGGGGGCGGGTATCCCACGAGTGACTCCTGATGGGGGACGGGAGTGTTGGGACGTTCCACCCGGCCATCCGGTTGTCCTTGATCGGTTTCCGGGGGCGCTGTCCATCCTAGGCCGCCGGAAGGCGCTTGCCGAGCATCCCCTATCGTGCGGGGGATGAGTGGACGTGGAGTACTTGTCACCGGAGCGTCGAGGGGCATCGGCAGGGCCGTCGCGGCGGCCTTCGCCGAGCGGGGAGACCGGGTCGCCATCCATCACCGCGACTCGGCCGGCGACGCCGCTAGCCTGCTCGGCGCGCTGCCGGGCGATGGGCACGCGGTGGTCCAGGCGGACCTGGCCGACCCCGAGGCGGTCAGGTCGATGGTGGCCGCGGCGGCCGAGGCGCTGGGCGGCCGGATCGACGTGCTGGTCAACAACGCGGGCGTGTTCCTGCACCACCCGATCACGGAGCTGACGTACGAGGAGTGGCAGGACGCCTGGCAGCGCACCCTGGGCGTCAACCTGATGGGCGCGGCCAACACCGCCTGGTGCGCGCTGCGGCACATGGGCGAGGGCGGCAGGATCGTCAACGTCTCCTCGCGCGGCGCCTTCAGGGGCGAGCCCGACAGCCCGGCGTACGGCGCGAGCAAGGCCGGGCTGAACGCGCTCGGCCAGTCGCTGGCCATCGCCCTCGCGCCGCGCGGCATCGCGGTGGCCACGGTCGCGCCCGGGTTCGTCGAGACCGACATGACCAACGAGCACCTCAAGGCGCCGCGTGGCGACGCGATCAGGGCGCAGAGCCCGTTCGGGCGGGTGGCGCGGCCCGAGGAGATCGCCGCGGCCATCGTGTACCTGGCCTCGCCCGAGGCCGAATGGGCCAGCGGGGCCGTCCTCGACCTCAACGGGGCCTCTTACCTGCGCTGATGCCGGTCTGCCGGGGATCCCGTGATCTGTCGGCATTCCGCGGCTATTGTGAATTCTCAGGACGCCTCGGAACTCGTTCGTTCGTGAGGGGGTCGGTGTGGCCGGTCGCCGCGGGTACGCGTGGTCATCGCTGGCGATCTGCGTCGCGATCGTGCTCGCCGCCCTCCTCCTGCACGGCGTGTTCGGCGACATCGGGCTGCTCTACACGGTGCTGCTCATCCCGATCGGGCTGGCCGTCTTCATCGTGGCGCACGACGTCCTGCACCGCAGGAACGCGGCCGCCGCCGAGCGGCGGCAGCTCGCCAGGGAGCGCGATCACGTCCGGCGCACCGTGGACTTCATCGCCGACCCCGACCTGACCGAGCAGGAGCGGCTGGCCGTCATCGACGCCTTCATCCCGCGCTTACGCCGCGAGCCTGCGGACTCGCTCCACGATCGGCCTGCGGACTCGCTCCACGATCGGTACGTGCTCGTGCCCGAGCTGGCCGCGCCCGCCCGCGCCCTGCTCGAACGCGCCAGGCGGGCCGTCATGTCCGTCTACACCTCGCAGGCCATGCGGTTGCGGCTGCTCGACGGGCTGGCCAACGAGGTGCTGCTGCCCCGGCAGATCTGGGAGATCGCGGTGCTGCTGCGTACCCAGACCCGGCTGTGGCAGGAGCAGGAGCGGGCCATGAGCGGCGTCGTCACGCCCGAGCTGCGGGCCGTGCTGGCGCCGCAGCAGGAGGCGCTGCACCGCTCGGCGGCGGCCGTGGAGGCCCGGGTGACCCGGCTGGAACGCTACGCGCACCGGGTCGCCGAGGCCGACGCCGCCCTGCGCGCCCGCGACGCGCTGGCCCGTAACGACGCGTACCGGGCGCTGCTCGCCCACACCGACGACACCGACGGCCTCGCCGCCCTGGAAGCCCAGGGCGAGGCGCTGGAGGAGACCCTCGCAAGGACCGTCCGCCAGGCCGTCGAAGCCGGCCACACCCTCGCCACCTGATCACCGGCCTGTGTTGCCGTCGCTTTGGGGGAAGGGCGGGGTGTTCTCCGCCGGTGTGGGCGGGTGTCCGTTGACGCTCCCGCCCGCGACCCCCGCCGACCCCGAGCGGCCGCCCGTGGTGACCTTCGGCAGCCCGGCCCCACCTCCAAGGGACGGCAACACAGACCGGTGGGCTAGGTCGTGGCGCGGCGGTCCAGTAGCAGGGCGCCGCGGCCGGAGAGCAGGGTGCGGCACCAGGTGCGCAGGTCCGAGGGTTTGGGGCCCTCGAGGTCGCTCTCGTCGAGCAGGTCGGCCCAGTCGAGGAGCGACTCGGCGAGCATCAGGGGGACGCCGCGGCGTTCGTGGACCTCGGCGGCCGCCTCGAAGTGGCCGGCGGCGCGCTGCTCGTCGCCCATCGCCACGCACAGGTGGGCGAGGTAGTGGTGGCCGCAGTGGTGGGCGACCGTTCCGTGGCCGAACGTCTCGCCGCCGCCGGAGAGCGCGTCGTACAGGCGTCCGGCCAGCTCGGCACGCCCCAGCCGGGCGGCGGCCACGGCCAGGTTGTCCAGCGCGGGCCGGTGCGCCATGTTGCGCGGCGGGGTCTCGCCGCCGTCGGCGAGTATGCGGTCGAGCAGCGGCCCCGCCTGCTCGTCGGCCAGCTCGCAGAGGTAACGCAGCACCGCGTGCACCGGATCGACCCGGGGCGCCTGCCCGGCACGGCGCAGCCGGTCGCGCAGCTCCCACAGCCGGCCCTGCAGCCGCCGGATCTCCGCGATCTGCTCGGAGAAGATGGCCACCGCCTCCAGCCGCCGGCCGATCTCGGAGCCGAGCCGCAGCGCCGCCTCCGCCTCAGCCTCGGCCTGCGCGAGGTCGCCCTGCATGAGGGTGAGCCCGGCCTTGGAGTAGCCGATCAGCCAGTTGAGGTGCGGCTGCCCGAGCCGGTGCGCCAGCTCGTCGGCCCGGTCGAGCAGGTCGGCCGCCTTGGTGGCGTCGCCGCTGTCCAGCACGGGGGGCGTGCGCTGCACGTACGCGTGGAACAGCGCCAGGTCGTCACCCGTGCGGCGGGCCGCCTCCAGCATCTCGTCACCGTCGCGGTGGCGCTGGTGCAGCGGGTCGGCGGGGATGATGGTCAGGCTGCGCATGCCGAGCACGCTGGCCAGCGTGCGCGGGTCGCCCGACTTGCGGGCCAGGGCCACCGCCTCGTCGCTGAGCGCGAAGCGCCGCTCGCCGTCGGGCGCCCAGATCAGCTCGGAGGCGAGCTGCGCGGCCAGCAGCGCGCGGGTGCTGACGTCGGTGGAGTCGACGACCTTGCGCGCCTCGGTGAGCAGCGCGATGCGCTCGCGGTCGGGGGCCGCCGAGATGGAGGAGCCCCGGTCGCCGCCGAGCGCGGCGGTGACGATCAGGTCGTGGCGCTCGCACTCCCTGGCCAGGTCGGCCGCGTCGAGCAGGGTGCGGCGGGCGTCGGGGTGCCCGGCCAGCCACATCGCCCTGCCGCACTCGACCAGCAGCTCGGCGCGGCGTTCGCGGGCCGCGCCTGGGGAGTCGGGGAGCAGGGCGAGCGCCCGCTGGTACCAGGTGACCGCCTCGCGGTGGGCGAGCCCGGCCAGCGCGTGCTGGGCGGCGTGCACGGCCGCGTCGGCCGCCGCGCTCACCCGTGCCGGGTCGCGGCCCTGCTCGGCGGCGGCCAGCAGGTGGGCGGCCACCACGTACGGCCTGGTCCGCATCGCGTGGGGGTCGGTGGCGAGCAGCGCGTCGGCGACCCGCCCGTGCAGCAGCGCGGCGCGCGGCGCCGAGAGCGTGGTGCAGAGGGCGGTCCTGGTCAGCTCGTGGGAGAACCGGCAGGACCCGTTGTCCAGCATCGTCACCAGCCCCGTGCCCATGGCCTCCTCGACGGCGGCCACGAAGCGCGGCTCGTCCAGGTCGAGGCCGCCGCGCAGCTCGGCCGAGTCCATCCGCTCGCCCACGGCCAGCAGGCTCACCAGGTCGCGGGCGTCGGGGTGGAGCTGCGCGACGCGGGCCGTCACCATGCGGGTGACGGAGTCGGGCACGGCCAGCGCGTCGAGGTCCTTGCCCGCGCCCAGCTCCCTGATCACCTCGCTGACGAGGAACGCGTTGCCGCCGGTGATGCGGTGCAGCCGCTCGGCGTCGGCGCGGGCCCGCGACTGCGCGAGCGCGTCGCTCACCTCGCCGGGCCCGAACGCCGGCACCGGGATCACCCGGGCGTCGGCGGTCAGCTTGTGCAGCTCGGGCAGCGTCTGCGAGGGCGCGGACTCGACCGGCACCGGCCGCGACATGGCGAGGACGAGTAGCGGCAGCGCGTCGGAGTCCCACATCAGGGCGCTCAGCATCTGCAGCGACTCCAGCGTCGCCCACTGCAGGTCGTCGATGATCAGCAGCACCGGGCGTACGGTGGCCAGCCGCTCGATCAGCGTGCGGGCCGCGGCCATCAGCTGGTAGCGCTCGGAGACCGGCTCGGTGGCCGGCGGCACCTCCAGCGACAGCGGCGGCGCGGCCAGCGAGGGCGCCAGCCGGACGAGCTGCCCGCACTGCTGGTCGATGCCGGCCCGCAGCAGCAGCGCGGGCGAGGTGCGGGCCAGCCGCTCGACGGCGCCCGCGACCGGCTCGTACGCCTTGCGCGCCGGATCCGTGCACCGCCCCGCCAGCACGGTGAACTGCCGCTTGAGCGCCCGCCTGGCCGCCTCGGAGGCGAGCCGGGTCTTGCCCACGCCCGGCTCGCCCTCCAGGATCACCAGCTTGCCGCCGAACTCCGCCGCCGCCAGCTCGCCGTCCAGCGCCCGCAACTCCTCCTCGCGGCCCACGAACGGCAGCGCGCCCCCGTCGTCCAGCCACGGCGCGAGCCCGCCGCCGAGGTGGTGATCGGCGCTCTGCCAGTGCAGCTCGTACGTGTGCAGCGGCTCGCGCAGCCCCTTGCCGGGCAGCCGCCCGAGGTCCTTGAACTCGTGCCTGCTGCGCCCCTGGGCCAGCCGCCTGACCAGGTCGGTGCAGAGCACCTGACCGCCCTCGGCGATCGCCACCAGGCGGGCCGCCTCCACCGTGGGCAGCCCGCTCACGTCGTCGTGCCCCCAGCACACGTCGCCGGCGGCCAGCGCCGCCCTGATGGAGATCTTGTCCATGGCGCGCTCGTTCTCGTCGGCCACCGCCTGCTGGACCGCGATGATCGAGTCGAGCCCCGCCGTGGCCGAGTCGAACACCGCCATCAGCCCGTCGCCCAGGCTCTTGGTGAACGACGAGCCGCTCGCCGTCACGACCGAGCGCAGCAGCTCGTACAGGCGGCGGAAGACGACGTTGGCCCGCTCCTCGCCGAGCCTGATGCGCAGTGCGGTGGAGCTGACGACGTCGGTGAACAGGATGGTCGCCGTGGTGAGCGTGCCCGGCTCATGTGGGGCTGTCACTGTGCGGCCCTTTCCGCCCGCGGGCGGGCGCTCGTAGCCTCGTGCGTACGTTCCTGCGGATCGCGCGGGTCTGTACGGCCGCGCGCGACTGCCTGATGCGCCAGGCGCGGGCCAGCTCGTCGGGGATCCTGAACGCCGCCTGCCCGTCGGAGTGGCGGTCGATCAGGGCGACCACGATCTGCCGCCCGGCCTTGCGTACCAGCCAGCGAATCACACCGTCCACCGGCCCGGCCAGCCACGAGGAGCCGTGCGCGGCCTTCGCGGCGGCGAACAGGGCGGTGAACCACCAGGCGGGCGCGGGCACGCCGAGCAGCTCGGGCACCCGGTCGGCGCCGTGGGAGGCGTGCCGGAAGATCCAGTGGACCAGGCTGCGCGGCATCTTGCGCCAGCCCAGCGGCATGAACGCCTCCATCTCCTTCAGCATCACCGCCATCAGCAGGCGGCCCTCGTCGCTGGTCTCCAGCAGCCGGCCGAGGCGCGCGCTGACCGGCTCGACGTCGCCGAGGGTGAGCGGCCCCTCGCGGCAGACCTCGATGCCCATGAGGTGGCCGAAGACGCTCCACGTGTAGAGGTTGGCGGCGCGTTCCTCGTCGCTCAGCACCACGCCCATGGTCTCCATGGCCTCCCACGTCACCACGGAGAAGTCGAAGAGCGTGGCGAGCAGCAGCTCCTGGTTGACCGGCGCGCCCAGCCGCTCGGTGTCCCAGTGGTCGGCGTAGCGCTCGTCCACCAGGGCGCGGACGAACGAGTGCAGGATGCGCAGCCCGATCGCCGTCGTGTGGCCCGGCCGGCCGGGCTGGAGGCTGTCGGTGCTCTTCAGCCCCATCACGTCCACCAGCATCTGCCCGGTCTCGGCGACCCTGCGGGTCATCCCGTGCGTGGCGAGGTTGGAGACGCCGGCCAGCACCTTGGCGCTGGACACCTCCGCGTACGCCATCGGCAGGCAGGCGAAGAACAGCGCCGCCGACTGGTAGAGCCCGTGGTCGGCGAACACCGCCTGCCCCCTGGCCAGCAGCTCCCTGTCGTCACCCCACTCCGGCAGCTCCTTGGCGAAGTCGAGCGCGTCGAAGATCCGCGACGCCGGCGGCTCCCCCGACGGCTCCCTGGCCTCCCGTTTGGCCGCCCCCAGCTCCGCGACCACCGCCTTGACCAGCTCCAGCGCGCCCCGCCCCGGTGGCTGCTCCTGCAGGTATCCGGCGACCACCTTGTCGACGTCGGGATCGGCCTGCTCCCGTAGCTGCCGGAATCTCTCGTCCGGCCAGCGCCCCTCAGGATCGTTCATGTGCCCCGTACTCCAGATTCGGTCAGAGGCCGCCCCGTTTCCGCAGGGCGGCGACGTCCAGCAGCCTGATCGTCCGGCCTTTGACGGCGATGAGGTTGCGCGCCACCAGCGACTGCAACGCCCGGTTGACGGCCGGGCGGGAGGCGCCGATCAGCGCGGCCAGGTCGGACTGGGTCAGCCCGGGCAGGTCCACCACCCCGCCGGCCTGGCCGTGCTTGTCGGCCAGCTGCAGCAGCAGCTTGGCCAGCCGCCCGCCGAGGTCGAGGAAGGCCAGGTCGGCTGCCTGGTCGGTGAGCCTGCGCACCATGCGGCCGAGCAGCCGCAGGAACTCGTCGGCCAGCCCAGGATGCTCGCGCATGAGCTCCAGCAGCCGCGCCCTGGGCAGCGCGAACACCCAGGCGGGCCGTGCGGTCACGATGGAGGCCGAGCGCGGCGAGTCGTCCAGCAGCGCCATCTCGCCGAAGGTGTCGCCGCGGCCCAGCATGTTGAGGACGATCTCGTCGCCGTGCTCGGTGGTGAACACCACCTTCACCAGACCGTCCAGCAGGACGTAGAGCGACTCTCCCGGATCGCCCTGATGGAAGATGATCTGCCCCGACCGGTAGCGCCGGGTCAGGCCCGCCCGCGCCGTGCTGCGGATGCCGCTCTCTCCGAGCACCTGGAACAACGGGATCTCCGCCAGCACCGCGGCGACCGGCTCGGCGTCGTGGGGAAGGCCGCTGCGCCCGTTCATGCGAGAACTCTAGGCCGCATTCCGCCGGGGGACAGCTTCTGGATAGCGATCTTTGAAATGTGACCAGCGACACACCCAGGCTGTCACGTCCGGAACAGTCTTTCCGGATCATCCGGCGCACGGTGGGTGAGCCGGCCGGAGTCGACCCCCCGAGTGTCCGGACCGGCAGGGAGAACGACATGCACGTGGACACCATGGAACGCCTCGACACCCGTCCCGACCCGCGCCCCGACCCGCGCCCCGGCACAGGAGCCTTGGTGGCCGCCGCCCAGGAGGGCGACGCGCTCGCCTGGGAGCGGCTGGTCGAGGAGTTCAGCCCCATGCTCAGGGCCCGCATCCGCAGGTTCAGGCTGAGCCACGAGGACGCCCAGGACGTCCTGCAGACCACCTGGCTGCTGGCCTGGCAGAACCTCAAGAGCGTCGAGGACGGCCAGCGCATGGCGGGCTGGCTCGCCACGATCGCCTTCCGCGAGTGCCTCAAGCTCACCCGCAGGACGAAGGAGATCTGCACCCCCGACCTCGACTCGCTGGGCAGCACCGACGACGTCGACAGGGAACTGGCCAGGATCTGGCTGGCCGGCACCCTCGAAGAGCTCGTCGAGGAGCTGCCCGCGGCCCAGCGGGTGCTGTTCAGAGCGCTCACGGAAACCTCCGAGCCCCACTACGTGGACGTGGCGCGCAGGCTGGGCAGGCCGGTCGGCAGCATCGGGCCCACCCGAGCCCGCTGTTTCGCGAAGCTACGCGGCCTGCTGCAGGCGCGCGAGATCACCCGCGACTTCCTCGACTGACCTAGTCACCGGGCTTGCCTGACTGAGCGGACGTGTCGGGCGGGTCAAGCTGGATCGCCTCCAGGAACGGCTCGAAGTCGAAGTGCGCCATCTCGTACGCGTCGGGGTCGGTCTCCGACGGGTACCGGTAGAGCCTGCGTGGCCGCAGCCCGGGCCGGTCGACGAACATCTGGCTGATCGCCTCGGGGACGAGCCCCTTGCGCATCTCCTCGGCCAGCCCTTCGGCGACCTCCTTGTCGAAGGGCACCCGGTAGAGGGCGTCCACCTTCTGGTAGACGCGGAAATAGCTGACGATGAAGCGCATCCGGTCGGGATAGGACACCCAGTCGCGCACCCCGGCCAGCGACGCCTCGCGGTCCTCGGTGATGAACTCCTCGGCCAGCTTGCGCACCTTCTCGTTCTGGATGGGCGCCCACGCCTCGTCGAGGCTCACGCCGGGCGGCGGGGTCAGCGGCCTGCCGACCTTGACGTCGCTCAGCGGGGTGGCCACGGCGAACAGGTGGCGGGTGTAGAGCGAGGACCACAGGCCCTCCAGCGTGCGCGTCAGCCAGGGCTGGTCGGCGTGCGCGGCGGCGTACAGGCGGAAGCGGGGGAACGGGCGGCGCGTCACCAGGGAGCGCAGCGAGCGCCACGACACCCGGGTCAGCCAGCGCACCGGGCGGTACAGCACGAGTTCGAGCGCCGCCTGCGCGCGCGCCTGCTCGTACGCCGACAGCGCGATGTTCGCCCCCAGCATCAGCTCGGCCCGCTCGGCCGGGTCCTGCGTCGCCGCGGCCGCCACCATGAGCTGCGCGGCGTCCTTCAGGTAGCGCGGGTCGGCCGGTGACAGCAGGTCGGTGAGGAACTCCGGCGGCGTCGGCGTCACCTCGGACTCGGGGCTGACCTTGAGGAAGCGGTCGGGCGTGTCGTTCCACAGGTTGACCGCCAGGCTGGCGGTCTCCAGGAAGATGGCCCGGTTGGCCAGCGCCAGCCCCAGCTGGTAGCTCGGCCCGAGCAGGGTCAGCAGCGCGGCCCTGAACAGCCGGCGGGAGCGCTGCGGCACGCGCAGGCGGCGGCCGAAGTCCTCGATGAACGGCGAGCCGGGGCCGAGGTCGAGGCTCTCCCCGACGGCCTTGGAGGTCCAGGTGGCGTAGCAGTACCAGTTGTTCGCCTCCCGGCCCAGGTGGGCCGCGAGGTCGGCGGCCACGCGGTGGTAGCTGTAGGCGATGACCATCGCTTCGAGTGCCGCGCTCCGGTCCTTGTACGCCGCGATGCGCAGCACGTCGTCGGCGGTCATCGGAGTGTCGGACATCAAGTCTCCCGTTGTGCCGGTCCCGTCGCCCCCGGGCATGCTCATGGAGTTAAGAGCGCCCCCAGGAGCGTCAGATACAGTCGGCGGCCTGCTTTGCCCCGTGGCCGCCAGGGCTGGAGCGTAGGAGTGTCCGCTTGCGGGGGGCTTGCAATAACATCGCCACGCTTCTCAGACTTGGTGCTGATTCGTACATCGGCCCGTCCCCAGAACCGCCCCGGGCGGTCGCCGCCCGGGGCGGGTGCCGCTCACTCCTTGACGGTGATCTTGCTGATCACCACGAATCCGCCGAGCGCCCCCGCGGTGCCGGCGGCCGTGGTGGTGGTGAGGTTGACCACGAGGTCATAGGTGCCGGGGGACAGCTGCCCCCGCATCGGTATGGAAGCCGTGTATCGCCCGGAGCCCGGGGTGAACGTCATCTCAACGGGCGGCGCGGGATGCCGCGACTCGCCACCGCCGATCCGGTCGGCGATGATCTCCAACTGCCAGCGGCCCACCAGCCAGTCGACAAGTTCACCGGTGACCTCCCAGCTCACGTCCACGGTCCAGCCCTCGCCACAGTGGACGACGTTCGTGGGCTGCGCGCCGGGATCGATCACCTGGCCATGGAGAATGCCCGCCAACTGCTCGGCCGGCACTTTCATCACCTGGAATTCTCCGGTCGCCATCGCGATCTCCTCTCCGCGGGACGGGTCCCCGTGCGAAGGAGCAGAGCGACGACGGCGGCGGCGAAATACGAGCTTTTCGCCTCTGACATGGCGCCGTTTCTTCTGGCGGTCCCCGGGACCCGGGGTCAGCGGTCCCTGAGCCTGACCAGGTCGGGGCCCAGCCCCTCGACGCCGCCCGCGCCGAGCAGTTGCAGCGTGCGCACGAGCTCGGCCCGCAGCAGCGCCAGCACCCGGTCCACGCCCGCCTCGCCACCGGCCATCAGGCCATAGAGGTAGGCCCTGCCGACGAAGCAGGCGCGGGCGCCCAGCGCCACCGCGGCCGCCACGTCGGCGCCGCTGCGCACGCCGCCGTCGAGGAAGACCTCGGTGCGGTCGCCCGCCGCCGCCACCACGGCGGGCAGCAGCTCCAGCGGGGTGGCCGACCGGTCTAGCTGGCGCCCGCCGTGGTTGGACACCACCACGCCGTCCACGCCCAGCGCCGCCAGCTCCTTGGCGTCGTCGGCCCGCTGCACGCCCTTGACCAGCAGCCGTCCCTGCCACGCCGACCTGATCCACTCCAGGTCGGCGAAGGTCACAGAAGGGTCGAACATCAGGTTCGTCAGCCCCGCGAGGTCCTCGGGAGCGCCGTCCACGGTGGCGAACCTGAGCGGCTCACCGGTCAGGAAGTCGAACCACCACGCCGGATGCCGCACCGCCTCCAGCACGCCGCGCCAGCGCAGCGTGGGCGGGACCGTCAGGCCGTGGCGCACGTCGCGCAGCCGCGCCCCCGCCACCGGCACGTCCACGGTCACCACCAGCACGTCCATGCCGGCCCCCGACGCCATCGCCAGCGTCTCCAGGGTGCGGGCGCGGTCGCGGACCACGTACAGCTGGAACCAGTTCCAGCCGTCGGGCGCCGCCGCCGCCACGCCGGCCGCCGTCGTGGTGCCCATCGTGGACAGCGTGTACGGGACGCCCGCGCGCTGCGCCGCCCGAGCCACCGCCCGCTCACCGGACCGGTGCATCATGCGGGTGAACCCGGTCGGCCCGAGCACGACCGGCATCGAAACGCGCCGGCCCAGGATCTCCACCGAGGTGGGCGCGTCGGAGACGTCACGCAGCACCCGGGGCGCGAACTCCACCCGCTCGAACGCCGCCACCGACCTGGCCAGCGACAGCTCGGACTCGGCGGCGCCGTCGACGTAGTCGAACACCATGCGCGGAGCCCGCCGCGCGGCCAGCCGCCGCAGATCTGCCACGTCGGCCGCGGCCGCCACCCGGGCCGCGCGCGACCACCGGGGGCCTCGCGGCATGACGGCCCGCAGCTCCCGCCACCGGGGCAGGCGCCGAGCGTCTCCGCCTGTCGTACCGATGCCAGGAACGCTACCACTACGGTGGAAACATGATCGAGGGTGCGACGTCCTTCCCGCGGTGGGCGGAGCCGGCGGGGGAGTCGCGCGCCTCCCGCGCCGTGCACGCCGAGCTGCTGGCCCGCTGGTCCGAGCCGCACCGCCGCTACCACACCCGCGACCACCTGGCCGCCGTGCTCGCCGCGATCGACCTGCTGCCCGGCGAGGCCGGCGATGAGGCCGCGGTACGCCTGGCCGCCTGGTTCCACGACGCCGTCTACGACGGCAGGCCGGGCTGGGACGAGGAGCGCAGCGCCCAGCTCGCCCAGTCGCGGCTCCCGCGCTGCGGCGTGCCGGCGCGCCGGGTGTCGGAGGTGGCCAGGCTGGTACGCCTCACGGCGGCCCACGACACCCTCGCCCCCGGCGACCGCGACGGCGCCGTGCTCTGCGACGCCGACCTCGCGGTGCTGGGCGGCCCCGGCTACGACGCCTACGCCCGCGCCGTCCGCCAGGAGTACGCCCACGTGCCCGACGACCTGTTCGCCGCCGGGCGGAGCGAGGTGCTGCGCCGGCTGCTCGCCACGCCCGTCCTGTTCCGCACGCCACGCGCGCGGGAGCTGTGGGAGGAGCCCGCGCGGGCCAGCATGACCGCCGAGCTAGCGGCGCTTGCGGCGGCGCAGACCGGCCGCGATCAGCCGCTGTAGCAGCTCGCGCGAGCTGACCGCCTCGGCGCCCAGCTCCACCGCCGCCGCGTGCACGGTCTCCGGCACGTCGTAGTGGTCGCGGTCGAACGCCCGCGGCGGCACGCCCAGCCGTCCCGCGAAGTCGTGCAGCTCATCGAGCGAGGCGTCGCTGACGAGGTGCGACCACATCAGGCCGCGCGGCCCCGGCCAGTTGGGCGGATCGATCAGTACGGTCACCCGCTCAAGGGTAGAACCCGCCCACGCACCCCAAGCTCACTCAGATCACCCACGACGACGAGCCCGCCCGCCGCGTCACCCGCCGCGTCACCCGACGTGTCACCCGCCTTCGCGCCGACCGCGACCACCGTGCCGAAGCCGCCCTTCCTGCCCGCCTCGACGGCCGGCAGCGCGGAGGCCACCACGGCGATCCCGGCGGCCGGCAGGTCGAGCCGGCGCGCGGCCTCCAGGAAGAGCGCCGGGTCGGGGGTGCCGGGCAGGTTCATCAGCGCGGCGTCGTTGCCGTCCACCATGAGGTCGAACAGGTGCATCACCCCCGCCGATGTGACCAGCCTGCGGCCGTGCAGGCCGGCGGAGACGGCCGCCGTACGGGCGCCGCGCCTGCGCAGCTCGTGCAGCAGCGCCACCGTGGGCGGGAAGGCGGCCACGCCGTACTTGCCGACCTGCTCCAGGAAGGAGCGGTCCTTGGCCAGGCCCAGCCCGTGCACGGTGGGGGCGCCCGGCTCGTCGGCCGGAGAGCCCTCCGGCACGGTGATGCCGCGCGCGGCCAGGAAGGTGCGGATGCCGTCGAGCCGCGGCCGGCCGTCCACGTGCCGCAGGTAGTCGTCGCGGATGTCGAACGGCTCCGAGCGGCCGCGCAGGAAGGCGTCGAAGACGTGCTTCCAGGCGGCCGCGTGTCCCCGAGCGGTGTCGGTGACCACGCCGTCGGTGTCGAAGACGACGGCGCTGATCACGGTCAGGTCGATGACGTGCTCGTCCACATGGCGAACGTAACCGCTCTACCAGGCGACGGGTAGCTCTTTGACGCCGTAGACGATGGCCAGTTCCCTGAACGGCACCTCGCCCGCCACCCGCAGGCCGGGGAAGCGGCGCAGCAGCGCCGGGAAGGCGATGCGCATCTCCATCTGGGCGAGCGGCGCGCCGACGCAGCGGTGGATGCCGTGGCCGAACGCCATGTGCGAGCCCGCCGTCTCGCGGCCCGGGCGCACCTCGTCCATGCCCTCGCCGAGCGCGGGGTCGCGGTTGGCGCCGGTGAGCGAGCACAGCACCATCTCGCCCTTCTTGATCGGCACTCCGTGCAGCTCCAGGTCGTCGCGGGCGAAGCGGGGGAAGGCGACCTGCACGACCGTCATGTAGCGCAGCAGCTCCTCGACCACGTCCACGATGTGGCCGTCGACCTCGCGCACCTTGGCCGCCTGCTCCGGGTTCTGGATCAGCCACAGGGTGCCCAGCGCGAGCATGCTGGTGCTGGTGTCGTGGCCGCCGGTGAGCAGGCCGTCGGCCATGCTGGCGAGCGTGCGGTCGTCCAGCTCGTCGCCGTGCTCGCGCAGCAGCTGGCCGAGCAGGCCGTCGCCGGGGTTCTGCCGCTCGCGGGCGACCAGGTCCACGAGGTACGTCATCGCGTCGTTGATGGCCTGCAGCGACGCCTCGGGCCCCGCGGTGAAGTCGAACCGGTCCTTGCTGATCTTGACGAAGCCGGCCCGCTCCTCGTAGGGGACGCCGAGCAGCTCGCACACCACCAGCGAGGGGATCGGCAGGCAGAACTCCTCCATGAGGTCCACCGGCATGCCCCCGGCGCCCTTGGCCTCGATGCGGTCGAGGTGCTCCTCGACCATGGCCTCGATGCGCGGCTCCAGGCGGCGCAGCCGCCGCATGGTGAACTCGGGTGTGAGGAACTTGCGCAGCCGCGTGTGCTCGGGCGGGTCGCGGAAGCCCAGGCCGCCTGGGTCCTCCTGGTTGGAGCCGAGCCCGATCACGCCGGCGAAGTCGTTGCTGAAGCGCTCGTGGTCGCCGAGCACCGCGCGGACGTCCTCCCAGCGGGTGACGAGGTAGACGGTCTGCCCTCCGGGGATCTCCATCGGGAAGACCGGGTGCTCGTTCCTGATGCGGCCGAGCTCGCCCACCGGGTCGAACCCCTCACGCATGAACTGGACGAGCGGGAACTCTTCTGTCTCTGACATCGATATCCGTCCTGCTGGGATGCATCACACCAAGTTGGGATAAATCCCTGCATCGATGGTCCCATCCGGATGGGCGGGTGTTGCCCTCCGAAAGGAGGAATTTACCCCTCCGACTGGCCGACGACGGCGGCAGGGTCACCGGCTGAGCTGCCTCTTCCGGGTCTCATTGTGCGCGGGCCGCCCGAGCCGGTGCCACCCCTCGGGCGCGCGGGATGGCGCGTTCCAGGCGGTACGTTGCGTCAAGGTCACAGAACTGCCGTGAAACCAGGGCAAACTGGGGCAGCAGACGGCGTTTGGCGTACAAGATGGCGACATTCTGCGATGATCTCGTCGCATAGAGCCGGAGTTTGAGCCCTCACGGATAGTGACAGATGCCGACATTTGAGGAAATAACAGCCTTCATCACCGAGAAGCCGCTCGCCACCGCCGTCATCGCGCTGCTGAGCCTGGCCGGGCTGGTCCTGGCCTTCCTGGTGCTCAGGGTCGTCTGGCGCGTCGTCGCCTGGTTGTGGTCCCGGTACGTCGCCCCGCGCCCCATCGAGGACGTGCTGACCGTCGTGGCCGCGTCCATCGCCACCGGCGTGTCCGCGCAGGGCATGTGGCGCTTCTCCGGCGACGTGCTGGGGCTCGACGGCCCGCTGCGGTTACTGCTGTTCGCGTTCATCGAGGTCGCGATCATCACCAGCGCCGTACGCGCCCGCCGCAACATGCGCGAGAACTTCTCCGCCGGCATCGACGGCATCGCCGTGTGGGCCCTCACCTGCCTGACCGCCGTACTGTCCAGCATGGACGCGCGCAGCCTGCCCGAGGCCGTCTTCCGCCTCGCCGCCCCGCTCGTGGCCGCCTGGCTGTGGGAGCGCGGCATGGCCATCGAGCGCCACCGCATCCGCGGCACCGGCCGCATCAACTGGCGGCTCACCCCCGAGCGGCTGATGGTCAGGATGGGCCTGGCCGAGGTCAGCGACCGTACCGCCAGCGAGGTCGACGCCCACCGCCGCCTGACCAGGGTCGCGCTGGCCGCCAAGAAGGCCAAGGCGCTGCGCGAGGGCGGCGCGTCCGAGCGGAAGATGCGCGTCGCGCTCGCCAAGCTCGACAAGGCGATGGACCAGGCCGTCGAGCACACCGGCCTGGCCGTCGACCCGCAGCGCCAGGAGGCCCTGCTGGCCCAGATCGCCGCGCTCTACAACACCTCCGCGCTCATCGACGCCGACCCCCGCGTGCCCTGGGAGCAGGACGCCGAGCAGCACCCCGTGCCCGCCCGCCCCGCGCTGTCCCCCGCCCTGGTCGAGCTGGTCCGCGAGGAGGACGAGGACGTCACCGTGCTCGACGCCACCCCGCAGGTGGTCAGCACCGCCGAGCGCGCCGCCCTCATGCGGGCCGCCCGCGAGTTCTGGGACCGGCAGATCGCCAAGGGCATCGTCCCGCGAACGGTGGACATCGCCCAGGAGATCGGAATCTCGCTGGCCACCGCGCGCGAATACCGCTCCCTGTGGAAGCTGGAGCCCCGCGCGCACGCCCTCATCGAGGCGCTCTACCAGCAGCACGGCATCGTTGACACCGGCGCCTTCCCCGCCATCGCCGACGACGGGCGGGTCCTGACGAGCAAGTCCTAGCCCCGGCTAGCATCGTTCCCGCAGACAAGCGGGCACGGGAGGGGGCCTCGGTTGCGGGAGCGCACGCTCGACCGCGTCAGGAAGCTGCTGGCCAAGGCCGAGCGCACCGACAACGAGCACGAGCGGGCCACGTTCATGGCCGCGGCGTCGGCGCTGATGGCCAAGCACGGCATCGACTCGCTGCCGCCCGCCGGCACCCGCCAGACCCCCGCCGACCGCATCGTCACCCTGCCGCCCCCGTGGGCCAGGGAGAAGGCCAGGCTGGTGAGCCTGGTGGCGCAGGCCGTACGGTGCCGGCCGCTGCTCATCGGGCGCGGCGACGGCGGGCAGCGGGTGCACGTGTTCGGCTTCGCCGCCGACCTGGAGCGGGCCGACGTGCTCGCCACCTCGCTGCTGCTGCAGATGGCCTCCGGCCTGGCCAGGACCGAGCCGCCGGCCGGCGCCGTCCGCGCCTACCGGCGCTCCTGGCTGCTCGGCTTCACCGACGAGGTCTACCGGCTGCTGTGCGCGGCCGAGAAGCAGGCGGCGGCCGAGGCGGCGCCCACCGGCACCGCGATCGTCCTGGCCGACCGCAGGGCGGAGGTCGAGCGGGTGGTCGCCGCGCACTATCCGCACGTCCGCATGAGCGTCCCGCGGACCAGCGGCACCGGCTACCGCGCGGGCGTCGCCGCGGGCCGCAGGGCCGACCTCGGACGTACGGGCATGAGCACTGCCACGGCCCCCGAACTCGGGCGGTAAGCCCTTTCCGGACGGCCGTTTGGCCCCCTGGCGATTCGGGCATAAGCGCGCACACGGAACGCAGTCCTGCCGAAGCGAGACCGGTCACCGTGAACGCATCCGTACGTGTCCTCGCCGCCGACCACCTCCGCCCCCTCGCCCGCGACCTCCTGACCGCCGCGTCCGTACCGCACGACACGGCGTCCGCCGTCGCCGAGCCGCTGGTGGAAGCCGACCTGGCCGGTCACGGCCCGCACGGCGCGCGGCGCGTCAAGCCGTACCTCGACCGCGTCGAGTCCGCGTCGAGTCCGCGTCGAGACCGGGGCGATCGTCCGGGGAGCCGTCCCCGAGGAGGTCGTTCCGGGGGAGCCCGAGGCCAGGACGCGCGCCGAGCGGCTCGTCACGGAATGCGCTGCTCGGCGTGAACCTGTCCGGGCTGACCGTCACACCGCCTTCTACGCCTCACGCGGATCCAAGGACATCGACATCGCGGTCTTCGACCCACTCAAGGAGTGACCGGCATGGACATCAACGGCAGCGTCGCCGTGATCACCGGCGGCGGCACCGGCATCGGCGCGGCGGTGGCGGAGCGGCTGGCCGCCAGGGGCGCGGCGGCGGTGGTCGTCAACTACTCCCGCTCGGCCGACGAGGCCCGCGCCACCGTCTCGCGGTTGGAGAGCATGGGCTGCAAGGCGTCGGCGGTGGCGGCCGACGTGTCCGACGACGCCGCCGTACGCCGGATGGCCGAGCGGGTGCTCGCCGACCACGGGCGGGTGGACGCGCTGGTGTGCAACGCGGGTACCACCACCTGGGTGCCGTTCCCCGACCTGGAGGGGCTGACGGACGAGGTGTGGCGGCGGCTGCTCGGCGTCAACCTCATGGGGCCGTTCTACTGCGCCCGCGCCTTCGCCCCCGCCCTGCGCGCGTCGCGGGGCGCCGTCGTCAACGTCGCCTCCATCGCGGGGCTGCAGGCCACGGGGTCGTCCATCGCGTACGGGGTGAGCAAGGCGGCGCTCATCCACCTCACCCGTGACCTGGCGGTGGCGCTCGGCCCCGAGGTCAGGGTGAACGCCGTCGCGCCCGGCATCGTGGCCACCCGCTGGCACATCGACCGGGTGGGGGAGCAGGTGTTCTCGGAGATGGCCGCCAAGGAGGAGCTGAAGGCCCCGCTCCGCCGTACCGCCCAGCCCGACCACATCGCCCAGATGGTCACCGGACTGCTGGAAGCGGACCTGGTGACGGGTGAGGTGTTGATCGGCGACGGCGGCCGCCACCTCGGCTACTGACTCTCGGCAGGCATTCGGGCGGCGGGCCTCCGACCGGCGGGCCCTCACCCGAGGCCCGCTCCCGCCCGAGGTCCGCTCCCGCCCGAGGTCCGCTCCCGCCCGAGGTCCGCTCCAGCCTGGGGCGGGCCGCTCAGGCGAGGGCGGCGGAGACCAGGGAGCGGGCCTCCTCCTGAACCTCGGCGAGGTGGTCGGGGCCCTTGAAGGACTCGGCGTAGATCTTGTAGACGTCCTCGGTGCCCGAAGGCCGGGCCGCGAACCAGGCGTTCTCCGTCGAGACCTTCACGCCGCCGAGCGCGGCGTCGTTGCCGGGCGCCGACGTCTGCACCGCCGTGATCGGCTCACCGGCCAGCGACGTGGCCGTCACCTGCGCGGCCGTCAGCTTGCCGAGCACGGCCTTCTCCTCGCGGGTGGCGGGCGCGTCGACGCGGGCGTACGCGGGCTCGCCGAACCGCTCGGTCAGCCCGCGGTAGTGGGCACTCGGCGACTCGCCGGTGACGGCGAGGATCTCGGAGGCCAGCAGGGCGAGGATGATGCCGTCCTTGTCGGTCGTCCACACCGACCCGTCGCGCCGCAGGAACGACGCACCCGCGCTCTCCTCGCCGCCGAACCCGAGCGACCCGTCGAGCAGGCCGGGCACGAACCACTTGAAGCCGACCGGCACCTCGTACAGCCGCCGCCCCAGCGACTGCGCCACGCGGTCGATGATGCCGCTGCTCACCATCGTCTTGCCCACGCCTGCGCCGGCGGGCCAGCCGTCGCGGTGGGCGTAGAGGTAGGAGATGGCGACGGCGAGGTAGTGGTTGGGGTTCATCAGGCCGCCGTCGGGGGTGACGATGCCGTGCCGGTCGGCGTCGGCGTCGTTGCCGGTGGCGATGTCGTAGGTGTCGCGGGCGGAGATGAGGGAGGCCATCGCGTACGGCGACGAGCAGTCCATGCGGATCTTGCCGTCCCAGTCGAGCGTCATGAACCGCCACGTCGGATCGACCAGCGGGTTGACCACGGTCAGCGACAGCCCGTGCCGCTCGGCGATCTCCCCCCAGTAGGCCACGCTCGCCCCGCCCAGCGGGTCGGCCCCGATGCGCACCCCGGCCGACCTGATCGCGTCGAGGTCGACGACGCTGGGCAGGTCGTCGGCGTACGTGCCGAGGAAGTCGTAGCGGCCCGCCCGCTGCAGCGCCGTGGCGTAGGGGACCCGGCGCACGCCCTTGAGACCGTCCTGCAGCAGCTGGTTGGCGCGGTCCTGGATCCACGAGGTGGCCTCGGTGCCGGCCGGTCCGCCGTGCGGCGGGTTGTACTTGAACCCGCCGTCGCCCGGCGGGTTGTGCGACGGCGTCACCACCACGCCGTCGGCCAGGCCGCTCGTGCGGCCCTGGTTGTGGCGCAGGATGGCGTGGGAGACGGCGGGCGTCGGCGTGTAGCCGTCGCGCGAGTCGATCAGCACGTCGACGCCGTTGGCCGCGAACACCTCAAGGGCCGACACGCGCGCGGGCTCCGAGAGCGCGTGGGTGTCGATGCCCAGGAACAAGGGGCCGTCGGTGCCCTGGTCGCGCCGGTATTCGCAGATCGCCTGGCTGGTCGCCAGAATGTGGTCCTCGTTGAAGGCCGTCTTCAGCGACGAGCCCCGATGCCCCGAGGTGCCGAACGCGACCCGCTGCCCCACCTCGCCGGCGTCGGGATGCAGCGCGTAATAGGACGTCACCAGCCTGGCGACGTCGACCAGGTCGGAGGGCCGGGCGGGCTGTCCTGCGCGTTCGTGGGTCATGTAGGTCACTTTACAAACGGGGAGCGGCCCGGCGGGTGATCGCGTGGCGGCGTGGGGGGATACATTCGCCTCAGTCACTAGAACGGAGTTCTGTTCCATGCGATACGGCATCCTGCTCTCGGAGTCCGCCAAAGACGGTGACCCCATCACCGGCCTGCGCGACCAGATCGCCGGCGCCGCCGAGCGCGGCTTCACCTCGGCCTGGCTGTCCAACATCTTCGGCCTCGACGCCATCACCGCCCTGACGGCGGCCGGCGTGCAGGCCCCGCCTCTTGAGCTCGGCACCGCGGTCGTGCCCACCTACCCGCGCCACCCGGCCGTGCTCGCCCAGCAGGCCATGACCGCCAACGCCGCACTGGGCGGCCGGTTCACACTCGGCATCGGCCTGTCGCACCAGGTCGTCATCGAGGGCGTCTACGGCTACAGCTTCGAGCGGCCCGGCAGGCACATGAAGGAGTACTTGGACATCCTGCTGCCGCTCTCGCGCGGCGAGCAGGTGTCGTACCAGGGCGAGACGCTCAAGGCCGAGCTGAAGCTCGGCACGCCGGGCGCGGGCCTGCCCGTGCTCGTGGCCGCGCTCGGCCCCCGCATGCTCAAGCTCGCCGGCACCGTCGCCGACGGCACCGTGCTCTGGATGACGGGGCCGAAGACGATCGCCGAGCACATCGCGCCGACCATCAGGGCCGCCGCGGCCGAGGCCGGCCGTCCTGAGCCGCGCATCGTCTGCTCGCTGCCCATCAGCGTCACCGACGACCCCGAGGGCGCCGTCGCCCGCGCCAACGAGATCTTCTCGGTGTACGGGACGCTGCCCAGCTACCGTGCCATGCTCGACAGGGAGGGCGCGGCGACTCCCGGCGACGTCGCCGTCGTCGGTGACGAGGACACCGTGCTCGCCAGGCTCGACCAGCTCAGGCAGGCCGGGGTGACCGACTTCGTGGCCTCGCCGTTCGCCGGCCGGCAGCGCACACTCGACCTGCTGACCGGCGCGGCGAAGAGCTGAGCGCCCGGCGTCCCCATAAGATCCGACAAGGTGAAGAGCGTGCTACATGGCATTGATGTGTCCAACTGGCAGGGCACCGTCGACTGGGCAGGTCATGCCGAGGCCGGGGTCGCCTTCGCCTTCGCCAAGGCGAGCGAGGGCGGCGACTTCACCGACAAGTGGTTCGCCCGCAACTGGAACGGCATGCGGGAGAGCTGGATCGTCTGCGGCGCCTACCACTTCGCCAGGCCCAAGGGCGACCCCATCGAGCAGGCCCGCCACTTCCTGCGGGTGATCCAGTCGGCCGGCGGGCTCCGCCGCGGCGACCTGGTCGCGCTCGACCTGGAGACCAACGACGGCGCGCGGCCCGAGCGGGTGGCCCGCTTCGCGCGCCGCTGGTGCCACTACGTCGAACGGCACGGCGGCGTGCGGCCGTTCATCTACACCTTCAACGCGTTCGCGCGCGGCGGCCACTGCGCCGGGCTGGCGGAATACCCCCTGTGGATCGCCAGCCCGCACAGCCCCCGCGGCCGTCCTTCCGTGCCCAGGCCCTGGCGCGACTGGACCATTCACCAGTACGCCAGCAGCCCCGTCGACCGCAACGTCTTCCACGGATCACGGCAGGAGCTGACAAAGCTGGGGTTTCACCCGCGATAGCATCGGTGTTCTCATCACCGAACCCTGCCTCGGTGCCGGGCATCGAGCGCGATCCACGAGGAGTCACCGTGTCAGCCGAGCTACGCATCACCCTCGCCGGAGCCGAGCGTGTGGTCGCGGCCGGCACGACGGCCGGTGAGGCGCTCGAGGCCGACGGCCGCACCGTCATCGCCGCCCTGGTCAACGGCGAGCCCCGCGACCTCGCCCATCCGCTGTCCGACGGCGACGCGGTCGAGCCCGTCGAGGTCTCCAGCGAGATCGGCCGGTCCATCGTCCGCCACTCCACCGCCCACGTCATGGCGCAGGCGGTGCAGGAGCTGTTCCCCGAGGCCAAGCTGGGCATCGGGCCGCCCGTCGACAACGGCTTCTACTACGACTTCGACGTCGCCCAGGCGTTCAACCCCGACGACCTCAAGCGCATCGAGAAGCGCATGCGCGAGATCGTCAAGCAGGGGCAGCTGTTCTCCCGCCGGCCCGTCTCCGACGACGAGGCGCGGGCCGAGCTGGCGGCCGAGCCCTACAAGCTGGAGCTGATCGGGCTCAAGGGCGGCGCCGACCAGGAGGAGTCGGTCGAGGTGGGGGCGGGTCAGCTCACCATCTACGACAACCTCGACCCCAAGAGCGGCGAGCTGCGCTGGAAGGACCTGTGCCGCGGGCCCCACGTGCCCTCCACCCGGTCCATCCCGGCCTTCAAGCTCATGCGCTCCGGCGGCGCCTACTGGCGGGGCAGCGAGAAGAACCCGCAGCTGCAGCGCATCTACGGCACCGCGTGGGAGTCCCGCGACAAGCAGGACGAATACCTCAAGCTGCTCGAAGAGGCCGAAAAGCGCGACCACCGCAAGCTGGGCGCCGAGCTCGACCTGTTCAGCTTCCCACCCGAGCTGGGCAGCGGCCTGCCGATCTTCCATCCCAAGGGCGGGATCATCCGCAAGGAGATGGAAGACTACATGCGCAGGCGGCAGGCCGAGGCGGGCTACGAGTTCGTCAACACGCCCCACATCACCAAGTCGTCGCTGTTCGAGACCTCCGGCCACTTGCCGTGGTACGCCGACGACATGTTCCCCGCCTTCGAGCTCGAGGGCACCGAATACCGCGTCAAGCCGATGAACTGCCCGATGCACAACCTGATCTTCAGGGCGCGCGGGCGCTCCTACCGCGAGCTGCCGCTGCGGCTGTGCGAGTTCGGCTCGGTCTACCGCTACGAGAAGTCCGGCGTCGTCCACGGCCTCACCCGCGTGCGCGGCATGACGCAGGACGACGCCCACATCTACACCACCCGCGAGCAGATGGCCGACGAGATCAAGTCGCTGCTGCGGTTCGTGCTGAGCGTGCTGCGCGACTTCGGGCTCAACGACTTCTACCTCGAGCTGTCGACCCGCGACGACTCCGAGAAGTTCATCGGTGACCCGGCCGAGTGGCAGGAGGCCACCGACGCGCTGCGCCAGGTGGCCACCGAGTCCGGCCTCGAGCTCGTCGACGACCCGGGCGGCGCGGCCTTCTACGGCCCCAAGATCTCCGTCCAGGCCAGAGACGCCATCGGCCGCACCTGGCAGCTGTCCACCATCCAGCTCGACCTCAACCAGCCCAAGCGCTTCGGCCTCGAATACCAGGCCGCCGACGGCTCCCGGCAGACCCCGGTGATGATCCACCGGGCGCTGTTCGGCTCCGTCGAGCGCTTCCTGGGCGTGCTCACCGAGCACTACGCCGGCGCCTTCCCGCCCTGGCTCGCCCCGGTCCAGGTGGTCGGCATCCCGATCGCCGAGGCCCACGTCCCCTACCTGCACGACGTCGCCAAGCGGCTGCGCGCGAGCGGCGTCCGGATCGAGGTCGACGCGGCCGACGACCGCATGCAGAAGAAGATCCGCAACGCGCAGAAGGCCAAGGTGCCGTTCATGCTCCTGGCCGGCGACGACGACATCGCCAACGGCGCGGTCTCGTTCCGCTACCGCAGCGGCGAGCAGAAGAACGGCGTCCCGATCGAAGACGCCATCGCCGAGATCGTCAGCGCCGTGGAGCGCCGCATCCAGGTCTGACCCCACCGAAGCCTCAGCCTCCCTCTCAGAGGGAGGCTGACGCTTTTCAAGGGAGGGCGGTGTTCCCGGCGGGTGCCCTCTGGGCGGTGCTTCTGGCGGGTGCCCTCTGGGCGTGCCCCCTTTGCCAGGAGCCTCAGCGGGGGTAGAGGCGGAAGGAGACGGCGGGGGTGCCGCCGAACCGGGAGGCCTCGTCGTGCGCCGAGCCTTCGAGGAAGTCGCGGGCGTATTTCTCGGGGTCGGTGCCGGGCTGGAGGGCTTCGATGTAGGTGCGGTGTTCCGTGAGGGAGCGGACGCCGCGCTCCAGGCCCTGGGTGACGTCCACGGCGTGGGTGGGGGTGTCGGAGCCTGCCACGGCGATCCAGCGGACGCCGTTCCAGGGCTCGGGGCCCGCGTCGGGGAAGATCCAGCGGTTGCCGGCGTCGCCGACGGCGTCCATCGTGGCGCGGCCGACGGCGCGGTGGTCGGGGGTGTTCCAGATCGTGCCGCCCCAGGTGTCGTCGAAGTTCAGTGTGATGACGAGCTCAGGGCGGTGCCGGCGGATGGCGGTGGCGAGGTCGCGCCGGAGCCGGGTGCCGTACTCGATCACCCCGTCGGCGTGGTCGAGGAACTCCACGCTGCTCACTCCGACGACCGCCGCGCTCGCCCGCTCCTCGCGCTCCCGCAGCGGCCCCGCCTCGGCGGGGGCGAGCGTGTCGATGCCCGCCTCGCCCCTGGTCACCATCACGTACGCGACGTCGCGGCCCGCGTCGGTCCAGGTCGCCACCGCCGCCGCGCAGCCGTATTCGAGGTCGTCGGGGTGCGCCACGATGGCCAGGGCGCGCTGCCAGTCCTCGGGCATGGGTTCAAGCTGATCGGTCATACCCGCCATCCTGGCAGCCGCCCGCCGGGAGGGTGTCAGGACTCCGGGGAGGCGTCGTCCTCGGGGGCCTCGCGGGGAGCGGAGCGGCCCTCCCCGGGGAGACGGACGTCGTCCACCGTGACGTTGACCTCGGTGACGCGCATGCCGAGCATCCGGCTGACGGTCCGCGCCACGTTCGTCTTGACCTCGGAGGCGACGTCCATGACCACGTGACCGTACTCGACCACGATCGTCAGGCTGACCGCCACCTGGCGGTCCTGGATCTGCGCGCTGACACCCTGGTTGCTGCGGCGGGAGCCGATGCCGATGCGGTCGCGTACGGACTCGAAGGCCCGCACCAGATCCCCGCCGAGGTCGGCGACGCCCGGCACCTCCAGGGCGGCCAGCGCGGCGACCTTCTCCACGACCTCGTCGGCCACCTTGATCCGCCCCTTGACGGCGGCATCGGCGGTCGGCGCCTCTATGTACGACGGCTCGCTGCCTCGGGAGCCTTCGGAGGGTGGGTCGGCGGGTGGGGCGGTCTGTTCGGCCACCTGTTCGGCCAGGGCTTCACTCATCGCGTCCTCCTGTTGGGGGTGCACAGGATTGTGCCGGAAGAAGACCCGGTTTGTCCGGGGTCCTATGCTGCTAGATATGCACGATCAGGCAGGGGCAGGGTCCCCCGACAACTTCGAACGGCTGTGGACCCCGCATCGGATGGCCTACATCAAGGGCGAGAACAAACCGACCGGCACCGGGCCCGGCGACGGGTGCCCGTTCGACGCCATCCCGAAGATGACCGACGAGGAGGGCCTGATCGTCAAGCGCGGGCAGGTGGTGTACGCCGTGCTCAACCTCTACCCGTACAACTCGGGCCATCTGATGGTGGTGCCCTACCGTCACGTGTCCGACTACGACGAGCTGGACGCGGCGGAGGTGGCGGAGCTGGGCGACTTCACACAGCGCTCGCTGCGGGCGCTGCGCAAGGCGAGCGGCGCGCAGGGCTTCAACGTCGGCATGAACCTCGGCCACGTCGCGGGCGCCGGCATCGCGGCGCACCTGCACCAGCACGTCGTGCCCCGCTGGGGCGGCGACACCAACTTCATGCCGGTCGTCGCGCAGACGAAGGTGCTGCCGCAGCTACTTCGTGACACCCGCCAGCTGCTCGCCGACGCCTGGGACTGACGGGCGCGACCGCCCGGCCGCGGGCAGCGCGCCGATGCCGGTGGCCAGCAGCAGCGGTACGGCCAGCGCGAGCGCCATCGACAGCACCGCCGCGCCCGAGTCGTTGACCAGCATGCCGACGACCCCGCTGACGAGCGTGCCGATGAGGCCGGCGCGCAGCGCGGGGGAGTGCTCGAACGCGGCCGGCACCACCCCCGCCGACGCCTGCTCGGGCCGCAGGATCGCGTAGCCGAGGAACGCCGCGGCGGCGATCACGATCGGCATCAGGTTCGGGCTGAGCAGGGTGGCCAGCATGGCGTGCAGCTTGCGCCAGATGACGTCGAGCGCCTCCCCGGTCAGCACCTGCCCCACGAACCTGCCGAGGTGCGACTGCTCGCTCGGCGGCCGCAGGTGGTTGAGCCAGGCGAAGCCCATCACGGTCACGCCGCCGGCCGCGCAGCAGGCGCCCAGCTTCACCAGGGAGACCCGGCGGCCGGACAGGATGAGCGCGGTCACCGCGATGCCGGGCACGAACGCGATCACGCCGCCGAAGTCGCTGCCCAGCCCCGAGCCGCCCAGCACCATCGCGAACGCGCCCAGCGTGACGATCGCGCCCACGCCCGCCCGGCCCGGCCAGCGGTGCGCGATGACGGTGGCGGCCAGCAGCGTGCCGGTCGCCAGCAGCGCGAACGGGATGTTGCCCAGCCCGTAGTAGCGGGCTCCGACGTCGGCGCCGTACCCCATGACGCTGTTGAGCTGCAGCGTCGTGCCGGTCAGCAGGTCGCCGGCGAGCGTCAGCGCGGTCACCCCGGCCACCACGGCCGGGGGGCCGAGCGGCCTTCGCCGCCACGGGCCGGCGAACGCCACCGCCGTCACCGCCGCCGCCCACGCCAGCACGCCGCCGACGAGCTGCGGCAGGCCCGTCCACGGCAGCAGGTTGACCAGATAGCTGGAGACGGGCAGGGCGGCCAGCGCGACGGCGGCCACGCGTACCGGCGACAGGCCCCTGCGCCGGCGCAGCAGCAGGAACGCCGCCAGGTAGAACGCCACCTGCAGCACGGCCACCACGGTGAAGTAGACGCCCTTGACGGACCTGATGGACTGGGCGGTGGCGTCGTCCCTGCGCAGGTCCGCGATCGTGGCGCCGGCCGGGCCGACACGCAGCGGCGTGCCCACGACCGTGGCGGGCACCGGCACGCCCAGCTCGCTCAGCACGGTGGCGGTCAGGTCGGTGAGGATCGAGATGTCCTCGCGGTGGGTGGAGGCCGCGCCCAGCAGGTGCCCCTCCGTGCCTGGCGCGCGCATCGCGGCCACCCGCAGGTGCGGCACGGACCCGTGGTCCGACAGCCCGGCCAGCAGCACCGTCGTGCCCGCGGGCAGCACCGACAGCAGCGCGCCCGCCTTGGCATCGGCGAGCTGAAGCGCGTCACGCCGATCGGCGGCGGACAGCTTGTCCGGCACCCGGGGAAGCCGGCCACCCTCACCGACCTCAGCGCCGCCCCCTGCGCCGGTGCCCGCCCCCGCCCCTGCGCCTGGGCCGGTGGCCGCCCCCGCCCCTGCGCCTGGGCCGGTGGCCGCCCCCGCCCCTGCGCCGGTGGCCGCCCCCGCCCCTGCGCCGGTGGCCGCCCTCGCCCCCGCCCTCGCCCCCGCTCCAGCGCCTTCGGCGGTCAGGTAGGGGCGGATGAGGTCGTCGACGTCCATGGCGACCAGGGGGCAGCGGGCCAGGTCCGCGGTGCCGACGCGGAGCGGGGAGTCGTGGTAGCGGGCCACCGCGCCGTGCCGGTCGGCCAGGGCCAGCGCGGCGCCGGGGCCGATCGCGATCGAGCACCGGCCGGCCGCCCTGAGCGTCTCGCCGAGCGTGCCGGCGCTCCGCTGGCCCGCCACATCGATGAGGTAGCGGTAGCCGGGGATGACGGCGCCCTCGCCGCCGGCCTGCGGGAGCGGGGGAGCGCCGCACGCGTAGCCGCTGGCGGACCTGGTGCCCGCCGAGACCGTCAGCCAGCCGTCGTAGGGGCAGGTGACGCTGCCGACCGTACGGACCGACAGCGAGCCGACGGCGCTCGTCCTGGCCAGCTCCCACAGGTTGGGCGTGTCGTCCGGGGTGAGATCGTTCCAATGCAGCCCAGGCACCCCGATGAGCGCCACTCGCCCGGCGGGCGGCTCGGTGGCGGACGCCGCCTGGGCGGCCAGCACCTGACCGGCCAGAACGGCCAGTACGACCAAAGCGCGCCACACGCCGATGACCTCCCGCGCTCGCCTACTGAGGCACTGTGGCACGGCCACGGTCCCGGCCGCGTCACAGGACGTGACCACCCTCTCACGGGTCACTCCCATACGCGGGAGAACGGCGAAAGGGCCGGTCCCCGTCACGGGGACCGGCCCTCAACGGCTCAGCAGGCGAAGCGTCAGGTCGCGTCCACCTTCACCTTGACCGCCTTGCTCTCGTTGTGCAGCCGGTCGAGCGCGGTCACCAGGTAGGTGCCGGCCGACTTCGCGGCATAGGAGGGGTCGCTCACCACGGCCACCAGGTTGCGCGCGTCGGTGGTGCGGCAGTCCTTGCCGGACTTCGGCACCTGGTAGACGGCGTAGCCGCGGGCCCCGTCGGACGGCTTCCACGACAGCTGCGCGCCGGACGCCTTGACGCCCGCGGGCGCGGCGGGAGCCTGGCCGCCGCGCTCCTTCATCAGCGGCTGCAGCGCCGGACGGCTGTAGTGGGTCTTGGCGACCCGGTCCATCGCGCCGAGCGGGTTGGTCAGCAACTGCTTGGCGCTGAAGTAGACGGCGCCGCTGACCTGCTTGCTGTCGCGGTTGAGGCCGATCTGGGCGGGCAGCTCGCCGGCCTTGGTCCAGGCCCTGTCGTCCTTGGTGCCGACGCGGTAGAGGCCCTGACCGATCCAGAGCTGCACGTCGCTGCCCTTGACCGCGTCGGACCACCAGCGCACCAGCGTGCGGTAGTCGGCCGCCTTGTGCCCGCGCGGCCAGTAGAGCTGCGGCAGGACGTAGTCGACGGTGCCGGACTTGATCCAGGAGCGGGCGTCGGCGTAGATCGCGTCGTAGGCGGACATGCCGGACGTCTTGGACCCGCTGGGGTCGTTGGAGGTGTTACGCCAGATGCCGAACGGGCTGATGCCGAACTTGACGTGGTTCTTCGCCTTGTGCACGGCCGAGTCGACCTGCTCGACGAGCTTGTCGACGTTGCCCCGCCGCCAGTCGGCGAGCTTCTGGCCCTTGCCGTACTTCTTGAACGCGGCGGCGTCGTCGAACGTCGCGCCCGCCACCGGGTAGGGGTAGAAGTAGTCGTCGAAGTGCACGCCGTCGATGTCGTAGCGGCCGACCACGTCGGTGATGACCTTGGTCACGTGGTCGCGCACGGCGGGCAGGCCGGGGTTGTAGTAGAGGCGGCCGCCGTATTTGACCGTCCAGGCGGGGTGCTTCTTCGCCGGGTGCCCGGCGGGCAGCTTGGCGATGCTGTCGTCGTAGGAGGCGCGGTAGGGGTTGAACCAGGCGTGGAACTCCATGCCGCGCTTGTGCGCCTCGTCGATGAGGAACGGCAGCGGGTCCCAGCCGGGGTCCTTGCCCGCGGTGCCGGTCAGGTATTGCGACCAGGGCTCCAGCGAGGACTTGTAGAGCGCGTCGGAGGCGGGCCGCACCTGCACGAAGACCGCGTTGAAGTTGCGCTTGGCGGCGCTGTCGAGGATCTTCACGTATTCGGCCTGCTGCCTGGCCTTGCTCAGCCCGGTCTTCGACGGCCAGTCGATGTTGGTCGTCGTGGCGATCCACACCCCGCGCAGCTCGCGCTTGGGGTAGCGGGCGTCGGGCTTGCAGGCGGCCGCGGGCGCGGCGGCGGTGGCCGTCTTCTTCGAGCTCGCCGCGTTGCCCGGCTTGGCGTCGGGGCCGAAGGCGTAGGCGGCGCCGGTGGTGGCGATCGCGAGGGCGGCGGCGGCTAGGAGTGGGCGTCCAGTTCGCATAGTGCCACCCAGTGTGACAGCTTCGGGGGCATGCTCGGGACGGAAACCGCAATCAAAGCGTGATACGTTCGTGACAAAAGTAAAAAGCTGTGCCGGGAGGGACGAACGCCCTCCCGGCACAGCTAACGGCTCAATCCGCGGCGGCCACCTTGCTCGCGAGGTTCGACGGCAGCGGTTCGTAGCGCAGGAACGTCCTCGTGAACGTGCCCGTGCCGTGTGACATGGATCTCAGGTCGATGGCGTACCGCGTGATCTCCAGCTCGGGCACCTCGGCCTTGACGAGCGTACGTCCGGTGCCCACCGGCTCGGTGCCGAGCACGCGCCCGCGCCGCGACGACAGGTCCGACATCACCGAGCCCACGTAGTCGTCGGCCACCAGCACCGAGATCTCGTCCACCGGCTCCAGCAGCAGCGTCGGCACCTTGGACGCGGCCTCCTTCAGCGCGAGCTGGCCCGCGATCTGGAAGGCCATGTCGGAGGAGTCGACCGAATGGGCCTTGCCGTCGTACAGGGTGACGCGCACGTCCACCATCGGATAGCCGGCGACGACGCCGCGCTCCATCTGCGCGCGCACGCCCTTCTCCACCGACGGGATGAACTGCCGCGGCACCACGCCGCCCACGATCTTGTCGACGAACTCGAAGCCCCCGCCCGACGGCAGCGGCTCGACCTCCAGGTGGCAGATGGCGTACTGGCCGTGGCCGCCGGTCTGCTTGACGTTGCGGCCCATCGCCTGGCACCTGCCGCCGAACGTCTCGCGCAGCGGCACCCGAAGGTCGATGCGCTCGACCTCGACGCCGTGCCGCTTGGACAGCCGGTCGAGCAGCACGTCGGTGTGGGCCTCGCCCATGCACCACAGGACGAGCTGGCGGGTCTCGGCGTTGTTCTCCAGGCGCAGCGTCGGGTCCTCGGCCACCAGCCTGCCGAGGGCCTGCGACAGCTTGTCCTCGTCGGCCTTCGACTTGGCCCTGATCGCCACCGGCAGCAGCGGCTCAGGCATGCTCCACGACGTCATCAGCAGCGGGTTGTCGACCTCGGACAGCGTGTCGCCGGTCTCGGCGCGCGACAGCTTCGCCACGGCCACGATGTCGCCCGCCATCGCCTTGGCGGCGGCGCGCTGGTGCTTGCCCAGCGGACAGGTCAGGGTGCCGATGCGCTCGTCCACGTCGTGGTCCTCGTGCCCGCGGTCGGCCAGGCCATGGCCGGAGACGTGCACGGTCATGTCGGGGCGCAGCGTGCCGGAGAAGACGCGGACGAGGCTGATGCGGCCCACGTACGGGTCGCTGGTGGTCTTGACGACCTCCGCCACGAGCGGCCCGTCGGGGTCGCACGTGATGCCCTTGACCGGCTTGCCCGACAGGTCGGTGATCTCCGGCATCGGGTGTTCGAGCGGCGAGGGGAAGCCCTGCGTCATCAGCTCCAGGATCTCCTGGGCGCCCACGCCCAGCCCGCTGCACAGCACCGGGTAGAAGCTGCCGCGCGCGACGGCCTTCTCCAGGTCCTCGATGAGGACCTTGGTGTCGATGGGCTCACCCTCGAGGTAGCGCTCCATGAGCGACTCGTCCTCGCTCTCCTGGATGATGCCCTCGATCAGGCTGCCGCGGTACTCCTCGATCTGCGTCTCGTACTCGGCGCCCGGGTCCTTCTCCGCGCGGGTGCCGGTGGCGTAGTTGTAGTACTTCTGGGTGAGCAGCCCGATGAGTCCGTTGACGTGGCCGTTGGTGATGACCGGGAGGTAGAGCGGTGCCACGCCGTCACCGAAGACGTCCTGGCAGGTGGTCAGCACCTCGTCGAAGTCCGCGCGCTGGTGGTCGATCTTGGTGATGACGACCGCCCGCGGCATGCCCACCTGCGAGCACTCCTCCCAGAGCATCTGGGTGAGCCCGTCCACGCCTTCGGACGCCGAGACCACGAAGAGCGCCGCGTCGGCCGCGCGCAGCCCGGCGCGCAGGTCGCCCACGAAGTCGGCGTATCCGGGGGTGTCGAGAAGGTTGATCTTGATGCCGTTGTGCACCAGCGGCGCCACGGCGAGGTTGACGGACCGCTGCTGCCGGACCTCGACCTCGTCGAAGTCGGTGACCGTGTTGCCGTCCTCGACCCGTCCAGGGCGCTGGATGGTGCCCGTCGCGGCCAGCAGCTGTTCGACGAGGGTCGTCTTACCCGCTCCTGAATGGCCGACCAGCACGACATTGCGTATCGCGTCGCACCTGTCGGCCGCGGGTGCCCTGCCCGCGGCTCCTACGGCGCCGCCAGAGTTCCTTTCCGCCACATCGCCTCCCGCTACGCTTCCCGTCTCATCGCGTGAGACGGCTCGGTCGATGGGGGGACGCCGTCCAGCCGCGTCCGGTAGCTCGCTCCCGTCGCTCCTCGGCCCAGGCGGCGTCGCTCCCTTCGCGTTGGTCCGTCTGCCAACGCCGCGCCCGCGCGGAGGGTGTCGGAAACCGCATGGACGCGGTGTGTTCACCAAATACCCCTGTGGCGGATATCACAAGGGGTCCGGGGCAAAGAAAGTTGTCAGGCCCTTCATGGCCTACGATCGGACCGCGATGCTCAAACTCCTGCGCCCGGCCATGACCCGGATACTCACCCCGCTGGGCAGGGCACTCGCCGGCCGCGGGATAGGCCCGAACGCCGTCACGGCGGTCGGCACCCTCGGCACGGTCGTGTCGGCCCTGCTCTTCTTCCCCCTGGGCCAGCTCGCCTGGGGGGCACTCGTGATCACCGTCTTCGTGCTGTTCGACCTGCTCGACGGCGTGGTCGCCCGGCTCGGCGGAAAGGGGGGCAGCACCTGGGGGGCCTTCCTCGACTCCACCTTCGACCGGGTCGCCGACGCCGCCATCTTCGCCGGCCTGATCCTCTACTTCGTCGGCCGCGACGACGTCGTGTCGGCCTCGGTGACGCTCGCCTGCCTGATCCTCGGCACCCTGGTGTCCTACGCCAAGGCCAGGGCCGAGGGGCTCGGGCTGACGGCTGACGTCGGGCTCGCCGAGCGGCCCGAGCGGCTGGTGGTGGCGCTGGTCGCGGCCTTCCTCGCCGGGCTCGGCGTCCCCTACGTCCTGCCGGCCGGCATGTGGCTGCTCGCCCTGGCCAGCCTGATCACGGTGGGCCAGCGCGTGATGATCGTGTACCAGCAGACGAGAGAACAGACCGGCCATCAGACGGGCCATCAGACCGGCCGTCAGACTGGGGAGAGATGAGCGACAAGGCATCGTTCGCCGACCGGGTCGTGGCCGCCGGGTTCGCGGCCGGGTGGAAGCTCGTGCCGCTGCTGCCCGAGCGCCCGACGGCCGCGGTCTTCCGGTTCCTCGCCGACCGGGTCCACGCCAGGCGCGGCAAGTCCGTACGCCGGCTGGAGTCCAACTTGGCCAGGGTGACCGGCCTCGACCCCGGCGGCCGCGAGCTGCGCGAGCTGACCAGGGCGGGCATGCGCTCCTACTTCCGCTACTTCCACGAGGTCTTCCGCCTGCCCAAGATGGACCGCGCCGAGGTGGTGCGGCGCACCCACGTCATCGGCGCCGAGCACATCCACGGCAACGTGGCGGCCGGGCGCGGCGTCGTGCTGGCGCTGCCGCACATGGGCAACTGGGACCAGGCGGGCGCCTGGCTGGTGGGCGTCGGCCACCCGTTCACCACGGTCGCGGAAAGGCTGCGTCCCGAGTCGCTGTTCCGCCGCTACGTCGCCTTCCGCGAGGGCCTCGGCATGGAGGTGCTGCCGCTGACCGGCGGCGACGGCCACAACTTCGGCACCCTCGCCATGCGGGTGCGCAAGGGCGGCGTGGTCTGCCTGCCGGCCGAGCGCGACCTCACCAAGAGCGGCGTCGAGGTGCGCTTCTTCGGCGCCGCCACCAAGATGCCCGCGGGGCCGCCGCTGCTGGCCGTGCAGACGGGCGCGGCGCTGCTGCCCGCCACCGTCTACTTCGTGGGCGACGACTGGGGCATCCACATCCACGAAGAGCTGCCCGTGCCCGCCGAGGGCACCCGGCAGGAGAAGGTCGCGGCGCTGGCCCAGGGCCTGGCCGACGTGTTCGAGAAGGGCATCTCCGAGCATCCCGAGGACTGGCACATGATGCAGCGGCTCTGGCTGGACGACCTGGACCCCCGATGAGGGTCGGCATCGTCTGCCCCTACTCCTGGGACATGCCGGGCGGGGTCAAACAGCACATCGACGACCTGGCGCAGGCGCTCATGGCGCAGGGCCACGACGTCTCCGTGATCGCGCCGGCGGCCGACGACGACGAGCTGCCCCCCTACGTGACGGGCGCGGGCCGGGCCATCCCCGTGCCGTACAACGGGTCGGTGGCGAGGATGTCGTTCGGGTTCCTGTCGGCCGCGCGGGTGCGGCGCTGGGTGCGTACGGGCGGCTTCGACGTGCTGCACATCCACGAGCCGCTGATCCCGAGCCTCGGCGTGCTGGCCTGCTGGGCGGCCAAGGGGCCGATCGTGGCCACCTTCCACGCCTCCTTCACCCGCTCGCGGGCGATCGCGGTGGCCGAGCCCTTGCTGCGCAGCGCGCTGGAGAAGCTGAGCGGCCGTATCGCGGTCTCCGACGCGGCCCGCAAGAGCCTGGTCGAGCAGTTCGGCGGCGACACCGTGCTCATCCCCAACGGCGTCACCGTCGCCCGCTACACCGAGGCCGAGCCGCTCGACGGCTGGGGCCCCGACGGCGCCACGATCGGCTTCCTCGGCCGCATGGACGAAGAGCGCAAGGGCCTGCCGATCCTGCTCGACGCGTTCGCCGTGCTGGCGGCGCGGCGGCCCGACGTGAAGCTGCTGATCGCCGGTCCAGGCGACGAGAAGGACGTCTACGAGCGGGTGCCGAAGCAGTTCAGGGACCGCGTGACGGTGCTCGGCATGGTGAGCGAGGCCGACAAGATCCGCGCGTACCACTCGGTCGACGTGTTCTGCGCGCCCAACACCCGCGGCGAGAGCTTCGGCATCGTGCTGGCCGAGGCCATGGCGTCGGGGGCGACGGTGCTGGCCAGCGACATCCCGGCCTTCCGCAGGGTGCTGGGCGACGGGCAGGCGGGCGCGCTGTTCGCCAACGGCGACCCGGCCTCGCTGGCGCGCGAGGCCGCCGCGCTGCTCGACGCGCCGGAGCGGCGGGCCAAGCTGGCGGCCGAGGCGCTGGTGGCGGTCAGGAAGTACGACTGGTCGACGGTGGCGCGCGACGTCGTACGCGTCTACGAGACCGTCACCACGAGCGGCGCGGGCCGCGTGGAGGAGGACCTGTGACGCGCATCGCGGGTGATGCGGCGCGGGTGGAGGAGGACCTGTGACGTCCACCATGATCGTGCTGATCGTGGGCATCGTGGTGGTGCTCACGGCCGTCTACATCTCCTGGCGGGCCGGCCGCCTCGACCGGCTGCACATCCGCCTTGAGCTGGCCCAGGAGTCGCTGGACGCCGCGCTCATGCGGCGCCGCGCGGTGGTGCTGGAGCTGGCGGGCTCCCGCCTGCTCGACCCGGCGACGTCGCTGGTGCTGGCCGCGGCGGCGCACGAGGCGCGCTCCGCGGGCCCCGACGAGCGCGAGCACGCCGAGAGCGACCTGTCGCGCACGCTGCGCGCGGTGGCGGACCAGGAGCGCTTCAGGGAGAAGCTGGCGGAGTCGCCCGGCGGCCGCGAGCTGCTTGAGGAGCTCGACGCGGCGGTGGCGAAGGTCGTCTACTCGCGCCGGTTCTACAACAACGCGGTCGGGGTCACGCGTACGGCGCAGCGCCGCTGGCTGGCCAGGACCCTGCGGCTGGCCGGGCACACCGAATACCCCCAATTCTTCGAGATTGATGACAATCCGCCCGCAGCTATGGCAACCGAATGACCTGATTTGGGGAAGCCAGTAAGCTTCATCCCGTTTTCGGGCTGAAGCGAGGAGAAGTGCACGTGCGGCTACCCCGGTTGATCACCCTCTGGCTGGCGGGAGCGGCCGTCCTGCTGCCCGTCGCGGCCTGTTCTTCCGACGAGCCGGCGGCGGGTTCCGCGCCGCAGGCCACGACGGACGCGCCGGCCGAGGCGCCGCAGGAGGAGGAGGTCAACGCCCACCCCTTCACCGGCAAGCCGTACGAGAAGCTCAGGCCGGTGCTCGCGGTCAAGATCGAGAACACCGCGGCGGGCAAGCCGCAGCTCGGGCTCAAGAGCGCCGACATCGTCTACATCGAGCAGGTCGAGGCCGGGCTGACCCGGCTCATGGCGATCTTCTCCTCGAAGCTGCCGGCCAAGGTCGGCCCGGTGCGCAGCGCGCGCATCTCCGACCTGCACATCGCCCCGCAGTTCGGCAAGCCGGCCTTCTCCTACTCGGGCGCGCAGACCAAGATGCTGCCGCTCATCGCCGAGGCGTCACTGTTCGACGTGGGCGACTCGCACAACCCGGGCGCGTACTTCCGCCAGCCGGGCCGCTTCGCCCCCTACAACCTGTTCGCCAACACCAAGCAGCTGCTGGCCAAGGCGCCCAAGGCGAGCAAGGCCAAGGACATCGGCTTCACCTTCGGCGACGCCCCCGAGGGCGGGACGCCGCGCAAGTCGTACACGGTCAAGTGGCCCGCCGCGCGCTTCACCTTCGCCTGGTCGGAGGCCAAGCAGCAGTGGCTGATCTGGCAGGACGGCAAGAAGGACATGGCGGCCGAGGGCGGCCAGCTCGGCGCGCCCACGATCGTCGTGCAGTACACCAAGACCGAGCGCTCGCAGTTCCACGACAAGAACCAGAGCTACACGCCGCTCGTGCACACCACGGGCAAGGGCTCGGCGATCGTGCTGCGGGACGGCAAGGCGTTCAAAGCGAAGTGGGAGCGGGAATCAGAGGACAGCGGCACGACGTTCACCACTATGAGCGGTGAGCCGATGAACTTCGCCCCCGGCCAGGTCTGGGTGGCCCTCGCCAGCCGCAAGCCCGTCATTCCGTAGCCGCCGTACCTTGACAAACCTGTATAGGTACGGCGCTAAATCCTGACATCTTGGCATGTCGGGGGAGGGGTCGTTCAGGACCTACGATGGGCTTGATAACTTACAGATTCGCCGTTGAGAGCCCGTGAGGATGACCGTGTCCAGCAGCACGCCAGAAAGCACCCCCGTCACCGGAACCGCCCGCGTCAAGCGCGGCATGGCCGAGATGCTCAAGGGCGGCGTCATCATGGACGTCGTCACCCCCGAGCAGGCCAAGATCGCTGAGGACGCCGGCGCGGTCGCCGTCATGGCCCTCGAGCGCGTGCCCGCCGACATCCGGGCGCAGGGTGGCGTCTCCAGGATGAGCGACCCCGACATGATCGACGGCATCATCGCCGCCGTCTCCATCCCCGTGATGGCCAAGGCACGCATCGGCCACTTCGTCGAGGCCAAGGTGCTGCAGTCGCTCGGCGTCGACTACGTCGACGAGTCCGAGGTGCTCACCCCGGCCGACTACGCCAACCACATCGACAAGTGGCAGTTCACCGTGCCGTTCGTGTGCGGCGCCACCAACCTCGGCGAGGCCATGCGCCGCATCACCGAGGGCGCGGCCATGATCCGCTCCAAGGGCGAGGCCGGCACCGGCGACGTCTCCAACGCCGTCACCCACATGCGCACGATCCGCGCCGAGATCAAGCGGCTCACCTCCCTGCCGGAGGACGAGCTCTATGTCGCGGCCAAGGAGCTGCAGGCCCCGTACGAGCTGGTCGCCGAGGTCGCGCGCACCGGCAAGCTGCCGGTCGTGCTGTTCACCGCGGGCGGCATCGCCACCCCGGCCGACGCCGCGATGATGATGCAGCTCGGCGCCGAGGGCGTGTTCGTGGGCTCCGGCATCTTCAAGTCGGGCGACCCGGCCAAGCGCGCGGCGGCCATCGTCAAGGCCACCACGTTCTACGACGACCCCGACGTCATCGCCAAGGTCTCCCGTGGCCTGGGCGAGGCCATGGTCGGCCTCAATGTCGACGAGATCCCGCAGCCGCACCGCCTGGCCGAGCGCGGCTGGTAAGCGTCGGCGTGTCGGCGCAGGTCAGCGGCCTGCGGGCGTGAAACGATCACTTCCGGGTGAACGTCACGCGACGACGGAGATTTCCGGAAAAGGCGGCATCCGTGAAGGATGTCGCCTTTTTCATGTCTGACGTTCACCCCAAAGTCATGCCGCTGAGTCAGGCTACGGGGGTCCTCGCCCTTGATCGTCACAGGGAGCTCCCAGGTGTCCAAGCTGAACCGCAGGCACTTCCTCGTCACAGGGTTAGCGGCAGGGGCCGCATCGGCCATCCCCGCCGTCGTCCCCGCAGCCGCGCACGCCGACCCAGAAACGGCTTCTCCCGGGCTGCGTACCGACCCCTTCACGCTCGGCGTCGCGTGCGGCGACCCCGACCACGAGGGGTTCGTGCTGTGGACCAGGCTCGCCCAGCAGCCGCTGGCCGAGGACGGTCTCGGCGGCATGCCGCAGCGGCCCTTCCCCGTGCGGTGGCAGATCTACGCCGACGAGCGGGCCCGCCGCGTCGTGCGCTCCGGCGTCACCGTCGCCGCCCCCGAGTGGGGCCACAGCGTGCACGTCGAGGTGCAGGGGCTGAGCTCCGACCGGGACTACTGGTACCGCTTCCGCGCCGGCCCGTACGTCTCGCCGCTCGGCCGCGCCCGCACCGCCCCGCACCCCCTGTCGTACGGCGGCGCCCTGGCCATGGCGTTCGTCTCCTGCGCCCAGTACGAGCACGGCCACTTCACCGCCTACCGCCGCCTCGCCGAGGAGCACCCCGACCTGGTGCTGCACCTCGGCGACTACCAGTACGAGTACACCAGGGACACCTACACGATCCCCGGCGGCAACGTCCGCCACCACGAGGGCCCCGAGAGCGAGACCCTCGCGAACTACCGCCAGCGCCACGCCCAGTACAAGGCCGACCCCGACCTGCAGGCCGCGCACGCCGCCGCACCCTGGCTGGTCGTGTGGGACGACCACGAGCTGGACAACAACTGGGCCGGCGAGGTGCCCGAGAAGCCCGAGGTGCCGCAGCCGAACTTCCGCGAGCGGCGCGCCGCGGCCTTCCGCGCGTACTACGAGAACATGCCGCTGCGCCGCACCTCGATCCCGCGCGGCATCGACATGCAGCTCTACCGGCGCATCCGCTGGGGCAGGATGGCCACCTTCCACATGCTCGACACCCGCCAGTACCGCGACGACCAGAGCTGCGGCGACGGCTACAAGGACTGCCCCGCCGCCGTCGACCCCGCCCGCTCGATCACCGGCGCCGAGCAGGAGGAGTGGCTGCTGCGCGGCTTCCACCAGTCGCGCGCGCAGTGGGACATCCTGGGCCAGCAGGTCTTCTTCGGCCAGCGCGACAACAACCCAGGCCCCGCCAAGATCACCTCGCAGGACGCATGGGACGGCTACGCCGCCTCCCGCCGCCGCATCACCCAGGGCTGGATCGACGCCGGGGTGCGCAACCCCGTGGTGCTGACCGGCGACGTGCACGCCCACTGGGCCGGCGACCTCAAACTCGACTACGACGACCCGACAGGGCCCAGCGTGGGCTCCGAGCTGGTGACCACGTCGATCTCGACGGGCGGCGACGGGGGCGACTCCGACCCCGCGCAGCACCCGTTCCTGCAGATCAACCCGCACCTGAAGTTCTACAACAACCAGCGCGGATACGTGCTCACCACGATCGAGCGCGACCAGCTGACGGCCGACTTCAAGGTCGTGCCCCGGGTCCAGACGCCCGACGCCGAGGTCCACACCCGGGCCACGTTCGTCGTCGAGGACCGGGTGCCGGGGGTGCAGCAGACGTACCTGCGGCCGCTCGACCCGGCGCGCCGGCTCCAGCAGATCACGGTCGAGGACACCGTCCGCCTGGAGACCGAACGCCCGTAACGGCTCTCCTCGCAGCCCTTCTCCGCGAGCCCGGCCCCTGATCAGGGGCCGGGCTCGTCGCGGTCAGCGCCTGATCGGCGGGCCCCCGTCGGAAGACGACGGGATGTTCTGGTGTTGAATTGTCGGAAACCCGTACTCGGACGGAAGGATCGCCCGTGCCCACGATCGGTGTACTCGCCCTCCAGGGAGACGTGCGCGAACATCAGCGCATGCTTCAGGAGGCGGGCGCGACGGCCGTCGCCGTACGCCGCCCCGCCGAGCTGGACGCGGTCGACGCCCTGGTCATCCCTGGCGGCGAATCGACCACCATGTGGAAGCTCGCCGACACCTTCGACCTGCTGCAACCGCTGCGCGTCCGCATCAAGGAAGGCCTGCCCGCCTACGGCTCGTGCGCCGGCATGATCATGCTGGCCGACCGCATAGAGGACGGCATCGCAGGCCAGCAGACCATCGGCGGCATCGACATGGTGGTCAGGCGCAACGCGTTCGGCCGCCAGGTCGACTCCTTCGAATCCGATCTCGACTTCGCCGGACAGCAGGTGCACGCGGTGTTCATCCGCGCTCCCTGGGTCGAATCCATCGGCGCGGACGTCGAAGTGCTGGGCAGGTGCGAGCCTGGGGATAGGATCGTCGCGGTCCGTCAAGGTCCTTTGCTCGCTACGTCGTTCCACCCCGAGCTCACCGGGGACGTACGCGTGCACCGTTACTTCGTAGACATGGTGAGGGAGCTCTAGGTAATGTCCGGCCACTCCAAATGGGCGACGACGAAGCACAAGAAGGCCGCACTCGACGCCAAGCGCGGCAAGCTGTTCGCCAAGCTCATCAAGAACATCGAGGTGGCGGCACGGACCGGTGGCCCTGACCCGGACGCCAACCCCACGCTCTTCGACGCCATCTTCAAGGCGAAGAAGAACTCCGTGCCCAACGACAACATCGAGCGGGCGCGCAAGCGCGGCGGCGGCCTCGAAGCCGGCGGCGCCGACTACCAGACGATCATGTACGAGGGCTACGCGCCCGGCGGCGTCGCGGTGCTCATCGAGTGCCTCACCGACAACCGCAACCGCGCCGCCTCCGAGGTCAGGGTCGCGCTCACCCGCAACGGCGGCTCCCTGGCCGACCCCGGGTCCGTCTCCTACATGTTCAACCGCAAGGGCGTCGTGATCGTGCCCAAGAACGGGCTCGACGAGGACACAGTGCTCATGGCCGTCCTCGACGCCGGGGCCGAGGAGGTCAACGACCTCGGCGACTCCTTCGAGGTCGTCTCCGAGGCCAGTGACCTGGTGCCGGTCCGCAAGGCCCTCCAGGACGCCGGCATCGACTACGACTCGGCCGAGTCCAGCTTCCTGCCGACGATGAGCGTGCCGCTCGACGAGGAGGGGGCCAAGAAGGTGTTCCGGCTCATCGAGGCGCTGGAGGACAGCGACGACGTCCAGAACGTCTTCGCCAACTTCGACGTCTCCGACGACGTCCTCGCCGCCCTCGACTGACCTTCATCAGGGCCCTGCCCCTATGTCCGGGCCCCGCCCTTTCCCTGGTCCACGCGGCTCATAGGGGTGGGCCCGCGATCCCGCAGCCGTCCTGCCGGCTTCGGGATCGTTCAGGCGGGACGGCTACTGCCGCGCTCCTCCGCCTCGCATCCGGCGACGGCGAATCCTCCAGGTGACGGTCTGTCGGCGTGCGGGGGAGGGGGCCGGACGCGTAGGGTCGGGCGACGTGACTTCCCCCAACCCTCCAGCAACCGGCACCCGGCTGGTCGGCCTGCTGCTCGCCGTACCGGCGCTGGTCGGCACCCTCATCACGCTGGTGCTGCCGACCGCGCAGACCATCTGGCTCAGCTTCCAGAGCGGCGGCGTGCTGCGGAAGAGCACGTACGCGGGGACCGACAACTACGCCAAGCTGCTCGGCGACGACGCCTCCTGGCGGGCGCTGGGGTTCACGGTGTCGCTGGTCGGGTTCCCGCTGCTGGTGGCGTTGGTGGTGGGCCCGCTGCTGGCCCTGGCACTCGACCGGGCGGGCCCGTGGCCGCGCCGTACCGGGCGCGTCCTGCTCTCGCTGGCCGTCGTCACGTTCTCGCCGGTGGCCGTGGCGGCGTCCTGGCTGCGCGGCCTGATGCCCGAGGAGTCTGGCCTGGTCGCCCTCGCCGAGGGGCTGCGCGACCCGGCCACCGCACCTGGAACGCTCCGGCTCATCGTGGCCGCCGCCACGTTCGGGCTGGTGTGCGCGCTGGCCGTCATCGCGTTCCTGCCCGCCCTGCGCGGTCACACCCCGGGGCCGGCGACCGTGGCGGTGGGCGTCCTCGTCGCGTTCGCCATCGTGGCGGCCGGACTGCAGACGTTCGCCCTCAGCCAGGTGCTCACCGGCGGCGGCCCTCAGCGCGCCACACAGACGCTCGCGGGCCTCCAGTACGACTACGCCTTCAGAACGGCCGAGTTCGGCCTCGGTGCGGCCGTGGCGACGCTCACGGGAGTGGTCCTGGGCGTGCTGGGCATCGCCGCCACGATCATCGCGGCCGCCTCCGGCCTCCGCATCACCCTCACCCCCAAGACCGGCCTCCCCGGCCTCCCCGACCTCCCCGACCCACCGACCCCACCGGCCTTCGGCCCGGGCGCACCCACCTCCGCCCAACACGGACCGTTCGCCTCCGGCGCACAGGCACCGGCCGCCCTCGGCCAGCAGGGACCCACGGCTTTCTTCCCGCACGGCGGAGCCGCCTCCGGCCAGGGCGGTCAGGCCGCCTTCGGCCAGCAGGGATCCCTGCCTGGGGGTGCCCAGGGCGGGGCCGCCTCCGGTCCGCAAGGCGCGGTCACCTCCGGCTCCCAGGGGCAGACCCCCTTCGGGGCCGCCTTCGGTGCGCACGGCTCTCAGCCGCACTCGGGGCACGCCCAGGGAGGTGCCCCGGAGGCTCACGACGGTGGTGCGGGTGGGGTGACGTCCCCGTACCTGCCCGGGAGCGGGCAGCCCGGGAAGGCGCGGCAGGCCCCCGCGAGGCGCGCGGCCACACCGGCGGGCGTCGCGATCGGGGTCGCCGCGTTAGCGGTGGTCGTGGTGGCCGCGTTCGTGCTCGCCTGGCCGTGGATGGACGGCGTGCTGGCCTCCAGGGCGGGCGCGGCGAGCAGCCTCAGAGCCCAGGTCAACACCTGGGTCCCGGCCGTCATCGGCGCAGTGGTCTCGGTGGGCGTGGCGTACCTGGCCGCCCTCGGCATCGGCGGTCTGCGCCCGCTCGGCCGCGCCAGCGAGTGGCTGCTGCTGATCTTCGCCCCCTGGTTGTTCGTCGGCGCGGGCCCGTTCAGCGTCGCCAACTGGCAGAACGTCCGCAACCTCGGCCTCATCGACACCTTCCCCGCCCTCATCCCGCCGCTGCTGGTGAGCGTCCCCGCGCTGCTGGTGCTGACCCTCCTGTGCAAGGGCCTGGCCGAACGCACCGACAGGGACTTCTTCTCGGGCGTGTTCCTGCCGTCGCTGCCCATGGCGGGCATCCTGGCCGGCGCCGTCACGCTGGTGAACGCCCACGACGTCCAGTGGCCGCTCCTGGTCGTCCAGCACACCGACCTGTTCACCGCCCCGGTCGCCCAGATGGCCCAGGTGGGCGGCTTCTCCCGGGCCGCCGCCGACATCGGCGCCGCGACACCGCTGGTCGTGGTGGCCGTCGGGCTGGCCGTCCTGGTGACGGCCCAGCTCCTCTACCTCGACAGGCTCGCCGTCACGACAAAGGATTCGCGGGTACGTACCCCGGTTTCATAGGTTTGCTGCTTGTGGAAATACGCGACATAACGCCCGACGACCTCGACGACGTCCTCGACCTGCGCCGGCGGGCGTTCGGCCCGATGAGCCCGAGCGGCAAGGAGAAGTGGCGCAAGTCCGTGCTGCCCGCGCTGGCCGAGGGGCGCTACCTCGGGATGTTCGACGGCGGCAGGATCGCGGCGGCCGCCCGGCTGCGCCGCTTCACCCAGTGGTGGCACGGCCGGCCACAGCCGATGGCCGCGATCGCGGGCGTCACGGTCAGCCCCGAGGACCGCGGGCGCGGCGTCGGCACCGGCATCATGCGGGCCGTCCTCGACCGCGCCACCAAGCTGGGCGACGCGGTCTCCGCCCTCTATCCGGCCACCACCGCCATCTACCGCAACCTCGGCTACGAGCACGCGGGCGCGCAGCACATCATCCGCCTGCCCGCCGAGTCGCTGCGCGGCATCCGGCCGTCCGGCCAGGTCAAGCTGCGCAGGATGGGCCCCGGCGACGCCGCCGAGCTGATCACCGTGCTGCACCGCGTGCATGGCGCGGCCCGCGCCAGCGGCCCGATCTCGTACGACGAGGACACCTGGAACCTGTGGCTGGCCAACGAGGACGACTTCCTCTACCTGGCCGACGACGGCTACGCGGTCTACCGCTGGCGGGGCGACGACATGGAGGTCGAGAACGTCGTCGCCGCCTCCTCCGACACCCTGCGGGCGCTGTGGGGGCTGGTCGGCAGCGCCTCCTCGGTGGCCCGCGAGGTCGTCGCCGCCGTGGCGCCCGACGACCCGGTGCTGTGGATGCTGCGCGAGCGTACGAAGGAGCAGCTCACGCGGGTGCCGTGGATGTTCAGGGTGCTGGACGTGGCCGCCGCCGTCGAGCGCAGGGGATATCCGGCGCACGCGAGCTGCCAGGCCGTCGTGACCGTGGACGACCCGGTCAGGGGCGGGGGCACGTGGCGCCTGGACATCTCTGGCGGAACGGGCGCAGCTACCCCGGCCTCCGGAACCGGCGTCACGCTCTCGGTGAACGGCCTGTCCGCTTTGTACGCCGGTATCCCCACCTCGACGCTGCGGCTCAGCGGTCTCATGTCCGGAGATGACCGATACGACGAGGCACTCGACGCCGCCTTCGCCGCCAAGCCGTACATGCTCGACTACTTCTAGCCCCCGCTTCCCGGTGCGCGCCCTCCCCGGCCACGGTAAAGTCTCGTGCCGAACAGATGTTCGGCGGCGCAGGTCTCTGGAGGGCATGCCGGTGCGGGTGATGGGCGTCGATCCGGGGCTGACCCGGTGCGGGGTGGGCGCGGTCGAAGGGCGCCCAGGAGCGCCGCTGTCACTCGTGGCCGTCGGGGTGGTGCGCACGGGTGCCGACGAAGAGCTCGGCGCCCGGCTCGTCGGCATCGAGGCCGGCATCGAGCGCTGGCTCGACGAGGTGCGCCCCGACGCGGTGGCCGTCGAGCGCGTCTTCAGCCAGCACAACGTCCGCACGGTGATGGGCACGGCACAGGCCGCCGGCATCGCCGTCCTGTGCGCCGCCCGGCGCGGCCTCCCGGTGGCGCTGCACACGCCGTCCGAGGTCAAGGCCGCCATCACGGGCAGCGGCACGGCCGACAAGAAACAGATCGGCGCCATGGTCACCCGCCTCCTGCGCCTCACCGAGATGCCCAAGCCCGCCGACGCCGCCGACGCCCTCGCCCTGGCCATCTGCCACGTCTGGCGCGGCGGCGCCCAACACCGCCTCGCCACCGCCCTGGCCAAAGCCAGAAACCCCCACCGATGACCCCAACCTCCCCAAACCCACCCCACACTTCCGGCCCCCAGCCCGCCGACACACGACCCGGCCACACCCCGGCCCTGGGGCTGAGCGGCATAGCGGCCCCAAGCACGGGGGCGTCGGGCGTGGTGCTGCCGCGCGCAGTGGCGCCGCGCGCAGAGAGATGCCTGCGCTTGACGTCCTCAGGCTTCGTGAAGGCGACGTCTGGCCGCTGCCCTCAGCCCGTCGGCACCCCCAGCGGCCCCACCCGGAACGTGGGGCTGCCGGGTGTGGGCAGGCGCTTGCGGTTGGCCTCGACGGCAGCCGCTGCGAGGGTCGCATGCCCCCGTTCTCAGCCCATTCTCGGCCGCAGCGGCCGCGCCCGGAGCTCGGGGTTGCCGGGCGTGGCGGTGGTGGGTGTGGGGGTGGATCTGCGCTATGACAGGGGACCAGGTGTGACAGTGGTGACGGAGACGGGAGGCCGAGCGTGATCGCGTCGGTGACGGGCAAGGTGACGGCGATCGCCCCTGATGGGGCCGTGATCGAGGTCGGCGGCGTCGGCATCCTCACCCACTGCACGCCGGGCACGCTCGCCACGCTCCGGCTGGGCGAGGAGGCCAGGCTGGCCACGTCCCTCGTGGTGCGCGAGGAGTCGCTCACCCTGTACGGCTTCGCCACCGACGACGAGCGGGCCGTCTTCGAGCTGCTCCAGACGGCCAGCGGCGTCGGCCCCAAGCTGGCGCTGGCGATGCTCGCCGTCCACACGCCCAACGCGCTCCGCGTGGCCGTGGCCTCGGCCGACCTCAAGGCGCTCACCCAGGTGCCGGGCATCGGGCAGAAGGGCGCCCAGCGCATCGTCCTGGAGCTCAAGGACCGGCTCGGCACTCCTGAGGAGACCGTCAACGCCGCGCTCAACGGCGACCGCCGCGCGGCAGTGTGGCGCGAGCAGGTCCACTCGGGCCTGGTGGGGCTCGGCTACTCCAGCAAGGACGCCGACGACGCCATCGCCGCCGTCGAGCCCGAGGCGGAGGCCGACCTCGCCGCCGGCCGCCAGCCCCAGGTCGCCACCCTCCTGAAGGCCGCACTCCGTTCCCTGAGCATCCGATGACCCACCACCACTCCGACACCCCCAAGCCACCGCGTGCCGCAGCACATCTCGGCGCCGTGCGTGACGCGCTGGCGCATGGTGCGCCCGTGCACCTCGCAGAGCAGGGAAGTGGGGTTCGGCTGAACTCCGGGCGAGGGCGACGGGACCGTGGTGACCATGGGCGTCCACGGCGTGGAGCTGCTGTTGTCGCTGAGGGCTCGGAAGCCGGTGAGGGGCTTGAGGATGTGCGGTTGCCGTCGGCCCATCGGCTTGGTGCCATTGCGCCGTCACATCCGGCATGCCTGCCGGTCGTTGCGGGACGCTCAACAGGCAGGCATGCCGGCCGGTCGTGCGAGACGCTCGGATGGGTCGCGGGTTTTCGCACCGCGCGGGGTCGGGGTTCGGCAAATGGCCGAGGATGCCATCGGGGATGGGGCGAGGGTGGCGAAGAGGGTCCTGGGGTGGGGCGAGGGTGTGTGGTGGCGGGGGAGAGGGGTGGCGTGATACGTGAGGGCGTGGCGGGCCATGACGGCCGCCCAGGCGGGCGTTCGGTGACTGAGGAGAGGAGGCGCTGGGATGGGATTTGAGCGGGACGAGATTCTGTCGGCCGCCGCCGGTGGCGACGAGCTGCAGATCGAGGCCGCACTCAGGCCCAAGCGCCTCAGCGAGTTCATCGGCCAGGGACGCGTCCGCGAGCAGCTGTCGCTGGTGCTGGAGAGCGCCTTGCGGCGGCAGCGGCCACCGGATCACGTGCTGATGAGCGGCTCGCCCGGCCTGGGCAAGACGACGCTGGCGATGATCATCGCGGCGGAGCTGAACGCGCCGCTGCGCATCACGTCGGGGCCCGCGCTGGAGCGGGCGGGCGACCTGGCGGCGATCCTGTCGACGCTGACCGAGGGCGAGGTGCTGTTCATCGACGAGATCCACCGGATGGCCAGGCCCGCCGAGGAGATGCTCTACCTCGCGATGGAGGACTTCCGGGTCGACATCGTCGTGGGCAAGGGGCCGGGGGCGACCGCCATCCCGCTGGAGATCGCGCCGTTCACGCTGGTGGGCGCCACCACCAGGGCGGGGCTGCTGCCTGCGCCGCTGCGCGACAGGTTCGGCTTCACCGCCCACATGGACTTCTACGAGGTCCCCGAGCTGGAGCAGGTGCTGCACAGGTCGGCGCAGCTGCTCGGCGTCGGGCTGCCGGACGAGGGCGCCCATGAGATCGCCCGCCGTTCCAGGGGCACCCCGCGCATCGCGAACCGGTTGCTGCGCCGGGTGCGCGACTTCGCCGACGTGCGCGCGGGCGGTGTGATAGACCGCGACGTCGCCTCGGCGGCGCTCAACCTCTACGAGGTCGACGGCGAGGGGCTCGACCGGCTCGACCGGGCGGTGCTCGGCGTGCTGCTGCGCAAGTTCGGCGGCGGCCCGGTGGGGTTGTCCACACTCGCGGTGGCCGTGGGGGAGGAGCCCGAGACGGTCGAGGTGGTGGCCGAGCCGTTCCTCGTACGCCAAGGACTGCTGGCCAGGACCCCGCGCGGCCGGGTGGCGACCGCGGCGGCGTGGACCCATCTCGGGATGACGCCACCGCCGGATGCGTTCGGAGCGTCGCTTTTCGACTGATCACAGATCGGTTGCAACCATTTCAATATGGGAACTTCCCCGCGCGCCGAAACGCTGCTTCGTTGCCGCGTTTCGCAACAAGCGCCTACACTCCGTGGCTTGGCTGGCTGTGTAGGCTGACGGGCTGAGCGGCGCGGCCCGGAGCAACGCACGGAATTTCCGGCGCGAGGCCGGTGTCAACTCCTTGTACGACTATGGAAGGTCGCCCCTTATGGACATGGGACAACTCGGAAGCATCCTGCCGCTGATTCTTCTGGTGGTGGTGTTCTACTTCCTGCTGATCCGCCCCCAGCGCAAGCGCCAGCAAGAGGCGATCCAGATGCAGAACTCCCTGACGCCGGGCACCCGGGTCATGACCACGACCGGGCTGTTCGCCACCGTCGTCGCGGTAGACAATGAGGACGTCGTCCTCGAGATCGCGCCAGGGATCGAGACCCGCTGGGTGAAGGCCGCCATCGGCCGCGTCGTCACCCCCGGCGACGCTCCGGCGAGTGACGAGCCGGCCGCTGACCAGGCCGAGCTCGGCGAGGAGGGCAAGACGGAGTCCGAGGCCACCGTGGAGCGCAACGGCGACCAGGACTCCAGCACGAAGAAGTCCTGACTAAGCTCTGCCACAAACCTCTATCTGAAAGAACTGACGACCAGTGGCCCGACCGACCAGCCGCCACAGCCGACCGGGGCGTACGCTCCTGGTGCTGCTGGCGCTCATCCTCGCCCTGGGCGGGACGATGTTCCTGCAAAAGGCGTACACGCCCAAGCTGGGCCTCGACCTAGCGGGCGGCACGACGGTGACGTTGTCCCCGGTGACCCAGAACAACGCGGCGCCGCCCGAGGAGATCCTCGACCGGGCGGTCAACATCATCCGCGACCGGGTCAACGGCACGGGCATCTCCGACGCCGAGGTCGCCAAGTCCGGCGACAACATCATCATCTCCATCCCGGGCGTGGGCCAGAACGAGGCCATCAAGCTGGTCGCGACCACCGCGGAGCTGCGTTTCCGTCAGGTGCTTGCCATGGAGGCCACGCAGGCCCCCGCCGACCTGGCCACCACCGCGCCGACGCCCGGCCCGTCCGGCAGCCCGTCGGCCCAGCCGTCCACCCGGCCCTCCCAGTCGGCCGCGACGCCGAGCGCGTCCCCGACCGGTAAGGCGCTCTCGTCCGCGCTGACCTCCCCGACCGCCCCGCCCTCCGCGGGCGCGCCGCGGTCGGCCACCGAGACCGGTGACGGGCAGAAGAGCCAGGGCGACGGACAGGCCCGGCAACAGGACCCCGATGGGCAAGGCGACGGTGACGGCAAGGCCCGCACCGGCACCCAGAACAACCAGACCGCCCAGAACAACCAGACCGGCCAGAACAACCAGGACAACACCAAGGGCCAGAACGCCAAGGCGTCGCCGTCGGGCGCGCCCACGGCCAGCACGCCGCCCGTGCAGCCCCCGCAGCAGAACCCCGACATCAACACCGCCGGCATCGACCCCAAGGTGCTCGAGCAGTTCAACAAGCTCGACTGCGCCGACCCGGCCAACCGCGGCCAGGGCGTCCAGGACGACCCGAACAAGCAGTACGCCGCCTGCGAGACCGACGGCAGCTTCAAGTACGTCCTCGACGTCGCCAAGGTCGTCGGCACCGACATCGACACCGCCTCGGCCGGCGTCCGGCAGGGCACCACCGAGTGGATCGTCCAGCTCGACTTCAAGAGCAAGGGCGCCGGCGAGTGGAGCAAGCTCACCACCGCCGCCTACAACTCGCCCGAGCCGCGCAACAAGGTCGCGGTCGTGCTCGACGGCGTCGTCATCACCGCCCCCAACATCATCAGCCCGATCCCCGGCGGGCGGGCCGAGATCACCGGCGGCTTCGACCAGATCAGCGCCACCAACCTGGCCGACCAGCTCAAGTACGGCGCGCTGCCGCTGAAGTTCAACCGCAGCTCGGTCGACACGGTCTCCTCGACGCTCGGCCAGGACCAGCTGCAGGGCGGTCTCATCGCCGGCCTCATCGGCCTGGCGCTGGTGGTCGTCTACTGCATGCTCTACTACCGGGGCCTCGGCATCGTCGCGGTGCTGAGCCTCGTGGTGGCGACGGTCCTGACGTACACCGCGGTGGTCGTGCTCGGCCACAACGCCAACTTCCGGCTCTCGCTGCCGCACATCATCGGCCTGGTGGTCTCGATCGGCATCACCGCCGACTCCTTCATCGTCTACTTCGAACGCATACGTGACGAGATGAAGGAGGGCAGGCGCTCGCTGCGGGCGGCCGTCGAGGTGGCCTGGGTTCGCGCCCGGCGCACGATCCTGATCGCCGACGCCGTCATGTTCATCGCCGCCATCGTGCTGTACTTCCTGGCGGTGGGCGGTGTCGCCGGCTTCGCGTTCGCGATGGGCCTGACCACGCTGATCGACGTCGTGGTGGTGTTCCTGTTCACCAAGCCGTTCATCGCCATGCTGGCGAAGCTCAAGTTCTTCGCCAAGGGGCATCCGCTGTCGGGGCTCGATTCCGAGCGCATGAGCGAGGCGACCGGCCACAAGACCACTCCGCAGGAGGCCTGAGATGGGACTGGGGCGTCGCCTCTATCGCGGCGAGATCGACGTCGACTTCGTCGGCAAATGGCGGCTGTGGTACAGCCTGTCCGGCCTGCTGCTGCTGGTGTCGCTGGCCGGGCTGGTCCTGCATGGGCTCAACCTCGGTGTGGAGTTCAAGGGCGGCACGATCTTCTCGTTCAAGGCCCAGCACGCCACCGTCGAGCAGGTGCGTACGTCCGTCCAGGAAGAGGGCGTGCACCAGGTGATCGTCCAGCAGGCCGGCACCGACGGCTGGCGGGCGACCACCGAGAGCCTGCCGGAGGACACCAGGTCGCAGGTGCAGAGCGCCATCGCGAAGGACTTCAGCGTCCCGGCCGACCAGGTCAGCATCCAGGCCATCGGCCCGTCCTGGGGTGGTGAGGTGTCGCAGAAGGCGTGGATCGGCCTGGGCGTGTTCATGCTCGCGATCATCTTGTACCTGTCGATGGCGTTCGAGCCGAAGATGGCGCTGGCGGCGATCGTCGCGCTCATCCACGACCTCGTCATCACGGCCGGCATCTACGCCTGGTCGGGCTTCGAGGTCACGCCGGCCACGCTGCTGGGCTTCCTGACCATCCTCGGTTATTCGCTCTACGACGCGGTCGTGGTGTTCGACATGATCAAGGAGGTCACGGCCAAGCTGGGCCACACCTCGAAGCAGACGTACTCGATGGCGGCCAACAACGCGCTCAACCACACGCTGATCAGGTCGCTGAACACCTCGCTCGTCGCGATCCTGCCGGTGGCGGCGATCCTGTTCATCGGCACCACGCTGCTCGGCGCGGGCACGCTGAAGGACCTGTCGCTGGCGCTGTTCGTCGGCATGATCGTCGGTACGTACTCCTCGCTGTGCGTCGCCACGCCGCTGCTGGTGACGCTGAAGGAGCGCGAGCCGAAGTACCAGGCCATCGCCAAGAGGCTGGCCTCCACCGGAGGCGGTGGCAGGAAAGGCCCCAAAAGCGCGGCCGTAGCCAAGGGCTGACCCGTTCGTACGACGGGCTCAGCAGGCGCCCTCGCCCCGGCAAGGGGCGGGGGCGCCTGCCTTTGTGGGCCCCGAGGTCGCGAGGGCCTCAAAGAGGCGCTGAGAGCTCCGGGTAGGGGTCAGGGCCCGATATGCACCATCATGGAGCCCGGCACACGGCCGGCGGAGAAGGGATGACCATGAGCGAGCTGAGCACGACGATCCTCGACCGGATCAGGGACGTGCCCGACTACCCCAAGCCGGGGGTCATGTTCAAGGACATCACCCCGCTGCTGGCCGACCCGGTGGCGATGGCCGCCGTGGTGGACGAGCTGGCCGGGCTGCACCAGGTGGACAAGATCGTGGGCATTGAGGCGCGGGGGTTCATCCTGGCGGCGCCGGTGGCCTACCGGGCGGGCGCGGGGTTCGTACCGGTGCGCAAGAAGGGGAAACTGCCCGCCGCCACGCTGGAGGAGTCCTACGATCTGGAGTACGGCTCCGCGACGATCGAGGTGCACCGCGACGCGTTCGCGCCCGGCGACCGGGTGCTCGTGGTCGACGACGTGCTGGCCACGGGCGGCACCGCGAAGGCGGCCGTGGAGCTGGTGAAGAGGGCCGGCGCCGAGGTCGTCGGCATCGCCGTGCTGATGGAGCTGGCCTTCCTGAAGGGACGTGAGCGCATCGAGGGAGAGCGGTTGCACTCCCTTGTGATCGTCTGAGCCCGCCCGCGGCGGCCCAGGTTTCCTGCCTGGATACACTGGGGGGATCTGGACTCGAACGTGAGGAGCCACTGCGTGAGGAGTCTGTGTGCCCCGTGATGTGGTCGCGCCCGACGTAACCGACTCCGGCAATGCGGAGACGCCCGGTGTGCCGTCGGTGCGCCGCAGGCGTTTCGGGGGTGGGGCGATGAATCCGGTGCTGGAGCCGCTGTTCCGTACGGTCCGTGCCACCCACCCCAAGGCCGACCTGCGGGTGATCGAGCGCGCCTACGACGTGGCCGCCTACCACCACCGCGACCAGAAGCGGAAGTCGGGCGACCCCTACATCACCCACCCGCTGGCCGTCGCGACGATCCTGGCCGAGCTCGGCACCGACGACGAGACGCTGTGCGCGGCGCTGCTGCACGACACGGTCGAGGACACCGCCTACTCCCTCGACGAGCTGCGGGGCGACTTCGGCGACACGATCGCGTCGCTGGTCGACGGCGTCACCAAGCTCGACAAGGTCAAGTTCGGCGACGCGGCGCAGGCCGAGACCGTGCGCAAGATGGTCGTGGCGATGTCGCGCGACATCAGGGTGCTGATCATCAAGCTGGCCGACCGGCTGCACAACATGCGCACGATGCGCTACCTCCCCGAGCACAAGCGTCACCAGAAGTCGCGCGAGACGCTGGAGATCTTCGCCCCGCTGGCCCACCGCCTGGGCATGAACACGATCAAGTGGGAACTTGAGGACCTCGCGTTCGCCATGCTCTATCCCAAGCGCTACGACGAGATCGCGCGCATGGTGTCGGAGCGGGCGCCGCGCCGCGACCTGTTCCTGCAGGAGGTCATCGAGAAGGTCTCGGGCGACCTGCGCGAGGCGAAGATCCGCGCGGTGGTGAAGGGCCGGCCGAAGCACTACTACTCGGTCTACCAGAAGATGATCGCCCGCGACGTCGCGTTCGACGACATCTACGACCTGGTGGGCATCCGCGTGCTGGTCGACTCCGTACGCGACTGCTATGCCGCGCTCGGCACCATCCACGCGAGGTGGAACCCGGTGCCAGGGCGGTTCAAGGACTACATAGCGATGCCCAAGTTCAACATGTACCAGTCGCTGCACACCACGGTGATCGGTCCCGAGGGCAAGCCGGTCGAGCTGCAGATCCGCACCCACGCGATGCACCACAGGGCCGAGTACGGCGTCGCCGCGCACTGGAAGTACAAAGAGGAGGTCGGCAGCCCCGGCCCCACGGGCAAGGTCAAGCCGGGCAGCGACATGGCCTGGCTGCGCCAGCTCCTCGACTGGCAGAAGGAGACCTCCGACCCGGGCGAGTTCCTCGAGTCGCTGCGCTTCGACCTGTCGGTCTCCGAGGTCTACGTCTTCACCCCCAAGGGCCAGGTCATCGCGCTGCCCGAGGGCGCCACGCCGGTCGACTTCGCCTACGCGGTGCACACCGAGGTGGGTCACCGCTGCATCGGCGCCCGGGTCAACGGGCGGCTGGTGCCGCTGGAGTCGCGGCTCGGCAACGGCGACACGGTGGAGATCTTCACCTCCAAGTCGCCCGACGCGGGGCCGTCGCGCGACTGGCTGAAGTTCGTCAAGTCGGGCAGGGCCCGCAACAAGATCCGGCAGTGGTTCTCGAAGGAGCGCCGCGAGACCGCGATCGAGGCGGGCAAGGAGGCCATCGGCCGGGCGATGCGCAAGCAGGGCCTGCCGCTGCAGCGCCTGATGTCCGGCGAGGCGCTGCTGGCGCTGGCCCGCGACCTGCGCTATCCCGATGTCTCCGCGCTCTATGCGGCGGTCGGCGAGGGCCACATCGCGGCCCAGTCGGTGGTGCAGAAGCTGGTGGCCTCGATCGGCGGGGTCGACAGCGCCGAGGAGGACATCGCCGAGACCTCGCTGCCGACCCGGCTGCGCGGCCGCCCGCGCGGCGGTGGCGGCGCCGGCGTGGTGGTGGCGGGCGACGCCGACGTCTGGGTACGCCTGTCGAAGTGCTGCACCCCCGTGCCGGGCGACGAGATCGTCGGTTTCGTCACCCGCGGCCACGGCGTCTCGGTGCACCGGGCCGACTGCACGAACGTGCAGCAGCTGCGGGAGCAGCCTGACCGGCTGGTCGAGGTGAGCTGGTCGCCGAGCGACGACAGCGTGTTCCTGGTGGCCATCCAGGTCGAGGCGCTCGACCGGCCGCGGCTGCTGTCCGACGTCACCCGCACGCTGTCCGACCAGCACGTCAACATCCTGAGCGCGTCGGTCACGACCTCGCGCGACCGGGTGGCGATCAGCAAGTTCACCTTCGAGATGGGCGACCCCAAGCACCTCGGCCACGTGCTCAAGGCCGTGCGCAGCATCCAGGGCGTCTTCGACGTCTACCGGGTCAGCGGCGCGGGCAACTGACGGCTCGGGTTGACGGCTCGGCGTTGACGGCTCAGCGGCGCAGGCCTGGCAGGTTGACCACGACGGCCTCCTGCGTGCTGCGCGCGATCACCACGACCGCCTCCTGCGCGGGGTCGGGGTTCTCCTCGCGGTGCGGCACGTACGGGGGCACGAACACGTAGTCGCCGGGCCGCGCGTCGATGCGGGTCTCCGTGTCGTCCTCCAGGAACACGAACGACGGCGTGCCGCTGACGACGTAGATGGCGGTCTCCGAGGCGCCGTGGTGGTGGTCGGAGGAGCGGGTGGCGGGCGCGACGTGCGTCTGGCCCATCCACAGCCGTGACGAGCCGGTGGTGGCGCCGCTGACGGCGGCCAGGCGCCGCATGCCCGAGCTCTGCGCCGTCTCGCCGGAGAGCTCTCCTGCGGCCACGTGACGCAGGGTCTGGTGGAAGGGGTCACCCTGGTCCCGGTAGCCCTCCCAGAGGCGCCCTCCGGCCCGTTCGAGCACGCGCGTGGCGACGGCGGTCAGGCGTACGGGGTCGTCGTGCACCTTCAGCAGCTCGTCGGCCAGCTCGGGGTCGTGGGCGCGCAGCTCGCGCAGCAGCCACTTGCCGGTGCCCTGCCACCTGCCGCCCGCGCCGAGCGCCGCCCTCGCGGTGGCCTGCACGATCTCCCAGCCGATGAACGCCGCCTCGCCCGGGTCGGTGGCGCCGGCGAGGTCGTCGAGCAGGTCGGACAGCACGTAGCGGGCCCGCTCCGACTGCCCGGCGGGCTGACCGCCGGGACCGGCCGAGACCCGCTCGCCCAGGGCCGCCTGCAGGTCGCTGGCCCGGCCGCCGGTCCTGTCGGTCAGCACCGCGCCCTCGGAGCAGATGCGGGCCAGTGTCGGCCTGCGGGCCGCGAAGTCGCGCTCGATGTAGGCCGCCAGGCTGGTCTCGCTGTGCGCGAACAGCTCGATCGGCCAGTCACGCCAGCGCAGGCTCTCGCGGTAGGGGCGGTCGAGACCGTCGAGCACCACGATGATGTCGAGATCGGAGGTGCTGGTGCGGCGCTCGGTGAGCACGCTGCCGCCGACGAAGGCGTACAGGGCTCCCGGGAACGTCTCTTCGACGAAGGCGCGCGCGGCGGTGACGGGATCCATGCCGCACAGCCTAGATCGCGGGCCCCGTCGCACGCCGCCCGATTCGGCGACGGCGGCCCGCATGGCGACCGGCGAGGAGCCCCCGTGAGAGGGGACCCCGCGCCGGATCAGCTGAACTCGGCCAGCGTGCGCTCCGCCTCCGCCAGCCACGAACGGCGGGCGGTGAGCGCCTCCTCGGCCTCCTTGACGTCCTTCGCCCGGCCCGCGGCCTGCGCCTTGTCCAGGCGCTTCTCCAGCTGCTCGATGGAGGTGCGCAGCTGGTCGACGGTGCTCTGGGCGCGCGCCCTCGCCTCGGGGTTGGAGCGCTTCCACTCGGCGTCCTCGGCCTTGCGCACGGTCTCGTCCACCCGGCGCAGCCCGCCCTCCAGGCGGTCGCGCTGGTCGCGCGGCACGGGACCGGCGGCCTCCCAACGCTCGAGGATGCTGCGCAGCGCGGCCCTGGCGGTGCGGACGTCGGTGACCGGCAGGATCTTCTCGGCCTCGGCCAGCAGCTCCTCCTTGACCACCGCGTTGGCCGCGAGCGAGGCGTCGCGCTCGGCGAACACCGCCGAGCGCGCCTGGAAGAACTGGTCCTGGGCGGCCTTGAAGCGGGCCCACAGCTCGTCCTCGGCCTCGCGCGAGGCCCGCCCGGCGTTCTTCCACTGCTGCATGAGGTCGCGGTAGACGGCCGCCGTGGGGCCCCAGTCGGTGGAGCCGGCCAGTGACTCGGCCTCGGCGACGATGCGCTCCTTCTCCGCGCGCACGCCCTCGCGCTGCTCGTCGAGCCCCGCGAAGTACGCCTTGCGCCGCTTGGCGAACGCCGTGCGGGCCGCCGACAGCCGCTTCCACAGCGTGGCCTCGGTGGCGCGGTCGATGCGGTCGGCCGCCTTCCACTCCTCCACGAGCTGGCGCAGCCGTTCGCCGCCCGACTTCCAGTGGGTGGTCTCCTCGGCGATGCGCTCGGCCTCGCCGACGATCCGCTCCTTGACCGTCCTGGCCTCGGCCCGCGCCTGCTCGCGCGCGGCCTTGACCTCCTCGCGGCGCTGGGCCACCAGCTCGGTCAGCCCGTCGAGCCTGGCCGTCAGCGCGGCCAGGTCGCCGACGGCGTGGGCGTCGGCCACGGCTTCGCGCAGCTTGGTGATGCCGGCCTCGGCCTGGGCCGGAGCGAGGTCGGTGCCCCTGACGCGCTGTTCGAGGAGCTGGACCTGACCGGCCAGCTCGTCGTACTTGCGATGGAAGTAGGCCAGTGCCTCTTCGGGTTCACCGGCCTGCCAGGAGCCGACGGCTCGCTCTCCCTCAGCCGTACGCACGTAGACGGTGCCGTCGTCGTCTACCCGGCCCCACGGGTCGGTGCTCACCGTGTCCTCCCGCACTATCCATCAGACCCTTCGGGACTACTTCGTCCCTAGTTTGTATTACGTCAGCTCTTGCCGGCGATTGTCACGTCTTTGATTTCGACGGTTTGCTTAGGTGCTCCTGTCCCATCTCCCGCGTCGGCGATCACGCCTGCTTTGTTCACCTTGTCCAGGATGTCGAGCCCCTTGGTGATCGTACCCACCGGCGTGTAATCCGGGGTGAGGCCGATGTCGCCGTAAACGAGGAAGAACTGGCTGCCCGTGCTGCCCGGCGCGGAGGTTTTGGCCATCGCCATCACGCCGCGCTTGTACTGGGCGCCCTGGAGGTTCTCCTCGGCCATGACGTAACCGGGGCCGCCCGAGCCGTCCTGGCTCTTGCCGTCGGCCTTGGCGGTCGGGTCGCCGCACTGCAGCATGGGGAACTTGTCGCTGCCGAGCCGGTGGCACTTGCTGCCGTCGTAGTACTTCTTCTCCGCCAGGAACTCCAGCGAGTTGGTGGTGCAGGGAGCCTTGGCGTTGTTCAGCTCGACGACGATCTCACCGAGGTTGGTGTCGATCGTCATCTTCTTCGTGGCGGGCTCGGTCTTGACCTTGGCCGGCGGCATGCCGACGTCCTTGACCTGACCGCCTGAGGTGTCCTTGACGTAGTCGCACGTGCCCGTCGCCGCGTCGTAGGGCTTCGGCCCCGTGTTCTCCGACGCCGGTGCGGTCTCCGCGGCCGTCGCGGAGGGCGAGGCGGCCGCCTCGGTGCCCGGGTCGTTGCCCCCGAGCAGCGCGACCGCGGCCACGATGCCGCCGACCACGACCACCACGCCCGCGGTGGAGCCGATGATCGCCGTGCGCTTGGCCTTCTGCTCACGCTCGATGCGGCGCTGCATCTGCCGCTCGTAGTGCTCGCGTGCCAGCTGCTTCTGCCGGTCCTTCCCCGTGGCCACCGCTTTGCCTCCCATAGTCAATCAACTGAGGTGGGCGAATCGTATCGGCCAACGGGTAATGATTCGCAGCCCGGCGACCCGCACCGGTACCCTTCGGTTACATTCCCATTGGCTTTTCGACGAGATCACCTGAGGCAGATGCTCATCGCCGGCTTCCCCGCAGGGGCCTTCCAGACCAATTGTTACGTAGTCGCGCCCGCGGCCGGCGAGGAGTGCGTCATCGTCGATCCTGGTCAGGACGCCGTCGAGGGGGTCGACGAGCTGCTGCGCGAGCACCGGCTCAAGCCGGTCGCCGTCCTGCTCACCCACGGCCACCTCGATCACGTCTGGTCGGTGGCCCCCGTCTGCGGCGCGCGCGACGTGCCCGCCTGGATCCACCCCGACGACCGCCACCTGCTGAGCGACCCGGCCGCGGGCTGGTCCGACACCAGCGCGTCGCTGTTCGGCGGCCTCACGCTGAGCGAGCCCGACGACGTGCGCGAGCTGTCCGACGGCGCCGTGCTGCCGCTCGCGGGGCTGGAGCTCGTGGTCGATCACACGCCAGGCCATACCAGGGGGTCGGTGAGCTTCCGGCTGCCCGGCGACGAGATCATGTTCTCGGGCGACCTGCTGTTCGCCGGCTCCATCGGCCGCACCGATCTTCCCGGCGGCGACTACACGACCATCCTGAGCAGCCTGGCTACCAAGTGTCTGCCGCTGCCGGACGATACGGTCGTCCTGCCGGGCCACGGACCACAGACCACGATCGGCCGCGAGCGCGCGACCAACCCGTATCTCAAGGAAGCAGCGCCGCACGCCGGTCCCACACGAGGGATCTAATGAGCTTCCAAGCACCGAAAGGCACCTTCGACTGGCTGCCACCCCGCTCCGAGCGGGTCCTCGCCGTACGCGAGGCGCTGGCCGCGCCGCTGCGCCTCGCCGGCTACGGCTACATCGAGACGCCGGTCTTCGAAGACACCCAGCTGTTCGCCAGGGGCGTAGGCGAGTCGACCGACATCGTCTCCAAGGAGATGTACACCTTCCCCGACAAGGCGGGCCGCTCGCTGACGCTGCGCCCCGAGGGCACCGCCTCGGTGGTCCGTGCGGTGCTCCAGCACAACCTGCACACCGGGCAGCTGCCGGTGAAGTTGTGGTACTCCGGCAGCCAGTTCCGCTACGAGCGCGCCCAGAAGGGCCGCTACCGCCACTTCTGGCAGGTCGGCGCCGAGGCGCTGGGCGCCGAGGACCCCGCGCTCGACGCCGAGCTGATCGTGCTCGGCGCGCGCGGCTTCGCCTCGCTCGGGCTGCGCGACGTCCGGCTGCTGCTCAACTCGCTCGGCGACAAGAACTGCCGGCCCGCCTACCGGGCCGCGCTGCAGGAGTTCCTGCGCGGGCTCGACCTCGACGCCGACACCAGGGCCCGCATCGAGATCAACCCGCTGCGGGTGCTCGACGACAAGCGGCCCGAGGTGCAGGCCCAGCTCGCCGGCGCGCCGCTGGTGGTCGACCACCTGTGCGACGACTGCCGGGCGTACCACGAGGAGGTGCGCGCCCTGCTGAGCGCCTCCGGCGTCGCCTTCGAGGACGACCCGCGCCTGGTGCGCGGCCTCGACTACTACACCCGCACCACGTTCGAGTTCGTCCACGACGGGCTCGGCTCGCAGTCGGCCGTCGGCGGCGGCGGCCGCTACGACGGGCTCAGCGAGATGCTCGACGGGCCGCCGCTGCCCAGCGTCGGGTGGGCGCTCGGCGTCGACCGCACGTTCCTGGCCATGGAGGCCGAGGGCCTGCTCGGCGACGACGCGGCACACGAGCGCGTGCAGGTGTACGGTGTCCCGCTGGGTGACGACGCCCGGCGCCGCATGTTCCTGCTCATCGACGAGCTGCGCGCGGCCGGGCTCAGCGCCGACATGGCCTTCGGCGGCAAGGGGCTCAAGGGCGCGATGAAGGGCGCCGGCCGCTCGGGCGCCGCGTTCGCGCTGATCCTGGGCGAGCGTGACCTGGCCGCCGAGGCCGTGCAAGTGAAGGACCTGGCCACCGCCGAGCAGACCGAGGTGCCGCTGGCCAAGGTCGTCGACGTCTTGAAGGGGAAGGTGCAGTGACCGGCGAGCCAGGGCCGCTGCCTCCCCTCACTCATCCGCATGAAGGGAAAGTGCAGTGATCCGCACGCATACCGCCGGGTCGCTCCGCGAGGAGCACGCCGGGCAGCAGGTGACGCTCGCAGGATGGGTGGCGCGCCGCCGTGACCACGGCGGTGTCGTCTTCATCGACCTGCGCGACGCCTCCGGCTCGGCGCAGGTGGTCTTCCGCGAGGAGGACCACGCTCACGACCTGCGCGCCGAATACTGCGTGCAGGTCGTCGGCAAGGTCAGGGTGCGGCCCGAGGGCAACGAGAACCCCGAGCTGCCCACCGGCGCCGTCGAGGTGGTGGCCGACACGGTCGAGGTGCTGAGCGAGTCGGCGCCGCTGCCGTTCCCCATCGAGGGCAACGTGGGGGTGTCGGAGGAGGCGCGGCTCAAATACCGCTACCTCGACATCCGCCGGCAGCAGGTGGCCAACGCGATGCGCACCCGCTCCAAGGCGACCTACCTCGCCAACGAGGTGATGCACGAGCTCGGCTTCGTCTACGTCGAGACGCCCACCCTGACCCGCTCCACGCCCGAGGGCGCGCGCGACTTCCTGGTGCCGGTGCGGCTGCAGCCGGGCAACTGGTACGCCCTGCCGCAGTCGCCGCAGCTGTTCAAGCAGCTGCTGCAGGTGGCCGGCCTCGAGCGCTACTACCAGCTGGCCAAGTGCTACCGCGACGAGGACCTGCGGGCCGACCGGCAGCCGGAGTTCACCCAGATCGACGTCGAGATGTCGTTCGTCGACCAGGAGGACGTCATCGAGGTCGGCGAGAAGCTGATCGGCCGGCTGTGGAAGGAGATCGCCGGCTACGAGCTGCCGACCCCGCTGCCGCGCATGACGTACGCCGACGCGATGGCCCGCTACGGCTCCGACAAGCCCGACCTGCGCTTCGGCCAGGAGCTGGTCGAGATGACCGACTACTTCTCCGGCACCTCGTTCCGCGTCTTCCAGGCCGACTACGTCGGCGCCGTCGTCATGCCCGGCGGGGCCTCCCAGACCCGCAAGGAGCTCGACGGCTGGCAGGAGTGGGCCCGCTCCCGCGGCGCCAAGGGCCTGGCCTACGTGCTCGTCCAGGAGGACGGCACGCTCGGCGGCCCGGTCGCGAAGAACCTGTCGGAGCAGGAGCTGTCCGGGCTGGCCGGAAAGGTCGGTGCGCAGCCGGGCGACGCCATCTTCTTCGCCGCCGGCGCCAAGAGCGCCGCCCGCGACCTGCTCGGCGCGGCCCGGCTGGAGATCGGCCGGCACTGCGACCTGATCGACGAGTCGCAGTGGTCGTTCCTGTGGGTCGTCGACGCGCCCATGTTCGAGGAGGACGGCGAGGGCGGCTGGACGGCCGTGCACCACCCGTTCACCGGGCCGAAGCCGGAGTGGGCCGACAACTTCCAGGACCACCCTGGCGAGGCGCTGGCCTACGCCTACGACATGGTCTGCAACGGCATGGAGATCGGCGGCGGCTCGATCCGTATCCACCGGGCCGAGATGCAGCAGCGCGTCTTCGACGTGCTCGGCATCTCCAAGGAGGACGCGGAGAGCAAGTTCGGCTTCCTGCTCGAGGCGTTCAAGTACGGCCCGCCCCCGCACGGCGGCATCGCCTACGGCTGGGACCGCATCTGCATGCTGCTGTCGGGCGGCGACTCGATCCGCGACGTGATCGCGTTCCCGAAGACGGCCTCCGGCTTCGACCCGCTGACCGGCGCGCCCACGCCGATCACGACGGAGCAGCGCAAGGAGGCGGGCGTGGACGCCGCGCCCAAGCAGGCGTAGTCCCGCGAATGAGAACGGCCCGGGCGCCCCGCGAAGGGGCGCCCGGGCCGTTCTCACATCCGGGCGGGGGCCGCGCGTCAGGAGAAGGTGATGCGCTTGATGATGACCGGCTTGCGCGGTGCGGTGGTGCCGCCGTCGCCGGTGATGTCGGCCTCGTTGACGATGAGGTCCTTGGGGCTGGTGGCCAGGCCCTCCAGCATCTCCATGCCCTCGCTGACGATGCCGACGACCGAGTAGCCGGCGCCGATCTGCATGTTCTCGTTGGACAGCGAGATCGCGAACTGGCTGTTGTTCTGCCCGGCCGAGTCACCCGGCTGGGTCATGAACACCACGCCCTTGCCGACCGGGATCTCGATGTTCTCGTCGCCGTAGACGTAGCCCGCTGTGCCCTGGCCGTCGGTCGGGTTCTTGCCGTCGGCCTTGGCCAGCGGGTCACCGCACTGCAGCATGTGCACGCCCGACACCTCGGGCGTCACCAGGCGGTGGCACTTCATGTCGTTGTAGAACTTCTTGCGCGACAGGAAGTTCAGCGAGTTGACCGCGCACGGCGCCTCGTTCGTCATCAGGTCGACGACGACGTTGCCGCGGTTCAGCTCGATCGTCATCTTCTTGAGCTTCAGGTTCGGCTTCTTGGGCGGCAGGCCCACGAACTTGTTGGGCACCGACTTGTCCCGCTTGTACGTGCACGTCACGGGGCCGGTCCTGGTCGGAGTGGGCGTCTCGGGCGTCGCCGGGGTGCTGGCGCTGGCCGAGGGGCTCGCCTGCGCCGAAGCCTCGTCGGGCTCGTTGTCGACCAAGGTGGTCGCCGCGAAGATGCCGCCCGCGACCACGACGACAGCCACGGCCGCGCCGATGAAGGTGTTCCGCCTCGCCTTAACGGTCTGCGCGGCGGCGCGCTTCGCCTGCCGTTCCTTGTGCTCCCGCGCCAGCTCTTTCTGGCGGTCCTCTTCGCTCTGGCGGTCGTCGCCGCTCACCGCTATGTCCTCTCGTCTTTGCCAAGGTATGACCAAACAACTCCGCGAATGCTACCGGCCTTCGATATGTGACGGACGTAAGTGGCGAAAGCCGAGCGAAGCGACCGCTGAGGCCGCGAACCTGCAGGCGGCGCGGACCGTAAGTGAAGGAGAACCAAGGAGTCCCCATGTTCGACGAGATCCTCGGCCTGCCGGCCCACCCCCTGATCGTCCACTTCGCCGTCGTGCTCACGCCGCTGCTCGCCGTCGTCGCGCTCGCGTACGCGCTCGTGCCCCGCTGGCGCCCCTCCACCGCGTGGGCCGTCGTGCTGCTCTCCTTGGCGGCGCCCGCGGCCGTGTTCGTCGCCAGGCAGAGCGGCGAGAGCCTCAAGGAGGCCAGGTTCGGCGAGGCCGAGGGCGAGATGGCGGAACTCATCTCCGCGCACGAGGGCTTCGCCCTGCCGCTGCTGCTGTCCGTGCTCGGGCTCGGCGCGTCCGCGCTGCTCCTCGTGTACGCCTCCCGCCCCGCCCGCGACTCCCTGTCGGGCGACCGCTTCGGCCGGCCCGTCACGGTCGTCCTCGCGGCGCTGACGGTCGTGCTGGCCGCCGTGGCCGCCTTCTACGTCTTCCAGGCCGGGGACTCGGGAGCCAGGGCCGTGTGGTCCTAGCGGGCCTGCCGCAGCGTGTAATCTCGCGTTGTGGATAGCCTGTTCGATTCGGCGGCCGAGGAGGCCACACCGCAGCCGCTCGCCGTGCGCATGCGTCCGCGTACGCTCGACGAGGTGATCGGTCAGCGGCATCTGCTCGGGTCCGGCACCCCGCTGCGGCGCCTGGTCGAGAGCGAGGCTCCCATGTCGCTGTTCCTGTGGGGGCCGCCCGGCACCGGCAAGACCACGCTCGCCTACGTGGTCTCCAATGTCACCAAGCGCCGCTTCGTCGAGGTCTCGGCCGTCTCCGCCGGGGTGAAGGACGTCCGCGCCGCCATCGACTCGGCGCGCCGCGAGCTCGGCATGACCGGCCGCCAGACCGTGCTGTTCGTCGACGAGGTGCACCGCTTCAACAAGGCCCAGCAGGACGCCCTGCTGCCGGCTGTGGAGAACCGCTGGGTCACCTTCATCGGCGCCACCACGGAGAACCCGTTCTTCTCGGTCATCTCGCCGCTGCTGTCCCGCTCGCTGCTGCTCACGCTGGAGTCGCTGACCGACGACGACGTGCGGGCGGTGCTGGAGCGGGCCGTGTCCGACCCGCGCGGGCTCGGCGGGCGCAACACGCTCGCGCCCGAGGCGCTCGACCACCTCGTGCGCCTGGCGGGCGGCGACGCTCGGCGCTCACTCACCTACCTGGAGGCGGCGGCGCTGCTGGCCGACGACATCACCGTGGAGGTGGTGGAGAAGGCCGTCGACAAGGCCGCCGTACGCTATGACCGGCAGGGCGACCAGCACTACGACGTCATCAGCGCGTTCATCAAGTCGATGCGCGGCTCCGACGCCGACGCGGCGCTCCACTACCTCGCCCGCATGATCGAGGCCGGCGAGGACCCGCGCTTCATCGCCCGCCGCATCGTCATCTTCGCCTCCGAGGACGTCGGCCTGGCCGACCCCACCTGCCTGCAGACCGCCGTGGCCGCCGCGCAGGCGGTGCAGCTCATCGGGCTGCCCGAGGGGCAGATCAACCTGGCCCACGCCGTCATCCACTGCGCCACCGCGCCCAAGTCCAACGCCGTCGTCAAGGCCATCGGGGCGGCGATCGGCGACGTCCGCAAGGGGCTGATCGGACAGGTGCCCGGCCACCTGCGCGACGCCCACTACTCCGGGGCCGCCAAGCTGGGCCACGGCGACGGCTACCGCTACCCCCACGACTACGACCACGGGCTGGTGCGCCAGGACTACGCGCCCGAGCAGGTGCGCGAACGGCGCTACTACCAGCCGACCCGCCACGGGGCCGAGGCGCCGGTGGCCGAGCGGTGGGCGAAGATCCGCGACTTCCTCAGGGGGTCGTGACACCTTCGCCGGCGAATCGTCCAAAGTGGTACTAAGTCTGCGATCACGGGGAATCATGATCGTTGTGAAGCCGACCGTGACCCCCGGCGGCGGCCTGTACGGCCCCCGATCGATCACCTGGCGCGTCCACACCGAGACGCCCGCCTGGCCGGCGGCCGTACGCGCCTTCCAGCTCCAGGCCCTGCACCCGCGCACGATCCGCGGCATCGTCCAGAACCACCTGCTCGACGACGCCGAGGCGGTCAGGGCGCACCTGCGGCGGCGGCTCGGCTTCGTCGCCCTGCGCACCTTCGGGACGCGTGAGCAGGCCGAGGCGATGTACGAGCGGGCCCGCGAGGTGCACGCCCGCCTCGTCGGGCTCGACACCGCGACGGGCACGCTGTTCCGGCTGGACGAGCCGGAGAGCCTGCGCTGGGCGCACTGCGCCGAAGTGGCGTCCCACCTGGAGGTCGCCCGGCTGTCGGGGGTGGCGCTGACGGCGGGGGAGCGGGACGCGTACGTGGCCGAGCAGCGCCGCGCCGCGTACCTCGCCGGCCTCACCGACGTGCCGGACAGCGCAGGTGAGCTGGCCGACCACCTCACCGGGATGCGCGCCCACCTGTCCGCCACCGACGAGGCACGCGAGCTGCTGCGCCTCGTCGTCACCCCGCCGCCCTCGCTGCGGCCCGGCACCCTGCCCGCCGTCGGCGCGCTCGCGTTCGCCACGCTGCCCGGCTGGGCCAGGAGCATGTACGGCTGCCCAGGCGACGCGGCGGCCGGATACGCGGCGGGCGCGGCGCTCAAGGCGCTGCGCGCGACGGCCATGGCGATGCCGGAACGGCTGGTGGCGCCCGAGATCCGGGCCGCGCGTGCCCTCATGCGAGCGGCGGCGCGGACCCGCGGAGCCGACGTGGCTGCCTGAGCGCGGAAGCCGTCCGCACTAACGTTGTCACCCGAACGCGATAGGGTCTTGACGTTCCGGCCCAGCGTACGTAGGGAGATGCGCGGATGCTTACCGCTGGAGAGGTCGCCGGGCTGATCGCCGCCACGGGCTGGGTGGTCCTGGTGTGCGTCATGGCCATGGTGCTCGTCAAGCTCGCCCGGCTGCTCAACGAGACCACCAAGGCGGTCTCCGACCTGAACAAGCGCCTGGCGCCGCTGCTCGACGACGTCAGCGTGACGGTCAACGAGACCAACAGGCAGCTCGTCGCCGTCGAGGCCATCGCCAAGGACGTCAAGCAGGTCAGCGGCCACGCGGCCAAGCTGAGCGCGGTCACGCAGACCATCTTCACCGGGCCGCTGATCAAGGTGTCCTCCCTGAGCTACGGCCTGCGCAGGGCCATCGAGGCCCGCCGGCCGCGCCGCCCCGTGCGGACGAGCAGGAGCCGGGTTCAGGAGCGCGCACGATGATCAGACGCATGTTCTACGTCTCGCTGGGCGCGTTCCTCGCCTTCTGGGTGATGCGCCGCCTGCAGGCACTCCACCCCGACCACGTCGCCCGGCGGACGGCCGACGGCGCCGCGGGCATGCTCCGGCAGGTGAGAGACTTTACTCACGACGCGCTCGGCGAGGCCGCGGAGCGCGAAACCGAGTTGCGCGCCCGGTTCGGCCTCGACAAGGCTGAAAACGCCGGATGACGCTCGCCCGCCGACGGCGGGCGGCTCGACGAACACGACAACACGACTGACTACAGCAAAGGATGGCCACCATGGAGTCGGCAGAGATCGCGCGCCGCTTCCTGCGCTTCTTCGAGGAGCGTGGGCACACCATAGTGCCCTCGGCCAGCCTGATCGCTGAGGACCCGACGCTTCTCCTGGTCAACGCGGGTATGGTGCCGTTCAAGCCGTACTTCCTGGGGCAGCGCAGGCCTCCGGGGTCACGGCTCGCCACCGCCCAGAAGTGCGTCCGCACGCCCGACATCGACGAGGTCGGCAAGACCACCAGGCACGCGACGTTCTTCCAGATGCTGGGCAACTTCTCCTTCGGCGACTACTTCAAGGCCGAGGTGATCCCCTACGCGTGGGAGCTGCTCACCAGGTCCGAGTCCGACGGCGGCTTCGGCTTCCCCGAGGACAAGCTGTGGGCGACGGTCTACCTCGAGGACGACGAGGCGTACGACATCTGGCGCAACAAGGTCGGCCTGCCCGAGCACCGCATCCAGCGCCGCGACCTCGAGGACAACTACTGGCACATGGGCGTGCCCGGCCCGGGCGGCCCCTGCTCCGAGATCTACTACGACCGCGGCCCCGAATACGGCAAGGAGGGCGGCCCCGTCGCCGACGAGGACCGCTACCTCGAGGTCTGGAACCTCGTGTTCATGCAATACCAGCTGAGCGCGGTCCGGGCCAAGACCGACTTCGACATCTCCGGCGAGCTGCCGAGCAAGAACATCGACACCGGCATGGGCCTCGAGCGCATGGCGGCGATCCTGCAGGGCGTCGACAACATCTACGAGATCGACACCACCTACAAGATCCTCGACAAGGCGGCCGAGCTCACCAAGACCCGCTACGGGCGCGACCAGCGCGCCGACGTCAGCCTGCGGGTCATCGCCGACCACGTGCGCACCGGCACCATGCTGGTCGCCGACGGCGTGCTGCCCGGCAACGAGGGCCGCGGCTACGTCCTGCGCCGCATCCTGCGCCGCTCGATCCGCAACCTGCGCCTGCTCGGCTCCGGCGACGAGCGCTACATGCACGAGCTGACCGACGTCGCGATCAACGTGATGGGCGAGCAGTACGACCAGCTCAAGGCCGACGCGCCGCAGATCCACGCGGTCATCGACGCCGAGGAGGCGTCGTTCCTCGGCACGCTGCGCACCGGCACCGCGATCTTCGACGTCGCCGTCGAGGAGACCAAGCGCAAGTCGGGCACCACGATCCCCGGCGACCAGGCGTTCAAGCTCCACGACACCTACGGCTTCCCCATCGACCTGACGCTGGAGATGGCGGCCGAGCACGGCCTCAAGGTCGACGAAGAGGGCTTCCGCCGGCTCATGAAGGAGCAGCGGGCGGCGGCCAAGGCCGACGCGGCGGCGAAGAAGACCGGCAACGCCGACATCTCCGTGTTCGGGCAGATGCTGGAGTCCGCCGGCAAGGTCGACTTCCTCGGCTACGACGAGACCGAGGCCGACACCCGCATCGTCGGCGTCCTCGTCGACGGCCTGCCCGTCCCCGCGGCGGGCGCGGGCAGCACGGTCGAGGTCGTGCTGCAGCGCACGCCGTTCTACGCCGAGGGCGGTGGCCAGCTCGCCGACCAGGGCGTCATCCGTACGAGCGGGGCCGAGGTCGAGGTCGTCGACGTGCAGTCGCCGCTCAAGGGCCTCATCGTGCACCGCGGCAAGATCCGCAGCGGCGAGCTGCGGGTCGGCGACGAGGCGCAGGCGGAGATCGACATCGAGCGGCGCCGCGCGATCTCGCGCAGCCACAGCGCCACCCACCTCGTCCACCGCGGCTTCAAGAACGCGCTCGGCGAGACCGCGGCGCAGGCCGGCTCCGAGAACTCTCCCGGCCGCTTCCGCTTCGACTTCACCGCGGCGGGCGCGGTGCCGCCGAGCGTGCTGCGCGACGTCGAGGACGAAGTCAACGCCGTGCTCATCAACGACCTCAAGGTCAACGCCTTCTACACCTCGCAGGCGGAGGCGCGGGCGATGGGCGCGCTGGCCATGTTCGGCGAGAAGTACGGCGACGAGGTCCGCGTGGTCGAGATCGGCGACTACTCCCGCGAGCTGTGCGGCGGCACCCACGTCCACAGCTCCGGCCAGCTCGGCCTGGTCAAGGTGCTGGGCGAGCAGTCGGTCGGCGCGGGCGTGCGCCGCGTCGAGGCGCTCGTCGGCATCGACGCCTTCCGCTTCCTCGCCCGCGAGAGCGTGCTGGTCAACCAGCTCAGCGAGCAGCTCAAGGCGCGCCGCGAAGAGCTGCCCGAGCGCATCGAGGGCATCGTCACGCGGCTGCGGACCGCCGAGAAGGAGCTGGAGCGGCTGCGTTCCGCCCAGGTGCTCCAGGTGGCGGGCGAGCTGGTGTCGCAGGCCCGTGACCTGGGCGGCGTCTCCGTCGTGACACACCGCGCGCCTGATGGCACCGGCGCCGATGACCTGCGTAAGCTCGCGCTTGATGTACGAGGCAGGTTCCCGGCCGACCGGCCGGCGGTCATCGTGATCGTCGGCGTCCCCTCCGACCGGCCCGTGGTGGTTGCCGCGGTCAACGAGGCGGGGCGCGAGCGGGGGCTCAAGGCCGGACGGCTGGTCGGCGTCGCCGCCAAGGCTCTTGGGGGTGGCGGTGGCGGCAAGGACGATGTCGCGCAGGGCGGCGGCACACGACCGGAGGCGATCGGCGACGCGCTGCGCCTGGTTGACGACGCGATCGTGGGGCAGCTCGGCTGACATGAGGTTCGGTTCACGAATCGGCGTCGACGTCGGTTCTGTACGCATCGGCGTGGCGCGCAGCGACCCGTCGGGGTTGCTGGCCACGCCGGTCGAGACCGTGCGGCGAGGCAAGGGCGACCTCGCCCGCATCGCCGCGATCGCCGCCGAGCACGAGGCGATCGAGGTCGTGGTGGGACTGCCCACCTCGCTGTCCGGGCGTGAGGGGCAGGCCGCGGGGCTGGCGCGCGAGTTCGCCGCCAGGCTCGCCGCGCGGCTGGCTCCCACGCCCGTCCGCCTGTTCGACGAGCGGCTGACCACGGTCACGGCGCAGCAGGGCCTGCGGGCCAGCGGCGTGCGGGCCAAGAAGCAGCGCGGCGTCGTCGACCAGGCGGCGGCCGTCGTGCTGCTGCAGGACGCGCTCGATTCCGAGCGCGCCACCGAGAGACCACCAGGCAGGCCCGTCGAACCGCCCCGCGCGGCCGACGGACCTGCCTCATGAACGCGCCCACGCCCACATCCCGTTGCGGGTGGCCCGCTGCTAGGGCCACCTCCTTCGCGCTGCTCTCTTCCGAGCACGCTCGCCACTCCTCCGGAGACGCACACCGGTCCTCCGGGAACGCGCGCCGCCGCGCGGCGAGTGACTCTGCCGGGACGTGCCGTCCCGAGGCCGCTGTTCGCAGCTCTTTGGAGCGTTCCGATCTGGTGTCCGATGAGGCGGTCGCATGAACAGGACACCGGGCGACGAGGACGACCTCGGCGACATGATCCCCTTCCAGGACAGCGAAGACCTGCCCGGCAGCACAGAGCCAGAGCCCGAGGCCCGAACCGCGCCCGAGGAGCGGCCCGCGGCCGAGGCCGGTCGAGACGAGCTGGCCCAGCCCGATCGGCAGGCAGCAGCCGCGGCGCAGTCGGACCCCACGGAGCGGGTTGTAGCTGGGACTGAGCCGGAGTCTGAGGGGCGGGCTGCCGCTGGGGCGGAGGCGGGTCCTGAGCAGCGGGCGGCTGCCGGGGCGGAGCCGGAGTCTGAGCAGTCGGCTGTCGCTGGGACGGAGGCGGGTTCTGAGCGGTGGGCGGCTGGGGGAGCGGAGCCGGGGGTCGAGCGGGGGAGCGTCTCTGATGAGCAGCCCCCTTCCCAGTCTCCTTCTCGACCTCCTTCTCATTCCCCTTCCGAGGAGGCCGCTGGGGACGATGTGGCCGCCGGGCGGCGGAAGGCTTGGCGGAAGGTCGGGGTGCTGTCCGCTGGGTTGCTGGCCGGGGTGCTGGCGCTTGGCGTGGGGGCCATCACGGTCGTGAAGCCGTACCTGAGTCCTGATGACTTCCAGGGGCCGGGCAACGGCGCGGTGACGGTGCGGATCACGCCGGGGTCGAGCGCGTACGCGATCGGGGCGGCGCTGGCCGAGGCCGGGGTGGTGGCGAGCGCGCAGTCGTTTGTGAACGTGACCGAGCAGCGGGCGGTGAGCGACCGGCTGCGGCCGGGACACTACCGGCTGCGCAAGGGCATGGCCGCGGCGGCGGCGCTCGACCTGCTGCTCAAGCCCGCCTCGCGGGTGGTGCGGCGGGTGACCGTGCCCGAGGGGCTGCGGGTGCAGGAGGTGTTCAGCCGGCTGGCCAAGCTGGCCGGGCTGCCGGTCGAGGAGCTGCGCAAGGTGGACAAGGCTCTCGTCGGCCTGCCCAAGTACGCTCCCGGGCTTGAGGGGTTCCTGTTCCCCGCCACGTACGAGATCGAGCCCGGCGACACCGCCGTGGACGTGCTGGCGGCGATGGCCGAGCGGTTCGAGGCCGCGGCCCGTCACGTGGGCCTGGAGGAGCAGGCCGGGCAGGTGAACCTGACGCCGCTCGAAGTGGTCACGGTGGCGAGCATGATCCAGGCCGAGGGCGGCACTGACGAGGACTACCCGAAGATCGCTAGGGTGATCTACAACCGGTTGGCGAAGGGCACCCCGTTGGAGATCGACAGCACGGTGCTGTACGCGCAGAACCGGCGGACGCTGAAAGTCACGGAGAGCGACACCAAGGTGAACTCTCCCTACAACACCTACCGGCACAAAGGGCTGCCCCCAGGCCCCATCGCCAATCCGGGCGAGAAGGCACTGATGGCGGCCCTGAACCCGGCTGAAGGCGATTGGCACTGGTTTGTTACCACGGATCCCGCGCATAGAATCACCAAATTCACCAACAAAGAGAGCGAGTTCGTGAGATACCGGGAAGAGTTGAACAAGAACCTCGGGACACGCTGATGTTCGTTGGGACCCGCACTGTCCCCGCGCAAAAGCCCCAAAACGGGGCATGCGTCCTCTTTCCGTCCCCTAGCATGGCTACCCAGAGTGATCCCCGTCGGCCGGCGCGGTGCGTCCGGCGGATTCCCCCGTTTCGCTCGGTGACTCCAGCCGGTTGGGCAGTTCCGCTTGACGCCTGGCGGGCAGTGCCGGGAGATTGGCCAGCGCATCTATGAACGATCTCGATCTGAACACTCTGCTCGGCCCCGAGGACGACGAAGGCTCGCCTCGGCGCCGCTCCCGGGGCGCCGGCAAACGCGGCGGTGGCCGCCGCCGTCGCCGGCGCCGCAACCGGGGCCGCTTCCTCGCGCCGATGCTCGCCTTCATCGTCCTGGCCGGCATCCTCGGCGGCGGTGGCTACTTCGCCTACACGCGGATCAACGACGCCCTTGTTCCCGATGACTACACCGGCGCCGGCTCCGGCGAGGTCGTCATCGAGATCAAGGACGGCCAGAGCGCCTCCGACGTCGCGCAGGAGCTGGAGCGGCAGGGGGTCGTGGCCAGCGCCAGAGCGTTCACCAACGCCATCGCCAACGCGAAGAAGAGCGGCTCGCTGCAGCCCGGCGAGTACAAGCTGCGCAAGAAGATGTCGGCCGCCAGCGCCGTCGAGATGCTCGACCACGACAAGCGGCTGCGCGACACCTTCACCATCGCCGAGGGCCTGCGGCTGTCCCAGACGCTCCCCCAGCTCGCGGAGAAGACCGGCAAGCCGCTTGAGGAGTTCAACGCGGCGGCCAAGGACGTCGAGAGCCTCGACCTGCCGAAGTACGCCAAGGGCAAGCTGGAGGGGTACGCCTTCCCGGCCACGTACGAGTTCCAGCCCAACTCGACGCCGAAGCAGATCCTGGCGGCCATGGTCAAGCGCTACAACCAGACGGCCGAGAAGTACGACATCGAGTCGGGCGCCAAGGACCTCGGCTTCACGCCGCACGAGCTCATCACCATCGCGAGCATCGTGCAGGCGGAGGCGGGCCGGCAGGAGGACATGGCGAAGATCGCCCGCGTCATCTACAACCGGCTCAAGCTGCCGATGAACCTGGCGATGGACAGCACGGTCATGTACGCGCTCAAGAAGAAGGGCACGTACGCGACCTTCGCCGAGACGCGGAACACCAAGTCCCGGTACAACACGTACAAGTACCCGGGGCTGCCGCCGGGGCCCATCGCCAACCCCGGCGACCACGCCATCGAGGCGGCGCTCAACCCCGCCAAGGGGCCGTGGCTGTTCTTCGTCGCCACCGACCCCAAGAGCCAGGTCACCGAGTTCGCCACCACGGAAACCGAGCACAACGCGCTGGTGGCCAAGTGCAAGGCGAACGGCGGCTGCGGCGGCTGACCGTCCAAGGCGCCCGCGCACGCAACGCGCTGCGCGGGCGCCGCAAGCGGATGCGCCGCAAGCGGATGCGCCGCAAGCGGATGCGCCGCAAGCGGATGCGCCGCAAGCGGATGCGCCGCAAGCGGATGCGCCGCGAGCGGATGCGCCGCGAGCGGATGCGCCGCGAGCGGATGCGCCGCGAGCGGATGCGCCGCAAGTGGATGTGCCGTGAGCCGGATGTGCCGTGAGCCGGTGGGGCTGGAGGATGTTCTCACCGTGCGCCCGTGGCGTGTCCGTGTGGCGTGGTGGGCGGCGGTAGGGTGCTGCGTGGTTGGAAAGGACGTGCGTGATGCGAGCTGCCGTGATGGGGTCGCCCATCGGCCATTCGCTCTCGCCCCACCTGCACCGGGCCGCCTACCGGGCGATGGGGCTCGACGGGTGGAGCTACGAGGCGTTCGAGTGTGACGAGGCCCGGCTGCCCGGCCTGCTGGCCGAGCTGACCCCCGTACGCGGACAGGCCGGCGACGACGGCCGCGCCTGGGCGGGGCTGTCGCTCACGATGCCGCTCAAGCGGGCCGTGCTGCCCCTGCTCGACACGGTCTCCGACCTGGCCGTCGAGGTGGGCGGCGCCAACACGGTGGTCTTCCGCGACGGCCGGCGCCACGGCGACAACACCGACGTCTACGGCATCGAGCGCGCCCTGGCCGAGGCGGGGGTGCCCGCGCCGCGCTCGGCGACCGTGCTGGGCGGCGGCGCCACGGCGGCCTCCGCGCTGGCGGCGCTGCGCGGTCTCGGGCTCTACTCCGCGACGCTGCTCGTCCGCGACCCCGCCAGGGCGGGGGAGACGGCCGCGGTGGCCGAGCGGCTTGGCGTGGCGCTGGCGGTGGAGACGTTCGCCAAGCTCGACGCTCGCATCGACGTCGACCTGGTGATCTCCACGCTGCCGAGCGGCGCCGCCGACGCCTTCGCCGACCGGCTGGCGCGCGTGCCGGCCCTGTTCGACGTGGTCTACGCACCCTGGCCGACCGCCGCGGCGACGGCCGTGCGGGCTGCGGGCGGCATCGTGGTCGGCGGGTTCGAGATGCTGCTGCACCAGGCGGTACGCCAGGTGCAGCTGATGACCGGTGTGACGGACGTGCCCGTCGAGGCCATGCGCGCCGCCGGCGAGGCGGAACTTCTCCGCCGCTGACTCCGCGCCATGGGAGCGATGCCCGCTGCAGGCGAGGCTGAGCTGCTCCGGCGCTGAATCTCCGCGTTACGGGGATGATTCGAGCAGGCTTCGGTGTTGTGGTAATGTAGCTCTCTGATCGGTCCGGCATGCCTTGCTGGACGCGCAAGCGGAGGTCTCCCTCCCACCTGAGTCGCCGCAAGGTGGCCGGGTCCAGGATCACGCCGGACTACTCCGGGGAGCTCGAGGCCACGAAAGCCAAAGAGCTCAGTGGCCCCGCATGCGCGACGTGCGGGGCTTTTCGCGTTCAAGTGAGAAGCCCCGATACGACGAGCACGTAGGGATCGCAAACCTAGGAGGCCCCATCAGCACTGAGCCCCGCATCAACGAGCGTATCCGAGTTCCCGAGGTTCGCCTCGTGGGCCCGAACGGCGAGCAGGTAGGCATCGTCTCCATTCATGACGCGCTGAAGCTCGCCCAGGAGGCCGACCTCGACCTCGTCGAGGTCGCGGCCACGGCTCGACCGCCCGTGTGCAAGCTCATGGACTACGGCAAGTTCAAGTACGAGTCCGCGATGAAGGCGCGCGAGGCGCGCAAGAATCAGGCGCACACGATCATCAAGGAGATCAAGCTCCGGCCGAAGATCGACCCGCACGACTACGAGACCAAGAAGGGTCACGTGGTGCGGTTCCTCAAGGCGGGGGACAAGGTCAAAGTCACGATCATGTTCCGCGGGCGCGAGCAGTCCCGGCCGGAGCTCGGTTTCCGGCTGCTGCAGCGGCTGGCGGACGACGTCCAGGAGCTCGGCTTCGTGGAGTCCCACGCCAAGCAGGACGGCCGTAACATGATCATGGTGATCGGTCCGCACAAGAAGAAGGCCGAGGCAAAGGCCGAAAAGGCCGCAGCCAAGGCGCAGCGTGGCGGCGAGGAGCCTTCCCCACCGGAAGCGTGACCCGCAGTTGGGGTTAGCCTTACAGCACCCCAGCAGCCACCGGCAGACGAAGACGCCGCGACCGGGCCGGACACGCACCGGCCCGGCCACCGGCACGACCGAAACGAGGAGAGACGGCGACATGCCGAAGATGAAGACGCACAGCGGTGCGAAGAAGCGGTTCCGGCTCACCGGCACCGGCAAGATCAAGCGTCGCCGTGCCAATCGCGCGCACTACAACGAGTGGAAGTCGTCCACGCTGACGCGCCGTCTCAAGAACGAGGTCGTCCTTTCCGACGCCGATTCCAAGAAGATCAAGAAGCTGCTCGCCAAGTAGCGCGAACCCCCGGGGAGAAGAAACATGGCACGCGTGAAGCGGGCGCTCAACGCCAAGAAGAAGCGCAAGGTCGTCCTCGACAGGGCGAGCGGTTACCGTGGCCAGCGGTCGCGGCTCTACCGCAAGGCCAAGGAGCAGATGCTCCACTCGATGACGTACGCCTACCGGGACCGCAAGGACCGCAAGGGCGCGTTCCGTCGTCTGTGGATCCAGCGCATCAACGCCGCGGCCCGGCAGAACGGCATCACTTACAACCGCCTGATCCAGGGTCTGCGCCTGGCCAACATCGAGGTCGACAGGAAGATCCTGGCCGACCTCGCGGTCAACGACAGCCAGACCTTCGCCACGCTCGTCGAGGCCGCCAAGAAGGCGCTCCCGGCGAACGTGAACGCTCCGGCCGCGAGCTGAAGCGCTTGATTTGAACGAGGGGCCCACCGATGACGGTGGGCCCTTTGCTGTCTGCACGCACGGGCCGTTGGCGGCAGGCGTCCGTACGACTGGGGGAGACGATGGCCGGGTCCGAGCTGACCAACGTGAGATCGCCGCGGGTCAAGGCCGCGCGGCGGCTCACCAAGCGGGCCTTCCGTGAGCAGGACAGGAAGTTCCTGGCCGAGGGGCCGCAGGCGGTGCGCGAGGCGCTCAAGCTCGACGGCGTGACCCTGGAGCTGTTCAGCACGGCCGAGGCCGAGCTGCGCCACCCCGAGCTGATCACCGAGGCCACGCTCAAGGGCGTCCTCGTCCACCGGGCGAGCGGCGAGGTCATGTCCGAGCTGTCACAGACCGTGACGCCGCAGGGGCTGGTGGCCGTCTGCCGGCTGGTGCACGTGCCCCTGGAGGAGGCGCTGGCGGGCGAGCCTCGGCTGGTGGCGGTGCTGGCGCACGTCCGCGATCCGGGCAACGCGGGGACCGTCATGCGGGCGGCCGACGCGGCGGGGGCGGACGCGGTGGTGTTCACGGACGCGTCGGTTGACCCGTACAACGGCAAGTGCGTACGCGCCAGCGTAGGCAGCCTTTTCCATCTTCCCGTCACGATCGGTGCACCGGTGGGCTCCGCCGTGCGTCAACTCAGGGAGCGGGGCCTGCGCGTGCTGGCGGCCGACGGCGCGGGCAAGCACACGCTCGACGACGTCGATCTCTCGGGACCGACGGCGTGGATCTTCGGAAACGAGGCCTGGGGACTGCCGGAGGAAATACTCACCGAAGCGGATGATGTGGTCAGAGTGCCCATCTACGGACAGGCTGAAAGTCTGAACCTGGCCACCGCCGCGGCGGTATGCCTTTACTCCTCGGCCAGGGCGCAGCGGGTGCCCTAGGCGACGGGAAACCCGCTATTGTCGGCGTTGTAGGCGGAGGAGGCGAGGCGTGCACGGCGCAGACACCGACGGGCGAGTGGTCGCGGCCGCGTGCACGATAGCCATCGACGATCTCCCCGACGGCCTCATCGTGACCGACCGATATGGGCGCGTGCTGGCCGTCAACCGGGCCGCCGCGCGGCTCACCGGCATCGTGGCGGAGCGCGCCGTCGGCCGGCACATGAACGACGTCTACCCGTTCCGCGACCACGACGGGCGCGACTGGTGGAAGGCGCTCGACCCCGAGGGCGGGCTGCGCACCCGCACCCGCGTGCCGGAGCGGCCGCTGCACCTGCCCGGCGGGCAGGAGCTCTACGTCGCGGCCAGGCTCGTCCGCGAGCCGGAGCGCGGCGGCGAGGTCGAGCGCGTCGCGATCACGCTGCGTGACGGCGGTGCCCGCTCCCGGCTCGAGCGCAGCCGCGCCGACCTGGTCTCCACCGTCGCCCACGAGCTGCGCTCGCCGCTGACCAGCGTCAAGGGGTTCACCGCCACGCTGCTGGCGAAGTGGACCCGCTTCACCGACGAGCAGAAGCTCGTCATGCTCGAGACCGTCAACAACGACGCCGACCGCGTCACCCGGCTCATCACCGAGCTGCTCGACGTCTCCCGCATCGAGTCGGGGCGCCTCGAGGTGCGCCGTCAGGTCGTCGATCTGCCCGCCAGGGCGCGCCGTCTCATCGCGGGCCGGGTCGCGGCCGGCGAGCCGGAGAACCGCTTCCGGCTGATCGCCGACGACGAGCTGCCCGAGATGTGGCTCGACCAGGACAAGATCGACCAGATCCTGGGTAACCTGGTGGAAAACGCGCTGCGCCACGGGCGCGGCACTGTGACGATCGAGATCGAGTCCATCGAATGGGGAGTGGCCGTGTCGGTGCGCGACGAGGGCGAGGGCATCGAGCCCGAGCTGGCTCCGCGCGTCTTCAGGCAGTTCTGGCGGGGCGGCAACAGCCGCCGCCGGGGCGGCACGGGGCTCGGCCTGTTCATCGTCAAGGGCCTGGTCGAGGCGCACGGCGGCACGATCACGGTGCAGCGCGCGCCCGAGGGCGGGGCTGAGTTCCGATTTACCTTGCCCACCGGCACCCCCGACTTCGCCGGCGTCTAGTCGCCGCGTTCGGGCCCGGTGGGCGGGTCCCACTAGACTCTTTTCCGCTCAAGCCCTGGATACGGAGCTCACTCTTGTCTGACTACGATCCCGTCGAGGTGACACCGTTGCATGCCGACGAGGTGTCCCGGATGGAGGCCGACGCCATCGAGGCGATCAAGGCGGCCGGCGACCTCGACGCACTCAAGCAGGCCAGGCTGGCGCACGCGGGTGACCGCTCGCCCATCGCCCTGGCCAACCGCGAGATCGGCGCCCTGCCGCCGGCCGCCCGCGCCGAGGCCGGCAAGCGCGTCGGCGCGGCCCGCAAGGCCATCAACGAGGCGCTCGCCGCCCGCCAGGCCGAGCTGGAGGCAGAGCGCGACGCCCGCGTCCTCATCGAGGAGGCCGTCGACGTCACCCTGCCGTGGGACCGCCGGCCGCGCGGCGCCCGCCACCCGCTCACCACGCTGCAGGAGCGCATCGCCGACGCCTTCGTCGCCATGGGCTACGAAGTGGCCGAGGGGCCCGAGCTCGAAGGCGAGTGGTTCAACTTCGACGCTCTCAACATCGCCAAGGACCACCCGGCGCGCTCCGACCACGACACGTTCTTCGTCGGCTCCACCGACTCCGGCATGGTGCTGCGCACGCAGACCTCGCCGGTGCAGATCAGGGCGCTGCTCGAGCGCGAGCTGCCGGTCTACGTCATCTCGCCGGGCAAGACGTTCCGCACCGACGAGCTCGACGCCACCCACACCCCGGTCTTCCACCAGACCGAGGGCCTGGCCGTCGACGAGGGCCTGACCATGGCCCACCTCAAGGGCACGCTCGACCGGTTCGCCGAGGTCATGTTCGGCAAGGGCATCACGACGCGGTTCCGGCCCAACTACTTCCCGTTCACCGAGCCGTCCGCGGAGATGGACCTCAAGTGCTTCGTCTGCCGCGGCGCCTCCGCGGTGCCCGGCAACCCGCCCTGCCGCACCTGCAAGTCGGAGGGCTGGATCGAGTGGGGCGGCTGCGGCATGGTCAACCCGCGCGTGCTCATCGCGTGCGGCGTCGACCCGTCGCGTTACTCCGGGTTCGCCTTCGGCATGGGCATCGAGCGGACGCTGATGTTCCGCCACAACGCCGAGGACATGCGTGACATGGTCGAGGGAGACGTGCGCTTCACGCTCCCGTTCGGAATGGAGATCTGATGAGGGTCCCGCTTTCCTGGCTGCGGGAGTATGTCGATCTCCCGGCGGTCACCGCCCACGAGGTGGCCGACAAGCTCACGGCCGCCGGGCTCAAGCTCGAGTCGATCACCTCGCACGGCCACGACGTCAAGAACGTCGTCGTCGGCGAGGTGCTCGAGGTCGAAGAGCTGACCGGCTTCAAGAAGCCGATCAGGCACTGCAAGGTCGAGGTGGGCGAGGCGACGCCGCGCGAGATCGTCTGCGGCGCCACGAACTTCGCCGCCGGTGACCGGGTGCCCGTCGTGCTGCCCGGCGGCGTGCTGCCCGGCGGGTTCGAGGTCGGGGCGCGCAAGACGTACGGGCGGATGTCCGAGGGCATGATCTGCTCCGAGCGTGAGCTGGGGCTGGGCGACGACCACAGCGGCATCATGGTGCTGCCCGAGGGCACGCCCATCGGCACCGACGTGGTCGAGCTGCTCGGGCTGCGCGACGACGTCATCGAGCTGGAGATCACCCCCGACATCGGCTACGCGCTGTCGATCCGCGGCGTGGCCCGCGAGGTGGCCACGGCGTTCGGGGTGGCCTTCCGCGACCCCGCCGACGTCGAGGTGCCCGCCGAGACCGCGCCGTCGTGGCCGGCCTCCATCGGCGACCCGACCGCCTGCGACCGGTTCGTGCTGCGCGAGGCGCACGGCTTCGACCCGGAGGCGCAGACGCCGCTGTGGATGCGCGTACGCCTGCACCGGGCCGGCATGCGCCCGGTCTCGCTGGCCGTCGACATCACCAACTACCTGATGCTGGAGCTCGGGCAGCCGCTGCACGCCTTCGACCGCGGCAAGCTCACCGGCGAGATCGTCGTCCGCAGGGCCGCGGCGGGCGAGCGGCTGGAGACGCTCGACCACGTCGTACGCGACCTCGACCCCGACGACATCCTCATCACCGACCAGTCGGGGCCGATCTCCATGGCCGGCACCATGGGCGGCCTGGAGACCGAGATCTCCGGCTCCTCGACCGACATCGTCATCGAGGCCGCCCACTTCTCCGCCACCGGCATCTCCCGCGAGTCCCGGCGGCACGGGCTGGTCTCCGAGGCGTCCAAGCGGTTCGAGCGCGGCGTCGACCGCGAGCTGCCGCTCGTCGCCTCGTGGCGGGCCGTGCGGCTGCTGGCCGAGCTGGGCGGCGCCACCGTGCCGCCCGGCGTCACGCACGCCGAGGTCGAGGTGTCGCCGGCGCGCATCGCGATCCCGGCCGGCTACCCGGGCCGGGTGGCCGGCGTCCCCTACTCCAAGGAGACCGTGGTCACCCGCCTGCAGCAGGTCGGCTGCGTCGTCACCGACGGCGCCGACCCGGCCGTGCGGCAGGGCGGCGTCGCCCCGACCGGCGTGGTGACCGGCGGCGAGCTGGCCGCCAGGCTGGCCGTGACCGGCGACGACATGATCACCGTGACCCCGCCGTCCTGGCGGCCCGACCTGACCGACCCCAACGACCTGGCGGAGGAGGTCATCCGGCTGGAGGGCTACGAGAACCTCCCGTCGGTGCTGCCCTCCGCCCCGGCCGGCGCCGGGCTCACCGAGGGCCAGCGGCTGCGCCGGCGGGTCGGGCGGGCGCTGGCCGAAGGCGGCTACGTCGAGGTGCTCAGCTACCCGTTCATCAGCCCCGACGACTTCGACCGCATGCAGCTGCCCGCCGAGGACGCGCGCCGCCGCGCCGCGCGGCTGGCCAACCCGCTGTCGGAGGACGAGCCGCTGATGCGGACGACGCTGCTGCCGGGGCTGCTGAAGACGCTCGTACGCAACGTCGGGCGCGGCTTCACCGACGTCGCGCTGTTCGAGTCCGGCTCCGTCTACCGGCCCCGCGAGGACGCGCCCGAGGTCGCTCCGGTGCTCGGCGTCGAGCGGCGGCCCACCGCCGACGAACTGGCCACCATCGAGTCGGCGCTGCCCGACCAGCCGCTGCGGGTCGCGGTCGTGCTGGCCGGCGAGTTCGAGCGGTCCGGCTGGTGGGGCGCGGGGCGGGCGGCCTCGTGGGCCGACGCCGTGCAGGCGGCCCGGCTCGTCGCCGCCGAGGCGCGGCTCGAGCTGTCCATCAGCGCCGACCAGCACGAGCCGTGGCATCCCGGCCGGTGCGCCGCCCTCTACGTGGGCGACACGCTGGTGGGGCACGCCGGTGAGCTGCACCCGCGGGTCATCGAGGCGTACGGGCTGCCGGCCCGCACCGCGGCGATGGAGCTGGAGCTGTCGCGGCTGGAGGCGGCCATGCCGGGGCCCGTCGACACGCCCGCCGTGTCCGCCTACCCGGTCGCCACCCAGGACGTCGCGCTGATCGTGCCGGACTTCACGCCGGTCGCCGACGTCGAGGCGGCGCTGCGCGACGGGGCGGGGGAGCTGCTGGAGTCGATCAGGCTGTTCGACGTCTACGCGGGTGAGCAGGTGGGCGAGGGGAACAAGTCGCTCGCCTACTCGATGCGGTTCCGCGCGCCCGACCGTACGCTGACCGTCGAGGAGACCACGGCGGCCCGCGACGCGGCGGTGGCCATGGCCGCCGACCGGGTGGGCGCCCAGCTCCGCGGCTGACCCGGCCGTTTCAGAGGGCCGGTGCGCTGCCGCACCGGCCCTTTCTGGCGTCAGGGTTCGTAGAGTGTGGCGACGTCGAAGTCGATGGGGAACGGGACCGAGAGTTTGAGCCGGTCGTGGTGGATGCCGGTGACGACGTAGGACCTGGTGGTCGGGCTCAGCTCGTGGACGACGACGGTGGCCTTGCCCTGGGTCTCCTCCACCAGCCAGAAATGGGGGATGCCTGCCTCGGCGTAGAGGACGGGCTTGCGCTTCGTGTCCCGCAATGCGGACTCCGGTGAGATCACTTCGACGGCGAGGACCACGTCTGCGGCATCGAAGTAGGTGACCTCGCTGCCGGTGAAGGTGCCGGGTGCGAGGACGATGAGGTCAGGCTCGGGGCGCTGCCTCGGGCCCAGCTTGACGCTCATCTCCTGGCGTACTTTGTGATCTGCAGGGGCGAACCTGTCCAGCTCGACGTGTAGCCGGTAGAGGACCAATGAATGGAAGTCGCGCTGGGGGGCCACGAAGACCAAGCTTCCATCAATCAACTCTGTGTGCGCAGGCAAATCCGGAAGGTGATCGAGATCTTCTGCTGCGAAGCCCTGTGGTGGCGGAAAAACCCAGTCCGGGAGCGAGGACGACGTCATCTCAGCGATCACCGCTTCGGCAGTCATGGTTGAACGCTACCAACCTATTGTGATCACGCTAGGTGAAAGTCAAGACACAGTTAAGAGCCTGAGAGGGATGGAGATGGCGGAGCTGCTGGTGTTCGGGGAGCGGGAGGATGCCGAGGAGGTGGCGGAGACGCTGGGGGAGTGGTTTCCGGAGGTGGGGGTGCCGCGGGTGGTGCGGGAGACCTTGGCGGGGGAGGACGATGCCGAGGATGCTCAGTGGGTGGTCGTGGTCGAGGGGCTCGACGGCGCGGCTTTGGGCAAGGTCGATGAGCTGGTCGAGCGGTATGACGGGTGGCGGGAGGCGGGCTGATCGCATCAGGTGGCCCGCCTCGTCAGCCGGCCTCGGGGTCAGGCGAGGGTGGCGGCTTCGCGGCGGGCCTTTTCCGCCAGGGCGTTTTCGTCGGTTGTGGCGTCGTAGCGGCGGAACTTCGGCAGGGCGGTGGCCAGGCTCAGTACGGCGGCCACGCACAGCACGCCGCCCGCGCCGAGTGCGAAGCGGGTGCCGCCGAGCTGGGCCATCATGCCGGCCCGCGCGTTGCCCAGCATGGGGCCGCTGGCGTACGAGAGGAGCTCGATGCCGGCCAGGCGGCCGCGCAGCTCCGGCGGGATGGTCTGGTTCCACATCGTCATGCGGAAGATGCCGCTGATCATGTCGGCGGCGCCCGCGAACGCGATGCAGACGACGATGAGCCAGATGTTCGGGGCCACGGCGGTCAGCGCCACGGCGACGCCCCACAAGGCGGCGGCCACGATCACGCCGAGGCCGTGGCGGCGTACGCGGGCCGTCCAGCGGCCGGTGAGCGAGGCGATCAGCGCGCCGACCGCGGAGGCCGAGTAGAGCAGCCCGAGCGCCTGCGGAGCCCGCAGCTCCTCGGCGAGGAACGGGAACAACGCGTTCGCCATCGCGAACACCATGGCGGCCATGTCCACGAGGTACGTGCCCACCAGGTCCTTGCGGCTCATCGCGTACCGCATGCCCTCGACCAGCGACTTGATCGAGGCGGGCGCCGCGTCCTCGGCAGGGGGCAGCGACCTGACCCGCCAGAGCAGGAACATCGACAGCAGGAAGGTGAGCGTGTCGAGGACGTACGCGGAGGTGACGCCCCACGACGCGACCATCAGGCCGCCGAGGGCGGGGGCCACGATGGCGCCGAAGTTCCAGCGCAGGCTCGACAGGACGGCGGCGGCGGCCTGCTGGTCGTGCTTGACGACCTGCTGCATCACCGCCTCCAGGCTGGGGCGCTGGAGCGAGCCGATGCCGGTGGAGATCGCGCCCACGACGTACAGGACCCAGATCTGCGGGCTCGGCAGCATTGCGTTGATCATGAGCGCGGCGGAGGTGACCAGCAGGCCCAGCTCGCTCACCACGATGATCTTGCGGCGGTCGAGCGCGTCGGCGATCGCGCCGCCCCACAGCCCGCACACCACCATGGGCACGAACTCCGCCAGGCTCACCAGGCCCACCGCGAGGTAGGAGTCGGTGAGCTGCTTCATCTGGTACGGCACCGCGACCATCGTGATCAGCGTGCCGAACATGGTGATGACGCCGGACCCGAAGAGCAACCGGTAGTCGCGGGAGTCGCGGAGCGGGCTGAGGTCGAGCGCGAGGTGGCGGAGCAGGCGCTTCAATGCTGATGGCACGAGTGGCAATTGTCCGTGATGGCGGCTGGCGTGGGCAAATCAATTCAGAGGTGGATGTTCAGGAGACGACTCGACGACCTCCGGGAGGCTCCCGGAGGTCGTCGCGAGGGCGGTCAGGACGGGATCTCGTCCAGGAAGCCCAGGACGCTGCGGACGCGGCCGTCCTCGGCCAGTTCCACCGCGTCGAAGCCGGTGGCGACGGGGTCGCCGCCCTCCGGGCCGAGGTGCCAGGTGAAGCGGGCGACGTGGTGGTGGCTGTCGTACAGCTCGCCCGGGGTGAAGACGAGGCCGGGGAACATGGACTGCGCGCCCTCGATCACGGCGGCGATGGCGGCGTGTCCCGTGACGTCGGCGAGGGGGTCGGTGTAGGTGCCGTCCTCGGTCCACAGCTCGGCCACGGCCTTGGCGCGGGCCTCGGGGTCGGTCTCGTTCCAGCAGGCGAGGTAGCGGTCGACGAGGGTCACGATCTCTGTCTCCTTGGTGCGGGGTCGGCTTGGTGCGGGGTCGGCTTGGTGCAGGGCCGGCAAGGAAGGGTCAGCGGCTCTTGCGCAGGCCGGTGAGCTGGAGTTCGGCGAAGACGGCCACCACGAGGGCCTGGGTGACGGCCCAGACGGCGCCGATCGTGGTGAGGTCGAGTGCGCCGGTGACGACGGCGGCGACGCTGCCCAGGGTCCAGGCGACGTTCAGGGCGATGACGGCCCTGGTGCCGGTGCGGCTGATGTCGCGGCGGGTGGCGAGGACGGCGACGGCGGCGCCGTACGCCAGGAGGAAGGCGCCGATGCCGCGCAGCAGGGCGGCGTCCGGGCCGAGCAGCGCGGCGACGGGGCCGGCGAAGGCGAGGTAGGCCAGCCCGTTGACGCCCGTCACGGCGGCGTCCGCGGCCAGCGCCAGGCGCAGGAACTTCGTACGGTCGGTGGTGATGGGCAGGGCGGTCATGTCGGGCTCCTTCGCGGCGACCACGGTCGTGCTGACACCGGGAACGATGTCAGGACGCGGGTAGGCGCCGCGATTACCCGGTGGGTAAGCGGGAGCCGGGAAGGGGTGTCCGAGCAGGGGGAACGCGATCGGTGTGAAGGCCATCACACGCCGACGGCTCCCCCGGAGGACACCGGGGGAGCCGTCGGACGCCTGCTGCGCTGGGCGGAGCGCCCAGCGGCGCGGCGCGTCAAAGCCCCGGCGGGTCAGGTGCCGAGGATCTCGCGGCGCAGGTGGGTCTTGAGGATCTTGCCGCCGGGGTTGCGGGGCAGCTCGCCCTCGCGGAACCAGACGTGCACCGGGATCTTGAACTTGGCGATCCTGGAGGACAGGAACTCGCGCAGCTCGTCCGGCGTGAGCGAGGCGCCGGGCGCCAGGCGGAGCACGGCGCCGACCTCCTCGCCCAGCTCGTCGTGCGGTACGCCGATCACGGCCGCGTCGTCCACCGCCGGATGCTCGAACAGGGCGGCCTCGACCTCGGCGCAGTAGACGTTCTCGCCGCCCCTGATCACCATGTCCTTGGCGCGGTCCACGATGTAGACGAAGCCGTCCTCGTCGATCTTGGCCAGGTCGCCGGTGTGCAGCCAGCCGCCGACGAACGTCTGCGCGGTCGCCTCCGGCTTGTTCCAATAGCCGAGGATGACGTTGGGTCCGCGTACGCACAGCTCGCCGACCTCGCCGCGGGGCAGCTCGCCGCCCAGGGGGTCGACGACCCGAACGTCCACCACGGGGGAGGGCAGGCCGATGCTGTCGGGCCTGGCGTGGTAGTCGGCGCCGCCGTTGCCGATGGCCAGGGCGCTGGTCTCGGTCATGCCGTAGCCGTTGGAGGGCGCGCGGTCGGGCAGGTTCGTCTTGATGCGCTCCAGCAGCTTGGGCGGGGCGGGGGCGCCACCGTAGCCGAGGGTGGACAGCGAGGACAGGTCGTACTTGCCGAAGTCGGGGTGCGACATGAGCTGCCAGGCGTTGGTGGGCACGCCGATCATGGCGGTGACCCGCTCGCGCTCGATGAGCTGCAGCGCCTTCTCCGGGTCCCACTTGTACATCAGCACCAGGCCGCCGCCGCTGAACATCGTGGTCGTCATCGCCGAGAAGCAGCCGGTGACGTGGAAGAGCGGCACGGTCAGCAGGGTGATCCTGCGGGTGCCCGCCGCCGCGCCGACGTCCTTGCCGGACAGGGCGACGGCGCGCATGAGGCCGTAGGCGACGGTCATGGGGGACTGGCCGATGTTGCGGTGGCTGCCGAGCGCGCCCTTGGGGTTGCCGGTGGTGCCGGAGGTGTAGAAGATCGTCGCGGGGTCGTCGGGGGCCGGCTCGACCTCGGGGAGGGAGACGTCCGCCGGGATCTCGCCGAGCACGTCGTCGAACGCGCGCGCCCCGTCCGGGGCCTCGCCCCTGGCGACGATCATCGGCACGCCCGTGGAGGCCAGCCTGACGGCGCGCTCACCGTCCGCGATCAGCACCTTGGCTCCCGAGTCGGTCACGCCGTAGGCCAGCTCGGCCTCCGTCCACCAGGCGTTGAGCGGTACGGCGATGGCCCCGGCGGCCAGCACGGCCGAGAAGGAGATCACCCATTCCGGGTAGTTGCGCATGGCCACGGCCACCCGGTCGCCCTTGCTCACGCCGTAGTCCTCGACCAGCCGGCGGGCGAGGGTGGCGACGCGGCGGAAGTGGTCCTCGAAGGTGATGTGCTCGTCCTCGTAGACGAGGAAGACCTTGTCGCCGTGGAATCTGCTCATCTCCAGCAGGGCCCGGTAGTGCGGCGGGGCGTGCTTCCACGTGCGTACGCCGGTGCCGCCGATCTCCTCCATCTCGAAGAGCTGGCCGGGACCGGTGAGCTGGGCCTGGACCTGGGCGTGCGAAAGAGACATCCGCAGTACTCCCGCAGTGGACGATTGTTCCGGACAATCACAGTACCGACCGGCCGGTACGTGCGCTAGACGCCTGATCTCCGCCGCTGTGACCATGAAACTTTCATGAGTTTGCCGATACTTTCTGCCCGCCAACTGCTCATTTGGCCCCGGCCCGACCGCCTGGTTGACCCGCTCGTGCGCATGTCAATACCGTCTGCTCCATGGTCCCATCGGGGCCGAAACTTTCGGAATCGAGTGCCTGCCTCCGGAGGTAGATGCCCGTGCGTTCGTCCTCACTCCTCAGACCCCTCGCGTTAGCGGGGTTGCTCGCGACCTTCCTCCTACCCACCGTCCCGGCGGAAGCATCGGCGCCGCTGCGTACGCACGCGGCCTCCAAGGGCAAGTTCATCGGTGCGGCGCTCGCCACCAGCCCGCTGTCGAACGAGACCGCCTACCGCAACATCGCGGCCACGGAGTTCAACCAGATCACCGCCGAGAACGCGATGAAGTGGGACGCCACCGAGCCCAGCCAGAACCAGTTCAACTTCTCCGGCGCCGACGCCATCGTCAACTTCGCCGAGCAGAACAACCAGCAGGTCCACGGCCACACGCTGGTCTGGCACCAGCAGACCCCCGGCTGGGTGCAGGGCCTCGGCGCGAGCGCCATGCGCAGCGCGATCCAGAACCACATCTCGCAGGTCGTCGGCCGCTACGCCGACAACCCGGCCGTGGTCTCGTGGGACGTGGTCAACGAGGTGTTCGAAGAGAACGGCAGCATGCGGAGCTCGTTCTGGTACAACACGCTCGGCCAGAGCTACATCGCCGACGCCTTCAGGGCCGCCCGGGCCGCCGACCCCGACGCCCGGCTGTGCATCAACGACTACAACGTCGAGGGCATCAACGCCAAGAGCACCGCGATGTACAACCTGGTCTCCTCGCTGCGCCAGCAGGGCGTGCCGGTCGACTGCGTCGGCTTCCAGGGCCACCTCGCCATCCAGTACGGCTTCCCGAACGACCTGCAGCAGAACCTGGAGCGCTTCGCCGCGCTCGGCGTCCAGGTGCGCATCACCGAGCTCGACATCCGCATGCAGATGCCGCGCAACTCCTCCAAGGACGCCACCCAGGCCACCTACTACCGCAACGTCATCAACGCCTGCCTGGCGGTGACGGCCTGCGCCGGCGTGACGATCTGGGGCTTCACCGACAAGCACTCGTGGGTGCCGGACACGTTCGGCGGTGAGGGCGCCGCGCTCATCTACGACGAGAACTACCAGCAGAAGGCCTCCTACACCGCCGTGCACGACGCGCTGGCGGGCGGCACGGGCGGCGACGACACCACGCCGCCGACCACGCCGGGCACGCCGACGTCGAGCAACGTCACCTCCAACTCGGCGACGCTGTCCTGGAGCGCCTCGACCGACAGCGGCGGCAGCGGCCTGGCCGGTTACAACGTCTACCGCGAGCAGGGCGCCACGGACACGCTGCTCGGGCAGAGCACGACCGCCTCGATCAACCTGACGGGGCTGACGCCGGAGACGCAGTACCAGGTCTACGTGCGCGCCCGTGACGGCGCGGGCAACCTGTCCGGCAACTCGCCGGCCGCCACGTTCACGACCTCCGAGGGTCCCGTCGGCGGTGGTGGCTGCACCGCCACCGGCACCGTGCAGACCCAGTGGCAGAACGGCTACGTCGTCCAGCCGGTGACCGTCACCAACACCGGCACCTCGGCCATCAACGGCTGGACCGTCACCTTCACGCTGCCCTCCGGGCACACGCTGGCCGGCTCGTGGAACGCGTCCCTGACCGTCAGCGGGCAGACCGTCACGGCCAGGAACGCCAACTACAACGGCAACCTGGCGCCGAACGCCAGTACCACGTTCGGTTTCCAGGTGAACCGTCCGAACGGGAACACGCAGACGCCTTCCGGCTACACCTGCGCCTGATCGGGGATCCCCTGGGGCCTGCCCGACTGCCCGCCCGGCACCGGTAACCGCCCCAGGGGATTCTCTCCCCTTTTGAGAAGAGGGGGTGGCTTTGCCGGAAATGATGGGGATGCATAACGTGCTGTTGGTGCCCGCCCTTGCCAGCGGCCCGCCGTTCTCCATCTGCTGAGGAGCCTGCCTGATGCATGACGACCGCACTCTGGTCGAAGCCCGTCTGAAGCGCGTACTGACCGAGCGGATCCGCCCCGCGGTCTATCCCGAGTCGGTGCCGCTGGAGGTGGGCGTGTGGCACGCGCCGGGCGAGCCGGTACCGGTGGCCGAGGGCCTGGCCGCGCCGCGCGAGCCGATCGCGGTCGGCACGCCGTGGGGGCCGCCGTGGGGCACGAGCTGGTTCACCGTGAGCGGCACCGTCCCCATGGAGTGGACGGGCAAGATCGTCGAAGCGGTGCTCGACCTCGGGTTCAACCCGGACAAGACGGGCTTCCAGTGCGAAGGGCTGGTCTACCGGCCCGACGGCACCCCCGTGAAGAGCCTCAACCCCCGCCAGCAGTGGGTCCGCGTCGCCGGGCCCGCCGAGGGCGGCGAGGAGGTGCGCCTGCACATCGAGGCCGCCTCCAACCCGGTCATCCTCGACTACCACCCCTTCCTGCCCACTCAGCTGGGCGACAAGGAGACGGCCGGCACCGAGCCGCTCTACCGGCTGGCCCGCATGGACCTCGCCGTCTTCGACAAGACGGTGTGGGACCTGGTGATGGACCTGGAGGTGCTCGGCGAGCTGATGCAGGAGCTGCCCGTCGAGGGCGCCCGCCGCTGGGAGATCCTCCGGGCGATCGAGCGCGCGCTGGACGCCGTCGATCTGCAGGACGTGAACGGCACCGCCGCCGCGGCCAGGGCCGAGCTGACCGGTGTCCTGGCCGCGCCGGCCGTGCCGTCGGCGCACCGGATCAGCGCCGTCGGGCACGCCCACATCGACTCGGCCTGGCTGTGGCCGCTGCGCGAGACCGTGCGCAAGGTGGCCCGCACCGCCTCCAACATGACCACGCTGCTGGAGGAGGACCCCGACTTCGTCTTCGCGATGTCGCAGGCCCAGCAGTGGGCCTGGCTGAAGGAGCACAGGCCCGAGGTGTGGGCCAAGGTCGTCAAGGCGGTGGCGACCGGCCGGTTCGTGCCCGCGGGCGGCATGTGGGTCGAGTCCGACACGAACATGCCGGGCTCCGAGGCGATGGCCCGGCAGTTCGTGCACGGCAAGCGCTTCTTCATCGACGAGTTCGGGGTGGACAACGAGGAGGTGTGGCTGCCCGACACGTTCGGGTTCGCGGCCGGGCTGCCGCAGATCATCAAGGCGGCCGGGTCGAAGCGGCTGCTCACCCAGAAGATCTCGTGGAGCCAGACCAACACGTTCCCGCACCACACGTTCCTGTGGGAGGGCATCGACGGGACCAGGATCTTCACCCACTTCCCGCCCATCGACACCTACAACGCCTCCCTGCGCGGCGGCGAGCTGGCGCACGCGGCCCGCAACTTCAAGGACAAGGGCGTGGCCAGGCACTCGCTGGCCCCGACCGGGCACGGCGACGGCGGCGGCGGCACCACCCGCGAGATGGTGGCCAGGGCGGCCCGCGTCCGCGACCTGGAGGGCTCGCCCACCGTGACGTGGGAGACGCCCGCCGAGTTCTTCGACAAGGCCGAGGCCGAGTACCCCAACCCGCCGGTCTGGGTGGGCGAGCTCTACCTGGAGCTGCACCGGGCCACGCTGACCAGCCAGGCCAAGACCAAGCAGGGCAACCGGCGCAGCGAGGCGCTGCTGCGGGAGGCCGAGCTGTGGGCGGCGACGGCGGCCGTACGGGCGGGGGCCGACTATCCGTACGAGGCGCTCGACCGGCTGTGGAAGACGGTGCTGCTGCACCAGTTCCACGACATCCTGCCCGGCTCGTCGATCGCGTGGGTGCACCGGGAGGCGCGCAGGACGTACGAGCTGGTGACCGAGGAGCTGAACGGCATCATCGACGCCGCGCAGCGCGCGCTGGCGGGCGAGCCGGCCGGCGGCACGCTGGTCTTCAACGGCGCACCGCACGCCCGCAACGGCGTGCCCGCGGGCGGCGCCGCCCCCGAGACCCCGGCCGCCGCCGTGCAGGCGGCGCCGCGGCCCGCGGGCGGGTTCGTGCTCGACGACGGGCTGCTCAGGGTCGAGATCGACGGGCGCGGGCTGGTCGTGTCGGCGTACGACCTGCGGGCCGGGCGCGAGACCGTCGCGCCGGGGCGGGCGGCCTGCCTGCCACAGCTGCACCCGGACTTCCCGAACAAGTGGGACGCCTGGGACGTGGACGAGTTCTACCGCAACACGGTGACCGACCTGACGGAGGCGGACGACGTGCGCCTCGACGGGGTCACGGTCGTGGTCGAGCGCTCGTTCGGGGCCTCGTCGATGGTGCAGCGGCTCACGCTCGCCGAGGGGCGGCTGGAGATCGACACCGAGGTCGACTGGCACGAGACGGAGAAGTTCCTCAAGCTGGCCTTCCCCCTCGACGTACGCGCCGACCGGTACGCCTCCGAGAGCCAGTACGGTCACACCTTCCGCCCCACCCACACCAACACGAGCTGGGAGGCCGCCAAGTTCGAGGCCTGCAACCACCGCTTCGTGCACCTGGAGGAGCCCGGCTGGGGCGTGGCCATGGTGACCGACTCGACCTACGGCCACGACGTCACCCGCGACGTGGACGAGCACGGCACCACGACCACGCTGCGCGTCTCGCTGCTGCGCGCGCCGCGCTTCCCCGACCCCGAGACCGACCAGGGCGCGCACCGCTTCCGCCACGCGCTCGTGCCGGGCGCGGAGATCGGCGACGCCGTGCGCGAGGGCCACTTCATCAACCAGCCCGAGCGCCGCGTGCCCGGCTCCGCGCCGGTCGAGCCGCTGGTCACGGTGGACGACGACGCCGTGGTGGTGACGGCGGTGAAGCTGGCCGACGACGGCAGCGGCGACGTGGTGGTCCGCTTCCACGAGTCGCGCGGCGGCCGGGCCCGCGCCAGGCTGCGTCCCGGCTTCCCCGTCGCGGAGGTCGTCACGACCGACCTGCTGGAGCGGCCGACGGGCGAGCCCGAGCGGCCCGGCGACGGGATCGCCGTGGCGCTGCGCCCGTTCGAGCTGGTCACGCTGCGCATGAAGCGGGCCTGAGCCCGCACCGGCCGGGCCCTGACGCCAGAACCCGCGCGCCAGGGCCCGGCCGCGCGCCTGACCATCGAGCCGGGCTCAGCCGCTGAGCAGCGTGCCGAGGCGGGGCGCGTAGGTGGCGTGGAAGACGAGGGAGGCCGCACCGATCGCGGCGGCGTCGGCCGCGATCGGTGAGGTCTCCACGCGTACGGCGTGCAGCCGCCTGGCCATCGTCCGCCCCGCCACGGCCGCCGCGATCGCCTCCCGATAGATGCCGCCGACCTCGCGCAGCGCGGGCCCGCCCAGCACGAGCAGGTCGATGTCCAGCATGTTCACCACGCTGACGGCGGCCACGGCGAGGCGGTCGGCCACCCGCTCGATCACCGCGCGCGCCGCCGGCTCGCCGCGCGCCGCGGCCGCGCAGACGTCGGCGTGGTCGGCGCCGCCCGCGGCCGCCTCGATCGCGCTCGGGCAGCACACCGCCTCCACGCAGCCCCGGTTGCCGCAGTAGCACGCGGGCCCGTCGGGCTCGACGGTGATGTGCCCGAACTCGCCGGCGTTGAGTGAGCGCCCGCGATAGATCTGGTTGTCGAGGAACAGCCCGCCGCCGATGCCGGTGCCGAGGTAGAGGTAGGCGAAGCTGGGCGCGGAGCGCGCGATGCCGGCCCACCGCTCGCCGATCGCCGCCGCCGTGGCGTCGTTGTCGACGGTCACCGGGAAGCGGGTGTACTCCTGGAGCAACTCCTTGATCGGCGTGCCGGCCCACGCGGGCAGCCGGGGCGGGCTCACCATCACGCCGTCGCCGTCGAGCGGTCCCGGGCAGGCCAGCCCCACCCCGAGCACCTTGCCGTCCGGCACCCCCGCCTCGCGCAGGATCCGCCTGGCCGCCCGCGCCATCTGCCTGACCACCGCGTCGGGCCTGGCCCGCGGGCGTACGGGCAGATGCAGCCGGGCGACCGGGCGGCCCGCCAGGTCCGCCAGCACGCACGACAGCGCCTTGGGATCGAAGTGCACGCCGACCGCGTAGCCGGCGCCGGCGTCCACCCGCAGGATGGTGGCCGGCTTGCCGCCGCGCGACGGCGCCGAGCCGTCCTCGACGACCAGGCCCTCCTCCAGCAGCCTGCGTACGATCACCGACACCGTCTGCGCCGTCAGCCCCGTCACGGACGCGACCTGGACGCGGCTGATCCCGTCGGAGGCCTGGATGGCCTCCAGCACCACGGCCCGGTTGTAGCTGCCGACCTTGGGCAGGTTGGTGCCCTGCTGCATGTGAGTCATATCACCACAAAGTGTTGACTTAGTAAATCAAAAAGACTTACGTTCTCCGCAACCCAAAGGAAACAAGGGGAGGCCGTGATGACACGTAGGCTGGCCGGTTCCCTCCTGCTGTTGACAGCGCTGACAGCAGCCGGTTGCGGCGGTGGCGCCGCCGAAGAAGCCTCAGGAACCAAGGAGCTCGAGGTTCTCTACAAGGTCGAGCCCACGTGGCCGCACCTGGAGAAGATGCTCACGGATGCGAAGAAGCAGTACGAATCCAGCCATCCCGGCGTCACGATCAAGCTGACCGGGGTGCAGGGCAACAACGAGGCCTACTACACGAAGCTGGCGCTGCTGAACCGCTCCGCGGACTCGGCGCCCGACATCTACTACCACGACACCTTCCAGGTGAACGCCGACGTCGCCGCGGGCAAGCTGGCCCCGCTCGACGAATACCTGACCAAGTGGCCCGACTGGAGCTCCCAGTTCCCCGACTCGGTCAAGGAGGCCGCGAAGGGCGCCGACGGCAAGATCTACGGCGTGCCGATCAGCACCGACACGCGCGGCCTCTGGTACCACAAGGACGTCTTCGCCAAGGCGGGACTGCCCGTCCCGTGGGAGCCGAAGACCTGGAACGACGTGCTGACCGCAGCCCGGACGATCAAGCAGAAGGTGCCGGACGCCGTCCCCTTCAGCATGTACTCCACGAAGATCCACGGCGAGGCGTCCACCATGCAGGGCTTCGAGATGCTCCTGTACGGCACCCCCGGCGGCACCCTGTACGACAGCGCCCAGCAGAAGTGGGTGAGCGGCGGCAAGAACTTCACCGACGCGCTGACCTTCATCCACACGATCTACCGCGAGGAGCTCGGCCCCAGGCAGGCCGACGCCCACAACGCCAAGCTCGCCGACAAGGTCAACCACGAGTGGTTCCCGGCCGGCAAGGTCGGCATCTCCCTCGACGGCGCCTGGACGCCGTCGGCCTGGAAGGACACCAGCACCAAGCCGTGGCCCGCCTGGCAGGAGAAGATCGGCTGGACGGCCATGCCGACGCAGAACGGCGAGGAGCCGGGCGCGGTCAGCATGTCGGGCGGCTGGGTCATGGCGATGAGCTCCTACACCAAGCTCAAGCAGGAGGCGTTCGACTTCATCACCGTGGCGATGAACAAGGAGAACGCGATGACGTACTCCGTGAGCACCGGTGACCTGGCCGTGCGCAAGGACGTCGCGGCCGACCCGAAGTACACCGCCGACAACCCGTCGGTGAAGTTCTTCACCGAACTCGCCGAGGTGACGCACTACCGGCCCGCCTACGAGGCGTACCCGAAGGTGTCGGCGCAGATCCAGGAGGCCATGGAGGCCGTCACCACCGGCTCGCAGACGCCTGAGGAGGCCACCGCGGCCTACGCCAAGGCGCTGCCCGGCGCGGTCGGAGGCCCCGACAAGGTCGTCGCCAAATGACGGTCGCCACGGCGCCGTCCCCGCCCGTGACGGGCACGCCTGCGGGCGGCCCGTCACGGCGGCGGGTCATGCGCTGGCTGCTGCCCCTGGGCCCGGCGCTGGTGCTGCTGGCGCTGTTCCTCGCGGGGCCCATCCTGTGGAGCGTCTACATCGCGTTCACCAACGAGACCCTGACCGGCTCGGCCTCGGTGAACTCGCAGTTCGTCGGGCTGGACAACTTCGTCAAGCTCTTCGACGACCCGAACTTCATCAACTCGTTCCTGCTCACGTTCGTCTTCGTGATCGGCTCGGCCGTCATCGGCCAGAACACGCTGGGCCTGATCATCGCGCTGCTGATGCGCGGGCGCGGCAGGGTGACGCGCAGCACGGTCAACGGCGTGGTCATCGCGGCCTGGGTGATGCCCGAGATCGTGGCGGCGGCCTGCTGGTTCTCCTTCCTCGCCGAGGAGGGCACGCTCAACACCGCGCTCGGCATCTCGCAGGAGTGGCTCTACACCGCGCCGATGCTGGCGGTGATCCTGGCCAATGTCTGGCGCGGCACCGCGTTCTCGATGCTGGTCTACTCGGCGGCGCTGTCGGAGGTGCCGAAGGACCTGGTGGAGGCGGCGGCGGTGGACGGCGCGGGCCCAGGAAAGCGGCTGCTGCACATCACGCTGCCGCTGATCCGGCGCTCGATCATGTCGAACCTGATGCTGATCACCCTGCAGACGCTGGCCAGCTTCGGGCTCATCTACGCCCTGACGGGCGGCGGTCCTGGCACGGCCAGCCAGACGACCCCGCTCTACATGTACGAGCAGGCGTTCCGCTACTTCGAGATCGGCTACGGCTCGGCCATCGCGCTGGTCATGCTGGTCATCGGGGCCCTGTTCTCGCTGATCTACCTGCGTCTGATCAAGGTGGAGGACGCATGACCAGACTCGCCGCGAGGGGCGCGGCCACGCTGTCGCTGCTGGTGATCGCGCTGGCGTTCCTGGGGCCCTTCATCTGGGTGCTCATCGCCTCGGTGCAGCCGGAGGCGACGCTGGCCGCCGCGCCGACCCTGACCTTCTCCCTCGACAACTTCAAGGCCGTGCTGACCTGGGAGACGATCGTGCTCCCGCTGATCAACTCGGTCGTCATCTCGGGCTCGACGGCGCTGCTGACGGTGGTGGTGGCCGGGCTCGCGGCCTATCCGCTCTCGCGCTACCAGCTGCGCTACCGCCGCCACTTCATGCTGACGCTGCTGTTCACCACGGGCCTGCCGATGACGGCGATCCTGGTGCCGGTCTACGCGATGTTCTTCCGGTTCAACCTGTACGGCTCGGTGCCGGCGATGGTGCTGTTCCTGACCGCCAGCTCGCTGCCGTTCTCCATCTGGATGATGAAGAACTTCATGGACGGCGTGCCGGTCAGCCTGGAGGAGGCCGCCTGGGTGGACGGCGCCGGATGGGTGCAGTCGCTGCGCGCCGTGGTGGGGCCGCTGATGGCGCCGGGCATCGCGGTGGTGGCGATCTTCGTGTTCGTCGGGCAGTGGGGCAACTTCTTCGCCCCGTTCGTGCTGCTGGACGCGCCGGAGAAGCAGCCGGCCGCGGTGACCATCTACACGTTCTTCTCGCAGTACGGGCAGGTCGCCTACGGGCAGCTGGCCGCGTTCTCGATCCTCTACACGGCACCCGCGGTGATCCTCTACGTGGCGGTCAACAAGTACCTCGCGGGGTCGTTCAACCTCGGCGGCGCGACGAAGGGGTAGCTGGCGGATTCACGACAAGTCAGGATGTGGCCACCTCCATGTCATAGACACCGCAGTTCGGGACCACTAGAAATCCGGTATTCGTGCTTACCGATTCTCTGGAGGTCGTCCCATGCTGCGTGGCTTAAGCCGGTTGAAGTGGGGGTCGGCGCTCGCGCTCCCCACGGTCATGGCGGCCGCGCTGCTCGCGGCGCCCGCCGCGTACGCCGAAAGCGCCGGGCCCTTCACGGCCGCGGCGACGAGCGACGAGATCACCCTGATCACCGGCGACCGGGTGCAGGTGCGCGACGTGGACGGCGGTCACCACGCGGTCACCGTCACGCCCGTCCCGCGCGCCGACGGTTCCGTGCCCACCTTCCAGGTGATGGAGACCCAGCGCGGCGTCACCGTCATCCCCGACGACGTCGCGAGTCTGGTGCCGGGCCGGCTCGACCCCGCGCTGTTCGACGTGACGGCGCTGGCCGAGCAGGACTTCGGCGCCGCCATCCCGCTCATCCTCACCTACGGCGCCAACGCTGCCAAGGCCGCTGTGCCCGCCGCCCGGCAGGAGCGCACGCTGGAGAGCATCGGCGGCGCCGGCGTGTCGGTCGCCGCGTCCGACGCCCCCGCGTTCGGCGCCCAGCTCGCCGCGCTGGCCGCCCCGTCCTCGCAGGCCCGCGCGGCGGGCGCGCTGGCCGGCGTCGAGAAGATCTGGCTCGACCGTAAGGTCAGGCCCACGCTGACGGAGAGCGTGCCGCAGATCGGCGCCCCCGCCGCGTGGGCCGCCGGGCACGACGGCGCCGGCACCACCGTGGCCGTGCTCGACACCGGCGTCGACGCCACCCACCCCGACCTCACCGGCAAGGTGGCCGGGCAGCGCGACTTCACCGGCGAGAACGCCACCGGCGACCCCCACGGCCACGGCACCCACGTCGCGGACACGATCGCGGGCGCGGGCGTGGACGGCGGCAAGGGCGTCGCGCCGGGCGCGCGGCTGCTCAACGGCCGCGTCCTGGCCGCCGACGGCTACGGCCAGCTGTCCTGGATCATCGACGGCATGGAGTGGGCGGCCGGCGAGCAGCACGCCCAGATCGTCAACATGAGCCTCGGCAGCCCCGAGGCGGGCGGCCCGCTCACCGAGGCGCTGTCCACGCTGACGCGGGAGTACGGCACCCTGTTCGTGGTCGCGGCCGGCAACGACGGCTGCGAGTCCTGCGTCGGCTCGCCCGGCGACGCCCCCGAGGCGCTGACCGTCGGCGCCGTGGACAAGCAGGACAAGCTGGCCCCCTTCTCCAGCCGCGGCCCGATCACCGCCACCCAGGCGGTCAAGCCCGAGGTGACGGCGCCCGGCGTGGACATCACCGCCGCCAGGACCGGCGGCGGGCTGGTATCCATGTCCGGCACCTCGATGGCCACCCCGCACGTCGCGGGTGCGGCCGCGCTGCTGCGCCAGGCCCGTCCAGGCCTCACCGGCGGTGAGCTGAAGGCGCTGCTCACGGCCACCGCCAAACCGGGCCAGGACATCCCCGTGGACGCCCAGGGCCTGGGCCGCATCGACGTGAACGCCGCGCTGCGGAGCACGGTCGTCGCCTCGACCGGCACGCTCGACTTCGGCAGGAACGACGAGGGCGCCGCCAAGACGCTCACGATCGGCTACCGCAACCTCGGCGACCAGCCCGCCGACCTCGACCTGAGCGCCGGCGACGCGTTCACCGTCGAACCCGCCAGGCTCACCGTCCCCGCGGGCGGCACCGCGCAGGCCAAGGTCACGCTCAAAGCCGACCGGCCGGGCGTGCTGCGCCAGGAGCTCGTCGCGGGCGGCGCCCGCACGCTGCTGACCGGCAGCGTCGAGGAGGAGAAAGTCGAGCTGCGGGTACGCGGCATCGCCAGGGACGGCAGGACGGCCCGCGGCGGCTTCACCGTGCTCAACCTGGACGAGGGCACCCTCGTCGGCCGCGTACTGCCCGGCGACCCCGCCCAGCCCTGCACCGACGCCAAGTACGGCTCGGGCACCTGCCTGCTGGTCAAGCCCGGCACCTACTCCGTGCTCGGCCACATCTTCACCATGCCCGCCACGCAGGACAGCACCGCCACCGGCGACCCGCTCAACGAGAGCCTGGTCGGCGACCCCGAGATGAAGATCACCAAGGACACCGAGGTCGTCCTGGACGCCCGCAAGGCCGTCGAGGTCAAGGTCGAGACCCCCGACCACGAGACCAAGCGCAACACCGGCGCCGCCGCCGCGATCAAGTGGTACCGGGCCGGCGAGCAGGGCACCGCGCTGCGCGGCGGCACCACGATCACGCCCGGCGGGCAGATCGAGGAACGCCTGTTCATCCAGCCCACCAGGAAGGTCACCAAGGGCACGTTCGTCGTCGCCACCCGCTGGCGGCTCACCGCGCCCGAGATCACCTTCTCCACCCTCGGGCTGAAGCTCGACCCCCAGTACGTCGACCCCGTCCAGTTCAGCGACTACGCCACCGAGTACCCCCGGCTCGACGGCACCCGCCTGCTCCTCGCCGTGGACGCCGGGCGCGGCACCCCCGCCGAGATCAAGGCCCGCGACCTGCGCGGCAAGCTCGCCGTCATCCGCCGCACCGACGGCGTGCCGGTCTCCACGCAGGCCAACGCCGCCGCCGCGGCCGGCGCCGCGATGGTCGCCGTCTACAGCGACCGGCCCGGCCCCGACGCCACCACCGGCGGCAACGGCGTCAAGCTGGCCGTCCCGACCGTGCGGCTCACCCACGAGGAGGGGATGGAGCTCGTCCAGCGGGCGCGCCACCTTCCCGTCCTGATCGTCGCCAAGGGCATCGTGGCCAGCCCGTACGTGTACGACCTGTACCTGCGCGAGAAGGGGCGGGTGCCGGACAAGCTCACGTACAAGGTGAAGTCGAAGTCGCTGGCCAGGATCGAGACCGGCTACCACAGCCAGCTCTCCGACGACGTGACCGTCAACGAGGCGCGCTTCGTCTTCGAGCCCTGGGACACCTCGTCCATCTCGACGAACCACCCCATGGCGAAGACGCCGCGCACCCGCACCGAGTACGTCACCCCGGACCCCGAGGTGGTGTGGACCTCGTCGGCGATCACGCCGGAGCGGGCGTACAACAACCTGTGGCCGCACCCCGACACGCCGCGGCTCTCGCTGTCGTCGCCGGAGTTCCGGGCGTACAAGGCGGGGGAGCGGGTCAGCCGCACCGCGTTCAAGCAGCCGCTGCTGCCCGGCTTCAACCCGCGCAACCCGACGCGCAGGGAGGGCGACCAGCTGTTCCTGTCGCCGCAGGGCTTCGTGGACGCCCAGGGCAACTTCGGCGACGCGTACACCAGCGACTTCGAGCACGGGCTGAAGACCGACTTCCGGCTCTACCAGGGCGACGAGCTGCTGTGGCAGACCAACTACCTGCCCTCGGGGTCGGGGACGCTGCCCGCCGAGAAGGGGACGTACCGGATCACGTACGACGTCGCCAACGAGGCCGAGTGGGCGAAGCTGGCCGTCCGGACGCGCGGCGAGTGGACGTTCGGCTCCGCGCACGCCGGCGAGCCGACCGTGGTGCCCCTGCTGCTGGCCTCCTTCGACGCACCGGTCGACCTGAAGAACCGGGCCGGGGCCCGCAAGCTCGGGCTCACCCTGCGCCACCAGGAGGGCGCCGAGCGCAGCGCGATCAAGGACGTGTCGCTGGAGGTGTCGTACGACGACGGCGCCACCTGGAAGAGCGCCCGGCTGCGCGCCAAGGGCGAGGGCCGCTACGAGACGTCGCTCACCCAGTCGCGGTCCGGGTTCGTCTCGCTGCGGCTGCGGGCCTCCGACGTCAAGGGCAACGCGGTGGCGCATGAGGTGATCCGGGCCTACGCCCTGCGCTGATCTGCGGAAAGGGGAGCGCCTGACGGGCGCTCCCGGCTGAGGGGGAGCGCCGCACCGGCGCTCCCCCTTTTCGTCATGCCCGGCTCTTCCCGATGACCTCCTCCGTCGTCAGCGGCGACTTCGGGTGCCACGTCAGGCACATCGGGACGCGCGTCTTGGTGAACGCGCTCTCCTCGGACGCCACGTAGAACTGGCCCGCGCCGAGGCGGGAGATGTCCGGCACGTCGCCGCCCTTCTGCTTGGCCATCTCCTTGGCCGCCGTGATCTGGATCGGGGCGTTCAGCAGGCCGAAGAACTGCGTGGCCGCGTTGCCCGGGATCTGGTTGTGCAGGCCCTTCGGCGCCTGGGTGGCGAAGACCAGGCCGAGGCCGTACTTGCGGGCCTGTGAGGCCAGCAGCACCGTGCTGCGGGTGGAGGCCGCGGTGCCCGTCGCCGGGGCGAACGTCTGCGCCTCGTCCGTCACCAGCAGCGCGCCCAGCGGGCGGTCCTGCGCCGGGTGCCGCTTGAACCAGACGAACAGCTCCATCTGCAGCTGGCTCACGAAGCTCTGCCGCTGCTCCAGCGACGGCAGGCCGACCAGGCTGATCACCGACACCCTGGCCCGCTTCCCCTCGGGCGGCGTGATCAGCAGGCCCGGGTCCACCGGCGTGCCCGTCCCGCCGAACAGCGGGTCGTTGTCCATCGCGGCGGTCAGCGACTGGGCCAGCTCGGCGGCGATGTGCTGGGCACTGGCCAGCTCGCTCACGCCGTCGGGCAGGTCGGACAGCAGCGCGGCCAGGCCCTTGAGGCTGGTCGCGCCACGGCGGCCGTAGTACGCGAGCGCCTTGCGCAGCACCGCCTGGCCGCGCTGCGCCTTCTCCGTGCGGGCGTCCAGCCTGATGCGCGGCACGATGAACGACACCGCGGCCTCCACCGCCTCCGCGAACTCGTCGGGGTCGTTCGCGAGGCTCGTGAAGTCGGGCAGCGGCTGGAAGGCCAGCGGGCGGCCGCCCGCGCGGCCCGGCGTCCACACCACCACGTCGGTGTTCTCCAGGTACTCCCGCGCCCGCTCCCGGTCACCCGCCTCCCACCCCGGCGGTTCCTCCGGCCAGGGGTCGCCCAGCCTGGCCAGGTCGTTGTTCGGGTCGATCACGATGGCGGACACGCCGCGCAGCGCGCACTCCTCGACCAGCCGCCGGATGAGCACGGTCTTGCCGGATCCGGACCCGGCGAAGATCGTCACATGCTTCCTGAGCGCCTCCAGCCCCACACTCACGGCCACCCCATCGGAGATCCGCCGCCCGACGCACAAGGACGGCGCGCCGCCCCCGCCCCCTGGCCGCGCGCGGACCGGGCCCGGCTCCGATGCCACTGCCGGCCCCGCCTCCGGGTCCTGCGATGCGGTCTGTGAGGGGGTGGTCTGTGAGGGGGTGGTCTGTGAGGGTGCGGGGGGAACGGTCCAGGGGCCGGTCAGGGCCTCGGTGAGGAAGGGGATCGTTTTCGTCGGGTGGCGGGAGGTGAGCCAAGCTCGTAGGTCCGGGGGATTCTCCGACAGCAGAGCCTTCAGGGCCGCGAGGACGCGGAGGTCGTCGCCGGTCCAGCTCAGGGTGCGGCCGCCGGCCCGTTCGAAGGCGGCGATCGCGGCCTGGGTGGCCGCGCCCTTCGACCAGGGTGTGTTGCGGAGCAGGAACAGGTGGCGTTTCGGGACGTCGGCGTCCAGGCCGGCGGCCACGCACGCCTTGCGCACCCGGTTGAGCGCCGCGTTGCCGTGCGCGGCGGTGACCGCGCGGAAGGCCCAGTGGACCTCGTCCTCCCTGGCCTCGTCCAGCGTGCGGCGCAGCCGGGCGTGCAGGGGCGGCTTCTGGCTGGGCGGCGGGTCCACGTTGAACGCCGTCCCGGCCTCGCCCCGCTCGGCGATCCAGGCCGCCAGCCCGGCGGCGAGCAGGGAGGGCATGGCGGTGTCCTCGCTCGCGTGGTCGATCTCCGGGGCGGGCCCGGCGTCGCGCAGCTCGGCGAAGCGGGCGTCGATCGCGGCCAGAGCGCCGGAGGAGGGCGGCGCGGGCACGGGCGCCGGCTCAGGCCGGTCGGTGGTGAAGCCGGTGAGCTCTCTGACCTCGCCGTCCTGGACGCAGGCCCGTACGTGCTGGTCGATGCGGATGAGGAGCTGGCGCGGCGTGAAGCCGGGAGCCTGCTCGAACGCCTCGGGACGCACCGGCCACGTCGGGTAGGGCGGCTTGACGCCGGCCTCGCCGTACTGCACCTCGAACCGCCGCGCGACGAGGGCCCGCGCGGTGCCGGCGTCGGGGATGGTCATGAGCTGGACGGCCTGACGGAACCGGTCGCGTACGGTGTCCACCGCCACGTTCTCGATGAGCGCCCACGTGGCGGGGATGCAGGTGACCACGGTGAGCGTACGCCGGGTGACCTCGCGCAACGCCATGAGCCCGCCCGCGATGCGCTCGATCAGCAGCGCCTCGCCCGGGTCGAGCCCGCCGCTCTGGGTCGCCGTCGAGGACTGCGCGACCAGCGGGTCGATCTGGTCCACCGCGATGACCGTCGGGCCGGTGAGGGCGAGCAGGCGGGAGACGTCTCGGACGATCTCCTGCGGCGTCCTGCCGACCTGGCGGATGCCCCACCGCGCCCGCTCGCCCGGTTCGCCCTCGGGAGCCGACGACAGGAACGCCTCGCCCAGGTCCTGCAGCGCGAGGTCCTCGCCGGCCAGCAGCACCAGGGCACGCGCCGCGTCCTGGCAGTCCTTGCCGACCTGCGGGTGCGACTGGCGCAGCCGGGTGATGAACGTGTCGAGCTCCTCCCTGGTGATGTGCCGCTTGCCGGTGACGGCGCGACGCGTCATGCGGGAGACGCCCACCTGGACGGCCAGCCGGTCGAGGAGCACCGCGAGCTGCACCTGCCCGTCCTCGCGCGGCCGGAACAGGCTGTCCAGGATCGACACCACGGTGCTCTCCCAGAAGCCCTTGGCGTCGAGCAGGCTGACCAGCACGAAGTAGCCGCCCTGGCGCTGGGCCTGCTCGCGTACCCAGCCGAGCAGGTGCGTCTTGCCGGTGCCGCGCTGCCCCTGCACGACGACGCCGATGGGGCTGCCGTCCGCGCGTCCGGCCGCCTCGGCGAGGCCGTCCAGGACGATCTGGGCGGACGCGCCGTGCAGCCCCTCCACGTGGTACTCGGAGCGGCGCCACACGTCGTCGGCGCTCTCGGTGTAGTTGAAGCTGAGCGCGGCGAGGTCCTGTGCGCCGCCCGTCACCGCGGGCCGATCCAGAGCAGGTGCTTGGCCTGGTCGCCGATGACCACGGCGGCGTCGCGGTCGCGCGGGCCGAGCGTCTTCTGGTTCGACTCGGGGACGAGGTTGACGTCGGGGAGCCGCTCCATGCGGACGAGTGTCGCGTCCACGTCGGAGCGCGGCACATCGGGCAGGCGGTCGCGGACGTCCGTCAGGCTGACCCACGCGCCGGGCCGGGCGGCGAGCGCGGTGTACGCGGCCCGGATGCGCTCCTCGACGTCAGCGGCCTCGGCCGGATCGTCGGGCTGGAGCACGTCGGCCAGGCTCTGATCGGTACGCCGCATGTAGCGCGGCAGCCACCCCAGTAACGCGATCGCCATCGCGCCGGCCGAGCCGCTCATCACCGGGAACGTTCCCGTGCCGAGGTCGTCGGCGAGGCGCGCCCACCCGGAGTCGGTCAGCGTGTGCGAGAACCCTCGTCCCACCCGTCGGCTCTCGACCAGCTTCATGTCGTTGAGCCGCACCCGATGCTTACCGTCGAGTGACAGCTTGTACCGCTGTTTCAGCTCGGTGTTCGGCACCTCGCGGGCCTCGACGGCCAGCACGACCAAAGCGGCGAATTCGGGAAGCGACAGCCCGTTGTCCGGCATATTTCATCCTTCCGTCCCGCGGCGGTTCCGCAGGAACCGCGCGATCGAGTTGATCACGGTAGTGGTGTCGGTCAACACCTGAACATCGAGGAAGCGCAGCACGGCGTAACCGTCGAGTTGCAGCCGCACGTCGCGGGCCCGGTCGGCGGCGAACTTGGCGGCCTGCCGGTGGTCGTCGCCGTCGATCTCCACGACGCACCGCTCCCGCTCCCACACCAGGTCGAGCCGGATCGGCACGGCCAGCGGATGCGGCTGGTACGTCTGGTTCCACGCCCGCCCGTACGCCCACGCCTGCCGGGAAAGCGCCGCCTCCAGCGCCTGCTCACCGGGACTGCCGGGATGCGGCCGTCCGACCGGCGCCGGGTACGACACCCGCGGCGGCTCGGGGACGACGGGGACGGTGAGAGCGGGAAGGCGCGGCTTGACCGTCTCCAGCCGATCGACGGCGTCCAGCGGCGCGCCCGCCAGCCACACCCCCAGCGACCCCCGGTGCGCCAGCCACTCGCACGCGGCGACCAGCACCTCCTGCCCGGCGGCGGTCAGCCCGTCGGGGACGCGGACCAGCAAGGCGGTGCGGCTCCTGCCGAAGCTGTCGGCCAGCGCCCTGGCCAGCCCGGCGGCCCGCACCTCGGGCCGTAACCCGCTGGGCCCGCCCGCTAGCGCCCGCTCGGCCAGCTCCGCCAGGAACGGTCCATAATGCTCGCTCGCGGCGGCCCTGCGCAGCGCCAGGGCGCGGACGGCGGGCAGGTGCGCGCCGCCCGGCCCCTCGATGCCCTCGGCCCCGGGTAACCAGGCGGGGAACAGCGCGACGGCCGCCGCGTCGAGCTCGTCGAGGACGGCGGCGACCAGCCCGGAGACGGAGGTCACCGGGCCCGGCCGGTAGGTGAGGACGGCGGGGGCGTCCGGCGGCAGCGGGTCGATGCTCACGGCGATCGCCTCGGCGTCGGCGTCGAGCCGGACCACCCGGCCGACCGGCAGCTCTGACCACGACCGCACAGGACACCATTCCATCGAGCATTCAGGGGGCAGCAGCGACCGTATCGGGCCGCCGGCCCGGCTGTCAGCCCCTGAGCGTCAGCGGAAGCCGCGGGCCGTGCGGTCGGAGCGGAAGGCGTCCAGGCGGGCGAAGTCCAGCTCGTGGACCGAGACGGGCGCGTCGGGCGGGCCGGTGAAGAAGCCGGTGTGCGTCTCCGGGCAGGGGTTGGCCAGGCCGGTGACGCCCGCGCAGGGATGCCCGTGGTACGTGGTCTCATGGTGCCAGTCGCTGACCGCCACGTACGTCATGAACTCGTACGCCCGCGCCACGCTCATGTGTTGCCACAGCTCCCTGGCGGGGGCGGGGCCGTCCCAGCGGGTGACGGAGAAGGCGGGCACCAGCACGGCGTCGAGGCCGTCGCGCCCGGCCAGGCTGGCGGAGTACCACAGGTCGGCGCAGAGCAGCACGTGCAGGCGGTGGCCGGCCAGCTCGAAGCCGGCGCTCGGGCGGCCGGGCCGGATGCCGGAGCGCAGCTCCAGCCCGTACGGGTGCACCTTGTCGTACTCCAGCAGCAGCGTGCCGCCCGCGTCGAAGACCGCGCCCCGGTTGACCGGGCCGTCGTAGTGCGAGCCGCCGACGACCGCCATGCCGGAGCCGGTGGCGAGGTCGCGCACCCTGGCCAGGTAGTCGGACCGGGGCAGGCTGGACCCGGCCAGCTCGGGCAGCAGCAGCACGTCGGCGGGGGGACCGGCGGAGCTCGAGGAGCCGATCAGGGTCTCGGCGGCGTCGAAGTTGGCGTGACCGTCGGGGGACCAGTGCGGAGGCTGGACTAAAAGGATCTTCACGTGACTACTGTGGCTCGTGCACGCGCAGCGCGGCCATGTCCTCGGCCACGCGCAGCGCGGCCATGTCCTCGGCCAGCACCGGCTTGTTGCAGCTCGCGCAGACCGTGACGGGCTCCAGCACCTTGCCGCAGCTGTGGGCCCAGACGTTGGGCGGCGGGCCGTCGGTGACGTAGCGGTCGCCCCACGACATCAGCGTCAGCAGCACCTCGTGCAGCGCCCGGCCCGACTCGGTGAGCACGTACTCGTGGCGCGGCGGGCGCGACGCGTACGGCCGGCGTTCGAGCAGGCCGGCCTCCTCCAGCTTGCGCAGCCTGGCGGTCAGGATGTCGCGGCTGGCGCCGGTGTTGCGGGCGATCTGGTCGAAGCGGCGCACGCCCATGAAGATCTCCCGCAGCGCCAGCAGGCTCCACCGCTCGCCGACGACTTCGAGCGCGTTGGCGATCGAGCATTGTCTGGGCATGACCACCCCTCCCACCTGTAAGTCTGAAATTCCAACTTACCTGCTGCCGGGGATCGCGGCGAGCAGCTCCTGGGTGTAGCCGTCGGACGGGCGGTCGAAGATCTCGCCGGCCGTGCCGCTCTCCACGACGCGCCCGCCGCGCATGACGTGCACCCGGTGCGAGATCATCCGCACCACGGCCAGGTCGTGGCTGATGAACAGGTAGCTGAGCCCCAGCTCCCGCTGCAGCTCGGCGAGCAGCTCCAGGATCTGCGCCTGCACCAGCACGTCCAGCGCCGAGACGGCCTCGTCCAGCACGACCAGCTCGGGCGACAGGGCCAGGGCGCGGGCGATGGCCACCCGCTGGCGCTGGCCGCCGGACAGCTCGTGCGGCAGCCGCCCGGCCATGGAGGCCGGCAGCGACACCTTCTCCAGCAGCTCGGCGGCCGTCTTCCTCCGCTCGGCCGGGGTGCCGACGCGGTGCACCCGCAGCGGCTCGATGATCGACTTCTCGACCGTGTAGCGGGGGTCGAGCGAGGCGTACGGGTTCTGGAAGACCGGCTGCACCCGCCTGCGGAAGGCGAACAGCTCGCGCCGCCCGAGCCCGGCGAGGTCCGTGCCGTCGAAGCGGATGCTCCCCGCGGTGGGCTCGTCCAAGCCGAGCAGCAGGTTCGCGGTCGTGGACTTGCCGGAGCCCGACTCGCCCACGATCGAGACCGTCTGCCCGCGCGGGATCGTGAACGACACCTCGTCCACGGCGGTGAAGCCGGGGTCGCCGTCCCTGCCGGGGAACACCTTGCGCAGCCCGTCCACCACGACCAGGTCGGGCGCGTCGCGGGGCGGCTCCTGCACCCGTACGGACGACAGGCTCGGCACGGCGCCGAGCAGCCGCCGCGTGTACTCGTGCCCGGGATCGCCCAGGATGCCCGCGGCGGGCCCGGTCTCCACGATCTCGCCGTGATACATCACGGCCACCACGTCGGCCCGCTCCGCGGCGAGCGCTAGGTCGTGCGTGATGAGGAAGACGGCGGTGCCCATCTCGGCGGTGAGCTGTTCGAGCTGGTCGAGGATGCGCCGCTGCACGGTCACGTCGAGCGCGGAGGTCGGCTCGTCGGCGATGAGCAGCTTGGGCCGGCAGGCCAGCCCCATGGCGATGAGCGCCCGCTGCCGCATGCCGCCGGAGAACTCGTGCGGGTACTGCCTGGCCCGCCGCCGCGCGTCCTGGATGCCCACCATGTCCAGCAGCTCGACCACCCGCTCGCGGGCCGCCTTGCCGCTGGCCACGCCGTGCACCTCCAGGGCCTCGGCGATCTGGTCGCCGATGCGCATGAGCGGGTTCAGGTTCGACATCGGGTCCTGCGGCACCAGGCCGATCCCGGCGCCGCGGATCGCGGTCATCTGCCGCGCCGACGCCTTGACCAGGTCCCGGCCGTCGAACACGACCCGCCCGCTCGTGATGCGGCCGTTGTCGGGCAGCAGCCGGTTGACCGCCGCCGCCGTGGTGGACTTGCCCGAGCCCGACTCGCCCACGACGGCGACGGTCTGGCCGGGCAGGATGCTCATGGAGACGTTCTTGACGACGGTGACGTCCTGCTTGCGGGTGCGGAAGGCGACGGAGAGGTCGTCGATCTCCAGAAGCGGGGTCGTCATGCGGTCCTCGATCGCTGTTCGACGGCCTGCAGCAGGCCGGCCCAGAGGGCGTCCGTGGGAGTGGGGGTGCCCTCGACGAGCAGGCGGTTGCTCGCCAGGGCCAGCACGATGTCGCGGCCGGGCACGAAGCCGACCGCGCAGCCGACGTAGCCGGGGTGCCCGAGCACGGTGACGGTCTCGCCGGGCAGGTCGAGCGCGTACCGGCGGAAGCCCAGCGCCTGCTCGGGGTCGGGGCCGGGGGAGAGGAACTCGCGGACGACCTCGGGCCGCCACAGGTGGTCGTGCTCCTCGTACCTGGCCAGGGCGGCGCCGTACTTCAGCAGGTCGGGCACCGTCGAGAACAGGCCCGCGTGGCCCGCCACGCCGCCGAAGGCGTGGTGGGCGTTGCCGTCGGCCACCTCGCCCAGCACCGGCCCGGTACGCCAGCCGGCGAAGTCGCCGCTGCGATACGGCACCGGGTACGGCCGGCCGGTGTCCAGCATGGTCATCTCGACCCGGTCGTCCAGCGCGCTCATGGCGACCTCGGAGCCGGCCGGGCGGGCGTACGTGGTGGAGGTCAGGCCGAGCGGCCTGGTGACCAGCTCGGCCAGCGCCCGGTCCAGGCGCAGCCCCGTGACGGCGGCGACGATCCGGCCGAGCAGGATGAAGCCCAGGTCGGAGTAGTGGCGGGCGCGGCCGGGGCGGTAGCGCGGCGGCGGCAGCCGGTGCTGGACGTAGAGCGGCCACCACTCCCAGAGGCCGCCCCGGTGCAGCAGCAGATCGCGCACCGTGATGGCCTCGTACGAGTGCGGCAGGTACGCGCTGAGCGGCGCGTCCAGGTCCACCAGCCGGTCGGAGACCAGCCGGATGAGCATCGTGGTCGTCGCCATGACCTTGGTCACCGAGGCCAGGTCGTGGTAGGTCTCCAGGGTCATCCTGGCCACCCCCTCGAGCCCGGCGCCGGTCGCGCGCACCGTGCGGTGACCGGTGACCTCGGTGAGCTCGAACCACGGCGTACGAGCCGCCATGATCAGGCCAGGCGGCGGCTCCGCGGTGACGGTCATCGGGTGAGCACCAGCGAGCGCGGCGCCGCCGCGAGCGGCGCGGGCAGCACCAGCGGGCCCGCGCCCGGGGTGAGCGTGCCGAGGACGCGGGCGGCGCTCGCGCCCGTGCCACCGGGGACGGTGCCCGGCAGGCCGTGCGCGGTCAGCCAGCCGATCAGCGCGAACGCGATGGCCTCCTTGTCGTCCGTGGGCGCTCCGTACTCGTCGGACGGCGCCACCCGCACGCCGGGCAGCGCGGCGCGCAGCCCGTCCATGATCACCGGGTTGCGGGCGCCGCCGCCGGAGACGACCAGCGCGCCCACGCCCGCCCCGCGCACGTCCTGGGCGACGGTCCGCACGGTCAGCTCGGTCAGCGTGGCCACCAGGTCGGCGTCGCCGACGGGCGCGGCGGTCCGCGCCAGCGCCTGCTCGACGTAGCCGGGGTGGAACAGCTCCTTGCCGGTGCTCTTGGGCGGGGTGAGCCGGTAGTAGGGCTCGTCCAGCAGCACCGCCAGCAGGCCCTCGTGCACCTGGCCCGAGGCGGCGATGCGGCCGTCCTCGTCGAAGCCGCGGGGGTGCAGGCCCCTGCCGGTCACCACGGCGTCGATCAGGGCGTTGGCGGGGCCGATGTCGTAGGCGTACAGGTCGTCGCCGCGTACCACGGTCATGTTGGAGATACCGCCGAGGTTGAGCGCCGCCGCGCCGCCCTCGTGCGCGCCGAGCAGCAGGCCGTCCAGCACCGACACCAGCGGAGCGCCGTGGCCGCCGGCGGTGATGTCCCTGATGCGCACGTCCGACAGCACGGGCGCGCCGGTGCGCTCGGCGATCCAGGCGGGCTGGCCGATCTGCAGGGTGCCGCGCGCGTGCGCACCCTCCACCCAGTGGTAGACGGTCTGCCCGTGCGAGACGATCAGGTCCACGGGCCCGCCCGCGGCGACGGCCGCCGCGGCGGCGTCGGCGAAGCGCTGCCCGATGAGCGTGTCCAGCTCGCACACCTCGGCCAGCGTGGTCGGCGCCGGCGGCAGCGCCGCGATCAGCCGGGCCCGCAGCTCCTCCGGGTACGGCGTGCTCGCGGTGTACCCGACCCTGCCTTCGAGCACGCCCCCGGTGAGCTCGAACTCCACGATGGCGGCGTCGATGCCGTCGTGCGAGGTGCCGGAGATCATCCCGAGAACCCTCATGCCGTCTCCCCCAGAGCGACCCGCAGCCGCCCGCCGGCCGCGGCCAGCCGGGCCGCGGCGTCCTGCGGTGACAGGTCGAAGCGCGAGGCCACGACCGCCTGTTTGACGTTGAACCCGTTGGTCTGCAGCGCGGCCAGCGCCTCGTCGCGGCCGGCCCCGGTGATCGTCGCGACCATGCGCACGGCCCGCTCGCGCAGCTTGCCGTTGCTGGCCTTCACGTCGACCATGAGGTTGCCGTACGTCTTGCCGAGCCGCACCATCACGATCGTCGAGAACATGTTGAGCACGAGCTTCTGCGCGGTGCCCGCCTTGAGCCGGGTGGAGCCGCTGATCACCTCGGGCCCGACGAGCACCTCGATGCCGTGCTCGGCCGCCGCGCTCAGCGGGGTGCCCGCGTTGCACGACAGCCCCACGGTCAGCGCGCCCAGCTCCCGGGCCCGCCGCACGGCGGCCAGCACGTACGGCGTCCGCCCGCTGGAGGCGATGCCCACCACGGTGTCCAGCGGCCCGATGCCCGCGGACTCGACGGCGGCGGCGCCGGCCGCCTCGTCGTCCTCGGCGCCCTCGCACGGCGAGACGATCGCGCTCTCACCGCCCGCGATGATCGCGAACACCTGCCCGGGCGGCGTGGAGAAGGTCGGCGGGCACTCGGAGGCGTCCAGCACGCCCAGCCTGCCGGGGGTGCCCGCGCCCACGTAGACCAGCCGCCCGCCGGTCTCCATGCGGGCCGCGGCGGCCTCGATGGCCGGGGTGATGCTGGGCAGCGCCGTCTGCACCGCGGCGGGCACGCTCGCGTCGGCCGCGTTCATGGTCGCCGCCAGCTCGCCCACGCTCATGGTGTCGATGCCGGCGAAGCGCGGGTCGGCCGACTCGGTCGTCAGTTCGGAGAGATTCACCGCTTCCTCAGGTTCCTCGGTGTCCGCGGTTTCTGGGGTCGAGAGTGTCGCGCAGGCCGTCGCCGAGCAGGTTCAGCCCGACGACGAGCAGCACGACGACCGCGCCTGGCGCGATCAGCGTCCACGGGGCGATGAACACCAGGCTGCGCGCCTCGAAGATCATCGAACCGAGTGACGGTGCGGGGGGAGGGGTGCCGAGGCCCAGGAAGCTCAGCGACGCCTCGGTCAGCACCGCCCACGACAGCGACAGCGCGACCTGGACGACGATGATCGAGGTGATGTTCGGCAGCACGTGACGCAGCATGATCTGCCAGCGGCTCTGGCCGGTCGAGACGGCCGCCCTGACGTACTCGATCTCCCTGAGCGAGAGCACGGGCCCCCTGGTGACCCTGATGAAGATCGGCACGTAGACGATGGCGATGGCCACGGCGATGGTGAACCAGTTGCGGTTCAGCACCGAGGCCAGCGACAGCGCGAGCAGCAGCGGCGGGAACGCGAACAGCACGTTCGTCACCCCGCCGATCGCGCCGTCGGCGAAACCCCGGTAAAAGCCCGACACCAGCCCGCCCAGCGTGCCCACCACGGTCGCGAACGCCACCGCGACCACCGCGATCAGCGCCGAGTTGCCCACGCCCGCGGCCACCCGGGAGAACACGTCGCGCCCGAACTGGTCGGTGCCGAAGAGATGCGCGCCCGACGGGCCCAGGAAGCGCGACGGCGGATGCTGCGCGATCGGGTCGTAGGGCAGCATCCCCAGGTACGACAGCACCGCGACGACCGCGAGGACCGCCAGGATCACGATGCCCGCGAGGGCGGCGGGACTGCGCCTCATGACGCCCTCACCCGCGGGTCGATCACCCGGTAGAGCAGGTCGGTCAGCAGGTTGACCAGCACGAACGCCAGCGCGATCACCAGCACGGTGCTCTGCACGACCGCGTACTCCTTCTGCTGGATGCCGAGCAGCACCTGCCGCCCGATGCCCGGCACGGAGAAGATCTGCTCCACCACGACCGCGCCGCCCAGCAGGTAGCCGAACTGCAGGCCCGTCATGGTCACGATCGGCACGAGCGCGTTGCCCAGCACGTGCCTGACCTGCAGCCGCCGCTCGGGCACGCCCTTGGCGCGGGCGGTGCGCACGAAGTCGTCCGAGCGCACCTCCAGCACCGCCGTACGCGTGGTGCGCAGGATCGGCGCCGCGATGCCGAAGCCGAGCACGAGCGCCGGCAGGAACATCTGCTGCAGGTTGAGCAGCGGGTTCTCGAAGAGGGGGGCGAAGCCCTGCCCGTTGGGGTTGAACCCGAACGACGCGGCGAAGACCGACAGCAGCGTGGTGGCCAGCAGGAACGCCGGGATCGACAGGCCCGCCAGGCTCACCACCTGGCCGGCGGCGTCGCGCACCGAGTTCGTCCGCGAGGCCGCCAGCATGCCCAGCGGCACCCCGATCAGCAGCGCCAGCACGATCGAGAACACGGCCAGCTCGAACGTGACCGGCAGCGCGTTCATCGTCAGCTCCAGCACGCTCTGCTGGGAGCGGGCCGAGTAGCCGAAGTTGCCGGTGAACATGTTGCCCAGCCACGAGAAGAACTGCGTGACCAGCGGCTGGTCCAGGCCGTAGTACTGCTCGAGGGCCTGCCGCTGGGCCGGGGTGAGCGCGGCGGCCTCCGTGCCCAGCCCGGCCGTGATCTGGTCGCCGGGCAGCGCCCGCAGCATCACGAAGACGACCACGGCGACCCCGAACAGGATCCCGATCGTCTCCGCGACGCGGCGCAGCGCCCGGTTGCGTACGAACTTCATCCGGTGCCTCAGCCGACGGACGTCGTCCGCAGGTACTGCAGGGAGCCGCTGGCCATCGGCACGAAGCCCTGCACGTTCTGGGTGGTCGCGGTGTAGGTGTAGCCGGCGAACAGCCAGATCCAGGCGGCGTTGTCCTCCAGCTCGGCGGCCACCTTGTCGTAGATCGCCTTGCGGGCGGCCTGGTCGTCGGTGGCCTTGCCCTCCGCGAACAGCTTGTCCAGCGCGGGCGAGCTGTAGCCGGCGACCTTGTTGAGGTTGCCGTCGCTGGTGAAGTAGCGGCCGTAGGAGCCGTCGGGGTCGGGCCTGCCGCCGTTCAGCGCCACGGCCGCGTCGAAGTCGGCGGCGACCCAGCGGTCCACGAACGCGCCGGACTCCAGCACCTCCAGGTCCAGGTTGATCTTGGCCTCGGCGAGCTGGGCCTTGAGGTTCTGGGCCTCGTTGACGGAGGTGGCGTACTCGCCCTGGGAGACGATCGTCTTGACCGTCACGCCGCCCGACTTGCCGGCCTTGGCGAGGTAGTCGGCGGCCTTGGCCAGGTCGCGGGTGGGGCAGGGGCGCTTGTTCGGGTCGGACTTGAACGCGGGCGCGGTCATCGGCCCGGTCACCTCGCCCTCGCCGAGCGCGGCGGTGTCGAGCACCTGCTTGCGGTCGATCGCGCACTGCATGGCCAGGCGCACGTTGACGTCCTTGAGCTCGCCGCGCTGCGCGTTGAGCTGCAGGACGTGGTAGTTGAGCTGCGGCGTCTTGGCCACGCTGATCGTGCCGCCGCCCTCGGCGGTCTGCGCGACGAGCGGGTCGTTGAAGACCGCGAGCTGGACGTTGCCCGACTGCATGGCCGAGACGATGGACGACTCGTCGGGGATGACCCGGAACTCGACCGAGCCCGCCTTCGCCTTCTCCGCGCCCCAGTACTTGTCGTTCCTGGTCAGCGTGAGCGACTGGCTGGGCACCCGCTTGCCGAGGGTGAACGGGCCGGTGCCGTTGGGCGTGGTGGTCAGCTTCTCCTCGGTGTCGTCGGAGGAGAGCATGGCCATGTTGACGGTGGCCAGGTTGGCCGGCAGCGCGGCGTCGGGGCCGCTCAGCTCCAGCACCACGGTGTTCTTGTCGGGCGCCTTCACCGACTTCACCGACGACAGGGAGGCGCGGGCGACCGCGGCCGTCTTCTCGTCCATGATCTTGTCGAGGGACGCCTTGACGTCCTCGGAGTCGAACGCGCTGCCGTCGGCGAACGTCACGCCCTGGCGCAGCTTCAGCGTCAGCTCCTTGCCGTCCTTGCCGGTCTCCCAGGATTCGGCCAGGCCGGGGACCACGTTGAGGTCCTTGTCGAACTCGGTCAGCGTGCCGTAGAGGTTCTGCAGCACGTTGACGGCGGTGAACTGGGTGGCCTTCCAGGGGAAGAGCGTGTCAGGGTCGGAGGTGACGCCGACGACGAGGGAGCCGCCGCCCTGGGCGGTGGCGCCCGGGTCGGAGGCGGGGGCTCCGCCGGAGGACGAGCAGGCGGTCAATGCGACGGACAGCGCAGCGGCGACGCCGACCGCGGAGAAGGCGCCACGGGGCATGTGCTCTCCTTGGGGCAGTAGGTCATAAAATTACACAGACCCTACCACCTGGGTATTTATTTTCCTTCGACGGGGATGAGTGATGACGGGCGAGGACGCGGAGACACTGCTGATCCGGATCCGCGCGGCCATGCCCGCGCTGCGTCCGTCCGAGCGGCGCATCGCCGAGGAGTTCACCGGAGAGCCCGCCGCCGCGGCCAACCTGTCGATCGCCGAGCTCGCCGCCCGCTGCCAGACCTCCACGACCTCCGTCGTCCGCTTCTACCGCCGCATGGGCTACAGCCACTACCGCGACTTCAGGATCGACCTCACCCGGGCCGTCGCCAGGGAGGAGCTGGCCACGGCCAGCCTGCCCGAGGTCTCCGGCGACATCGACAGGAACGACAGCCTGGCCGGCATCGTCTCCAAGGTCGCCATGAACGAGACGCTCTCCATCGCCGACACCGCACGCTACCTCGACATGGACGCCCTCGGCCGGGCGGTCGAGCTGCTGCTCGGGGCCCGCAGGATCGACACCTTCGGCGTCGGCGCGAGCGCGCTCGTGGGGCTCGACCTGCAGCAGAAGCTGTCGCGCATCGGGCGTACCGCGATCAACTGGCACGACTCCCACACCGCATGGACCTCCGCCGCCACGCTCGGCCCCGGCTGCGTGGCGGTGGCCGTCTCCCACACCGGCGCCACCGTGGACACCGTCGAGTTCCTCGCCATCGCCCGCAAGCCGGGCGCCGCCACCATCGCGATCACCAACTTCGGCGACTCGCCGCTGGCCCGCGCGGCCGACGTGACGCTCACGACCGCCGCACGCGAGACCAGGTTCCGCTCCGGCGCGCTGGGCAGCCGCATCGCCCAGCTCATGGTGGTGGACTGCCTGTTCACCGGGGTCGCGCAGGCCTCCTACGACACGTCGATGGAGGCGCTGCGCAACACGTACGCGGTGGTGCACGACCGGCGCGTCACCCGCGAGTGAGCCACTGCTGCTGGACGGAGTCATGTTCCGCTCCGCGCACAGGTGCACGAATGAGCTGTCATCTCGGCGACACCTTCACAGCCCCGATTCACCTGCGGTTCACGGGCGGCCCCTACCTTGTGGGGCCATGAACTGGAGGTATCGGGCCAACGCCACGCTCGAAGGGCTGACGGGATACACGCTGACGCGCCGGCCGCGCCGGCAGCCGCAGAAGCCGCCGCCACCGAAGCCGCCGCTGGAGCTGCAGCGCCTGCCGGGCGACCAGGTGCGGGCCCCGGCGGACCCGGCGCACGACCGGTTGCTGCGCGGGCCGGTCTTCCTGCTGTCGTCCGTACGCTCGGGGTCCACGCTGCTGCGCGTCATGCTGAACAGTCACTCACAGGTGCACGCGCCCATCGAGACCCACTTCAGGAGGGTGAGCGTGGGCCTCGGCACCGACCCCGTACGCCAGGCCATGGAGCTGCTCGGCCACACCCACAGCGACATCGAGCACCTCGTCTGGGATCGGCTGCTCCACCGCGAGCTGGCCCGCAGCGGCAAGCCGGTGCTGGCCGAGAAGACGCCGAGCAACGTCTTCGCCTGGCGGCGCATCGCCACCTGCTGGCCGGACGCCCGCTTCGTCTTCCTGCTGCGCCACCCCATGTCGATCGTGCAGTCCTGGCACGAGGCGGACCCCGGAAAGCGGCCCATGGAGGAGGCCGTGCCGCGCACGCTCAGCTACATGACCTACCTCCAGGAGGCCCGCACCCACCTGGAGGGCCTCACCCTGCGCTACGAGGACCTGGTCGCAGGACCCGAGGCCGAGCTGCGCCGCCTGTGCGCGTTCCTCGGCCTGGAGTACGAGCCCGCCATGCTCGACTACGGCCGCCAGGACCACGGCGGCTTCGTCAAGGGCATCGGCGACTGGCGCGACAAGATCCGCGCGGGCACCGTCGTCGAGGGCCGCCCGCTGCCCGAGCCGGAGGAGATCCCCGAGGAGTTGCACGGCATCTGCCGGACATGGGGATACCTTTCGTGATGGTGTGACAGAGTTCGCTGGTCATTCGCCCACCATTCGCCATGACCTCCGATATGTTGCCCTTCGTGATCAACGGGCCTTCGCGCCGTGCCTTATTCGCCGGTACCTTCGCCGGCCTCGCCCTGCCCGCGGCCACCTCCGCGGGCGCACCGGCGAGCGCCGAATCGTCCATCAGCCGCGGCACCCTGCCCGAGCGGCCGAACATCCTGCTCATCCTGGCCGACGACCTGGGATGGGGAGAGATCGGCAGCAACGGGCAGCGCTCCATCCGCACCCCCAACCTCGACCGGCTCGCCGCCGAGGGGGTGAAGTTCGCGACCGCGTACGCGGGGGCGCCGCTGTGCGCGCCGTCCCGCTGCGCCCTGCTCACCGGCCTGCACGCCGGGCACGGCACCGTACGCGAGAACCCGGAGGGCGGGCCGCAGCACGCGCTGACCGACGCCGACCTCACCTTCGCCGAGCTGCTGCGGCTGGCGGGCTACCGGACGGCGTGCATCGGCAAGTGGGGATTCGGCCCCGAGGAGCCCGACCACGTCTCGCACCCGAACGCCCGCGGCTTCGACGAGTTCTACGGCTACATCGGCCACAAGCACGCCCACCAGTACTTCCCCAAGTACCTGTGGCACAACGGCGAGAAGGTGCAGCTCAGCGGCAAGTCGTACGCGCCGCACCTGTTCCGCGAGCGCGCCGTCGAGTTCATCAACGACGACAGCGACAAGCCGTTCCTGCTGTACTTCGCCACCAACCTCCCGCACGCCCCCAGTGCCGTCCCCGGCGACGCCGGCCCCTACGAGAGCCGCCCGTGGAGCGGTCCGAACCGGCGGCACGCCGCCCAGGTGGCCCGCCTCGACACCGACGTGGCCGCGCTCATCAGGGCGCTGCGCGACGCGGGCGTGGCCGAGCGCACGCTGGTGCTGTTCACCAGCGACAACGGCCCGCACCACGAGAAGGGCGTGACGCCCGAGCTGTTCAACTCCAACGGCCCCTTCCGCGGCGACAAGCGCGACGTGTACGAGGGCGGCATCCGCGTCCCCATGATCGCCTGGTCGCCCGGCCTGCGGCACCGCGTGGTCAGGCAGCCGGTCGCGTTCTGGGACGTGCTGCCCACCCTCGCCGACCTGGCCGAGGTGCCGGTGCCCGCCCGCATCGACGGCCTGTCCTTCCGCGGCCTGCTCACCGGCGGCAGCGCGCCCAAGCACGACCACCTGGTGTGGAACCGCCCGCGCAAGGCCCAGGCCATCCGCAGGGGCCGGTGGAAGGCGGTCAGGTTCAACCCGCACATCGCGGGGGCGGGCCCGCACGGCAGGATCGAGCTGTACGACCTCGGCGCCGACCCGTACGAGCGCCGCGACCTGGCCGGGGCCCGCCCCGAGCTGGCCGGGCAACTGCTGGCCAGGCTCGACCGGTCGATCGGCCCCGACCCGCGCCTGCCGTACGGGCTGCGCACGGAGGTGACGGGGGACCAGGTCGTGGTGACCCTGCACAACGGCTCCGCCGAGCCCTGGAGGGACGTGCGGCTCAGCCTCGACGGCGAGCGGGGCGCGCGGGCGCGCAAGGTGGCCTCGGTGGCCCCCGGCATGGCGATCTCGGTGGGCTTCCCCGTGCCGTCCGGCCGGATCGCCGCGCGCGCCGACTTCAGGGCCGCCGGCAGGAAGCAGGTCTTCCGGCACGCCCACAGGGCGCTCACGCCCGGCTGACCTCTCTCACCTGGACGGCAGCTCACTCTAGTGACAAAGAGTGATGACACAACTACAGAAAGTTGACATTCTGGTGACCAGGACATTCCTGCGAAGAGAGGTACGCATGAACCTGGTCACCAGAGCCGAATGGAACGCCAAGAAGCCGAGCAGCCCCTACACCCGCCTGCGCTCCACCAAAGGCGTGAAGATCCACTACACCGGCGGCAAGGTGCCCGCCGACCTCGCCGACGCCGGCAACCACGACCGCTGCGCCGACCTCGTCCGCGACATCCAGCGCATGCACATGGCGGGCGGGCGCGGCGAGCGCTACATCGACCTCGGCTACAACATGGTCTGCTGCCCCCACCGGCAGGTCTTCGTCGGGCGCGGCCCGCACCACCTGCCGGCCGCCAACGGCGCCGGCCTCAACTCGGGCCACTACGCGGTGCTCGCGCTGCTCGGCAGCTCCGGCCTGACCGAGCCCAACGACGACCTGCTGCACGCCCTGGTCGACGCCATCGAATACCTGCGCGAGCACGGCGACGCCGGCCGCGAGGTCAAGGGACACCGCGACGGCTACGACACCTCCTGCCCCGGCGACCCGCTCTACCGCTGGGTCGAAGCCGGGGCGGAGCGTCCCTGACCTCAGACCAGCCGGCCCACGTGGGCCAGCGCCTGCTTGAGCAGCACGCCCTGACCGTTGGCCATCTCCTGCTGCACCACCGGCGAGGCCGCCTCCTCCGGCGTGAACCACACCAGGTCGAGCGCGTCCTGACGGGGCCGGCAGTCACCGGCCACCGGCACGATGTAGGCCAGCGAGACGGCGTGCTGGCGCGGGTCGTGGTACGGGGTGACGCCGGGCGTCGGGAAGTACTCGGCCACCGTGAACGGCTGCGGCGAGGCCGGGATGCGGGGAAGGGCCACGGCGCCGAGGTCCTTCTCCAGGTGACGCATGAGGGCGTCGCGGATCCGCTCGTGGTGCAGCACCCGGCCGGAGACCAGTGCCCGGCTGACCGTGCCGTCCGACGAGATGCGCAGCAGCAGCCCGACGTGGGTCACCACGCCGCTGTCATCGACGCGCACCGGCACGGCGTCGATGTAGAGGATCGGCATCCGGCCCCGCACCGACTCCAGGTCCTCGGGTGCGAGCCAGGCGGGCGTCGTTTCGGTCTTTTCGGTCATCTGCTGATCGTAAGGCCAGCGGGCTCAGCGCCGTACCCTGGCCTTGCCCCATGGGACGCCCCACGGGACGCTCGCCGGCGGTGTACGCCCCGCCAGCCACGACGCCGTGCAGACGACGAACACGATGCCGAAGAACGGCAGATATTCCGCGACTTTCCGCTTCATGTGAGATCACGCTCCGCTCTCGTCTTGGCCAGCCGCCTGCGCTGCGGCTGGACGGTGTAGCGGGGGTCGCGAGCCGACTCCATCCCCGCCTGGAAGATCCCGAACCGGGTGCACGCCGACCCGGCCAGCAGCGCCGCGCCCGCCGCCATCGCGGCGACCCTGCTGCGCCGGCCCACGGTGGCCCCCGCGACCGCCCCGGCCACCGACAGCGCCTCGCCCAGCCGCAGCAGCCTGCTGCGCTTGAGCGGCTCGGCCAGCGGCCCCAGCCTGCGCTCCATGCGCAGCGCGGCCACGCACTCCACCGCCGCGCCCAGCACCGCCGCCCGCCGCGCCGGCCCCGCCTCGTCCAGCGGCGCGGCGAACATGCCGAGCCCGCCCGCCGAGGCCGTCGCCGACCCGGCGAACAGGAACGGCATCTCCCGGTAGCCCTCGTGCCAGGCCGGTACCGCCGTGTCGCAGATCAGCGCCGCCGTGTACGTCGCCACCGCCGGCCCCACCAGCCCCGCCCCCACGGTCGCCGCCCGGCCCACGCCCGGCGCCACCCCCGTGAGGCTCGCCGCCGCCGCGAGCCCGGCCTGCGGCCCGTACGCGCTCAGGAGCCACGTGCCGACGCTCATCGGCGAGGTCACCTTGAACACCCGCAGCATGTTGACGAACCGCTCGGGCCTGCCCAGGTCGTGGATGAGCGCGTACAGCGAGCCGCCCAGCGCGCACACCGCCCCCACCTTGCCCACCCTGGCCAGGCGCGGCCTGCCGGTCAGCTCCGCGGCGGCGGCCAGCGTGGACGACGCCCCCGCCAGGCCGCCGAGGAACAGGTAACCGGCGATGTCGGGCGCCTGCCAGGTCGGCTCGTGCAGCACCGGCCGCCCGTAGTAGGAGTCGAACTCCGCCTTCGGCACCAGCAGCCGCTCACGCCGGCGGCCCGCCGAGCCAGGCGTCGCCTCGCGCTCGCCGCGCAGCTCCGCCGAGCCGTCCATCCGCACGTCGGTCTGGCTCATCCGCGCCGCCCTCTCCAGATCCCCGTCGATGTGCCCGTCGATGTGCCCGTCGATGTCCCCGTCGATGTCCCCGTCCATGTCCCCGTCCACGTCACCGCCGCGATGCCCGCGACCAGGCCGAGCGCCGCCACGGCCGCGTGCCGCCACATCGACGGCAGGTCCCTGGTCGTCACCACCGGGTCCGGCGGCAGGCCGTACACCTCGGGCTCGTCCAGCAGCAGGAAGAACGCGCCCGTGCCGCCCACGCCGTCGTCCGGGTCGTGACCGTACAGGCGGGCCGACGTCGTGCCCGCCTCCCGCAGCTGCGCGAGCCGCCGATCGGCGCGCTCGCGCAGCTCGTCGAGGTCGCCGAACTGGATCGAGTCGGTCGGGCACGTCTTCGCGCAGGCCGGCTCCTCACCGGCGCCCAGCCGGTCGTAGCACATCGTGCACTTGGCGGCCGTGCCGCTCGTCTCGCGCTTGCCGATCACCCCGAACGGGCACGCCGGCACGCAGTAGCCGCAGCCGTTGCAGATGTCCTCCTGCACCACCACCGTGCCGAACTCGGTGCGGAACAACGACCCCGTCGGGCACACGTCGAGGCAGGCTGCGTGCGTGCAGTGCTTGCACACGTCGGAGGACATCAGCCAGCGGAAGTCCATGTCGCCGACGCCGGGCTCCTGGTGGCCGAGCGGCCTGCGCTGCTCCACGAACGCCACGTGCCGCCAGGTGTCGGCGCTCAGTCCCACCGTGTTGTCGTAGGACATGCCGGTGAACTCCATGCCGTCGTCCGGCACGGCGTTCCACTCCTTGCAGGCCACCTCGCACGCCTTGCAGCCGATGCAGATGCTGGTGTCGGTGAAGAAGCCGACCCTGCGCCCGTCGAGCTGCTCCCTCAGGTCGAAGGCCACGGCTCACACCTCCGTTCCTGTGCGCTCGTCGATGCCGGCCCGCCGCTGGTACGCCTTCACCAGCTCGGGCAGCGCCGGACCCCGGGGACGGCGGCCCGGCCTGATGTCCGCCGACAGCGCCTTGACCTCCTGGATGTGCGAGTTGGGGTCGAGCGAGATCGACGACAACTCGTTGGCCGCGTCGCCCGTGACCACCCCGTTGGGCCCGAAGTGGAACGGCAGCCCGATCTGGTGCAGTACCCGCCCGTTCAGGTGCAGCGACGGGATGCGGTCGGTGACCAGCACCCGCGCCTCGATGGCGTTGCGCGCCGTGATGATCGTCGCCCAGTCGCCGTGCACCAGCCCCCGCTCGGCCGCCAGCGCCGGCGACACCTCGCAGAACATCGCCGGCTGCAGCTCCGACAGGTACGGCGTGAACCGGCTCATCCCGCCCGCCGTGAAGTGCTCGGTCAGCCGGTACGTCGTCACCACGTACGGGTAGACCGAAGCCCCCGGCTCGTCCCCGCTCGGCTGGTAGCGGTTGTGCTCGTGCGGATAGACCTTGCGCACCGGGCTGCGCTGCCGGCCGTACAGCGGGTTGACCACCGGCGAGTCCTGCGGCTCGTAGTGGGTGGGCAGCGGCCCGTCCACCACCCCGGTCGGCGCGAACAGCCAGCCCTTGCCGTCGGCCTGCATGATGAACGGGTCGATGCCCGACAGCGCCTCCACGCCCTGCGCGCCCGGCGGCGGCCGGTAGCCGGGGCTCTTGCCGGCCTCGAAGTCCGGCACGTCGTGGCCGGTCCAGCGCTGCGCCTCGTCGTCCCACCACACCAGCCGCTTGCGCTCGCTCCACGGGCTGCCGTCGGGCCTGGCCGAGGCCCGGTTGTAGAGGATGCGGCGGTTGGCCGGCCAGGCCCACGCCCACTCGGCGGAGATCCAGTCCTGCTCCGACGCCGGCTTGCGCCGGGCCGCCTGGTTGACGCCGTCGGCGTAGACGCCGCAGTAGATCCAGCAGCCGCACGCGGTGGAGCCGTCGTCCTTGAGCGCGTGATAGCCGGGCAGCGGGTCGCCCTGGGCGTCCCAGCCGTTGATCTCGGCCAGCACCGCCTCGGCCGACGGCTCGGCCGTCTCGCCCTCCACCGGGTAGTCCCAGGTGAGGTCGAGCACGGGCTGGTCCATCGGGTCCTGCGAGCCGGCCAGCTTGCGGCGGATGATGCGGCCGAGGTGGTACATGAACCACAGGTCGCTGCGGGCGTCGCCGTGCGGCTCGACCGCCTGGTGGTGCCACTGCAGCAGCCGGTTGGTGTTGGTGAAGCTGCCGTTCTTCTCCGTGTGGCTGGCCGCCGGCAGGAAGAACACCTCCGTACGGATGTCCTCCGTCCTCAGCTCGCCCGTCTCGATCTCCGGGCCGTCCTTCCACCAGGTGGCGCTCTCGATCAGGCTGAAGTCGCGCACCACCAGCCAGTCGAGGTTGGCCATGCCGAGCCGCTGCATCTTGGAGTTGGCCGACCCCACCGCCGGGTTCTCGCCCAGCAGGATGTAGCCCTTGCAGGTGCCCTCGAGCTGCGCCAGCACCGTGTCGTACGTGCTGTGCGAGCCGGTCAGCCTGGGCAGCCAGCCGAAGCGGTAGTCGTTGTCCGGCTGCGCCGACTCGCCCCACCACGCCTTGAGCAGGCTGACGAGGTAGGAGGGCATGTTGGCCCAGAAACCCTTGTGCGGCGCGTCGGCCAGCAGGAAGTCGTGCAGCCGCTCGTTCTCGTGGGCGTGCGGCATCGGGATGTAGCCGGGCAGCAGGTTGAACAGCGTCGGCACGTCGCTGGAGCCCTGGATGCTGGCGTGCCCGCGCAGCGCCTGGATGCCGCCGCCCGGCCGGCCGATGTTGCCGAGCAGCAGCTGCAGGATGCTCGCCGCCCTGATGAACTGCGAGCCGTCGCTGTGCTGCGTCCAGCCCACCGCGTAGACGAACTCCGCCGTCTTGTCGGGCCCCGAGTTCTCCGTCAGGTGCCGGCAGACCTCCTCGAACAGGTGGCGCGGCACCCCGCACACCCGCTCCACCATCTCCGGCGTGTAGCGGGCGAAGTGGCGGCGCAGCACCTGCAGCACGCAGCGCGGGTGCCGCAGCGTCTCGTCGCGCTGTGGCGAGCCGTCCAGCGGCATCCCGGTGGAGCCCTGCACCTCGGGCCGGCCCGGCGGGGTGCGGCCCTCGCGCCGCTCGAAGTCGGTGTCCCGATCGCCCGACGCGGCCACCGTGGACATGCCCTCGTACTGCCAGGAGTCGGTGTCGTAGGTGCGGCTCTCCTCGCCGAAGCCGGAGAACAGGCCGTCGAGGTCCTCGGCGTCGCGGAAGTCCTCGCGCAGGATGGTCGCGGCGTTGGTGTAGTTGACCACGTACTCGTGGAAGTACAGCTCGTTCTCCAGGACGTGGTTGATGATCGCGCCGAGGAAGGCCACGTCGGAGCCGGCCCTGATGGGCACGTGCACGTCGGCGACGGCGCTCGTCCTGGTGAAGCGGGGATCGACGTGGATGACGACCGCGCCGCGCGCCTTGGCCTCCATCACCCACTGGAAGCCCACGGGATGGCACTCGGCGAAGTTCGAGCCCTGGATGACCACGCAGTCGGAGTGCTGCAGGTCCTGCATGAACGTGGTGGCGCCGCCGCGTCCGAACGACGTGCCGAGCCCCACCACGGTCGAGCTGTGGCAGACGCGGGCCTGGTTCTCGATCTGCACCACGCCGAGCGCCGTCAGCAGCTTCTTGATGAGGTAGTTCTCCTCGTTGTCCAGCGTCGCGCCGCCCAGGCTGGCGATGCCCATGGTCCGCGCGGTGCGCCGTCCGCCGTGCTCCCACTCCCAGGTCTCGCGGCGGGTCGCGATGATCCGGTCGGCGATCATCTCCATCGCCGTGCCCAGGTCGATCTCCTGCCAGCCGGCCCCGCCCGGCGGCCGGTAGAGCGCCTTGTGCATGCGGCCTTCGCCGGTGGTGAGCTGGAGGCTGGCCGCGCCCTTCGGGCACAGCCGGCCCAGGCTGATGGGGGAGTCGGGGTCACCCTCGATCTGGATGACCTTCTCGTCCCGTACGTACACGTTCTGGCCGCAGCCCACCGCGCAGTACGGGCAGACCGACTTCACCACCCGGTCGGCCGTCGTCGTACGGGCCCTCAGCGCCTCCGTCTTGGCCGACTTGGCCGCCGGACCCCGTGCCGTGCGGTCCGCCCCCGTGAGCTGCCGCAGCAGCGGCCACGTGAGATCCATGGCATCCCCCCGATGTCCCCGGCCCGAGTCCTGCCCTGGACAGGCCGGGGGAAAACCGGCAGGTCAGAACAGCCGGGCGGCCGCCTCGTCCCAGGCGCGCAGGTCGCCGGACGGCTCGTAGCGGCGCAACGGCTGCGTCCCGGCGACCAGCGCGCGCATCTCGCCGAGGTCGGAGACGAGCCCGGCCGCGCGCGCCTGCACCAGCACGTTGCCGAACGTGGTCGCCTCGGCGGGCCCCGCCACCACGGGCAGCCCGCAGGCGTCGGCGGTGAACCGGCACAGCAGCTCGTTCCGCGACCCGCCGCCCACGAGGTGCACCACCTCGACGTCGCGGCCGGACAACTCCATGGCCTGCCGCACCGCCGTCCTGTGCCCGATCGCCAGGCTCTCCAGCACGCACCGCACGTAGCCGGCGGGGGAGGAGGGCGGCCGCTGGCCGGTGCGGCGGCACTCGGCGGCGATCCTGGCCGGCATGTCGCCCGGCGGCAGGAAGACCGGCTCGTCGGGATTGACCACGGCCGCGAACGCCGGCTCCTGAGCCGCCGCGGCCAGCAGCTCGCCCAGATCGGCGCCGGGCCAGGCGCGCAGGCACTCCTGCAGCAGCCACAGGCCCATGACGTTGCGCAGGTAGCGGACGGTGCCGTCGATGCCGGCCTCGTTGGTGAAGTTCGCCGCCCGGCTCTCGAGGGTGAGCACCGGGCCGGGCAGCTCGACGCCGGCCAGCGACCAGGTGCCGCAGGAGACGTACGCGAAGGCCGGGCCCGCGGCGGGCACCGCGGCGACGGCGGATGCGGTGTCGTGCGAGCCGACCGCCCTGACCGGCGCCGACCAGCCGATCTCGGCGGCCACGTCACGCCGCAGCCCGCCCACCGCGTCGCCGGGGTCGCGCAGCGGCGGCAGGATGCCCGGGGGCAGGCCGAGCTGCTTGACCAGCGGTAACGCCCACGACCTCGTGCGGACGTCGAGCAGCCCCGTCGTGGAGGCGTTGGTCACCTCGGCGCCGGTCTCGCCGGTCAGCCAGTAGCCGATCAGGTCGGGGATCAGCAGCATCGTGGCCGCGTCGTCGAGCCGGTCGGCCAGCAACTGGTAGAGGGTGTTGAACGGCAGCACCTGCAGGCCGTTCACGTCGTAAAGGGCCTCGGCGCCGACCGCCCGCGCCACCTGCTCGGGCACGCCGCGCGTGCGGTCGTCGCGGTAGTGCACCGGGTTGCCCAGCATGTTTCCCGACGCGTCGAGCAGCGCGTAGTCGACGGCCCACGAGTCGACCCCGATGGAGGAGACGGGCCCCGCCGCGCGCAGCCCGGCCAGGATCTCCCGGTAGAGGCCGAGCACGTCCCAGTAGAGGCGGTCCGCCACGCGTACGGGGCCGTTGGGGAAGCGATGGGCCTCCGTGAGCGCCAGCCCGTCCGACAGATCGGCGAGCATCACCCGCCCGCTGGAGGCCCCCAGGTCGACGGCGGCGAAACGGCGGCTCGTCCTGCTCATTGCGTGGACTCCCTGGCGATGAGCTCAGGCTGGAACATGATGTGCTGGTGCGCGTGCGTGTCAGGGTTGTCGCACTCGTCCAGCAGCAGCTCGGTGGCGATGCGCCCGAGCTGGTACGTCGGCTGCCGCATCGAGGTGAGCGACACCGTCGAGGCGGCGGCGAAGTCGATGTCGTCGTAGCCCATGAGGACGACGTCCTCGGGCACCCGCACCCCCGAGCGCAGCAGCGCGCGCAGCACGCCGAGCGCGAGCAGGTCGTTGGCGCAGAAGATGGCCTCCGGCAGCCCGGCGGCGACCAGCTCGCCGGCCGCCTTCTCGCCCGCCTTGGCGGTCATCGTGGCCGCCTCGACCACCCGCAGCGCGGCGGGGTCGAGCCCGGCGCCGGTCATGGCCGTCTTGGCGCCCTCGCGGCGCTCCACGCACTGCCGGATGGTCAGCGGCCCGGTCACGTACGCGAGGCTGCGCGCGCCCTTGCCGAGCAGGTGGGCCACGGCCGCGCGGCCGCCCGCGACGTCGTCCACGGCCACCGCGCACTGGTCGGGCCGGTGGGCGGGATGGTCGACCAGCACCACGCTGATGCCGTGCTCGCGCAGCCGGTCGAGCCTGGCGGGGTCCTCGCCCGAGGGGGTGATGAGCACGCCGCGCACCCGGTGCTCGGCCAGCACGCGCAGGTTGCGGTCCTCCTTGTCGGTGGAGCCCGCCGAGTTGCCGAGGATCACCGCGTAGCCGAGCTCGCTGGCGACGTCCTCGACGCCGGCGGCGACCTCGGTGAAGAACGGGTTGCCGATGTCGATCACGCTCAGGCCGATCGTCCTGCTGTGCCCCGCGCGCAGCGTGGAGGCCGAGCCGTGCCGGACGAACCCCAGCTCGCTGATGGCGGCCTCCACCCGCTCCCGGGTGGCGGGCGCGACTTTGCCCGGCCGGTTCAGTACGTTGGAGACCGTGCCCGGGGAGACGCCGGCGAGCGCGGCGACGTCCTTGATGCTGACCATGGCCATGAAGAGCAATTAAAACGTACAAACAGGCGCTTGGCCAGTCGCGCCGCCGCTAGGAGCCCGGATCTCCGCCGCGAATCGCCGGCGATTGAGCGGTGAGACGAAAAACGTTCAATCGAAATCACCCCGCGAGGCCACGCCTCGCGCCCGCGCGCGTGGACACCACTGCCCGGCGAGCCCAGCCACCCCGCTTGAGCAGCGACGACCATCGCAAGGCGCTTGACGGGGCTTGTGCCTCACGCTGTGGAAACGTTTTAATCCCCAGGTACACCACCCATCGAAAGGCAGGCTTCATGCCGGATGTCATCGCGTACGGCGGCGACTGGAACCCCGAGCAGTGGCCCGAGGAGATCTGGGAACAGGACGTCGCGCTGATGCGCGAGGCCGGCGTCAACAGGGTCAGCCTCGGCATCTTCTCCTGGTCGCTGCTCGAACCCGTCGAAGGCGTCTTCGACTTCGACCGGCTCGACCGGGCGATGGACCTGCTGGCCGCGAACGGCATCCGGGCCAACCTGGCCACCCCCACCGCCTCGCCGCCGCCCTGGTTCGGCGACGCCTACCCCGAGGCGCTGCCGGTGGACGCCGACGGCCGGCGGCTGCACCACGGCAGCAGGCAGGGCTTCTGCCCCAGCTCGCCGATCTACCGGGAGAAGGCGCTGCGCATCGCCGAGCAGGTGGCCGTGCGCTACCGCGAGCACCCCGCGCTGGCCCTGTGGCACGTGCACAACGAGTACGGCTGCCACAACGCCCGCTGCTACTGCGACACCTCCGCCGCCGCCTTCCGCGCCTGGCTGCGCTCCCGCTACGCCACGCTCGACGAGCTGAACGACGCCTGGGGCACCGCGTTCTGGTCGCAGCACTACAGCGGCTGGGCGCAGATCCTGCCGCCGCGCGCCACCCCCAGCTTCCCCAACCCCGGCCAGCTCCTCGACTTCCGCAGGTTCAGCTCCGACGCCCTGGTCGAGCTCTACCTGGCCGAGCGCGACCTGCTCAGGCAGCTCACCCCCGGCGTGCCCGCCACCACCAACCTCATGGCCGGCGCCCACTGGGACATGGACTGCTGGGCCTTCGCCGCCGAGCTGGACGTCGTCTCCACCGACCACTACCTCATCGGCGCCCGCGCCGAGCCGCACATCGACCTGGCCTTCGCCGCCGACTACGCCCGCTCGCTCAACGGCGGCCGGCCCTGGCTGCTCATGGAGCACTCCACCAGCGCCGTCAACTGGCAGCAGCCGCGCAACCTCGCCAAGAAGCCCGGCGAGCTGCGCCGCAACTCCCTCGCCCACCTCGCGCGGGGCGCCGACGGCATCATGTTCTTCCAGTGGCGCCAGTCCAGGGCCGGGGCCGAGAAGTGGCACTCGGCGATGCTGCCGCACGCCGGTCCCGACACCAAGGTCTTCCGCGAGGTGAAGGCGCTCGGCGCCGAACTGGCCGGGCTCGCCGGGGTGGCGGGCAGCCGGGTCGAGGCCGAGGTGGCGCTGCTCGTCGACCACTCCAGCGTCTGGGCCCAGGATCACCCCGCCCAGCCCAGCTCGGAGCTCGACCCGGTGGAGGAGGCCAAGCGCTGGCACGCGGCGCTCTGGCGGGCCGGCGTCACCTGCGACATCGCGCACCCCGAGGGCGATCTCAGCGCCTACCGGCTGGTGCTGGTGCCGCAGCTCTACCTGGTGAGCGACGCGGGGGCGGCCAATCTGGAGGCGTTCGCCCGGCGGGGCGGGGTCGTGCTGGTGGGGCCGTACAGCGGGGTCGTGGACGAGCACGATCGGGTGCGGCTCGGCGGCTACCCCGGCGCGTGGCGGGAGCTGCTGGGCGTGAGCGTCGAGGAGTTCTTCCCGCTGGCCGCGCCGATCCGGCTGGCCTCGGGCGCGACGGGCCGGGCCTGGAGCGAGGCGGCGCGGGTCACGACGGCGAAGGTGCTGGACACGTACGCGAGCGGGGAGCCCGCCTGGACCCGCAACGAGTTCGGCGACGGCGCCGCCCACTACCTGACGACCCTGCTCGACGACGCCGCGCTGGCCGAGGTCGTCGTCACCGTGTGCGGCGAGTCGGGGGTCGTGCCCGCCGCCGCGGCGGAGCCGGGCGTCGAGGTGGTCCGCCGCGCGCACGAGGACGGCCGCTCGTTCCTGTTCGCGATCAACCACACCGCCGCCGACGCCACGGTGACCACCCGCGACGGCCGCACCGTGACGGTCGCGGCCGGCGACGTCGCCGTGCTGCGGGGTTGACGCTGGGTTGACGCGGGGTTGAAACGTGTCAGAGCCCTGGTCAGGCCCCGCCTTCCGAGGCCGGGGCCGGGCCGCGCATTGACAGCGGGCAACGGGAATCATAGTTTCCTGCACAGAGGATTAAAACGTTTTGAAAGGAGTGTCAGTGCAACGCGTCTGCTTCCTGCTGAAAGTCCGCCCGGAGCGGCTGGCGGAATACCGCGAGCGGCACCGCGACGTCTGGCCGGAGATGCGCGCCGCGCTGTCACGCACCGGCTGGCACAACTACTCGCTCTTCCTCAGGGACGACGGCCTGCTCGTCGGCTACCTGGAGACCGACGACTTCGAGGCCGCCAAGAAGGCGATGGCCGAGACCGAGGTCAACGCCCGCTGGCAGGCGGAGATGGCGCCGTTCTTCGAGGACCTCGACGGCCGGCCCGACGAGGGCATGACACCGCTGACCGAAGTGTTCCACCTGGACTGATCGGGGAGTAATGACTGACATCAAGGCCGTGCTGCGGGCGCAGCACATCGAGACGCCGTCCTGGGCCTACGGCAACAGCGGCACCCGGTTCAAGGTCTTCGCGCAGCAGGGCGTGCCGCGCGACCCGTACGAGAAGCTCGCCGACGCCGCCCAGGTGCACGCCCACACCGGCATCGCCCCCACGGTCGCCCTGCACATCCCGTGGGACAAGGTGGACGACTACGCCGACCTGGCCAGACACGCCCGCGAGCTGGGCGTCGGCATCGGCGCCATCAACTCCAACGTCTTCCAGGACGACGACTACATGCTGGGCAGCGTCACCCACCCCGACGCCCGCGTCCGCCGCAAGGCCACCGACCACCTGCTCGAATGCGTCGACATCATGGACGCCACCGGCTCCGGCACGCTCAAGCTGTGGTTCTCCGACGGCATCAACTACCCGGGCCAGGACGACATCAGGGCCCGCCAGGACCGCCTGACCGACTCGCTCGCCGAGGTCTACGACCGGCTCGGCGACGGCCAGCGCTTCCTGCTGGAGTACAAGCTGTTCGAGCCCGCCTTCTACGCCACCGACGTGCCCGACTGGGGCACCGCCTACGCCCACTGCGTCAAGCTCGGCCCGAAGGCCCAGGTCGTCGTGGACACCGGCCACCACGCGCCGGGCACCAACATCGAGTTCATCGTGGCGTTCCTGCTGCGCGAGGGCAGGCTCGGCGGCTTCGACTTCAACTCCCGCTTCTACGCCGACGACGACCTGATGGTCGGCGCCGCCGACCCGTTCCAGCTCTTCCGCATCATGTACGAGGTCGTGCGCGGCGGCGGGCTCGACCCCGAGGCGGGCGTGGCGTTCATGCTCGACCAGTGCCACAACATCGAGCCCAAGATCCCGGGCCAGATCCGCTCGGTCATGAACGTGCAGGAGGCCACCGCCAAGGCGCTGCTGGTCGACCGCGACGCGCTGGCCGCCGCCCAGACCGCGGGCGACGTGCTCGGCGCCAACGCCGTCTTCATGGACGCCTTCAACACCGACGTACGGCCGCTGCTCGCCGAGCTGCGCGAGGAGATGGGGCTCGCGCCCGACCCGATGGCCGCCTACGCCGAGTCCGGATACTTCGAGAAGATCGCCGCCGGGCGCGTCGGCGGCGAGCAGGCCGGCTGGGGGGCCTGAACCGTCATGTCCAACGTCATCAACGAGCTGCTCGACCGCTCGCACCGCCTGGGCGCCGACCCGCGCAACACCAACTACGCCGGCGGCAACACCTCCGCCAAGGGCGCCGCGCCCGACCCGGTCACCGGGGCCGACGTCGAGCTGCTGTGGGTCAAGGGCTCCGGCGGCGACCTCGGCACGCTCAAGGAGCCCGGCCTCGCCGTGCTCCGCCTCGACCGGCTGCGCGCGCTCAAGGACGTCTACCCGGGCGTCGAGCGCGAGGACGAGATGGTCGCCGCGTTCGACTACTGCCTGCACGGCAGGGGCGGCGCCGCCCCGTCGATCGACACCGCCATGCACGGCCTGGTCGAGGCCGCCCACGTCGACCACCTGCACCCCGACGCGGGCATCGCGCTGGCCACCGCCGCCGACGGCGAGGAGCTGACCAGGCGGGTCTTCGGCGACCGCGTGGTGTGGGTGCCGTGGCGCCGGCCCGGCTTCCAGCTCGGCCTCGACATCGCCGCCATCAAGGACGCCAACCCGCAGGCCATCGGCTGCGTCCTCGGCGGGCACGGCATCACCGCGTGGGGCTCGACCTCGCAGGAGTGCGAGGAGCGCTCGCTGGAGATCATCCGCACGGCGGAGGCGTACCTGGCCGAGCACGGCCGCCCCGACCCCTTCGGCGCGGTCGTGTACGACACGCTGCCCGCGGCCGAGCGGCACGCGCGGGCCGCCGCGCTGTTCCCGATCGTGCGCGGCCTGGCCTCCACCGACGTGCGCGTGGTCGGTCACTACACCGACACGCCCGAGGTGCTCGACTTCGTGGCGCGGGCCGAGCACCCGAGGCTGGCGGCGCTGGGCACGTCCTGCCCCGACCACTTCCTGCGCACGAAGGTCGCGCCGCTGGTGCTCGACCTGCCGCCGGACGCGCCGCTGGAGCAGGCCGCCGAGCGGCTGCGCGAGCTGCACGCCGCCTACCGCGCCGACTACACCGCCTACTACGAGCGGCACGCCGAGCCGAACTCGCCGCCGATGCGCGGCGCCGACCCGGCGATCGTGCTGGTGCCCGGCGTCGGCATGTTCTCCTTCGGCAAGGACAAGCAGACCGCCAGGGTGGCCGGCGAGTTCTACGTCAACGCCATCAACGTCATGCGCGGCGCCGAGTCCGTCTCCGCCTACGCCCCCATCCCAGAGTCGGAGAAGTTCCGCATCGAGTACTGGGAGCTGGAGGAGGCCAAGCTCCGCCGCATGCCCAAGCCGAAGCCGCTGGCCACCAGGGTCGCGCTGGTCACCGGCGGCGGCTCGGGCATCGGCGCGGCCACCGCGCGCCGGCTGGCCGCCGAGGGCACCTGCGTGATCGTGGCCGACCGCGACCTCGCCGCCGCCGAGAAGGTGGCCGCCGAGATCGGCGGGCACGCCCACCGGGCCTCCGACGTCGCCGTGGCGGTCGGCGTGGACGTCACCTCGGAGGAGCAGATCGCCGCCGCCGTACGCGCGGGCGTGCTCGCCTTCGGCGGCGTGGACCTGGTCGTCAACAACGCCGGCCTGTCGCTGTCGCGCTCGCTGCTGGAGACCACGGTCTCCGACTGGGACCTGCAGCACGACGTCATGGCGCGCGGCTCGTTCCTGGTCTCCAGGGAGACCGCCAAGGTCATGATCGACCAGGCCATGGGCGGCGACGTCGTCTACATCTCCTCCAAGAACTCCGTCTTCGCCGGCCCGAACAACGTCGCGTACGGCGCCGCCAAGGCCGACCAGGCCCACCAGGTCCGGCTGCTCGCGGCCGAGCTGGGCGCCCGCGGCATCCGGGTCAACGGCGTCAACCCCGACGGCGTCGTGCGCGGCTCCGGCATCTTCGCCTCGGGGTGGGGCGCGAACCGGGCGGCCGTGTACGGCGTGGAGGAGGAGAAGCTGGGAGAGTTCTACGCCCAGCGCACGCTGCTCAAGCGCGAGGTGCTGCCCGAGCACGTGGCGGCGGCCGTCTTCGCGCTCACGGGCGGCGAGCTGACCCACACCACCGGCCTGCACATCCCGGTGGACGCCGGCGTCGCCGCCGCGTTCCTGCGCTGATCATGCGCTGATTCTGGCGGGGTGAGCGAAGCCCCGAGCCATACGGCTCGGGGCTTTTTACGTGTGGCCGACCGGAAAACGGACAAGTACTGGTGCATGGCTTGCATCGGGCCCGCATGTTTTCGGCCCCCAACGGCGGGTGACAAGTCTCACGATACGGTCAATAGTCCCAGCCTGGCTTGCATGCTCATCCTCTAGAGTGCATCATCTTCACAAGCAAGGTCATAAGCTATGATGCATATTCATGCAGCAGGAGGAAGTTGAATGAGGGCAGCGATCGCGGGAGCCAGTGGCTACGCGGGAGGGGAGCTGCTCCGCCTCCTCCTCGCTCATCCCGAGTTCGAGATCGGCGCGCTCACCGCCGCCTCCAGCGCCGGTAGCCCGCTCGGCGCCCACCAGCCCCACCTCGCCCCGCTCGCCGACCGCGTGATCGAGGAGACCACCGCCGAGGCGCTCGCCGGCCACGACGTGGTCTTCCTGGCCCTGCCGCACGGCCACTCCGCCGCCGTCGCCGCCCAGCTCAGCGACGAGACGCTGGTGGTCGACTGCGGCGCCGACCACCGTCTCGCCGACCCCGCCGCCTGGCAGGAGTTCTACGGCGGCGAGCACGCCGGCACCTGGCCCTACGGCCTGCCCGAGCTGCCCGGCCAGCGCGAGGTGCTCATGGGCGCCACCCGCATCGCGGTCCCCGGCTGCTACCCGACCTCCGTCCTGCTCGCCCTCGCCCCCGCCTACGCCGCCGGCCTGGCCGGCCCCGACGTCGTCGTGGTCGCCGCCAGCGGCACCAGCGGAGCCGGCAAGTCGCTCAAGCCCCACCTGCTCGGCAGCGAGGTCATGGGCTCGGTCAGCGCCTACGGCGTGGGCGGCGTCCACCGCCACACCCCCGAGATGGAGCAGGGCCTGTCGGCCGTCGCCGGGCAGCAGGTCCGCGTCTCGTTCACGCCGACGCTGGCCCCCATGAGCCGCGGCATCCTCGCCACCTGCACCGCGCCGGCCGCCCCTGGGCTCACCAAGGAGGCGCTGCGCACCGCGTACGAGGTGGCGCTCAAGGACGAGCCCTTCGTCCGCCTGCTGCCCGAGGGCACCTGGCCGGCCACCTCCATGACCTACGGCGCCAACACCGCCGCACTGCAGGTGACGCTCGACGAGCGCGCGGGCCGCGTGGTCGCCGTCATCGCCATCGACAACCTCACCAAGGGCACGGCCGGAGGCGCGATCCAGAGCGTCAACCTCGCCCTCGGCCTGCCGGAAGAGCTCGGCCTCCCCACGACAGGAGTTGCTCCGTGAGAGAGCGCAGCGAAGCAAGCAGCAAGCACGGGTGCCCGGCATCCCTGCCGAAGGCGGGGGAGGAGGCATGAGCGTGACCGCCCCTCTGGGATTCAGAGCCGCCGGCGTCGCCGCGGGCATCAAGTCCGGCGGCTCCCGTGACCTGGCACTCGTCGTCAACGACGGGCCGAGCCGCGCCGCCGCGGGCGTCTTCACCGCCAACCGCGTGCAGGCCGCCCCCGTGCTGTGGTCGCGCCAGGTCCTGTCCGGCGGCCGGCTGCGCGCCGTCGTGCTCAACTCCGGCGGCGCCAACGCCTGCACCGGGCCCGAGGGCTTCCAGGACACCCACGCCACCGCCGAGAAGGTGGCCGAGGTGCTCGACGACTCCGCCGGCGAGGTCGCCGTCTGCTCCACCGGCCTCATCGGCGAGCGGCTGCCCATGGACGCGCTGCTGTCCGGCGTCGAGACCGCGGCGGGCCAGCTCTCCCGCGACGGCGGCCTGGCCGCCGCCGACGCCATCCGCACCACCGACACCGTCTCCAAGATCTCCTTCAAGCGCGGCAGCGGATACATGGTCGGCGGCATGGCCAAGGGCGCCGGCATGCTCGCCCCCGCCCTGGCCACCATGCTCTGCGTGATCACCACCGACGCCGAGGTCAGCGCCGAAGAGCTCGACACCGTGCTGCGCGCGGCCACGTCCAGGACCTTCGACCGCCTCGACACCGACGGCTGCATGTCCACCAACGACACCGTGCTGCTGCTCGCCAGCGGCGCCGCCGAGGTGCGTCCCGACCTCGCCGAGTTCGAGGAGCGGGTCACCGAGGTCTGCGCCGACCTCGCCAGGCAGCTGCTCGTGGACGCCGAGGGCGCGTCCAAGGCGATCGCCATCGAGGTGGTCGGCGCCGCCGACGAGGACGACGCCGTCAAGGTCGGCCGCGCGGTAGCGCGTTCCAACCTGCTCAAGTGCGCCATCCACGGCGAGGACCCCAACTGGGGCCGCGTGCTCGCCGCCGTCGGCACCACCGACGCCGAGTTCGAGCCCGACCGGCTCAACGTCGCCATCAACGGCATCTGGATCTGCCGCGGCGGCGCCGTCGGCGACGACCGCTCCAAGGTGGACATGCGTCCTCGCGACGTCACCATCACCATCGACCTGTCCGCCGGGCCGCACACCGCGACCGTGCACACCACCGACCTGACCGCCGACTACGTCCACGAGAACTCGGCGTACTCCTCATGAGACTCACCACCGCGCAGAGCAAGGCCCAGGCGCTCATCGAGGCACTGCCCTGGCTCACCCGCTTCCACGGCGCCACCATCGTCGTCAAGTACGGCGGCAACGCCATGACCGACGAGTCGCTCAAGCACCGCTTCGCCGAGGACGTCGTCTTCCTGCACCACGCCGGCCTGCGCCCGGTCGTCGTGCACGGCGGCGGCCCGCAGATCAGCAGCGCCCTCGACAAGCTCGGCATCGAGTCCACCTTCACCGCCGGGCTGCGGGTCACCACCCCCGAGGCCATGCAGGTCGTCAGGATGGTGCTCACCGGCCAGGTCAACCGCGAGATCGTCGGCATGATCAACCACCACGGCCCGTTCGCCGTCGGCATGTCAGGCGAGGACGCCCACCTGTTCACGGCCGTGCGCAAGCACGCCCTCGTCGACGGCGAACCCGTCGACATCGGCCAGGTCGGCGAGATCATCAAGGTCGAGCCCGGCGCCGTGCGCGCGCTGCTCGACGACGGCCGCATCCCCGTCGTCTCCAGCGTCGCCAGAGGCGACGACGGCGAGATCTACAACGTCAACGCCGACACCGCCGCCGCCGCGCTCGCCGTGGCGCTCGAAGCGCACAAGCTGATCGTGCTGACCGACGTCGAGGGCCTGTACGCCAACTGGCCCGACGACACCGACGTCATCGACCAGCTCACCGCCGACCAGCTCGCGGCCCTGATGCCCACCCTGTCCAGCGGTATGGTCCCGAAGATGGAGGCGTGCCTGACGGCCGTGCAGGGCGGGGTGCCGCAGGCCCACGTCCTCGACGGCCGGGTGCCCCACTCGCTGCTGCTGGAGCTTTTCACCAATGAAGGAATCGGAACGATGGTGATCCCGTCATGAACCTGCACGAGCGCTTCGGCAACGCCTTCATGCCCAACTACGGCGTCCCGCCGATCGCGCTGGCCCGCGGCGAGGGCACCCGCGTCTGGGACGTCGACGGCAGGCCCTATCTCGACTTCATCGCCGGCATCGCCACCAGCTCGCTCGGCCACGCCCACCCGGCGCTGGTCGAGGCGGTCTCCCGGCAGGTCGCCACCATCGCCCACACCAGCAACCTCTTCCTGCACGAGCCCGAGGTGCGCCTGGCCGAGAAGCTGCTCGACCTGCTCAACGCGCCCGCCCGCGTCTTCTTCGCCAACTCCGGCACCGAGGCCAACGAGGCCGCCTACAAGCTGGCGCTCAAGTACGGCCGCCGCGAGGGCCGCTCCTACTTCGTGGCCGCCGAGAACGGCTTCCACGGCCGCACCATCGGCGCCCTGTCGCTGACCGGCAAGCCCTCCATCCGCGACCAGTTCGGACCGTTCCCGGTGGACGTGCGCTTCGTCCCGTACGGCGACGCCGCCGCGCTCAAGGAGGCCGTCACCGGCGACTGCATCGCGGTCTTCCTCGAACCCACCCAGGGCGAGGCCGGCGTCGTGCCGCCGCCAGGCGGCTACTTCGAGGCCGCCCGCGAGATCTGCGACTCCACCGGCGCGCTGCTCGTCGCCGACGAGATCCAGTCGGCCATCGGCCGCACCGGCCACTGGTTCGCCCACCAGGCCGAAGGCGTCACCCCCGACATCGTCACCCTCGCCAAGGGGCTCGGCGGCGGGCTGCCCATCGGCGCCTGCATCGGCTTCGGCGAGGTCGGCAAGCTCTTCGAGAAGGGCGACCACGGCTCCACGTTCGGCGGCAACCCGGTCTCGTGCGCCGCCGCGCTGGCCGTGCTCGACACCCTCGACCTCGACCACGTCAAGTCCGTCGCCGCCCGGCTGCGCACCGGCCTCGAGTCCGCGAGCCACCCGCTGCTCAAGGGCGTCCGCGGCCGCGGCCTGTGGCTGGCCGCCGTGCTCGCCGAGCCGCGCTCGGCGCAGGTGCAGCAGGCCGCCGCCGAGGCCGGCTTCCTGGTCAACGCGCTCCAGCCGGACGCCGTACGCATCGCGCCGCCCCTCGTGGTGAGCGCGGACGAGGTCGACGCGTTCGTCACCGCGTTCCCGTCGATCCTCGCGGAGGCCGCGAAGTGAGCACCAGGCACTTCCTGCGCGACGACGACCTGAGCCCCGCCGAGCAGGCCGAGGTCCTCGACCTGGCCGCCGCGATGAAGAAGGACCGCTTCGGCTACCGCCCCTTCGAGGGGCCGCAGACCGTCGCCGTGCTGTTCGACAAGCCGTCGGCCAGGACCCGCGTCTCCTTCCACACCGGCATCGGCGAGCTGGGCGGCCTGCCGCTGGTCGTCGACAACGTCTCGGTCCTCATGGGCCGCGGCGAGCCGGCCGCCGACCTCGCCCGCGTGCTCGACCGCCAGGTGGCCGCCATCGTCTGGCGCACCACCGGCCAGGAGCTCATCGAGGAGATGGCCGCCCACTCCAGGGTGCCCGTCGTCAACGCGCTCACCGACGACTTCCACCCCTGCCAGATCCTCGCCGACCTGCAGACCGTGCGCGAGCGGCTCGGCCGCACCGCCGGCCTCACCTTCACCTACCTCGGCGACGGCGCCAACAACATGGCGCACTCCTACCTGCTCGGCGGCGCCACGGCCGGCCTGCACGTCCGCATCGCCGCGCCCGCCGGCTACCAGCCCGACGCCGTCATCCTCGACCATGCGGCGGCCATCGCCGCCAAGACCGGCGGCTCGGTCATCGCGCTGTCCGACCCCGAGGCCGCGGTCCAGGGCGCCCACGTCGTCGCCACCGACACCTGGGTCTCGATGGGCCAGGACGGCAAGGAGCAGCGCGTGGCCGCGCTCAAGGCGTACCAGGTGAACGACGAGCTGCTCGAACACGCCGCGTCCGACGCGATCGTGCTGCACTGCCTGCCCGCCTACCGCGGGCTGGAGATCACCGACGAGGTGCTCGAAGGGCCCCGCAGCGTCGTGTGGGACCAGGCCGAGAACCGCCTGCACGCCCAGAAGGCGCTGCTGCACTGGCTGGTGTCCCGGCGATGATCCCGATGACCAAGGCGGCCCGGCAGGCGAAGATCACCGAGCTGCTGCAGCGCAAGGCCGTACGCTCCCAGCCCGAGCTGGCCAAGCTGCTGTCCGAGAGCGGGGTCGAGGTCACCCAGGCCACGCTCTCCCGCGACCTCGACGAGCTCGGCGCGCTCAAGCTGCGCGCCGACGACGGCTCGCTCGTCTACGCGCTGCCCGGCGAGGGCGGCGGCCGCATCCCGCTCGCCCGCCTCGGCACCGGCGAGACGCCCGCCGCCCGGCTGCACCGCATCGCCGAAGAGCTGCTGGTCGGCGCCGAGGCGTCGGCCAACCTGGTCATCGTGCGCACGCCGCCGGGCGCCGCGCAGTTCCTCGCCTCCGCCATCGACCACGCCGACTGGGAGTCCATCCTCGGCACGGTGGCGGGCGACGACACCATCCTGGTCATCAGCCGCGACCCCAGCGGCGGGAAGGCCGTCGCCGACGCACTGCTCAAGGTCGCCGACCGGCGCGCCTAACCCCCGGACGCCCGCCCGCGGCTAGGATCGCGGCGGCCCACGACGCCAAGCTGGACCGACTTGCACTAAGGTCGCGCAGGAGCTCGGGGGGAGCGCGCGAGGGCACGCCCGGCCACCGATGCCGGGACCACCGGCGCGGGCGCGTCCAGCGAAAACGTATATGGAGGACACAACGGTGAGTGATGGCAAGCCGATGCGGCTGTGGGGCGGACGCTTCGAGAGCGGCCCGTCCGACGCGCTGGCCCGGCTGTCGGTGAGCGTGCACTTCGACTGGCGGCTGGTGCCGTACGACCTGGCGGCGTCCAGGGCGCACGCCCGCGTGCTGCACCGGGCGCAGCTGCTGACCGCCGAGGAGCTCGAGCGCATGATCGGCGCGCTCGACGACCTCGAGCAGGCCTGCAAGGCCGGCGAGTTCCGCCCGACGGTCGCCGACGAGGACGTGCACACCGCGCTCGAACGCGGCCTGCTCGAACGGCTCGGCTCGCTCGGCGGCAAGCTGCGCGCCGGCCGCTCGCGCAACGACCAGATCGCCACCGACCTGCGGCTCTACCTCCGCGACCACGCCCGCTCGATCGTCTCCCGCCTGGTCGAGCTGGAGACCGCGCTCATGGCGCAGGCCGAGCAGCACGCCGAGACCGCCGCGCCCGGCATGACCCACCTGCAGCACGCGCAGCCCGTCTCGTTCGGCCACCAGCTGCTGGCCCACGTGCACGCCTTCGCCCGCGACGTCGACCGGCTCACCGACTGGGACAAGCGCGCCGCGATCTCCCCGCTCGGCTCCGGCGCGCTGGCCGGCTCGTCGCTGCCGCTCGACCCGCAGGCCGTGGCCGAGGAGCTGGGCTTCTCCGCCGCCGCGCCCAACTCGATGGACGCCGTCGCCGACCGCGACTTCGCCGCCGAGTTCCTCTTCGACGCCGCCATGATCGGCGTGCACCTGTCGCGGCTGGGCGAGGAGATCGTCCTGTGGGCCTCGCAGGAGTTCCGCTGGATCGAGATGGACGACGCCTACTCCACCGGCTCGTCGATCATGCCGCAGAAGAAGAACCCCGACGTGGCCGAGCTGGCCCGCGGCAAGTCGGGCCGCCTCATCGGCAACCTGATGTCGCTGCTCACCACGCTCAAGGGCCTGCCGCTGACCTACAACCGCGACCTGCAGGAGGACAAGGAGCCGGTCTTCGACGCCGTCGACACCCTGCTGCTGGTGCTGCCCGCCATGGCCGGCCTGGTCGCCACCATGCGCGTCAACACCGCCCGCATGGAGGCCTCCGCCCCCGACGGCTACGCCCTCGCCACCGACCTGGCCGAGCTGCTGGTGCGGCGCGGGGTGCCGTTCCGCGAGGCGCACGAGGCCGTCGGCCACCTCGTCGTCTGGTGCCAGGTCAACGACAAGGACCTCGGCGAGCTGACCGACGACGAGCTCGGCAAGGTCTCGCCCCACCTGACCCCCGACGTGCGCGACGTGCTCAGCGTGCCCGGCGCCCTCGCCGCCCGCAAGGCCCACGGCGGCACCGCGCCCGACCGCGTACGCGACCAGCTCATCGCCCTCCGCGAGGCGGTCGACGCGCAGGCGGCATGGGCAGCGGGCAGCTGAGCTCCGCACCGCTGCCGCGGAGCTTCTTCGACCGGCCGTCCCACGAGGTCGCGCCCGACCTGCTCGGGCGCGTGCTCGTGCACGGATCCGTCGCCGTACGCCTGACCGAGGTCGAGGCGTACGGCGGCCCCGGCGAGGACCCGGCCGCCCACACCTACCGCGGCAAGACCCCGCGCAACGCCGTCATGTTCGGCCCGCCCGGCCACATCTACGTCTACTTCACCTACGGCATGCACTTCTGCGCCAACCTGGTGTGCCTGCCAGAAGGCTCCGGCTCGGCGGTGCTGCTGCGCGCGGGCGAAGTGGTCGAAGGGGTGGCCGAGGCCCGCGCCCGCCGCTCGTCCGGCCGGCCGGTGCCCGATCGCGACCTCGCCCGCGGCCCCGCCAGGCTGACCGTCGCCCTCGGCCTGCTGCGCGAGCACAACGGCCTCGACGCCGTGCTCGACGGCTCACCCGCCGGGCGCCCCCACCAGTCGGCCACCGTGCTCGCCGGCCGGCCCGCCGACCCCGCGACGATCAGGTCAGGCCCCCGCACCGGCGTCTCGACCGCCAAGGAGACCCCATGGCGGTTCTGGATCGACGGCGACCCGACCGTCTCCCCCTACCGCGCTCACGTGCCACGGCGCCGCAACGCCGCGGCCACCTCCGTCGGCGAGGCACCCAAGTCGTGAGGGCTGAAGATGTGCAGGTAGTCGCCGGTGTCGATCTCCAGCATCTCGCTGCGCAACCCCCACCGCCTGCGCACGTCCACCTTGATGTCCCAGATCGACTCCCACGGCACGTGCCGCCGCCCCGCGAACCCGTGCACCACCGTGATGCCGCTCTCGTCGGCCGCCAGCCGCACCGGCGCCAGCACGTCGCGCAGCCCCATCGCGGCCAGCAGAACCATCGCGGGAACCGCCAGGATCACGCCGCGGAAATCATCCCCCGCCCACCAGTGAACGCCGAGCCCGGCACACACCAGAGCCCCTAAGATCTTGAAAACGGCCAGCTCGCGACGGACCCTCCACATGGGCACCCAGCGTATCCAAGTGGCGCGCATCCGCACCGATCGGGCAGGCTAAAGGCACCGACATCCGACAGGAAAGCCAGATCACCGTGACCGACTTCCTTGACGACCTCGCGTGGCGAGGCCTGATCGCCCAGTCCACCGACCTCGACGCGCTGCGCGCGTCCATGGCCAAGGGACCGATCACGCTCTATTGCGGTTTCGACCCGACCGCACCGTCCCTGCATGTCGGTCACTTCGTGCCGCTGCTGACGCTGCGCCGCTTCCAGCAGGCGGGCCACCGCCCGATCGGCCTGGTCGGCGGCGCCACCGGGCTCATCGGCGACCCCAGCGGCCGCAACACCGAGCGCTCGCTCAACGCCGCCGAGGTCGTCGAAGGCTGGGTCGAGCGGCTGCGCGGCCAGGTCGGGCGCTTCCTCGACTTCGACGACCCGTCCAACCCCGCCCTCATGGTCAGCAACCTCGACTGGACCGGCGAGCTGAGCGCCATCGACTTCCTGCGCGACATCGGCAAGCACTTCCCGGTCAACCGCATGCTCGCCAGGGAGTCCGTCTCGGCGCGGCTGGCCGGCGAGGGCCTCAGCTACACCGAGTTCAGCTACCAGATCCTGCAGTCCAACGACTTCCTCGAGCTCTACCGCCGCTACAACTGCACGCTGCAGATCGGCGGCAGCGACCAGTGGGGCAACATCACCGCGGGCGCCGACCTGATCCGCCGCGTCGAGGGCGGCCACGTGCACGTGCTGACGCTGCCGCTCATCACCAAGGCCGACGGCACCAAGTTCGGCAAGACCGCGGGCGGCGCGCTCTGGCTCGACCCCGAGATGACCTCGCCGTACGCCTTCTACCAGTACTTCCTCAACTCCGACGACCGCGACGTGATCCACTACCTCAAGGTGTTCACCTTCCGCGGCCGGGAGGAGATCGAGGCGCTGGAGAAGGCCGTCGCCGAGCGGCCCTTCGCCCGCGAGGCCCAGCGCGCGCTCGCCGAGGACCTCACCGAGTTGCTGCACGGCAAGGAGGAGCTCGACGCCGTCGTCGCCGCCTCCAAGGCGCTGTTCGGTCAGGGCTCGCTGGAGGAGCTGCCGGCCGCCACGCTCGGCGCGGCGCTGGCCGAGGTGCCCAAGGCCGACATCCCGGCGCTCGGGGCGCCCTTCATCGACCTGCTCGCCGACAGCGGTCTCGTCGAGTCCAAGTCGGCGGCCCGCCGGGCGGTCAAGGAGGGCGGCGCCTACCTCAACAACCGCAAGATCACCGACGAGGCGTACGTGCCGGGCGCCGAGGACCTGCTGGCCGGGCGGTACATGGTGCTGCGCCGCGGCAAGAAGTCGATCGGCGGCGTCGAGGTCAGCTGACCTCTCCTTTCCATGGGAGCGCCCGCCCTGCCGGAGTCTCCGGGGAGGGCGCTTCCTTGCGCGCCTCCGCTGACGTCTCCGGCAGGTGCTTCTATCGAGAGCGCCCGCCTGGCTCCTGAGCCTGCCTGCGCCGCCGCTCTGTGCCCTGCGTGGGGGTCCTCGTGGCGCTTCTACGGGAAGCCCGGCTGGGCCGGTCGGCGCGGGTGAACAGGGCGACCGTCAAGCCGGGCAGGTCGGCCGAGTGCTTGGCCGTCTCCAGCTCGTACCCGGCCCGCCGGACCTCCTCGACCCGCGGGAGGCCGTCCTCCTTGAGCCCGGAGTCCTTCGTGCCGCGCCACACCACCCAGACCCGCTCGTGCCCGGCCAGTGCCGCCGCGACGTCGGATTGCTCCGGGTAGCCGAACCCCTCGGGGTCCGGCGCGTCCCCCGAGCGCAGGACGTCCACCGGCATGAGCGAGCCGGCGTAGTAGTCGAAGCCGGCACGCAGCTGGCTCTGCCCGTAGACGATGGCGTCGTCCGGCTCGGCCTTGATCACCCGCAGCGCCCAGGGGATGTTCTCCATCCGCCCGTTCTCCTCGCGTACGTCCACATGCTCGGGCAGCGCGACCAGGCAGCCCAGCACCACGACCGCCACCCCGGCCACCACCTGCAATCGCGGCAGGCTCGCCACCGCCAGCCCGGCGAGCAGCGCCAGCGCGGGGGCGGTGACGAAGAGGTAGCGGTCCACGTACACGGGAGTGACGAGCCAGGAGACCGCCAGCAGCAGCATCGGCGGCAGCACCAGCCACCCCGCGACCGCCGCGGCCCAGGCGCGCACGCCGTTCGGCCGCCACAGCAGCACGGCGCCCGCCAGCGCGATCGCGAACAGCGCGACGCCCAGCACCTCCGCCTCCGCCGCCATCTTCGGGAACGTCAGCAACACCTCGGGCCCGCGCTGCGGGATCCAGCTGATGGCGTGCCGCTCCCCGTACCCGATCAGGCCCAGCACCGCCGCGGGCACGCACCCCACGGCGAGCGCGGCCGCCATCCTGCCCAGCACCTCCCGCCGCACCAGCAGCGCGTGGGCGGGCAGGACGAGCACCGCGAACAGGTGCGTGCAGCACACGAGCGCCACCGCCACCCCGTACGCCGCCCACCTGCGCCCGCTCGGCCGCTCCAGCGCCCGGTGCAACGCCCAGAACGCGAAAACCACCGCTGCCGCCGCGAACGCGTACGACCTGGCGAAGGCCCCGTAGTAGGACACCGATGGCAAGATCGCGAACAACCCCGCCGCCACCACGCCCGCGCGCGTGCTGTGCAGCCGCCGCCCCAGATCCACCAGCAGCCACGCCGCCACGCCGATCGCCACCGCCGACGGCAACCGCAGCCACAGCTCCGCCGAGCCAGCCTTCATCCAGAAGTGCATGAAGAGGTAGTAGGGCAGGAAATGCCCGTCGATGTGGCGGGCCAGCTCGACCATGCCGGCGAGCGAGCGTGAGGCGGCGCTGATGGTGGCCAGCTCGTCGCCGTTCAGGGTGCTGGCGCCGGTGCCGGAGAAGGCGGCGAGTCCGCCGAACAACCCCATCCACCAGGCGGTGAACGTGCGCCTGTGTGTGGCTGGACGTGCTGGAGGTGTGAGAGTGGCGACGGAGTTCACCCGAGCCAGGATACGTCCGGTTATGGTCGGAGACATGGCGAACGTGATCGTTTTCGACCTGTACGGGGTGATCGCCCGTACACAGGGGGACGCGGCCAGGCGACGGATCGAGGAGCTCGCCGGGGTGGCGGGGGAGTCGTTCTGGGAGGCGTACTGGGCCTGCCGGCCTCCGTACGACGCCGGCCAGGACGGCACCGCCTACTGGACCGCCGTCGCCGACCGGCTGGGCGTGCGCTTCGCGGACATCCCCGCGCTCATCGCCGCCGACCTCGACAGCTGGTGCCACGTCGATCCCGCGATGGTCGAGCTGATCCACGAACTCGCCGACCGGGGGCACCGCCTGGGGCTGCTGTCCAACATCATCGCGGAGCTGGTGCCCGTCTGGGAGTCCCGGCACAGCGAGTGGCTCGATCGCTTCGAGTCGCTGACGTTCTCGTGCCGGGTGGGGGTGGCGAAGCCGGATCCGCGGGCGTACGAGATCTGCGCGGAGCGGATGGGGGTGGCGCCGGGGGAGGTGCTGTTCATCGACGACCGCGAGGAGAACGTGGTGGCGGCGCGGGCCGCGGGCATGAAGGCCGAGGTGTTCGTATCGGCTGAACAGGTACGCGAGCTGGCCGGCGCCCCCGCCCGGTGACGCCGCCCTTACCCCGCCGGCGGCCTCTTCTCACCTCCCCGGGCGGGGCGATTTGACGAGTCGCGGATCGCCGCCTAATCTTTCACTTCGCCCCGGGGAGTGAGCCGGACGCCGGTCAGGCGGACGGGCCTCCAGGGCAGACCCCTTGAAGTAACGAGCCAACTCGGCGCAGCCGCTTCGGTGTGCTGTCGCATGGGTTCGTCTTAGGGCGCGCCGAATCACCGAAAAACCGGTTGATTCGACACGGGCCCGATGACACGGTAAGTTACGAGGGTTGCCCCAGATCGGGGCAGGCAATCTTGGAAGTTCGAACCACTTCCCGTCAAGTCGCAAGATTTGACAAGGATCCGGGCGAACTGATAAGATTGAGGAGAACGAGATAGCGCCTTCTGGTCGAGATTCATCGCAAGTGAGTCTTCAGTCAGATGCATGCGTCCGTTTCTTGAGAACTCAACAGTGTGTTAAAAGCCAGTGCATGATGCACAACCCCGTCATATTTTTGACGGATTCCTTTGGTTGACATCCA
>NZ_JBFAPT010000013.1:0-265616 GCF_040676845.1 Nonomuraea sp. NPDC049504
GTTCGTGGCCATGCAGTACTTCCAGAACCTGCTGGGCTATGCCCGTCGCGACGGGCATGGGCCGCGGCTGCGTACGCTGAACGGGTGACGACACTTGTCCTGGACGGAGGGCTGGCGACCCAGCTCGAGAGCCTCGGCGCCGACCTGCGCGACGAGTTGTGGTCGGCGCGGCTGCTGCTGGAGGAGCCCGAGCTGATCAGGCGCGCGCACGCGTGCTACTTCGCGGCCGGCGCCGATGTGGCGACCACGGCCAGCTACCAGGCGACGCTGCCGGGGTTCGAGCGGCGCGGGCTCGGCGCCGGCGAGGCGGAGCGGCTGCTGCGGCTGTCGGTGAAGCTCGCCGCGCAGGCCCGCGACGAGCACGGGCGCGGCCTGGTGGCGGCCTCGGTGGGCCCGTACGGCGCCTATCTGGCCAACGGCGCCGAATACACCGGCGACTACGACCTCGACGAGGACGGCCTGTACGCCTGGCACCGCCCCCGCTGGGAGATCCTCGCGGCGGCCGGGGCCGACCTGCTGGCCTGCGAGACCATCCCCTCCTATCCGGAGGCGCGGGCGCTGGCCCGGCTGCTGGCAGGCACGCCCGAGGTGAAGGCGTGGGTGGCCTTCTCGTGCCGCGACGGCGAGCGGCTGAGCGACGGCACGCCCATCGCGCAGGCGGCGGCCGTGTTCGGCGGCAACCCGCAGGTGGTGGCCGTGGGGGCGAACTGCACGGCGCCGCGCCACATCCCCGGCCTGATCGGCTGCCTGTCGGGCGGGCTGCCCGTGGTCGTCTACCCGAACTCGGGCGAGACGTGGGACGCCGGGCTGCGCCGCTGGACGGGCCTGGCGGACCCGGTGGAGTTCGGCCAGGCGGCCAAGGAGTGGCAACAGGCGGGCGCGTCGTTGATCGGCGGCTGCTGCCGCACGACGCCGGAGTACGTCAGGCAGATCCGCGCCCACCTGTCCTGAGCCACGATCCTTACGGGTCAGGCGACGGCCGGGGCGGTGCGGCGGCGGCGGCGCAGGAGCACGTTGTCGAGGGCGAACGCTCCCCCGCCGGTGAAGCCGACCGCCAGGCTGGCCGCGGCCAGCGCCAGCACGAACTCGTAGCCGCCCTCACCGGCCAGCCCGTTGGAGCCGTGCACGAAGACGATGGCGCCGAGCATGTCGAGGGCCAGCAGCGACCCGGCGACGGGCAGCGCGACGCCGAGGATCAGCGCCAGCCCGCCGAGCACCTCCAGCGCGGCCACGGCGGGCGCGGCGACGCCGGCCAGCGGGATGCCCACCGACTCGAAGAACTTGGTCGTGCCCTCGATGCCCATGGTCGCGAACTTCTGATAGCCGTGCACCAGGAAGATCACCCCGACGGCGACCCTGGCGAGCAGCAGGACGACGGGGCGCCCCTGATCCACCATGCGTGCTCCTTCTTGATGTTCAGATTTGAACGACAACTCTAGCAGTGATGGTTCAAATTCGAACGACAGTACACTGAGTCGGTGACGGACCCCCGATGGCTGGACTCGACCGAGATGGCCGCATGGCGCGCCTTCCTGGCCACCTCCCACCTGCTTGAGCGGCGCATCGAAGAACAGCTCAAAGCCTCCGCCGGGCTCACCCACCCGCAGTACGAGATCCTCGTGCGGCTCTCCGCCGCCCCCGGCCGCAGGCTGCGCATGACCGAGCTGGCCAGGGGGGTGGTGGTGTCGAAGAGCGCGCTGACGTACCAGGTGACCCAGCTGGAGAAGGCGGGGCTGGTCGAGCGGGAGACGTGCCCGTCGGACGACCGGGGTGTGCTGGCCGTGCTGACCGAGGCGGGCGTGCGCTGCCTGGAGCGGGTGGCGCCCGGTCACCTGGAGGTGGTGCGGGCGTACCTCATCGACCGGCTCAGCAGGGAGGAGCTGCAGGCGATGACGAGCGCCATGCGCAGGGCGGAGGAGGCCTTACGCTCCTCCGCGTGAGCGGCCCCCTCAGCTTTCGCCCACAGCTCTGGCCCGCAACTCTGCCCCGCAGCTCTGGCCTTCAGCTCTTGGCGGCCGCCGCGCGGGCCGCGCGCTCCATCTCGACGCGGGCGCTCGCGGCGTACTTGTCGACGTATTCCTGGCCCGACAGCTCCATGAGCGCGTACATGATCTCGTCGGTGACCGCGCGCAGCACCAGCCGGTCGTCCTCCATGCCGTAGTAGCGGGAGAAGTCGAGCGGCTTGCCGAACTTCACGCCGGGACGGATGCCCAGCTTGGGCAGCGGGCGCCCGGGTGGCATCATCTCGTAGGTGTTGATCATCGCCCACGGGATCACCGGCACCCGCGACTCGAGCGCGAGCCGCGCCACGCCGGTCTTGCCCTTGTAGAGGCGGCCGTCGGGCGAGCGGGTGCCCTCGGGGTAGATGCCGAGGATGTTGCCCTCGCGCAGGATGCGCAGCCCGGTGCGCAGCGCGGCCTCACTGGCCTTGCCGCCCGAGCGGTCGATGGGCACGGTGCCGACGCCGCTGAAGAACAGCCGGGTGAAGAAGCCCTTGACGCCGCGGCCGGTGAAGTAGTCGGCCTTGCCGAGCGAGATGACCTTGCGGCGGATCTGCAGCGGGCCGAAGAAGTGGTCGGCGAAGGACAGGTGGTTGCCGGCGAGGATCGCGGGCCCCTGCTTGGGCACGTTTTCCGCGCCCTCGGTCCAGGGCCGGAACACGAGGTGGAGAAACGGCCCCAAGATGGCCTTGACCACCCAGTAGAACACCTGGCACCTCTTCCCTGCTCACGTCGTCGAGATCGGCAGAGTCATCTTCCCACCTCGCGGGCCCTGCTCCTACCTCACCTCTCGCACAATTACCCCAGAACGTGCGACGATCGGGCCGTTCCGACAGAAATTGCCGGAATGAAACAGCACGGAGGAGCTGTTATGCCGCTCATGCCAGGCGCGGAGCCCTACCACCATGATGCAGGCCCGGTGGGCGTGCTGTTGTGCCACGGGTTCACCGGCACGCCGCAGTCGCTGCGGCCGTGGGCCGAATACCTGGCCGGCCACGGGCTCAGCGTTTCGCTGCCCCGCCAGCCCGGTCACGGCACCAGGTGGCAGGAGATGAACCGCACCCGCTGGGAGGACTGGTACGCCGAGGTGGAGAAGGCGTTCGCCGATCTCCAGGGCCGCTGCGCGGAGGTGTTCGTGGCGGGGCTGTCACTGGGTGGCTGCCTCGCGCTGCGACTCGCCGAGGTGCACGGCGCGGCGATCAGGGGCGTGATGGTCGTCAACCCCTCGATCGCGCTCGACGTGCCGCTGCTGAGGCTGGCTCCGCTGCTCAAGTGGTTCGTCGCGTCCGTGCCAGGCGTCGCCAACGACGTCAAGAAGCCCGGCGTGACGGAGCTGGCCTACACGCGCACCCCGGTCAAGGCGGCGGCCTCGCTGCCGGGCCTGTGGTCGCTGGTGCAGGCCGACCTGGCGAAGGTGACACAACCGCTGCTGGTCTTCCACAGCACGGAGGACCACGTGGTGAAGCCGACGAGTGTCGCGATCATCCGCGCGAAGGTCCCGCAGGCCACGATCGAGGAGCTTACCGATAGCTACCATGTTGCGACGCTGGACAACGATGCCGACAGGATCTTTGCCGGGAGCCTCGACTTCATCCGGACACATGCCTCGGTACCCTTGCAGAGGGACTGATCGCACCCAGGGGGAAGTCGCGATCGCTGCGGAGAGGCCCATCTAGGTGACGCCCCAGAGTGACGAGGACGAGGTCTGGCGGCAGATCGTCGCGTCCTTCAACGACACAGCCGAGCGCGATTCGGCCGACCAGCCATGGCCGGACAGCGAAAACCTCCCCGCCGAGCCGACCCGCCGGGTGGTCAAGCCGCCCGAGGGCGAGCCGGGCGAGGACGACGACCTGCCGCGCGACGGCGCCGACGACAGCACGGGCGAGGGCTCCGAGGACGAGGAGGCGGAGGAGGGCCACTTCGTGCCTCCGCCGCCGCCTCCGCTGCCCAAGCTCGACCTGGTGACCAAGCTGGCGTGGGTCGCCCTGTTCGGCGGTCCCGCCTATCTCCTGGTGGCGGCCATGGCGAGCTGGCACATGGAGGGGTGGGCGCTGTTCACGGCGGTGGCGGCGTTCATCGGCGGGTTCGTGGCGCTGGTCGTGCGCATGGGCGACGGCCCGCCCAACGACTCGGGCTGGGACGACGGCGCCGTCCTGTGAGCGCTGAAGGGGTGCGGGCCCGGGGCTAGGACTTCTGGGTGCTGGTCCTGGGCACGAAGGACTCCACCACGTCGGTGTACTGGTCGTCGGGGTCGACCGCGTGGCCGACCGCCCACACCGTGCCCTTGCCCGCGAGGTAGGTGACGGCCTGCAGGCGTACGCTGTCGCGGTCTTTCTGGGTGGCGCCGCGGATGATCGTGCAGGAGCCCTTCTCGCAGCGCAGCATGAACGGCACGGCGGCGTGGGCCGGGTCGTAGCCGGTCATCCAGTAGCGGCCCTTGCCGTCGCCGGTGACGCCGTAGAGCCTGGCCTCCGACGTGCCGGGCAGCCGCAGGCGGCTCCAGCGCTTGCCGTTCCAGACCAGCGCGAGCGGCGAGATGTCGCCGGGGCCGCGGTAGACGCCGCCCACGGCCACCGCCCGCTTGGAGCTGTCGACCTGGATGTCGCGCAGGTAGCCGCCGGGGACGGAGGGCAGCGTCATCGACTTCCACGAGCCGCCCGAGTAGTGGACGACCAGCGGTCTGGTGCCGGTGTCGCCGACCGCGAACCCGCCGGAGACCGCGTAGAGGGCGCCCTTCTCCTTGGTCTGCTGCACGCTCCAGGTGTTGCCCTGGCCGGTGAGGATGAGCCCGTTCTTCTCGCGGCTGCCGACGGCCACGACGCGGCCCGGCTTGGCGTCGATGCCGCCGAGCCAGTCGCCGGCGCGCAGCCCTGGGGGCCTGACCCGGTCGAACCCGGCCGTGTCGCCGTGGGCGAGGTAGGGCAGGCCGTCGTGCCCGTCGCCGACCGCCCAGACGTCGGAGGCCGACGCGGCGGCCAGGCTGCGCAGGCTGCCCGCGGCCGTGGCGTCGCGGATGCCGATCTCGGCCCACCTGCTGCCGTTCCAGTGGCGGATGGTGCCGCGGTTCTTCCAGACGTCCCAGATCTCCTGCTGGCCCACCGCCCAGACGTTGTCGGCGGTGATCGCGAGCACGTCGGACAGCGAGCCGTCGGCCTGGAGGCGCACGCTGGTCGACTGCTGCCACGCTTCGGCGGCGGGCCGGGGATCGGCATGCGCGGCGGGCGTGACCTGCGTCAAGGCCACGGACGTCGCCAAGATCAGAGAGAGCGCACGCCGCTGAGAGCGACGGGTCATGAGGGAAATGCTACGGGTTCACGCGCCTGTCTTGCCCGTTAGTGCCCAACTCTCAACTCCGCCACGACCGGGAAATGGTCACTCGCGCCCGCCTGATCGGTGCCGTTGAGCGGCACTCCGCACGACACGACGGCGATCTCGCGGGCGGCGAACACCGCGTCGATGCGCCGGCGCGGGCGCGGTGACCTGAACGTCGGGCCGCCGCCCGCCGGCGCCTCGGCGTGGCAGTCGGCCAGCCGCGCCGCCAGGTGGCGCCAGGCCGGCTGGTGGTCATGCTCGTTGAGATCGCCGCCGAGCACGATGGAGGCGTCGTACCGGGCGGCGGCGTCCTCCATGAGAGCGATGATCTCCTCGACGTGGTACGCCCGCGCCGCCTCGTCCAGGTCGAGATGGAACGACCCCGCCACCAGCCGGCCCTCGTCCCCGATCGGCTCCACGACGGCCAGGGCGAGGGCGCGGCGCTCCAGCCGCCGGAAGGGGCGCAGCGCGTGGTGCTCGGCGTGCAGCACGCGCATGCCAGGCCCGGTGAGCACGGCGACGCCGCCCACCCTGCCGTGGGTGGCGACGGCGAGCCCCGCCGAGGCGGCCAGCGCGCCCCTTTTGGCCCGCCATCGCACGAACTTCGGCACCTCCTGCACGCACAGCACGTCGGCGCGCAGCGCGACGACGACCGGCGCGAGCGCGGCGAGCCCGGCCCGCATCCCGTGCAGGTTGTACGTCCCGACCCGGACGTGCACAGGAAGCGTCACAAGTCGCCGCCGGGCCCTGGCATCACGGATCGCCGGGCCCCGCCGACCGGCCAGGCGGCCACGAGTCGCCGGGCCCCGGCACCGGCTGGGGAGGTCGTCACCGGCCGCAGGGGCTAGCGGCGGCGGGCGAGGTCGGCGGCGCCCACGACGCCGGCCGAGGCGCCCAGCTCGGCCAGGCGGATCTCGGCCAGAGGGCGGTGTCCGCGGCCGGTGAGCCGTTCGGCGAACGCCTCCCTGGCGCGGTCGATGAACAGGTCGGCGGCGCGGGACACGCCGCCGCCGACGATGAAGCAGCCGGGGTCGAGGATGGAGGCGAGGTCGGCCATGCCCTGCCCGAGCCAGTCGGCCAGGTTGGCGAAGGCGGCCAGGGAGACCTCGTCGCCGAGCCTGGCGGCCTCGGTGACCTCTTCGCCCTCGATCTTGCCGCCGGCCAGCCCGAGCAACGTGGCGGCCCGCTCCGGCTGCGCGTCGGCCAGCTCTCTGGCCTCCTTGACCAGGGCCTGGCCGCTGGCGTACTGCTCCCAGCAGCCGATGTTGCCGCAGCCGCACTCGCGCCCGCCCGGCTGCACCTGCATGTGGCCCAGCTCGGCGCCCATGCCCCAGCGGCCGCGGTAGAGGGCGCCGTCGAAGACGAGCCCGCCGCCGATGCCGGTGCCGAGGGTCAGGCAGACGACGTGGGACTGCCCCCTGCCCGCGCCGAACCTGGTCTCGCCCCAGGCCATGGCGTTGGCGTCGTTCTCGATGACGACCGGCAGGCCGACGAGGCCGCTGATCTTCTTCTGCAGCGGCTCCTCGCGCCAGGCGAGATTGGGCGCGAAGCGGATGACGGACCGGCTCTCGTCGACGAAGCCGGCCGCGCCGACCCCGACCGCCTCGACGTCCCGGCCCTCGGACAGCTCGCGAACGACGTCGGCCACCGTCTCGGCCACCTTGTCGGGGCGGTCGGCGGCGGTGGGCCTCAGCGTGTGGTCGACGATCTCGCCGTTGTCGTCGACCACACCGGCGGCCACCTTCGTCCCGCCGATGTCGACACCGATCGTGAGCATTGCCGCGTGTCTCCCTATCCCAGATCTATGTGTTGAACGTTGTCGCGACTGTCGCGACTGTCGCGATGGTCACGGTCCTCGCGCTGCGTGTCGCGCCGGTCACGGGGCCCGCGGGGGGCGGGCTTGCTCAGCGCGTCGAGCGCGCCTCGGAAGGCGGCGAACAGCTCACCGCCGGCGGCCACCAGGTGGCCGGTCACGTCGCCGCCCGACTCGCGCTGCGCCGCGATCGCCCGGCACACCGGGCAGGCCCGGCAGATGTACTCGTCGTGGGACTCGGAGACGGCCTCCTCCCACACGTCGCGCTCCCTGCGGGAGCGACCGCCGACCGCGCCGGACAGCGAGCCGGTGAAGGAGTCGAACACGCTCTTGCCGACCTGGCGGGTGGCCCGGCCCTGAAGCGACTCGAACAGCTTGCGCGCCTCGTCGGCCACCGTGCCGATCGGGTCCCTGTCGGCCTGGCCAGGGGTCTCCCGCCCGGTCTCCCTATGGGTGTCCCTATGGGCGTCTCTGCCGTTCCTGTCACTGTTGTCGCTCATCCTGGTCCTCCAAGCTCGTGGGGTCGCTCATCCATTCAACTCATCAGGTCGCGGATTCGCTCCCTCGGCGGACCACGTGACGCGAAGCACACCGTCGCGCAGCGCCGCTCCGCTGATCTCCCTGCGGGCCAGCGCCGCGGGAAGGGCCAGGATCCTGCGGTACGGGCCCGCCGTGACGATCAGCTCGTCACCCTTGCGGGCCAGGTCGACGTTCTCCCGGTCGGCGCCGGGCAGGGCCAGCTCCAGCTCGTCGGCGCTCATGCGCAGCGGCGGGCGTACGGAGTGGGCGGCGAACGGGTCGGCGTCGCCGTACATCGCGGCGCCCACCTCGGCCAGCGCGTCCTTGCCGACGGGCTCGGCGGGCAGGTAGGGCACGACGTGGACGGGCAGCGGCGCGAACGACTGCTCGGCCTCGGCCAGCAGCCTCGACTGCGCCTCCACCCATCCGTTGCGCCACGCGTCGGCGCCGTCGCCGCCGGGGAAGACCCGGTTGGCGATGACGGCGTCGACGCGGTAGCCGTACAGGCTGAGTGAGGTCAGGGTGCGCCTGGCCTCGGCCAGCACCACCGACTCGGGGGTGAGCACGAGCCGCACGGAGGCGTGGTCGCCGGTGAGCAGCTCGCGCACCTCCATCAGGCCGCGGTGGAAGCGCTCGCCCGCGTTCATGACGTCGTCGCCGGGCGCGCTGACGCGGGCCACGCCGCGGACGAACGGCGAGACCAGCTTCAGCACCCGGCGCCCGACCGGCATGAGCCGGTTGACGTGCCAGTCGAGCGCCTCGGGCAGCGCCAGCAGCCGCAGCGTCTCCGCGGTGGGCGCGCAGTCGACGACGATGACGTCCCAGCAGCCGTCGCGGGCGTGGCGGCGCAGCTCCAGCAGGGCGATCAGCTCTTCCGCGCCCGGCAGGACGGTGATCTCCTCGGAGGTGATCTCGTCGAGGCCCAGCTCGGCCAGCACGCCCCGCGCGTAGTCGCGCAGCTCGCCCCAGTGGCGTTCCATCGACTTCTGCGTGTCCACCTGGTGCAGGTGCAGGCCGGGCGCGATCTCGCCGGGCTCGGCGGCGAGCGCGTCGGCCAGCGAGTGGGCCGTGTCGGTGGACACGATCAGCGTCTTCAGCCCGCGGCGGGCGGCCAGCGTGGCCGTCGCGGCAGCGGCCGTCGTCTTGCCCACCCCGCCCTTGCCGGTGAAGAGCAGAACCCGCGGGTGCACCTCAGCGGCCTTCGACGCGCTTCTTGAGGCCCTTGAGCGCGGTGTCCACGATGACCTTCTCGGCCTTGCGCCTGATCATGCCGATCATGGGGACGCTGAGGTCGACCGTCAGCTCGTACGTCACGTCGATGCCACTGCCCGAGTCGGAGAGCCGGTAACTTCCGCGCAGGTCGGAGACCATCTTGCCGGGCTCGACGACCTGCCAGCTCACGCCCTCGTCGCCCTGCCAGGTGTAGCCGAGCGTGTAGGTGTCGCTGATCGGCCCGGCGTCGAGAGTGAACCGCACGGTGCTCGGCCGGCCGGCGTCGTCGCTGGTCAGGACCTCGGCGCTCTTGACCTGGCCGGCCCATTGGGGGTAGCTGGGGAAGTCGGCGATGACCGCCATGACGTCGGCGCGCCCGGCGCCGATCGTGGTGCTCGAAGTGGTCCGATCAGCCATGGCGACCACGTTAGTGCACAAACCGTCGGTGGCGGCGTAAGGGCCCAGATCACCATTCGAGGACGTACGGGACGCCCCTGCTGCGGAAGTGGCCCACGTTCACGCACTCGGTGCGGCCCACGCGGGCGCGCGCGTGGAGGGGATTGTGCACGTGGCCGAACAGGGCGTAGCGGGGCTGGGTGCGCCTGATCGCCTCCAGCGTGGCCTCGCTGCCGCGCTCGAACCGCCTGGCCACCACGTCGTAGAGCAGCTCGGGCAGGGCGGGCGGGATGTGGCAGCACAGGACGTCGACCTCGCCGACGGCCTCGACCTTGGCGGCGTACTCCTCGTCGCTGATCTCGTGCGGCGTGCGGTATGGCGTCTTCAGCCCGCCGCCGACGAACCCGAACCGCAGCCCGCCGATCTCCGCCACCTGCCCGTCGAGCACCTGGTGGCCCGGCCTGACGTAGTCGGACCACAGGCGCGGCAGGTCGACGTTGCCGTAGGTGAGGTAGGCGGGGGTGGGCATGGCGGCGAACAGGGCGGCGTACTGGGCGCGGACGTTGCGCTCGATGTGCTCGCGCGGGTCGCCGTCGAGCGTCGCCCACAGGCGCGCCGACATGGCCCTGGCCTCGTCGAAGCGCTTGGCCGTACGCAGCGCGATGAACTGGGTGGCGTTGTCGGCGCCGAACAGGTCGGCGAAGATGCCCTGGGCGTGGTCGTCGTAGTCGACGAACAGGATGAGGTCGCCGAGGCAGATCAGCGCGTCGGCGCCGTCACCCGCCTTGGCGAGCGCGTCCGCCCTGCCGTGGACGTCGCTGACGACGTGGACCCTCATGGGGCAGATCCTATGCGCGGCCGCCGCCGCACCGCAGGACGGCCTTCGGCTTGCTAGCGTGTGAAACGCCCTTCATAACGCCTCAATGACGGAGCTACCGGCGCGTAACTTCAGGCGGTAACGTCCAGGCGGAGTCCGAAGAGGAGTTGAGTTCGTGCGCGAGTACAGCGTCCCCGTCCTGGTCGATGTGCCTGCCTCCGCCGGCCTGGCCGACACCGTCTTCCGGCGCGCGGAGCAGGAGCCGGGCGTCGTGGTGATGCGGCGCAAGGCCGAGTCGGGCTGGCCGGTGGTGACCGCGGCCGAGTTCCGCGACCAGGTGGTCGAGGTGGCCAAGGGCCTGATCGCGGCCGGCGTCGAGCACGGCGACCGGGTCGCGCTCATGTCGCGCACCCGCTACGAGTGGACGCTCGTCGACTACGCCATCTGGACGATCGGCGCCGTCACCGTGCCGGTCTACGAGACCTCCTCCGTCGAGCAGATCAGGTGGATCATCGCCGACAGCGCGGCCAAGGCGGCGTTCGTCGAGCTCGACGCGCACGAGCAGGCCGTCAAGGAGGCCGCGCCCGAGCTCAAGGCGCTGTGGCGGGTGGACGGCACGCTGGAGACCGGCGGCGTCACCGAGGCCGACGTCGAGGCGCGCAGGAAGCAGGTCACCTCCGCCGACCTCGCCACCGTCGTCTACACCTCGGGCACCACCGGGCGGCCCAAGGGCTGCCGCATCACGCACGACAACCTGCTGTTCACCGCACTCAACGTGCTGCGCGGCCCGCTCGAGCCGATGTTCGCCCGCAAGGAGCCGGCCGCGCTGCTGTTCCTGCCGCTGGCGCACATCTTCGCCCGGATGATCCAGGTGGTGCTCATCGAGGCGGGCGCGATCATGGCGCACACGCCCAACATGAAGAACGTCGCCCCCGACCTGCAGGACTTCCAGCCGACGTTCCTGCTGGGCGTGCCGCGGGTGTTCGAGAAGGTCTACAACGCCGCCGAGCAGAAGGCGATCTCCGGCGGCAAGGGCAAGATCTTCGCCCGCGCGGCCGACGTCGCGGTGGCCTGGAGCAAGGCGGAGAGCTCGGGCGGCGCGCCGCTCGGGCTGCGGCTGCAGCGGGCGGTGTTCGACAAGCTGGTCTACGCGAAGCTGCGCGCGGCCACCGGCGGGCGGCTGTCCGCCGCGGTCAGCGGCGGCTCCGCGCTCGGCGACCGGCTCGGCCACTTCTTCCGCGGCGTCGGCATCGAGGTCTTCGAGGGGTACGGCCTCACCGAGACCTCCGCGCCCGTCTCGGTCAACATGCCGGGCGGCAACAAGATCGGCACGGTCGGCAAGCCGCTGCCCGGCGTCACGCTGCGCATCGACGACAACGGCGAGATCCTCGCCAAGGGCCGCAACGTCTTCCACGGCTACTGGAAGAACGAGGAGGCCACCGCCGAGGTGATCGACGCCGACGGCTGGTTCCACACCGGCGACGTGGGCGAGCTCGACGCCGACGGCTACCTGCGCATCACCGGGCGGATGAAGGAGATCCTGGTGACGGCGGCCGGCAAGAACGTCGCGCCTGGCCCCCTTGAGGACGCGCTGCGTGCCCACCCGCTGGTCTCCCAGGCCATGATCATCGGCGACGGGCGGCCGTTCGTCGCCGCCCTGATCACCCTCGACCCCGAGGCCCTGCCGGAAGGCGCCACCGTCGCCGCCCTCAAGTCCGACCCCGAGGTGCTGGCGCAGATCCAGGGGGCGGTCGACCGGGCCAACGCGATGGTGTCGAAGGCCGAGCAGATCAAGAAGTTCGTCATCCTCGACGCGGACATCACCGAGGAGAGCGGCCACCTCACGCCGACCCTCAAGGTCAAGCGGAACCTGGTGATGCGCGACTTCGCCGGCGAGATCGAAGCGCTCTACGACTCCCGATCGTAGATACGTCAGCCGAGTGCCTCGCCGACGCCTTCAACGTCGCCGGTGCCGCCCTCGATGGCGACCTCCTCCGCCGTGCCGGTGGCGGGGTCGTGGACGGTCACGGTCAGCGGCGGGGTGTCCCTGGGGCGGCCGAAGACCAGCTTGGAGCCGTAGAAGGCGACCGGCCAGTTGCCGCCGGGCAGCGTCGGGACGACCTGGTCGCGTACGCCCTCCTCGTCGTCCGGCACCAGCACCACCGCCGAGTCGCCCCACGCCACCGCCAGGCGGCCGTCCGGTGAGACCGCCAGCGCCGACAGGGAACCGGCGCAGGCCTGGCAGGAGACGGTCCTGACCGGGCCGGAGGTGCCGTTGACCTGGAGGGTGCCGCAGCGGGGCGCGGTGACCGCCCATCGGTCGCCGGGCAGGTGCGCCACGGCCGCCCCGTAGGCGCACTCCTCCGATGCTCCGTCGAACTTGAGTGCCTGGTAACGCTCCGCCCGTACCTCGTCGATCAGGGTGACGGAGCCCGCGTGGCCCGCTCCCCCGCGCCCGAGCTGCTGGCCCGTGCCGTCCTTGCGCTCGTCGGGGGCGCCGACGAGCAGGCGCAGCCGCCCGTCCGGCAGGGGGCCGAGCGCCAGGGAGTGGCCGAAACGGTCGCCCATTTCGCTGTTGCCCGGTACGCCCTCGGTCTCCTGGCTGATGCGGCGGGCGTCGGCCCCCTCGGGGAAGACGTACACGGCTCCCGCCGCGCGGGCGCCCCGCTCCTCCTCTAGGGGCGCTCCGACGGCGATGGTGCCGCCGTACGCGGCGACCGAGCTGCCGAACCTGGCGTTCTCCTGGGGTTCGGGGGCGACGAGCTTGCGGTGGGGGCGGGTGCCGCCGCCGTACAGGACGTAGACCGCGCCGGCGCCGCCCTTCCCGTCCACCTTCGTGTACGGCGCTCCGACGACGAGGTCGGCGCAGCCGTCGGCGTCCACCCGTGTCAGGGCCACCGACGACCCGACGGCGTCGGCGGCCTCGTCCTGGATGGTCAGAGGCACGAGCCTGCCGGCGGTCAGCAGGGAGACCTGGCCGCCCGACAGCATCCTGTTCCCCACGGCGACGTCGTCCCGGCCGTCGCCGTCGAAGTCCCGCGGCCCGGCCTTCGTGCAGTCGGGGGCGGCGGCGCGCTGCGACGGCCCGGACGTGGCCGCGCCCTCCGACGGCTTGGGCGTGGCCGCCGGCTCCGGCCCTCCTGAAGCGCATCCGGCCGCGCCCGCGAGCACCGCCACAGCCGCCAGAACCACGGGCACAGGTCGCCAGAACATAGGCGAATTATTCCGGACACGACCTGCTAGGGCGCAGGTTGTCATGAAAACGGGCGTTGACAGTCCGAAAAGGGGCCTTTTCGATGAAGGAAAGTGCGCAAAGTCGGGGGAATTCCGGCAAGGAGGCACCCACATGGACCAACCATCGCCGATCTCCCGCCGCAACCTCATCTTAGGAGCCGCCGCCTTCGGCGTCCCCGCCGTCCTGGCCGGCTGCGGCACGGACGCCCCGTCACCGACAGGTCAGGGCGGCGGCGGACTGGGCACGGTCACCATCGGCTCGAACGCCTCCGACGAGATCCCCAAGAAGACGCTGGACACCGTGGTCAAGGGCTTCACCCAGGCCACGACCAGGATCAACACCGTCGACCACAACACCTTCCAGGAGAACATCAACCGCTACCTGCGCGGCACCCCCGAGGACGTGTTCACCTGGTTCGCCGGGTACCGGATGCAGTTCTTCGCCGAGCAGGGCCTCGCGGTGGACATCTCGGACGTGTGGCAGGAGATCGGCGGCGACTACACGCAGGCGTTCAAGGACCAGTCGACGGGCGTGGACGGCAAGCAGTACTTCGTCCCGTTCACCTACTATCCGTGGGCGGTGTTCTATCGCAAGAGCCTGTGGCAGGAGCGGGGCTACGAGCCGCCCGCGACGCTGGACGAGTTCACCGCGCTGGCCAGGAAGATGAAGGCGGACGGCATCGTGCCCATCGCGTTCGCCGACAAGGACGGCTGGCCCGCGATGGGCACGTTCGACATCCTCAACATGCGGATCAACGGCTACGACTTCCACATCTCCCTCATGGCGGGCAAGGAGTCGTGGACCGACCCCCGGGTCAGGCAGGTGTTCGACACCTGGCGGGGGCTGATGGAGTTCCACCAGCCGGCCGCGCTGGGCCGTACGTGGCAGGAGGCCGGGCAGTCGCTGGCACAGAAGAAGACCGGGATGTACCTGCTCGGGATGTTCGTCGCCCAGCAGTTCCCCGAGGCCGACCGGGACGACCTGGACTTCTTCACCTTTCCCGAGATCAACCCGGCGTACGGCACCGACTCGATCGACGCCCCCATCGACGGCTACATGATCTCCGCCAAGGCCAAGAACGTGGCGGGCGCGAAGGCCCTGATCAAGCACTTCGCGCAGGCGTCCTCCCAGAACATCGCCACGAAGCTGGATCCCGGCACGCTGGCCGCCAGCTCCAAGGCCGACACCTCCGGCTACAGCGCGCTGCAGAAGCGCGGCGCCGAGCTGGTGTCGAAGGCCACGCACATCGCGCAGTTCCTCGACCGCGACACCCGGCCCGACTTCGCCTCGACCGTGATGATCCCGTCGTTGCAGACGTTCGTCGGCGAACCCAACGAGATCGACCCCTTGCTGGCCGCCATCGAGAAGCAGAAGGCGAACATCTTCCGCTGATGGCCGCCAAGACCCGTCGCTACTCCGCCCGCGACGTGACCATCCTGGTCATCGGGCTGGGGGTGGCCATCGTCGTCAACGTGGGCCTCGTCTGGGGGCCCACGCTGGCCTCCGTCTGGCTCTCCGGCACGAGCTGGAACGGCATCGGGCCCATCGAGTGGGTGGGCGGGGAGAACTATCACGACCTGGCGGCGGAGTATCCGCCGTTCTGGTCGGCGGTCCGCAACAACGTGCTGTGGCTGGGCTTCCTGGGGCTGGTGGCGACGCCGTTCGGGCTGTTCTGCGCGGTGCTGCTGGACCGGCGGCTGCGGCTGTCGCGCTTCTACCAGAGCGCCCTCTACATGCCGGTCGTGCTCTCGCTGGCGGTGGTGGGGTTCATCGCGCAGCTCGTCTACTCCTCCGACTACGGCGTGCTGAACGCGGTGACCGGGCTGAGCGTGGACTGGCTGGGCGACCGCGCAGTCAACATCTGGGTCGTCATGGTGGCGGCGGCGTGGCGGCACGTCGGCTACGTCATGATCATCTATCTGGCCGGGCTCAAGGCGGTCGATCCCGCGCTGAAGGAGGCCGCGGCCATCGACGGGGCGAACGAGCGGCAGGCGTTCTTCCGGGTGGTGTTCCCCACGCTGCGCCCGGTCAACGTGATCGTGCTGGTGATCACGGTCATCGAGGCGTTGCGGGCCTTCGACATCGTCTACGCCATCAACAAGGGCAGGAACGGGCTGGAGCTGCTGTCGGTGCTGGTCACCGAGAACATCGTGGGCGAGGCCAGCAGGATCGGGTTCGGCTCGGCGATCGCGGTGATCCTGCTGGTGATCTCGCTGGGGTTCATCGTCACGTACCTGTCGCAGCTGTTCAGGGAGGAGCGATGAGGTGGCGGCCGCTGCGGGTGCTGCTGCACGCCTTCCTCGCCCTGGTGGCCCTGGGGTGGCTGCTGCCGCTGGTGCTCGCCGTGTACGCCTCGCTGCGGCCGTACGAGGAGACCGCCCGCCTCGGCTACTTCTCGCTGCCGGAGAGCCTGACGCTCACCTACTACGCGGAGGCGTGGACGCAGGCCGAGCTGCCCCGCTACTACCTCAACACGCTCTACATCGTGGTGCCCGGCGTGCTGGTGACGCTGCTGATGGCCTCGTTCACGGCGTTCGCGATCGCCCGGCTGCGCATCCCGGGGCGCAGGACGCTGCTGATCGTCTTCACCGCGGGCAACCTGCTGCCGCCGCAGGTGCTCATCACCCCGCTCTACACCCTCTACACGCTGGTCCCGCTGCCCGCGTGGCTGTCGGACTCGCAGTCGCTCTACGACTCCTACCTGGGGCTGATCCTCATCCACGTGGCGTTCCAGTTCGGCTTCTGCGTCTTCGTGCTGGCCAACTTCATGCGCACGATCCCCGAGGAGATCTCCGAGGCGGCGCTGGTGGACGGCGCCGGGGTGTGGCGGCGCTACTGGACGCTGACGCTGCCGCTGTGCCGGCCCGCGCTGGCGGCGCTCGGCACGCTGCAGTTCACCTGGATGTACAACGACTTCCTGTGGGCGCTGGTGCTGATGTCGTCGGGCGACAAGCTGCCGGTCACCTCGGCGCTGAACAACCTGCGCGGCCAGTTCTTCACCGACTACAACCTGCTGGCCGCCGGGTCGATGCTGGTGGCGCTGCCGACGCTGATCGTCTTCCAGCTCCTGCACAAGCAGTTCGTGGCCGGGCTCACGCTGGGCTCGACGAAGGGGTGAGAGTCACAGCAGGGCGCGGAAGCGGGCGGCGACCTCGTCCCAGGTCCACTCGCCGGTGATCCAGTCGCGGCCGGCCGCGCCCATCTTGCGGGCCTTCTGGGCGTCGGTGAGCAGCTCGACGACGGCCTGCGCGATCTCGCGCGGGTCCTCGCCGTCGACGACCAGGCCGGTCTCGCCGGATCGTACGGCGTCGGGAGCCCCTCCCGACCGGCCGGCCACCACCGGCAGGCCGGTCGCGGACGCCTCCAGGAACACGATGCCGAGGCCCTCCACGTCCACGCCTCGTAGCCGGGTGCGGCACGGCATCGCGAAGACGTCCGCCGCCGCGTAGTAGCCGGGCAGGTCGGCGGCGGGGACCGTGCCGGTGAACCTGATCGACTCGTGCCCGCCCGCCAGCCGTTCCAGCCGCCGCCGGTACGGGCCGCCGCCCACCAGCAGCAGCACCGCGTCCGGCACCGAGCGCAGCACCTGCGGCCAGGCGGCGATGAGCCGGTCCTGGCCCTTGCGCGGCACCAGCCGCGACACGCACACCACCACGGGCCGCTCCCCGAGGCCCAGCCGGGCCCTGACCGGCGCGCCCGCCCCGGGCTGGAACTGCTCGGCGTCCACGCCGGGCGCGAGCCTGACGAGCTTGCCCGGCGGGATGACGGGGGCCAGCCTGGCGCGGGTGTAGTCCCCCAGGTACGTCACCACGTCCGCGTGCCCGCCGATCCTGCGCAGCACCGAGCGGAAGCCCGGCGCGCTCGCCCACGACGCCTCGTGGCCGTGGGTGAGCATCACCACCCGCTCGGCGCCCGCCCCGCGCAGCCGCGGGGCGAGCAGGCCGAGCGGCGCCGCCGCCCCGAACACCACGGTCCGCACGCCGTGCGCGGCCACCAGCCCGGCCGCCGTGCGCGCGACGGCCGGGACAGGCAGCATGAGCCGGGTGGGGTGCCGCACGACGCGGAACGGCTGGCGCCGGTCGAACTCGGCGCTGCCCGGCCAGGCGGGGGCGTAGACCGTCACGCCTGGCGTGCGCAGCGCGAGCCCGTGCACGAACGACTGGATCCCGCCCGTGCGGGGCGGGAAGTCGTTCGTGACGAAGAGCACGGCGGAAGGTGTCACGGGATGGGCACGCCGTTCAGCCGGGCCCATGTGCGGGCCATGGCGATGCGCTCGGGACTTGACGGATGGGAGGCATAGAGCACATATTCCACCGCATTTGGCGTCAAGTCGGAAATGTTGGTTGTTGCCAGGCGTTTTTGCATGGCGATGAACGTGGCCGGATCCCGCGTCAGGTCCAGCGCGTGCACGTCGGCCCTGGCCTCGATGTGCCGGCTGATCAGGTTCTGGGCCGGGCCCAGCAGGAACCCGCCGATCGTCATCAGCCCAAGCAGCGCGCCGACCGCCCGCGGATCGGTGATCGAGGTGACCTTCGTCCGCCGCCGCAGCGGGTCGAACACCAGGTAGAGCAGGATCGCGCCGAACGCAGAGCCGAGCGCGCCGATGAGCGTGCCGTGCAGGACGTCGTCGTACTTGGCGTGGCCCAGCTCGTGCGCCACGACCAGCTCCACCTCGCGCTGCGGGGCCCGCAGCAGCGTGTCGTAGACGACGATGCGGCGGGTCGCGCCGAAGCCCGACACGTACGCGTTGAGCGCCGTCGTCCTGCGTGAGGCGTCGGCCACCAGCACGTCCTCCACCGGCACGCCGTCGCGCGCGGCCAGGTCGAGCAGGTTCGTCCGCAGCGCGCCCTGCTGCATGGGGGTGAACTCGTTGAACAGCGGCTCGAACACCACCGGGTAGACGAACGAGGCCGCCACCGTGAACGCGAACGCCCCCAGCGCCGCCGGGATCCACCAGCGCCGCACGTGGCGGGCCAGCGCGACCAGGACCAGCAGCATGAGGCTGAGCAGGACCGTCTCCACGCCCAGGTTCTTCAGCCGGTCCGCCGTCCAGCCGGCCCAGTCCTGGGTGGACAGGCCGTACTCGCGCAAGATCGTCTCGAACCACATGCCGAGCGGCCACCTGAGCGCCTCGACGATCGCGGTGATCACCACGGTGCCGATGATCACCCGCAGCCACCACGGGCCCTTCAGCACGCCCAGCACCTTCGCCCCGAACGGGGTCGCCACCAGCAGGCCGGCGAAGATGAGGGTGAGCGCGAGCGAGAGATAGCTCGGCAGGCTCGTCGCCGCGTCGAACGCCTCTCCCCTGGCGATCTGGGCGGCGGTGAAGTCGCGCGCCGGGTCGGGCGGGCCGCCCGTCAGGACGTGCCACGGCGTGGTGAACGCGGCCACGGCGAGGATCACGATGCCCAGCAGCGCCAGCGCCACGCCCGCCTGACGGCGCAGCGCCGGCGTGGTCACCCCCCGCTCGTCCATCCCCGCACCCTTCCCCCCGCCCCCGGCGCCCGCAGCGCCCGCGCCATCCGGCCCGCCGCCCCGGTCCTGTCCGCGCTCCTCACCGCCGCCCCCGGCGCCCGCGCCATCCGGCCCGCCGCTTCGGCCCTCCCTGCGCTCCTCACCGCCGTTCCCGGCGGCCCCGCCGTCCGGCCCGCCGCTGCGGGCCTTGCCCTCGTTCGGCCCGCTGTTCGCCGGATCGCTCGCGGCTGGTTCCGTGGCCGGTGAGCTCGGGGCGCCCACCGCTGTCAGGGCGCCCTCCGCTTCTCGGGTCTCCTCCTCCGGGGCGTGGTTCGTCTCCCGGTCGTCCGGGTCTTGTCGTTCGCTCATCTGCCTCCCCTTCATACGAGCTGATCCCGCACGTACGCGCGCCACCGCGCGGTCAGCGTCGCGACGGAGAGCCCGAGCGCGGCGAGCGCCCGATCGGCCCCGTCCACGCGGGCCGCACGGTAGAGCCTCACCAGGGTCCCCTCACCGAACCGGTCAGCGAGGAAGCGACACGCCAGCCACGCCTCCTGGTACGCCCGCGCGAGCCCGGCCGGGTCACCCCCGTCCGCCGCGAAAGCCGCAGGTCCGGGCAGAACGGTCGGGAGGCGCCCGGCGCGCACCTCGGCGGCCAGCTCGGCGGCGGCCGTCGCCACGGGCAGTCCGGCGTCGCGGTAGGCGACGTAGTCGGCGAAACCCTCGTACAGCCAGACGGGCAGATTGTCGGTGCCGGCGACGACGTGGGTGAGCTCGTGGGCGAGGACGACGTCCCTGCCGACGGGGTTGAGGGTGGCGAACGCCTCGGGGACGACGATCACCCGCGCGCCGTCGGCCACCGCCGCGAGCCCGTCCACCCCGCCCACCCGGGCCAGGCGCGCGGCCTCACGGGCGCCGGCCGGGACGACGATCAGGGGGCGTACGGAGCGGGCGAGCACCGCCGACACCCTCCGGCCCGCCGTATCGGCCCTGCGCGCCAGCTCGTCGAGCCCCGCGGCGTCGTGGCCCACGACCGTGGACCACCGGCCGCGGCGTACGACGTGGAGCCCCGGCCACAGGTCGCGCGCCTGCGCAGGCAGGACGGGCGCGTCAGGCAGCGGAGCGGCGGCCGAGACGGCGAGGAGCACCAGCCCGGTCACCGCGGCTCGTCGGCTCACCTGCTCGGACACAGTGCCCGATCGTATGCGCTGCCTTGCGGGTCAAGGGTCGGGAACGCGAGAGCCCCCGTACGCACCCCACGAGTCGAAGCTCGGGAACGCGAGAGCCCCGTCCGGATCGGGGAGGATCCGGACGGGGCTTCTTCACACGCCGGGACGGACGGCGCCGACGAAGGACGACCTTCGCCATCCGCTCAGCTTGTCGATGCGTACCCGTTCACCTGTCCGCGGTGAATGGATCATCTTGCCCTTGCCGACGTACATGCCCACATGGCCGAGCCCGTTGAAGAACATCAGGTCACCTGGCTTGAGATGGCGCCAGGAGACCTTCTTCCTCGTGCGGGCGAACTGGCTGTTCGTCACGCGCGGGAGTTTGACGCCGGCCTTCTTCCAGGCGAACTGGACGAGGCCTGAGCAGTCAAACGAACCAGGTCCTGTGCCCCCGTAACGGTACGGGTCACCGATCTGCTTCTTGGCCACGGCGACGGCCTTGCCGGCCCTCGCCTTCTGCCGGGCGGCTTTGGCGGCCTTCTTACGGGCCTTCGCCGACGCCGTGGTGCGGGCGGTGGTCGCCGCCTTCACCGTCGTGCCGGCCGCCGCACTGGTCTCGCGGGTCGTCGCCGCCTGAGCTGCCGGAGCATGGAGGACCATACCTCCGGCCGTCACGGTCATCGTGAGTGCGACACCACTCAGGGCAAGGCGGGACAGGCGGGGGTTCTGCAGGGAGTTAGACAGGATTTCTCCTTGTGTCTTCCACGAACGCCTACCGGGTTAGCTGACGGATTCGGGCGTGGAAGTCGCCCTACGGCGCGATGGGCGCGCCGATTCACCCCTGATCCCTTGGGGAACGTGGGATCGCTGGGTCCCCGGCTCCGTGCCTCCTGGCTGCACGGATTCGGCAGGTCGGCACCCCGATCAGAAGTGCGATGGGGATATCAGGGCCGACCGGCGGATTTTTGTCTGTCTCACATCGGGAGGGACCGATGCCGGTTCGCGGCGACATGGCTTGTTCACCGCGACGACGCCAGAAGCTACGCCGAAGGGTCAAGAATCTGCAAAGCGTGAATGGCCCTGTAAAGATCGGATAGCGGGATTTGTCAGACTTGAAACCCCTGCTGGAACCCCAGGTCTTGTGACCAAAATGTGACCTCACTCACACTTGCTTTCCCGGGCTTTTGTCAGGTCCCAGCAGTCACATGAGTCACAGCAGTCACAAACGCGAACACCCTTCTCGCCCCCGCTGGCCGGCCGGACGCGAGGGACGCTCACCCCGAAAAATCCACCCTTTGTACGACTCGCCCTAGTAGTGACCGATCAGGAGGTCACGCCCGTCGAAGGCACGCCGATCAAGGACCTTGGCAACTATCGATCTTCGTAGATGAGCTGCGACATGGATCACAGCCGAGCGGCCACCGCTTGCGCAGAGTGCTGATGCTGAACGCGACCGCGATGAGGGGCGTGCGGAACGGCGAGCGCCAGGAGCCGACGCCAGGCCGGAACCCCCGCTGTCACGCAGTAAGCCCCGGCGGCCGGATCGCCCGGAGCCGGAAGCTGGATGCCGGGGGCCGGGGGCCAGGAGCCGGATGGCCGGCTACGGGCGGATGGCGCCGACGAGGTTGCGGCCGTAGGCGGAGAGTTTGACGACCTTGACGACGTCGCCGGTCTGCGGCGCGTGGACGATCTGCCCGTTGCCCGCATAAATGCTGACGTGTCCCAGGCCCTCGGAGAAGATGAGGTCGCCGGGCTGCAGCGCGTCCAGGGAGACCCGCCGGCTCTGGCCCCAGGCCCACTGCTGCCACGTCGTCCGGGGCAGCGAGACCCCGGCGGCCCGCCAGGCCGCCTGCGTGAGCCCCGAGCAGTCGTACCCGCCGGGCCCGGTGCCGCCGAACACGTACGGCTTGCCGACCTGCGCGTACGCGAACCGCAGCACCGAGGCCGCGCTCCCCGACGCCGGCCCGGTGTACTTGATGCCGGTGCTGTTGGGGTTGCCCGGGTTGTACGCCCCCAGCTTCTTCAGCAGCTTCTTCTGCTGCGCGACCAGCTTGAGGATCTCCGAGCGTTCCTTCTGTACGGCGTCGCGTTCCTTGTCGGCGGCCTTGAGCGCCTTCTGCGCCTTGTCCCGCTCGATCTTCAGCCCCCGGTTCTCCCGGTCGAAGGCGGCGAGCTTCTGCAGGCGTTCCTGGGAGAGCTGCCCGGCCACGGCGAGCCCGGACAGGCGGCCCTGGGGGTCGTTCGAGCCGAAGATGCCGGGCCATGAGGTGATGTCCTCGCCCAGCTTGTAGCTGTCGACGGCCATGCCGGCCACCTGGGCGCGCAGGTCGGCGACGGTGGCCAGCTTGCGCTTGTAGCTCGTGTCGAGCGAGGAGTAGGTGCCCTTGGCCTTCTTGTAGCGCTCGGTGGCGGTGTTGTACCGGTCGACGACCTTGTCCGCCTTGTCGTTGAGCTTCTCCAGTTTGGCCTTCGCCTGGGCCAGCGTGGGCTGGGGATCAGCGAGAGCCGCTCCCATCGGAGTCAGCATCAGTCCGAACGCGAGACCCGCGGCCATCGGCACCCGGCCAAACCTCACTGTATCGCCCTCCCCAGGATTTACATCTGGGGCGAAATAGTACAGAAGTGGCGGGTGAGCTAGTGCTAAACCTACCAATTCGTAACTTAGGCGCGACTCAGTCGGCGCAGCAGCAAACCAGACGGAACGGGTCTGGCTCCCATCCGGCGTACGGACTCGGCCACCTCGCGGTCGGACGAGACGACGGCGATGGCCCGGCCCGGCGGCTCGGCGCGGACGAGCTGGCGGATCAGGTCGTCGGCGATCTCCCCCGGCGCGCTGAACAGCACCCGCACCCCCCGCGGCGCCACCACCTGCACCGGCGCGTTGAGCTCCGCCCCGTCGAAGACCACCGTCACCTCGACGCGGGTCTGGGCGACGAGGCCGCCGAGCCCGTTCATGAGGCGGGTGCGCTGGTCGGCGAGGGTGAGCGTGCCGTAGCCGGTCTTGGTGACGTTGTAGCCGTCGATGATGAGGTGCACCTGCGGCAGCGCGAGGAGCTGGTCGAGCAGCTGCGGGTCGTCGTCGGCCAGCGCGCGGGCGGGCACGCCGCGGACGTTGGGGCGCTCGCCGGTGACCGCCGCGACCGAGTCGGCGGGCCGGCTGATCGTGGTCGGCAGCGCCAGCTCCCGGCGCAGCCCGGCGGAGGCGTCCTGGAGGGCGTCGAGCAGCACGCGGATGCGGGCGTCCTCGATGCTCCTTCCCTCGCGGGCGGCCCGGCGCGAGGCTTCGAGCTGCTTCTCCACGTCGGCGAGGCGCTCGCGCAGCCGCCGCAGCTCGGCCTCGGCGCCGCTGCCCGCGTGGGAGGCGGCGGTCCTGGCCTCCTCGGCGGCGTGCTCCATCTCCTCGGCCCGCCGCACCGCCGCTTTGGCCCGCTCGCGGGCGTCGTGGAGCTTGCGGCGCAGGTCGGAGTTCTCCGCGCGGGCCGCCTTGAGCTGCTCGCGCAGCCGGTCGGCCTCCTCCTTGGCGGCGGTCTTCTGGGCGGCGAGCTGCTCGCGCAGGCGGGCGACCGCCTCCTCGCGCTCGGAGCCCTCCGCCGCCACGGCCGAACGTTCGAGGTCGGCTCGGGCGGTTTCGATCATTTCCGCCCAACCCGGCGGCCGGGTCAGATAGGCTGCCGCCGCCACCAGCACGGGATCGGCCGCCGGTGGCACGTTGCCCTCGGCCAGTGCGGAGACCAGCTCGGGCCAGCCCGCGGCGACGGACTCGGCGACCAGCTCGCGGAACTTCTTGTCGTTCTCGAGCTGCGCCGCGATGGGCGCGCCGCCGAGTTTGGCGCGTTTGCGGGGGTCGAATTTGGCGATGCCGCGCAGGGGTGGCGGGATCGTCGCGGTCGGCACCGTGCCGAGGACCTGCGACGCCAGATCGACGACGTTGAGCCGCACCTGCTCGGGAAGCGGGCGAGACAGGCCTTCACCCGCTGAACTCATCCCACTTGTCCCTTCGTGACATGCCCTTTCAGACAAGGGTACGGCTGTTGCGTACCTGACCGTAACGGCCACCCGCTTGTGGACAAGCGCTTGCTAGGCGGTATACGACTGTCGCAGGACTCGTCTCCCCCCGGGAGGTCCACCGTGGCCGAGCAGCTTCGTACGTCCACCCGCGACCTGGCCGAACTGCGGGAACGCGCCACCGCCTGGCTCCGTGCCAAGGTCGGCGCGAGCGCGTCGGTGTCGGAGATGTCCAGGCCTGCGGAGAACGGGCTGTCCAGCGAGACCCTGTTCTTCTCCGCCACCTGGGACGGCCGCTCCACCCGCTGCGTGGCCCGCCTGGCACCTGCGCAGGAGGCCGTTCCCGTCTTCCCCTCCTACGATCTGCGCACGCAGTTCGAGCTGATGCGCCTGGCCAGGGAAAAAGCTGGGATCCCAGCGCCGAGGGCCCTCTGGTTCGAGCCCGACCCGGCGCCGCTGGGCACGCCGTTCCTGGTCATGGAGCGGGTGGACGGTGAGGTGCCGCCGGACGTGATGCCGTACACGTTCGGGGGATGGCTCTACGACGCCTCCCCCGCCGACCGGCGGCGGCTGCAGGACGCGAGCGTCGGGATCCTCGCGGCGCTGCACCGTACGGCGTTCACGCCGGCCGAGCTGGCCCCGCTCGGGCCCGCCGGGCTGCGCGCGCACGTCGCGGCGCAACGGGCCTACTACGAGTGGGCGCACGGCACGTACCGCATCCCGCTGCTGGAGCGCGCGTTCGACTGCCTGGAGGCGCACTGGCCGAAGGAGCCCGGCCCCGACGTGCTGAGCTGGGGCGACGCCAGGATCGGCAACATCATCTACCGGGACTTCACGCCCGCCGCGGTGCTCGACTGGGAGATGGCCGCCGTGGGACCGCCCGAGCTGGACGTGTCCTGGATGATCTTCCTGCACCGCTTCTTCCAGGACCTCACCGTGGGTGGTGGCCTGCCCGGCATGCCGGGCTTCATGCGCAGCGCCGACGTCTGCCGCACCTACCGCGAGCTGACCGGGTACGAGCCCCGCGACCTGGACTTCTACGAGCTGTACGCCGCCCTGCGGCACGGCATCGTGATGGCCAGGGTCTGGCGGCGGCGCATCCACTTCGGCGAGCAGGCCATGCCCGACGACCCGGACGACCTGGTGCTGCACCGCGCCACCATCGAGCGGTTGCTGGCGAGCTACGAGGCGGCGTCGTAGACCAGCAGCGCTACCTGCACCCGGTTGTTGAGATCGAGCTTGGTGAGGATGCGCGAGACGTGCGCCTTGACCGTGGGCACGCTCATGAACAGCTCGCGCCCGATCTCCGCGTTGGACTTGCCCTGCCCGACGGCCATCGCCACCTCGCGCTCGCGCTCGCTGAGCCGGGCGAGCAGCTTCCTGGCCCGCTGGGTGCGGTCGCCGGCCCCGCCGTCGGCCCCTCTGCCTGCCACATGGCTGATGAGCTGGCGCGTCACCGCGGGCGACAGGATCGGCTCGCCCGCCGCGACCTTCCTGATGGCCGCCACCAGGTCGACCGGCGCGATGTCCTTCAGCAGGAACCCGGCCGCCCCGGCCCGCAGCGCGCGCAGCACTTGCGCGTCGGCATGGAACGTGGTCAGCACCACCACCTCGGGCGGCGCGGACGTGCGGCGCAGCGCCTCGGTGGCGGTCAGCCCGTCGACGCCGGGCATGCGGATGTCCATCAGCACCACCCGCGGCCGGTGCTCGGCGACCAGCGGCGGCACCTCGGCGCCGTCGGCGGCCTCACCGACGATCTCGATGTCGCCGGCGCCGCCGAGGATCATCGACAGCCCGGCCCGCACCATCGGGTCGTCGTCGACGATGAGCACCCTGATCGGGCCGTCCTGGTCGGCTGTGGTCATGGAACGTCCTCCCGCGTCGTCTCCAGCGGCCACGGCAGCCAGGCGCGTACCACGAACTCCCCCTCCGGCGTCGCGCCGTGCTCCAGCCGGCCGCCCGCCAGCTCGGCCCGCTCGGTCAGCCCGATGAGCCCGGCGCCCGCGCCGGGCAGACGGGCCCCGGACGGGCGGACCGGGCGTGCCCCGAGCGGGTTGCGCACCTCGACCGACAGCTCCTCGCCGCGCTCGCCCGCGACGACGACGCTCACCGGGACGTCGCCCGCGTGCTTGCGCGCGTTGGTCAGCGCCTCCTGGACGATGCGGTAGAGGTTACGGCCCTGCCCGTCGGGCACGTCGCCGGCCCGCAGGTCGAGCCGGACGTCCATGCCCGCCTGCCGGCACTCCTCCACCAGCGCGGGCAGGTCGGCCAGCGTGGGCTGCGGCCGGTCGGGCACGACGTCGGCCTCGGGGCCCGCGTGCCGCAGCACGCCGATCACCTCGCGCAGGTCCTGCAGCGCCTGGTGGGCGCTGGTCCTGATGGCACCCGCCACCCTGGCGATCTCCGCGGGCGGCGCGTCGGGACGGAACTCCAGCGCGCCCGCGTGCAGGCTGAGAATCGAGATGCGGTGGGCCAGCACGTCGTGCATCTCCCTGGCGATGCGCTCGCGTTCGAGCTGCTTGGCCTGCTCGGCGGCGCTGTCGGCGCGCTGCCTGAGCGACCAGACGAGCTGCCGCCGCGCCCTGACCACGATGCCCCACGCGAACACCATGAGCACGACCGTCACGCCCAGCGCCACCGCCCATGCCCGCTCGTCGTCGTCCTCCGGGCGCAGGGCCACGAAGGGGACGAGGGTGAGGAAGTTGAGCAGCGCGACCGGCCCCGAGATCTTCAGCGGCCGGTGCACCGCCACCGTGAACAGCGCCACCACGCACGCCCCGCCCACCAGCTCCAGATAGGACGACAGCAGCGCGGTGGTCACCGACAGCGCCACCGGCCACCGGCGCCGCAGCCACACCGCCACGCACGCCAGCGCCCCCGTCACCTGCTCCAGCGCCATCAGCGGGTCGGGCTCGGGCTTCTTGTCCAGCTCGACGAGCGACAGGTAGGTGATGAGGCAGGCGGCCAGGAACATCAGCGTGTCGACGATCCAGTCGCGGGTGGAGCGGCGCACGCGCCCGCCCTCACGGGCGTCGCCCAGCAGCACCGACGGCAGCGCCCACCGGTATTCGTGGGCGGGCACGCCGTCTCCCCGCAGTTCCGTCACGTTCATCGAGGTTAGGCCCTACGCGAGGTACGGCGACAGCGACCAAAGTCGATGCCGCGCGAGACCTAGGGCCGATGCGCCCGGCGCCCCGGCGCGGCCAGGCTTGGCGGCATGCAAGCGGTGCTGAGGGTGTCGGGCTGGCTGCTGCTCCTGCAGGGAGTGGCTGGCCTGGGCGACGCCCTGTGGAACTGGTGGGGATGGGCGCACGGGCTGCTCGTGGTCAACGTGGTGCCCGCGCTGAAGGGATATGAGGTGTTCGGGTCCATCGTGATCGGCGTGCTCGGCTTCGCGCTGCTGTCCGTGGCCGGGTCGCTGCGGCGGGAGGGGGAGGCATGAGCGCGACCGGGCTGCGTCCGCCGCGCCACCGGGCCGATCCCCGGGCGGTGGCGTGGTGGACGGCGCAGTGGCTCATGCTCATGGTCCCTCTGGCCGGGGCCGCCGTCGTCGCTTACCTGCTGTTCACCGTGCGGCCCGGCTGGCTGGGGGTGCTGGTGGCGGTGTTCGCGGCAGGGTGCCTGGTGCTCGCCGTGGTGGCGCCCCGGATGTCCTACCGGGTCGAGCGGTGGGAGGTCACCGACGACGCCGTCTACACCCGCCGGGGGCTGCTCACGCACACGTGGAAGGTGGCGCCGATGTCGCGGATCCAGCGGGTCGACACCGCGCGGGGGCCGGTGCAGCGGCTGTTCGGGCTGGCCGACGTCACGGTGACCACGGCGTCGTCGGCGGGCGCGATCACCATCGCCGGGCTCGGCCACGAGCTGGCCGCCGACCTCGCCGCCCACCTGACCACCCGCACCCAGGCCACCCCGGGAGACGCCACGTGAACACGCGCGAGCCGGACACCGGCATTCCCGGCCCCGTCCCGGGGCCTGAGCCGGGGGCGGCGACGGGGGCCGATCTGGGGACGGACGTGGGGACGGACGTGGGGACGAAGGTGCGGCCGGAAACCGGCATGGCGTGGCGGGAGGTGGCGCGGCGGAGTCCGTGGGTGACCGGGGTCAGGTCGCTGGCGGTCGCGGCGGGGGCCGTGCTGGGCCTCGTCCGGTTCCTCGCCAGCCGTGACTGGCCGGTCGGGGGCATCGTGGCGGCGTGCGCCGGGGCCGTGATGCTCGTCGTGGCGGGCGCGGTCGCGTACGACGGGATCAGGGTGCGTGCCATCCGCTGGCGCCTGACCCCCGAGCGGCTGGAGCTGCGCTCCGGCATCATCACCCGGCAGCACCGCTCGGTCCCGCGCGACCGCGTACGCAGCGTGGACCTGCGCGCCGACCCCGTGCACCGGATGTTCGGGCTGGCCGTGGTCAAGGTCGGCACCGGCGAGCACGCGGGCGACGCTCCCGAGCTGACACTCGACCCGCTGACCAGGCACGACGCCGAGGCGCTGCGCCGCACGCTGCTGCGCCAGGGCGCCCCGGCCGGTGAGGGGCCGCTGGCGGAGCTGCGGTGGTCGTGGATCAGGTACGCGCCGCTGTCGGTGTGGACGTTCACCGGCGCGGCGGTGGTGCTGGGCGCGGTCTACAAGGTGTCCGAGTCGTTCGGCATGAAGAGGTTCACCACGCGGCTGGCGTCCGAGCTGTGGGCGTGGATCGCGGCGCAGCCACTGCTCGCCGTCCCGCCGCTGCTCGCGCTCAACGTGGCGGTGGGGGCGGCGGGGGCGATGCTGCTGTTCGCCGAGTCGTGGGGGCGTTACCGGCTCGACCGTGAGCCGGGCCGCCTCCGGCTGCGCCGCGGCCTGCTCACCACCCGCTCCCTGACGATGCAGGAACGCCGGCTGCGCGGCCTCGAGCTCAGCGAGCCGCTCCTGCTCCGCCTGGCCGGAGCCGCCCGCGTCAGGACGATCGCCACGGGACTGAGCAGGTCCGACGACAAGGACACCGAGGACGCCGCCGCCCTCACCCCGCCGCTCCCCCGCCCCGAGGCCCTCCGCATCGCCACCGCGGTCACCACGGCGGCCACCACCGCGGTCACCACGGCGGTCACCACGGCGGTCACCACCGCTGCCACCACCGCGGGGTCTTCCTTGGGAGAGGCCATGGTGGCCCTGACGCGGCACCCGGCCGCCGCCCGGCGCAGGCGGGTGATGCGCGCGCTGGCGGCGACCGGCGTCGCGGCCGGGCTGTCGGCGGCCGTGGCGGCGGGAGCCGTGCCGTGGGCCGAGGGTGCGAGCTGGACCGTGGCGGCGGCCGTGGGGACGCTGGTCGTGCTGGCGTACGGGCTCTGGCTGGCCGTGGTGGGGGCGGCGAATCTCGGGCACGCGCTCAGCCCCGAGCACCTGGTCACGAGGAGAGGCGCGGTGGTGCGGCGTACGGTGGCGCTCGATCGCCGGGGTGTCGCGGGCTGGACGTTCACCGAGACGTTCTTCCAGCGCCGCTCCGGCCTGGTGACGGTCTCGGCCACGACAGCGGCGGGGCGCGGCCATTACGAGGTGGTGGACGTCGGCCGCTCCGACGGCCTCGACCTGGCCGCCGCCACCGTCCCCGGCCTGCTCGACCTGTTCCTCGTCCGTTTCCCAGTCCACCTCCCAGTCCACCTCCCAGTCCGCGGCTGCTCACGGAGGTGACCCAGGAGGCGCTGGAAAGCAGGCGAGCCGCGCGATCCCCCGGGGTTTGCCCATGCCCCTGTACTGGGCAAACCCCATCGCGCGGCTCAAGCGCCTACGTTGATAACGGTATTTGTCCGACTTGCAACCGGGTTGCAGCCGCATTAACCGTTGACGGGGATGTCCTGTCAGGTGATGATCCGCCCGTGACGACTGGCGGACCGGCGCTCGCGTGTCGCGCCCTCACCTGCCGTGCCGGCGGCCGTACGATCATCGCCGGCCTCACGCTCGAGCTGTTCCCCGCCGAGCGTGTCGCGCTCATGGGCCCTTCCGGATCGGGCAAGACGACGCTGCTGACCACGCTGGCCGGGCTGCTCCCGCCGGTGGCGGGCCGGGTCCTGGTGCGCGGGGTGCCGCTGGACGAGCAACCGGCGCTGCGGGCCGAGCTGGCGCTGGTGTTCCAGTCGTACGGGCTGCTGAGCCTGCTCACGGCGGCCGAGAACGTCGAGGTCGCGCTGCGCGCCGCGGGCCGCCCGCCGGCGGAGGCGATGCGGCTGGCGGAGCAGGCGCTGGAGCGCGTGAAGGTCGCCAAGTTCGCCGGCCACCTGGTGGAGGAGCTGTCCGGCGGGCAGCAGCAGCGGGTGGCGGTGGCCAGGGCGCTGGCCCTGTGCCCCCGGGTCCTGCTGGCCGACGAACCGACGGCCGAACAGGACGCCGACCACCGCGCGATCGTCCTGGACGAGCTACTGGCAGCGGCGGACGAGGGCACCACCCTGGTGATCGCCACCCACGACCCGGAGGTCGCCGACCGCTGCGACCGCGTCATCGACCTCCGCGCCCCCACCCACCCCGCCAGGACCACCTCATGACCTCCCCCGCCCTCCGCCGCACACCGCCAGGCCCCGCCCGCCGTCGCACCGCTGCCCCACGGCCGCACCGCACCATCGCCCCACACCGCCGTCACGCCACCGCCCCGCACCCCATCACGCCATCACCCGCTACGGAGAGGCACGGGGATGAGTCTCGTCAGGTGTGACGGGATCGTGCAGATCTACAAGGCGCGCGACGTCGAGGTGGTCGCGTTGCGGGACGTGGATCTCGTCATCGATGAGGGGGAGACGGTCGCGCTGCTGGGGCCGTCGGGGGCGGGGAAGTCGACGTTGCTGTGGTTGCTCGCGGGGTTGGTGCGGCCGAGCGCGGGGCGGTTGTGGTTCAACGGCACGGACATGGGGCGGCTCGACCAGCGCAAACTGGACCGGTTGCGGGCGTCCAGGATCGGCATGGTGTTGCAGAACCCGGCGCGTAACCTCATCGGCTACCTCAGCGCCGCCCAGAACGTCGCCTTCGCCCAGCGGGCGGTCAGGAGGGACCGGCGCAGGGCCGCCGAGCTGCTGCGCAGGGTGGGGCTCGACGAGGCGGGCGACCGGCCGGCGGGGCGCATGTCGGGCGGTGAGCAGCAGCGGCTGGCGGTGGCGGTCGCGCTGGCGAACCGGCCCAGGCTGCTGCTCGCCGACGAGCCGACCAGCCAGCTCGACGAGGAGTCGGGGGCGCGGGTGGTCGAGCTGATCAAGCGGGCGGCCGCGGCCGACGGCACGACGGCGGTGGTGGTCACGCACGACACGGCGGTCAGCGCGGCGCTGAGCCGTACGGTGACGATCAGGGACGGCCGGGTCGGCGCCGAGGGCAGGCGCGGCGAGGACTTCGTGGTGGTGGGCAGGGAGGGCGGCGTGCAGGTGCCGCCCGAGTACCACCGTCTGCTGCCCCCTGGCTCGATGGCGAGGATCGAGGAGCTGCCGGACGGCATCGCGCTCAGGAGGGCGGAGCCGTGATCCTGCGTGGCCTCTGGGAACGCCGTACGCTCTCGCTCGTCGTGCTGCTCATCGCGCTCGTCCCGATCGCGTCGGCGGCCGTCGGCCCCGTCTACTCGGCCGCCGCCCGCACCGCCATCGCCAGGAACGCGCTGGAGACGGCCCCGGTGGAGGGCCGCGGCTGGCGGTACACGACGAGGTTCGGCGGCATCGAGGAGAAGCTGGCGGCGTTCACGGCGGGCGCCCGCTTCACCACCCCGCCCGTCCTGGGCATGGAGACGTCCAGCGGCAGGGTGAACGACGAGAGCGTCTACACGCTGCTCTGGCAGGACGGCCAGTGTGAGCACCTGACCCTGGCGAAGGGCCGCTGCCCGAGCGCGGCCAGGGAGGTGATGGCGAGCGCGGCGTCCGGGTTCAAGGTGGGCCAGCGGGTGCGGCTCACCTCGATCGTCGAGATGGAGCCTGGCGCGGCGACGCGGCGGGTGCCCGCACCGCTGACCGTCGTGGGGATCTACCGTCCAGGCTCGCCGTCGGACCCGTTCTGGTTCGGCCGCACGCTGTTCTCCCCCTCGGGCGCGCCGGGTGAGGGCAGGACGGACGCGCTGTTCACGGTGCCGGAGACGCGGCTCGGCACGTACGCGATCGGCGGCGGCACCGACGCCTCCGGCCGCCCGAACGGCTGGACCGACTACGGCATCGTCTACGTGGACCCGTCGCGCGTCGAGGGGGCCGACGTCCCGAAGCTGGCCGCGATCCAGGCGAGCGCGGAGCGGGCGGGCAGGCAGAGCGAGGCCATCGTGTACTCGCGCGTCGCCGACACGCTCAGACGCCTGACCGCCGACACCGGCTCGCTGGGCGTCCCGACGCTGCTGGTGGTGGCCCAGCTCGTCGGTCTCGGCTGGATGCTGCTCTTCCAGACCGTGGGCGACCTGGTACGGGCGAGGAGCGCGGAGCTGGCGCTGGCCCGGCTGCGCGGCCACGGGCGGGCGCGGGTGTGGCGCTACGCGCTGACCGAGCCGGTCCTGCTGCTGGCCGCCGCCGTGCCGCTGGGCCTGCTGCTGGGCAGGGTGGCGGCCGACGCGATGGCGAAGGTGCTGCTGCCGCCCGGCATCCCGGTCACGTTCCCGGTGGAGGCGGTGGCGGCCGGGGTGGCGGCCATGCTGGGCGGAGTACTGGCGGCGGCGCTGGCGGCCTGGCGTACGGCGACCCGCCCGGTCACCGAGGAGTGGCGGCGCACGCCGCGCAGGTCGGCGCGGGGCTGGGTGCTGGACGCTGTGGTGCTCGCCGTGACCGCGGTCGGCCTGGTCGAGCTGCTGGCCACCGGCGTGATCACGGACGTGACGGGGCAGAGCTCGGGCGCACTGGCGGTGCCAGGACTGATCGCGCTCGGCACGGCGCTGCTGGCGAGCCGGGCGGTGCCGGTGCTGGCCGGGCGGCTGTTCGGGGTGACCAGGCGGCGCGGCGGTCTGGGGCCGTTCCTCGCGCTGCGGCAGGTCGCGCGCGGCCCGGTGACGGCGGGCAGCGTGATCGTGCTGGGCACGGCGTTCGGGCTGGCGACGTTCGCGGTGTCGGCGTGGAGCGCCACGTCGGGCGACTACGCGGAGACGGCGAGGTTCCACAACGGCGCGCCCACGGCCATCACGGTACGCCCGGTCGAGCCGAGCCGCCTGCTGGCCGCCGTGGACGCCGCCGACCCGTCGGGCACCCTGGCCGCGCCGGTGGTCAGGATGCCGGGTCCGCCGCAGCTCATCGCGACCGACCCGGCCAGGCTGGCCGCCGTCGGTCACTGGCGTCCCGAGCTGGCGGGCGGCAGGTCGCTGGCGTCCGCGGTGTCGGGGCTGACCGGGCCCGGCACGCCGCGCGTGTGGCTGAAGGGCGAGCGCTTCCGTGTCGCGGTCACCCACGACCTGCCGCCGGAGGGCTGGACGATCCGGCTGACGGCGCTGCTGCGCGTACCCGACCGGCTGAGCCCTACGCTGATCCCGCTCGGCGAGCTGCGCGGGCGCTCCGGCGTGCACGCCTGGAACCTGCCGCCGAGCTGCCGGAACGCCGCCTGCGAGCTGCGCGCCTTCCAGGGCGAGCCGGTGCCGCCCGCCGAGTACACCGAGTCGGCGTTCGTGCGGGTGCGGGTCACCGCCATGTCCGTACGCGACGACGGCCGCTGGACCGCGCTCGACCTGCCGCCCTGGCGGGTGGACGAGAACCCGCGCGAGCGCGGCGGCACGTTCGGCATCACCCCGGTCGGCAACCAGACGCTGCGCCCCGACACCTACCGGGCCGAGCCGGCCGCCCTCGCGGTCGCGGACCTGGGCAGGCGGGCGCTGCCAGGGCTGGACAACGCCTACGCCTCCCCCGCGCACGCCGTCGCCACCTCCGCCGCCGCGCCGGGGCTGACGGAGGCGGGCGCGGTGGTGGACCTGGAGCAGGCCGACAGGATGGCGTACGGCGTGCACGAGCAGGCCCAGTTCCAGGTGTGGACGCGGACGTCCGACGTGGCCGCGCTGGAGCGGGCGCTGGCCGAGCAGGGGCTGTCGGTGGTGAGCCGGCGGCACGCGGGCGAGCTGGCCGCCTCGTTCGCGGCGCGCGGTCCCGGGCTGGCGCTGTTGCTGCTGCTGGTGTCGGCGCTGGCCGCGGCGGCGCTCGCGCTGGGACGTACGGTGCTGGCGCTGCGCACGGCGGCCCGGCGGCGCGGCTACGAGCTGGCCGCGCTGGAGGCGTCCGGCGCCAAGATGGGGGCGCTGCGGGTGTCGCTGCTGCTCGAACAGCTCATCACGGTCATGGCGGGGACGCTGTCGGGGGTGCTGGCCGGGCTCGTCGCGGCGCAGGCGGCGCTGCGGCGCATCCCGCAGTTCACCGAGCCGCCGGTCACGCCGCCGCTGCCGCACGAGATCGCGGCGGCGCCCGTCGCGCTCGTCGTGGGCGCCGCCCTGCTCGTGACGCTGCTGGCCGCGGCGACGGTGTCGGAGCTGCTGCTGCGCGGCATCCGCGTCGAACGCCTCCGCGACGCCCCCGCCTGAGCGCGCGGCCGGATGGGCGGCTGGATGGGCGGCCGTACGGGCGCCCGGCGCGCACGATCGGGCCGGTGGTGTCAGCCGCCGTCCAGGACGTTCAGGTAGGCCTTGGCCAGAGTGAGGGCGCCCTCGAACGCCTCCTTCTCCGGCATCAGCACGACATTGGACGCGTTCTTCTCCGCGTTCTCGGGCCGCTGATGTCCGGTGTAGTCGACCTCGATCACCACGGCGCCCTTGCGGATGACGTACGAGCCGCTGCCGGCCGACACATCGCCGACCCGCGACTGGACGTACTGCCGGTGGGCCTGGTCGCCCAGCCCCTTCACGTCGGTCAGCTCGCCCCAGGTGATGCCGCCGAGCGAGGACTCGGCGCTGCCCGCGGACCGGCCCCTGTCCGTCGCGTAGAACTCCTTGGCGGCCGGCTCGTCCACGGCCCCCGCCCGGTTGGTGAACCGGTGCACGGTGATGAGCGCGCTGCGGACCTTCTTCCTGCCCTCGCCGTCCGGCAGGTCCAGGTTGAGCCAGCGGCACTCGGTACGGTCGTCGTCGCCGATCCTGTTGCCGCGCGCCCGGGTGGTGGCGTCGGGCACCAGCTTGACTGCGGTGCCGCTGACGGCCCCGCAGTCGGCGGGGAAGGAGGCCAGCACGGTCGGCGACGGCGTCGGCGTGGAGCTCGGCGAGCGGGAGGGCGGCGCGGTGGGCGTGGCCGACGGCTCGGCCTGGGCCAGCACGTCGGGGTGCTTGCGCTGCCACTCGGCGACGCCCTTGGCGAAGTGCACGACCAGGCCGCTCACCTCGCGGATCGCGTTCTCCTCCGTGACGGCCTGGGCGGACTCGTTCGTCAGGATCTGGGCGTCTTTACGCTGCTGGCCCGCCTGGTACTTGACCTCGATCGTCATGTCGCCGACCCGCGCGTACGCGGTGCCGTACGCGTACCAGAGCATCTTGCCCGAACGGCGCCACGTGTACTGGGCGAAGGCGCTGTCGCCGACGTTCGGGATGTCCTTGACCGGGGAGATGTACTCCTTCTCGTCCTCGTCGAGGGTCGGCTTCGCGGTCTCGCGGTACTTGCCGCTGCTGTAGTCGGCCTCGTACGAGTTCTGCGCCATCGCGCGGCCCGTCTTCACGCCGTCGGGCTTGTGCTGGTCGACCTTGACGTCGATCTCCCTGCTGCGCCAGAACTCACCGAACGAGATGCGGCGGTTCGTCCAGTTGCAGCCGAAGTTGACCGTGTAGTCGTTGTCACGGGACCGCTTGTCCACGGTCGCGTCGGGCACCAGCCGGTCGGCCTCGTCCTTGGGCAGCATCGAGCACACGTCCACGCCCACGGCCGCCGCGGACGGGCTGCCGGAGGCGGACGACGTCCCTGCCACCGGGGGCGTGCCACCGCCGCCTTCGTCGTCCTTGTTGCCATACAGGAGGAACAGGCCCACCCCGGTCGCGGCCACCAGCACCACGAGCGCCGCGGCGAGCGTGGGCATCAGCCACGACGGCCGCTGGGGGCCCTGCGGCGAGGGCATCGGGGGAAGGGTGGGAGGCAACGTCGGCGGCAACGCCTGGTCCGGCATGCGCGGCGGCATCGACGACGGCATGGCGGGCGGCAGGGTAGGCGGCAGATACGGCGCCCCACCCTGCGGCCCGCTCGGCGGCCCGCCTTGAGGGCCGCTCGGAGGCCCGCCTTGGGGACCGCTCGGAGGCCCGCCTTGGGGACCGCTCGGGGGCCCGCCTTGGGGACCGCTCTGGGGCCAGCTCGGAGAGCCGCCCTGAGGTTCGTTCGGAGGCCAGCCCGAAGGCCCACCCTGAGGGCCGCTGGGAGGCCCGCCTTGGGGGCCGTGCGGCGGCCAGCTCGGAGAGCCGCCCTGAGGGCCATTCGGGGGGCCGGCCTGGGGATCACTGGGTGGCCCGCTTCGGGGGCCGCTGGGGAAACCACCGTAAGGCCCGTCCTGCGGCCAGCCCTGCGGCCCGTTCTGAGACCAGTCTTGCGGCCCGTTATGAGGTCCGTTCTGGGGGCCTTGGGGGCCCTGTGGGGGCCGGGTTGGAGAGCCGGCCTGAGGGCCGTTCGGGGGGCCGGCCTGCGCGCCAGGCGGAGGGCCACCGTAGGGGGTGTTCGGAGGCGGGCCTTGGTTCGCGCCTGGAGGGCCGGCCTGCGGGTCTTGGGGCGGGGGGCCGTCCGGGGGCTGGTGGGGAGGCTGGGATCGCCTGCCGGGGTCCTGATAGGGGTTCGGCGGCCCGTACTCACTACCGGGATTCACTGCGACTCCTGAGGTTGCCCTGGCTTGCGGGGAAACATGCTAGTCACACCCCTTGCGGGGTGCTTGCGGCGCGATAGGCCTCTCACTCCGGCAGCGCCGCGACGACCAGGCGGGCGGCGGCGATCGCGGTCTTCTGATCGTTGGGCTTGTCGGTCGGGACGTCCTCACGATGCCAGATGACTTCGCCCAGCAGGTTACTGGTACGGAAAAGCAACCGGCTGTCCGCGATGCCCGATTCATTGGAGTTGATATACAGTCGCAAGCCGTTCTGGACGATCGCCCGCTCCCCCACACCGGCGACCTCGTTGACTCCTCCCCACATCTGGCGCTGGCTGGTGCCCTTGGCGGCGGCCCGCGTACGCTCCTCGCTGGCCATGCGGCGCTCGGCCACCTGGGGCCCGCTGAGGTCCTCGGTGGGCCGCTCGGCCCAGACCCGCACGATGAGCTTGCCGCGGGTGGAGTCGTTGAGCCACTCGCACTCGCCCGGCTTGGGGGACGAACGCCGGGGCGCGCCCTTGATGAGCTTGGCGGCCTGGTCGTCGGTGAGCAAGCGGCAGGGCTCGGGCGCGGTGGCGTAGCGACCGGGCGGGGCGGTGGACGTGCCGAGCGCGTTGACGGCGACCCAGCCGCCCGCGCCCAGCACCGCGACGGCGGCGAGCACTACGGGGAGCAGCCACCGGCGGCGCGCCTTGGCGGGCCCGGGCCCAGTGCCGGTGCCCCTTCCGGCGCCGGGGAGATTGCCGGTGCCGGTGAAGGTGCCCGTGGAGATGCCGACCACCTTGTGCAGCGCATGACGCACCTGGGCCGCCGTGGGGCGTACCGCGGGGTCCTTGGCGAGCATGGCCATCAGCAGGTCGCCCAGGTGGCGGCCGGCACGTGCGGGGTAGGGCGGCTCGTGCAGCAGCACCGCCGCGGCGATCGCGGCGGGCAGCCCGCGCTCGAACGGCGCGCGCCCCTCGACCGCGGTGTACAGGCTGGCGCCGAGCGACCACAGGTCGGACGCGGGCCCGGAGGGCTGCTGGTTGAGCCGCTCGGGAGCCATGTAGCCGGGCGAGCCCGCGCTGCCGAACCGGTCGCCCACCCCGCTGATGGGCGCCGCGATGCCGAAGTCGGTGAGCATCGCCGAGCCGTCGCCGTCGAGCAGGATGTTGGCCGGCTTGACGTCCTGGTGCAGCATGCCGTGGGCGTGCGCGACCTCCAGCGCCGACAGGACGCGCAGGCCGATCGCGGCGACGTACTCGGGGGGCAGCGGCCCGCTCTGCTTGATCACCTTGTCGAGCGAGCGGCCGGTGACCAGGTCCATGATGATCCACGGCTGGGCGCCCTCGATGACGACGTCGTGGACCAGCACGATGGCCGGGTCGCGCAGGCGTCCGGCCGACCGCGCCTCGTGGATGGCGCGGTCGATGAACTCGGCGTGCTCCTGCGGGCTCAGCCGTTCCGGCACGCGTACCTGCTTGACGGCGACCTGCCGGTCGAGCACCTCGTCGATGGCCCGCCACACCGTGCCGGCGCCGCCCTGCCCGAGCCGCTCGATCAGCCGGTAGCGGCTCGCCAGGAGGTAGAGGTCACCCGCCATCGCGCAACGTCCGCTCGCTCGCCTGCGCGGCTCTCAGCGCCGACTGCATGATCTGGTCGTCGGTCGGCCGGTCGCTGAGCGTGGTGTACGAGGCGCTCACGACGAGGTTGGCCAGCCGGTAGAAGACGTAGGCGGAGTGCATACGGCCGTCGGGGCCCCGCAGCTCGAAGCCGAACGCCTCCTCGCCGACTCCCTTGACGTCGTGCACCGGGGTGCGGGTGGCCCGCTGGTTGCCCGCCACGCCGATCTCCGGCCAGGTCCAGCTGATCGTGTCGTTCCTGCCCCAGGTGCGCTTCTGGCTCTGGAACAGCTTGCGCGCCGACACCTCGGTCATCGACCACGGATCGACGGTGTCGGAGTCCTTCTGCACCTGCAGGCTCACGCCGGTCTTCGCCGCCGAGAGCGGGTAGCCGCACTCCGGGCCCGCGTCGTCGGAGTCGGGCTGCGCCTTGGGCGGGTTGGCGGTCTTCAGGATGCCGCCGAGGTCCTGCGCGCCGATCAGCGTGCAGACGTCCATGGGGGTGGTGAACGCCGAGGCGGCGGCGCCGTCGCGGTCGCGCAGCAGCAGGAACCCGGTCGTGGCCGCGGCGGCCAGCGCCACCACGACGACGGCGGCGACCAGCACGCCGAGCTTGCCGCGCCCTCCGGACCCGCTGGGCGCGGTCGCCACCTCGCCGGCCGGCAGCTTGGGCGCGGGCAGGCCCGCGGCAACCTGCCTGAGCGCGTCCACGACCAGCCGCGGGTCGGGGCGGGCGCCGGGATGCTGGGCCATCATGGCGGCCACCACGGGCCCGAGCGGGCCCGGCGCGACCGGGACCGGCTGGGTGAGCGTGGCGCGGACGCGGTCGGCCATCGACCCCGAGTAGGCCGGCGCGCCGGTCAGCGCGACGTAGAGGGTGGCGCCGAGTGACCACAGGTCGCTGGCGGGGCCGCCGGGGTGGCCCTCGAGCCGCTCAGGCGCGATGAACCCGGGCGAGCCGATCATCAGGCCCTGCTCGGTGAGCGTGGCCTGGCCCTCCTGCCTGGCGATGCCGAAGTCGGTCAGCACCACCCGGCCGCTCTCGGTCAGGAACACGTTGCCCGGCTTGACGTCGCGGTGCTGCAGGCCCTGGGCGTGGGCGACCATCAGCGCCTCGAGCACGTCGGCGCCCACCCTGGCCGCGTAGTCGGGGGGCATGGGGCCGAAGTCGCGTACGGTGTCGCCCAGCGTGCGGCCCCGCAGCAGCTCCATGACCAGCCACGGCCTGTCCTGCTCGACCACCACGTCGTGCAGGGCCACGATGCCGGGGTGGCGCAGCCGCGCGGTGGCCTGCGCCTCGCGCACCGCCCGCGTCACCGCCTCGGAGCGCTCTTTGTCCGGCATGCCCTCGGGCAGCGTGAGCTCCTTGACCGCGACATCGCGCTCAAGCATCTCGTCCCTGGCCAGCCACACCTTCCCCATGCCACCGGCGCCCAGCGGGCGCAGCAGGGAGTAGCGGCCGGCAAGTCTTCCCGCGGACATAAAGGGAAGGGTAACTAAGGATCAAGGGGGGTGCTTACTCGTTCCTGTCGGTCCGTCCTTCTATGGTCTTGGTTCGTGGACCCGGTTCAAGGCACTCTCGACGAGCTCGGCACGCCGCTGAGCGATGTCACGTTCGTCGTGTTCGACCTCGAGACGACCGGCGGCGCGCCCGCCGAGGACGCGATCACCGAGATCGGCGCGGTCAAGGTGCGGGCCGGTGAGGTGCTCGGCGAGTTCTCCACCTTGGTCGATCCCGGGGGGCCGATCCCGCCGTTCATCTCCGTGCTGACGGGCATCACCGACGCCATGGTCATGGCCGCGCCCACGATCGAGTCGGTGCTGCCGAGCTTCCTCGAGTTCATCCGCGGCGCCACCCTGGTGGCGCACAACGCCGGGTTCGACACCCGCTTCATCAAGGCGGCCTGCGCCGCGCTCGGCTATCCGCCGCCTGCCAACCCGGTGGTCGACACCGTCGATCTGGCCAGGCGGGTGCTGACCCGCGACGAGACGCCCAACGCCAAGCTGGCCACGCTGGCCAGGTTCTTCCGCAGCCCCGTCGAGCCGTGCCACCGCGCGCTGCAGGACGCCAGGGCCACCGTCGACGTGCTCCACGGGCTGATCGAGCGGGCCGGGTCCTTCCAGGTCCACACGCTGGAAGAGCTCAAGTCGTTCGTCCGCGCCCCCACGCCAGAGCAGCAGCGCAAGCGCCATCTCGCCGACTCCGTGCCCCACGCACCCGGCGTCTACCTGTTCGAGGACGAGCGCGGCGAGGTCCTCTACATCGGCAAGAGCACCAACCTGCGCAACCGCGTACGCTCCTACTTCACCGCGGGCGAGACCCGGCCGCGTATCCGCGAGATGATCGGCATCGCCGAGCGGGTGCGCCACATCGTCTGCGCCACCGCGCTGGAGGCCGAGGTCAGGGAGCTGCGCCTGATCGGCGGCGCCAAGCCGCGCTACAACCGCCGCTCCCGCTTCCCCGAGAAGATGGTGTGGCTGAAGCTGACGCGCGAGGTGTTCCCCCGCCTGTCGATCGTGCGCGAGGTCAAAGACGACGACGCCACCTACCTCGGCCCCTTCACCAGCACCCGGCTGGCCGACGACGCCCGCATCGCGCTGCACGAGGCCGTCCCGCTGCGCCAGTGCACGCAGCCGGTGACGCTGCGCACCCGGCGCTCGGCGTGCGTGCTGCACGAGATGGGCCGCTGCGGGGCGCCGTGCGAGGGGCGCGAGAGCCCGGAGGAATACGCCGTCCACGTCGAGACCGCGCGCCGCGCCATGACGCTCGACGCCGGCACCGTCTTCAGCGCGGTGGCCGCCCGCATGGAGCGGCTGTCGGTCGAGCAGCGCTACGAGGAGGCCTCGGTCGACCGCGACCGGCTGGCCTCCTTCGTCCGTACGGCGGCCCGCATGCAGCGGCTGAGCGCCATCACCCGCATCCCCGAGCTGGTGGCCGCCAGCCCCGCCTTCGGGGGCGGCTGGGACATCCACGTCGTCCGCTACGGCCGCCTGGCCGCCGCCGGGGTCATGCCCAAGGGCGCCCACCCGACCCCTTTCGTGGCCTCGCTCAAGGCCGCCGCCGAGGCGGTGCTGCCCGGTCCCGGGCCGGTCCCCGCGGCCAGCGCCGAGGAGACCGAGTGCATCCTGCGCTGGCTGGAGTCACCTGGGGTGCGGCTGGTGGAGGTCGACGGCGAGTGGAGCCTGCCGGCGCGGGGTGCGGCCCGGCACAAGGCGCGCATCGAGCTGGCGTACCGGCATCTCGATCAGCGGCGTCCTCGGGAGGGGCGACCTTTGAGGTGAAACGATAGAGTTGATGCATGGTCACGGCTATCGTCCACATCAATGCAGAGGTAGACCGGATCCCGGAGGTCGCCCAGACGATCGCCGAGATTCAAGGAGTCAGCGAGGTCTACTCCATCACCGGCGAATACGACCTGCTGGCCATGGTCAGGGTCGCCGCCTACGAGGAGATCGCCGAGGTCGTCCCTGGGCGGATCAACAAGGTGGCGGGCGTGCTCCACACGGAGACCCACATCGCCTTCCGCGCCTACTCCCGCCACGACCTCGACGCCGCCTTCTCCATCGGCTTCCCCGAAGCCGACTGACTTACCCCCGGCCCCACGCCCAAGGCTCAGCACCCCCGGCGCGCCCAGGCGAACGCGGTTTCAGGATCCGCGCCCAGGCCCCGCGCCCCAGCCGCACGCCTCAGGGACGCCGTTCCCGGGCCGCCGGCCACCTTCCGTGGCTCCCTGAGCCTTTCGCCGGGCATCCTGCGCCCTCGCCGCTCAGACACCTGACGCCGCCGGACCGCCTCACGCTGCCCCGACGAGGCCCCGCGCTCAGGATCGTGGATGTCCGGGGACACCGAAGGGCCCGGTCGAGCGGGTGCTCGGCCGGGCCCTTCGGTTGTGTGGCGTCAGGGATCAGCGGGTGATGCTGTGCTGCTCGTCGCTCGCACCGGCGCCGACGGCGGCGTGTTCTTCCTCGTGCTCGCCGTGCTCGTCGTGCTCGCCGTGGCCGTGGTGCCCGTGCGGGTCCTCCAGCGGGATCTTCTCCCCGCCGTAGGCACGCGACATCCGGCCGCGGAGCTTGCCGAGCGGCCCGCGCATCCCCTTCGGCGGGATGCCCGAGGTGTCCTCGTCCACCGGAAGCATCGGCACGGTCGCCTTGCCGCGCATGTGCGCTTCCATGTCCTCGGACGGCGGCGTGTGGATCTCGATGAACTCACCGTGCGGCAGCCGCTTGATCACGCCGGACTCCACACCGTGCGAGATGATCGCCTGGTCAGCGCGCTGCAGGCCGAGGCACATGCGGTACGTGATCAGGTAGGCGAGCGCCGGGGCGACGAAGATCAGCACTCGACCGGCGTAGGTCGTCACGTTGAGGCTGATGTGGAAGTTCGCCGCGATCTCGTCGTTGGCGCCGAGCAGCCACAGCACCCCGTAGAAGGTGATCGCCGAGATGCCGATCGAGGTGCGGTGGGGGTTGTTGCGCGGACGGTCGACGACGTGGTGCTCACGGTTGTCGCCGGTGACCCAGCGTTCGAGGAACGGGTAGAGCGCCAGGCCGGTCATGATGATGCCCATCGGCACCAGCGCCGGGATGATGACGCTCAGCGGCAGCGTGCCGGCGTGCGAGGTGCCGAAGAGGTTGATCTCCCACGGCGGCATGATGCGCAGCGCGCCTTCGAGGAAGCCCATGTAGAAGTCGGGCTGCGAACCCGCCGAGACGTCGGCCGGCGTGTAGGGACCGAACAGCCAGATCGGGTTGATCTGGGTGAAGGTCGCCAGACCGGTGATGACGCCCAGCGTGAACAGGAAGTACGCGCCCGCCTTCGCCATGAAGGCCGGGTAGAACGGCGCGCCGACGACGTTCTTGTTCGTCCGGCCCTTGCCCGGCATCTGGGTGTGCTTCTGCACCCACATGAGGACCATGTGGGCGGAGACCAGCGCCAGGATGATGCCCGGGATGAGCAGGATGTGCAGCGAGTAGAACCGGGAGATGACATCCTCACCCGGATATTCGCCGCCGAACAGGAAGAACGTGATGTACGTGCCGACCAGCGGCAGCGAGATCGCCACGCCCTCGGTGATCCGCAGACCGGCGCCGGAGAGCAGGTCGTCGGGGAGGGAGTAGCCGGTCAGACCCTCGGCCAGCGCCAGCGTCAGCAGCAGCACGCCGATGATCCAGTTGATCTCGCGCGGCTTGCGGTAGGCGCCGGTGAAGAACACGCGCAGCGCGTGGACCATCATGCCGGCCACGAAGAGCAGGGCCGCCCAGTGGTGCATCTGCCGCATGAGCAGACCACCGCGGACGTCGAAGCTGATCTCCAGCGACGACGCGTAGGCCTCGGACATCATGACGCCCTTGAGCGGCGCGTACGAGCCGTCATAGGCGATCTCCATCATGCTGGGCTTGAACCAGAGCGTCAGGAACGTCCCGGTCAGCAGCAGCACGACGAAGGAGTAGAGCGCGATCTCACCCAGGAGGAACGACCAGTGGTCCGGGAAGATCTTGCGCATGTTGCGCTTGAGGAAGCTGGCACCGCCAAGGCGCTCGTCGAGCCAGTTCGACGGGCCGGCGATGGCCTTGGGCGGGGCCTTCAGCTCGGTGCTCATGCCTGGCCTCCCTTCGACCTGGCCTCGGCCTCCGCGTCACCGCGTTCCCAGTAGCTGGGCCCGGGGGGCACCGGGAAATCGCCCTTGGCGATGAGGTAGCCCTCGGCGTCGACGGTGATGGGCAGCTGCGGCAGCGGCCGGGCGGCCGGGCCGAAGATGACCTTCGCGCCGTCGGCGGCGTCGAACGTCGACTGGTGGCACGGGCAGAGGATGTGGTGGGTGTTCTGCTCGTACAGGGCCGCGGGGCAGCCCACGTGGGTGCAGATCTTGGAGTACGCGACGATGCCGTCGTGCGTCCAGTTTCTGTTGGTGCCGCCCTTGATCTCCTCAGGGCGGAACTTGATCAGGATCAGCGTGGCCTTGGCCAGGGCGTTGAGGTCGTGCTCGTAACCCTCGGGCACGACCGACAGGATGCCGCCGGGCGAGTTGAAGTCGGCCGCCCTGATGGGCTGGCCGGTGCCCTCGACGACGAGCCTGAGCGGCTTGCCCTCCTTGGTGGTCCCGCCCCAGACCGTGTGCCGCAGCGTCTTGTTGAACTTGGCGCCCGGCATCTTGCTGTTGTCGAGGTCGCGCAGCAGGACCAGGGGGACCAGGCCCAGCGGCGCGGCGGCCAGCAGCAGGGTGCGGCGCAGCAGCTTGCGCTTGACGAAGCCGCTCTCGTTGGCGCCCTGCACGAAGGTGTCGCTCACGACCTCGCGGTCGTCCTCCTCGGAGGCCATCGTGTGGCGCTCCTGGACCAGCGAGTATTTCGGCATGATCTGGCGGACCCAGATCACGATGCCGACCGCCAGGCCGAGGATCGCGACGGTGAGCGAGGTGCCCAGCGCGAAGGTGGAGGTGCCCGTGGCCTCGGGACTGCCGACCTGGAACACCACGTAGGAGATGATGAACGCGATGGCGGCCAGGAAGGTGATCGTGAAGCAGAGCGCCACGATCTTCTCGGCCTTGCGGGCCTTGGCCTCGTCCTGCAGCGTCACGCCGGGGACGTCGCGCTCGACCTCTTCGGTCTCCGCCGTGCCGAGCATCGAGGTGCCCGGTGCGGGGGTGCCGATGACGCGCTTGGGGACGCGCTCGTCCGGCTGCTCGATCTCGTGCTCGTTGTCTGTCATGGCTTCTGTCGCTTCTTCGCGGTGATCCAGATGGCGGCGAGTGCGAGGGCGCTCAGGCCCACGATCCACGCCACGAGACCTTCGGTGACCGGGCCGATGCGGCCGAGGCCGAAGCCGCCCGGGTCCCGCTGCTCGCGGACCTGGGTGATGTACGCGATCATGCTCCGCTTCTCCTCGGGCGTGATCGTCGTGTCGTTGAAGACCGGCATCGCCTGCGGGCCGGTGACCATCGCCTCGTAGATCTGCGTGGGCGTCGCCTCGTTCAGGTTGGGCGCGTACTTGCCCTGCGTCAGCGCGCCGCCCGCGCCTGCCCAGTTGTGGCACTGGATGCAGTTGGCGCGGAACAGCTCGCCACCCTTGCCGGCGTCACCGAGTTTGGGGTCGACCTGCTCGTGCCCCGGCACCTGCGGGCCGCCGCCGAGCGACTGCACGTAGGCGGCGATCTGGCGGGTCGTGGTCTCGTTGACCCAGGGCGCGAGCGGCTTGCGCGGCGCCTGCGGGCCAGGAGCGCCCGCCGGCATGCGCCCGGTGCTCATCTGGAAGTCGACGGCCGCGGCGCCGACGCCGATGAGCGTGGGCGCCGTGCCGGTGCCCTGCGCGTTCATGCCGTGGCAGCTGGAGCAGTGCTGGACGAACAGGCTCTTGCCCTCGGCCACGTCATCGACCTTGCCTGCCGCCAATGCCGCGTCGGCAGGCTTACCCGCCTGGACAAAGGCGGCGTATACCATCCCGACCAGCGCCAACGCCAAAATCAGGACGGCGTATCTCGCGAGGGGATGCCGCCGCCAAGCGGTGATCCTAGTCACAGAGATCCCGTTCCTTAACGAATGATGTAGATGGTCGCGAAAAGACCGATCCAGACGACGTCTACGAAGTGCCAGTAGTAGGACACGACGATCGCGCTGGTGGCCTGCTCATGCGTGAAGCGCTTCGCGGCGTACGTGCGTCCCAGCATGAACAGGAACGCGATCAGGCCACCGGTCACGTGCAGGCCGTGGAAGCCCGTCGTCAGGTAGAACACCGAAGTGTAAGCGTTAGCGGACAGGGTCGCGCCCTCTGACGCCAGCTCAATGTACTCGTACAGCTGCCCGGCCACGAAGATCGCGCCCATGAGGAAGCTGACGATGTACCAGAAGCGGAGCTTTCCGACCTGCCCCTTCTCTGCGGCCCACACGCCCAGCTGGCACGTCACACTCGACAGAACCAGGATGATCGTGTTGACCGTCGCGAACGGGATGTTCAGGTGAGCGGCCTCTGCTGCGTGCGCGCCAGCAGGAAGCAGCGCCGGGCCCCACTCGAGGCCCTTGCCGACGCTCACCGACCGGATGGTGAAGTACATCGCGAACAGCGCCGCGAAGAACATGAGCTCAGAGGACAGCCACACGATCGTGCCCACGCTGACCAAGTTGGGTCTGCGGTACGACTGTGCTGTCGTCGTCGAAGTTATTGCGGATGCTGTCGCCACGGGCAGCATTATTGCGGCTCCGGTGGTCGGTCCGGCGCACGACCCCCCGTTAGCAGGTACGAACCACCGACCAACCTGGGATAATTGCCATAAAACGCCCACCAGGCATGGTGGCCTGGGTACGCATGCCCACGCACCGGTACGATCCCAGGTGACCATACCTCTTCGACTGATAGTGAGCGCGACCGATGTCCAGTGGGAGCACCGACGAGAAGATGAAAGTCCTCGTCTACAGCGACGACGCCGCCACCAGGGCCGAGGTGATCCAGGCCATCGGCAGGCGCCCCGCGGCCGACCTACCCCTCGTGGAGATCGTGGAGTGCGCCACCGAGCCCAAGGTGCACCAGTGGCTCGGCTCCGGTGAGATCGACGTCGCCGTCCTCGACGGCGAGACCCAGCCGGCCGGCGGCATGGGCGTCTCGCGCCAGGCCAAGGACGAGGTCTACGACTGCCCGCCCATCTGCCTGATCATCGCCAGGCGCGACGACAGGTGGCTGGCCGACTGGTCGAAGGCCGACGCCGTGGTGGCCCAGCCTCTCGAGCCCCTGGTGCTCGCCGACACCGTGGCCGACCTCATGCGCCGCCGCTCCGCCACCCGTCTCAACGCTAAGTAGGTGCCCATGGACTCCCGGACGACCTGGCCCACCCTGCTCAACGCCCTCCTGTCAGGAGAGCACCTCACCTCTGACGAGTCGGCCTGGGCGATGCGGGAGATCATGTCCGGCGCCGCGACGCCGTCTCAGATCGCCGGTTTCGTGATCGCGCTGCGCGCCAAGGGCGAGACCGTGGCCGAGGTCGTGGGCCTGGCCCGCACGATGCTCGACCTCGCCACTTCGCTCCGCGTCGAGGGCCCGGTGGTCGACATCGTGGGCACCGGCGGCGACCGCGCCCACACCGTCAACGTCTCGACGATGGCCGCCATCGTGGCCGCCGCCGCGGGCGCCAGGGTGGTCAAGCACGGCAACCGCGCCGCGTCGTCCTCGTGCGGCGCCGCCGACGTCCTGGAGCACCTCGGCATCAGGCTCGACCTCACACCCGAGCAGACGGCGCGGGTGGCGAGCGAGGCGGGCATCGCGTTCTGCTTCGCGCCCGTCTACCACCCCGCGCTGCGCTTCGCCGGGCCGACGCGCAAGGAGATCGGCGTTCCGACGATCTTCAACTTCCTCGGCCCGCTGACCAACCCGGCCCGCCCCTCGGCGCAGGCCATCGGCGTCTACGACGCCGGCATGCTGCCGGTGCTGGCCGGCGTGTTCGCCGAGCGGGGCGTGTCCGCCCTGGTCTTCCGCGGCGACGACGGCCTCGACGAGCTGACCATCGCGGCCACCTCCACCGTCTGGGTGGTCAAGGACGGCACGGCCACGCAGACCACGTTCGACCCTGCGGTGCTCGGCATCCCGCGCGCCGACGTGGGCGCGCTGCGCGGCGGCGACGTCGCCTTCAACGCCCAGGCCGTGCACGACCTCGTGCAGGGCAAGACCGGGCCGGTGCGCGACGCGGTGCTGCTCAACGCGGCGGCCGCGCTGGTGGCGCTCGACGGGCCAGGCGACGACCTCGACTCCGCCATGATCGACGGCTACGCCCGCGCGGTCCAGGCGATCGACTCCGGCGCCGCCGCGGCCACCCTCGACCGCTGGATCGAGGTCAGCAGCGCCTTCCCGCGCTCCTGAGCAGCCCCTGAGCACGAGTAACGGCGCCGCCCTCACTCGGAGTGGCGGCGCCGTTCCCGTGCTCTGAGCGGCGCTCTCAGGGCAGCGTGACGGTGGGGCCCGCCTTGAGCGAGCTCCACTTGAGCCACTGCTTCCAGTCCTCCTGCCAGTGCCCCCAGCCGTTCGTGGGCTCCAGCTTGCGGGGCGAGCCGGTGATGATGATCGGGTCGCCGATCAGCGTGTTCTTCAGGAACCAGATCGCGTTGGCCGGGCTGACGTTCACGCAGCCGTGGCTGACGTTGGCGTGGCCCTGCGAGCCGACCGACCAGGGCGCGCTGTGCACGTACTCGCCGCTGTTGGAGATGCGGACGGTGTTGTAGACGGTCAGCCGGTAGTAGCCGGGCGAGCCGGGCCCGATGCCGGGCGAGGTCATGATCGTGACGGGCTCACGCGACATGGCCAGGTGGATGCCGGAGGTCGTGTGGTACTTCCACTGGCCGCCCTGGCCGGCGCTCATGGGCATCGTCCTGACCTTCTTGCCGTCCCGCCTGACCACCAGCACGTGCTCGTTGACGCTGCCCTTGGTGATCTGCTGGCGGCCGATCTTGAAGTCGAGCCGTACGTCGCGCTTGCCGTACATGCCGGGCCCGCCGCGCACCCCCGCCAGTTTGGCCTCCACCCGCACCTTGGTCCTGGCCGGCCAGTACTTCTTCGGCCGGAAGTCCACGTGCTGGTCGTCGAACCAGTGCCAGGCCCCCTCCACCGGCTTGGAGCTGCGCACGGTGAGGTTGCGCTCGACGGCGACCCGGTCGGCGATGGGCTGGTCGAAGGCGATCATGACGGGCATGCCGACCCCGACGGTCAGTCCTGTGTCGTCCTTGTTCGGGGTGATCCGCTCGATGTCGAACGTCTTGGTGCCCTTGGCCGTGGAGAAGGCGCTGGTGGTCCTGCTCTCCTTGCCCGTGGCGTCCAGGGAGACCGCGGTCACCGTGTACGACGCGCTCGGCTTGGCGGTGCCGAGGCTGCGCCAGCGCGTACGGTCGGCGCTCAGCACGCCCTTGAGCGGCCCCGCCTTGCCTCCGTCCACCTTGACGCTCTTCAGCGTGCCGCCGTTGGCGGCGACGACCACGGGCCGGTCGGTGGGGACGTTCGCGGCCTTGTCCGCCGGAGAGACCCCCACGGGGGCGCTCTGCGCGCCGCCCGCCATCGCGACGCCCTCCTTGGGGGCGCCGGCCGGCTCACTCGCCGAGCACCCGGCCGAGCACGCCGCCAGCAGGGCCATGGCCAGCAGGCCGCATCCATACGTACTGCGCCCCACGAGTACTCCCTCGCCCACTATCGAACCGCTTCTGCCTCCTTTATTACCCTGAGTGATCGAATCACCACATCCGTACACCGGTAAAGAACACCAAAAAACGGGCGTCCTCCCCCAAGGGAGGACGCCCGTTCCCAGACGTACGGCCTAGTGCGAGAAGTGGCCCCGGTAGTACTGGAACACGAACCCGATCATGGCCATGATGACCAGGAAGAGCCCGATCAGGAACATCCAGAAGCCGATCACGAACCCGGCGAAGGCGAACGCCGCCGCCAGGCACAGGAACAACGGCCACCAGCTGCTCGGGCTGAAGAAGCCGATCTCGCCGGCGCCCTCGCTGATGTCGGCCTGCTTGTCGTCCTCCGGCTGCGCGCCGATGCGGCGCGAGGTGAACATCAGGTAGTAGCCCACCATGAAGGCGAACCCGACCGAGATGGCCATCGCGGTGGTGCCGACCGGCTCACCCTGCCCGGTGGCCGCCTTGGTCCAGAACCAGTACGCGATGTCGACGCCGGCGAAGAAGATCCCGCACAGCAGGAACAGCCAACCCTGGACCTTCATCAGGCCTCAACCTCCCCGGCGGACTTGCTGGACGCGTGCGGGTAGTGCAGGTCGAACGCGGGACGCTCGGACCGGATGCGCGGCAGCGAGGTGAAGTTGTGCCGCGGCGGCGGGCAGGAGGTCGCCCATTCGAGCGAGCCGCCGTAGCCCCAGGGGTCGTCGACGGTGACCTTGGGCGCGCTGCGCCAGGTCTTCCAGACGTTGTAGAAGAACGGCAGCGTCGAGGCGCCGAGCACGAACGCGCCCACCGACGAGAGCATGTTGAGGTCGGTGAAGCCGTCGGCCGCGCTGTAGTCGGCGTAGCGGCGCGGGAAGCCGAGCATGCCGAGCCAGTGCTGGACGAGGAACGTCGCGTGGAAGCCGATGAACAGCAGCCAGAAGTGCAGCTTGCCGAGCTTGTCGTCGAGCATCTTGCCGGTGAACTTGGGCCACCAGAAGTAGAACCCGGCGAACATCGCGAACACGACGGTGCCGAAGACCACGTAGTGGAAGTGGGCGACGACGAAGTAGGTGTCGCTGATGTGGAAGTCGAGCGGCGGCGAGGCCAGGATGACGCCGGTCAGGCCGCCGAGCAGGAACGTGATGAGGAAGCCGACCGAGAACAGCATCGGCGACTCGAACGTCAGGTGCCCGCGCCACATCGTGCCGATCCAGTTGAAGAACTTCACACCGGTCGGTACCGCGATGAGGAACGTCATGAACGAGAAGAACGGCAGCAACACCTGCCCGGTCGGGAACATGTGGTGCGCCCAGACCGTGATGGACAGACCGGCGATCGAGATCGTCGCGGCCACGAGGCTGATGTAACCGAAGATCGGCTTGCGGCTGAAGACCGGCAGGACCTCGGTCACGATGCCGAAGAACGGCAGCGCGATGATGTAGACCTCGGGGTGCCCGAAGAACCAGAACAGGTGCTGCCAGAGCAGCGCGCCGCCGTTCTCGGAGTCGAAGATGTGGGTGCCGAGCTTGCGGTCGGACTCCAGCGCCAGCAGCGCGGCGGCCAGCACCGGGAACGCCATCAGCACGAGCATGCTGGTGAGCAGGACGTTCCAGGTGAAGATCGGCATGCGGAACATGGTCATGCCGGGCGCGCGCATGCAGATGATCGTGGTGATGAAGTTGACCGCGCCGAGGATGGTGCCCAGACCCGACAGGGCCAGGCCCATGATCCACAGGTCACCGCCGATGCCCGGCGAGTTGATCGCGTTGGACAGCGGCGTGTAGGCGAACCAGCCGAACGAGGCGGCGCCGCCCGGGGTGAAGAAGCCGGAGACCGCGATGAGGCTGCCGAACAGGTAGAGCCAGTAGCTCACCATGTTGAGGCGCGGGAACGCCACGTCGGGGGCGCCGATCTGCAGCGGCATCAGCTCGTTGGCGAAGCCGGCGAACAGCGGCGTCGCGAACATCAGCAGCATGATCGTGCCGTGCATGGTGAACAGCTGGTTGAACTGCTCGTTGCTGGTGAACTGCAGGCCGGGCTGCGCCAGCTCGGCCCGCATGACCAGGGCCATCACGCCGCCGATGAGGAAGAAGGCGAACGACGTGATCAGGTACATGTGCCCGATGATCTTGTGATCGGTCGAGGACATCCACTTGGCGATGATCTGGCCCTTGGTGGTGGGCCGGACCCGCGGCGTCGTCGTCAGGGGTGGTTCTTGGATGGCGGTCACTGGGCACTCCCAGCCTGGTGGGTCGCGATGTACTGGTCGAACTCAGCCTGCGGCACGAGCTTCACCGAGAAGAGCATCCGGCTGTGGTCGACACCGCAGAGCTCGGCGCAGCGGCCGGCGAAGGTGCCGGTCCTGTCGAGCGTGGTGATCTCGAACTTGCGGCCGGGGTTGTCCTCGGGGATGCCGGGGATGACGTCACGCTTGAAGAGGAACTCCGGCACCCAGAACGAGTGGATGACGTCGTCGGTCGACAGGTCGAACTCGACCTTCGTCTTCGTCGGCAGGACCAGCTGGGGGCCCTGGTTGTAGTCGCTGACCGGCACGCCCGCGACCGGCTCGATCGTCTTGCCGTTGACGGTCGTGGTGAAGCGCCAGCTCCACTGGAACGCCTCGACCTTGACCTTGACCGGCGCGTCGCCGCTCACCTTGGTGAGCGTCTCGCTGTCGCGCGCGGTGAAGAAGAAGAACACCGAGACCATGACCAGCGGGATCACGGTGTAAAGGATCTCGATGGGCAGGTTGTAGCGCACCTGCGGCGGAAGCTCGGCCTTGGCCCTGCGCTTGCGGTGGAACATCGAGGCCCACAAGATCAGGACGATGACCACTGCGCCCGTGGCGAGTGCGGCGATCCAGGCCCCGTTCCACAGGCTCTGAACGACGCCGCCCTGCTCGGTGACGTGTTCGGGAAGAAGGCCGCGAGACCAGGAGGCCTCGGGGACGTCATTAGCACACGCCGTAGCAGTGGCCAGCAGCAACGCCAAAGCGGCGGCGCGCGGCACCCTGCGCCGGGCCAACGAACGCCGCGTCGTACGGCGAGTCGGACTCACGGATCGCCTACCCCACAGATGAAGCCCAAGAGTCTTTCCCTTGGGCGCTCGTATTTCCAGATGCACAGCTGATTGCAGACACATTAGCGTGCAGGTGCCTTGCCCCACCGCGCGACCCCTCCATGGCGCCGGAAGTGGGACGATGAGTCTCGTGGCGTATTTCGACGCGGCTTCAACCGAGCCGCTGCACCCCCAGGCGCGCGAGGCGCTGCTGGCGGCCGTCGACGCCGGCTGGGCCGACCCCGCGAGACTCTACGGCGCTGCCCGCCGCGCGCACCTGCTGCTGGAGCAGGCCCGCACAGAGGTGGCCGAGCTGCTCGGCGCGCGGCCCGACGAGGTGTCGTTCACCTCATCCGGCACGCAGGCCGTGCATCTCGGCGTCCTCGGCACCCTACACGGCAGGCGCAGGGCCGGGAGCCACATGGTCACGAGCGCGGTCGAGCATTCGAGCGTGCTGCACGCCGGCGAGGTGCACGAACGCGCGGGCGGCACGGTCGAGACGGTGGGCGTGAGCCTGACCGGCCGGGTCGACGCCGGCGCGTTCGCCGCGGCCGTGGCGCGTCCTGGCACGGCGCTGGCCTGCCTGCAGACGGCCAACCACGAGGTCGGCACGCTGCAGCCGGTCGCCGAGGCGGCCGAGGCGTGCCGCGAGCACGGCGTGCCGCTGCTGGTGGACGCGGCGCAGACGGCCGGCCGGCTGCCCGTCCCGCAGGGCTGGTCGGTGCTGTCGGCCAGCGCCCACAAGTGGGGCGGCCCCGCCGGGGTGGGCGTGCTGGCGGTGCGCAAGGGCACCAGGTTCCGCTCCCACCTGCCCGACGACGAGCGCGAGCGGCGGCGGGTGCCGGGGTTCGAGAACGTGCCCGCGGCGGTCGCGGCGGCGGCGGCGCTGCGCGCCTCGCTCGACGAGGCGGAGCGTGAGCAGGCGCGGCTCTCCGCGCTGGTCGACCGGATCAGGGAGACCGTCCCGAAGATCGTGCCCGACGTCGAGGTCATCGGCGAGCCGGTCGAGCGGGCGCCGCACATCGTGACCTTCTCGTGCCTCTACGTCGACGGCGAGGCGCTGCTGACCGAGCTCGACAAGGCCGGATTCGCCGTATCGTCCGGGAGTTCGTGCACCGCTAGTACGCTTCGTCCATCGCACGTTCTTGAAGCGATGGGCGTGCTGACGCATGGGAATGTCCGGGTGTCGCTGCCCAGGGGCACATCAGCGGCCGAGGTCGACGAGTTCCTCGCCGTGCTGCCCGAGCTGGTGCGCCGCATCCGCCAGGACGCAGGAGTCGCATGACCGAGGTTACCCAGCCGGCTTTGACGATCGACGCGCTCGGGAAGAAGTGCCCGATCCCGATCATCATGCTCGCCGAGCAGATCAACTACGTCCCGCTCAACGCGGTGGTGGCGGTGCTGGCCGACGATCCCGCGGCGTACACGGACGTGCCGGCGTGGTGCAGGCTGAAGTCGCATCGCCACGTGGGCTCGTACGAGCTGCCGGACGGGGGCTGGGCGATCCACGTCCGGCGCAATTACTAGAGCATGCCCGATTTGTCCCGATATGTCGGGTAGGAGACTTCCGAAGGAAGCCGCCGACATCCAGGGGAAGCCATGAGCAGCGCACAGCCGCAAGAATGCGCACGCGACGTCATGAGCACGGGCGCCGAGTGCATCAGCGCGCAAGAGACCCTCGACCGCGCCGCGCAGATGATGCGCGAGCACGAGGTGGGGGCACTGCCCGTATGCGGGCCCGACGACCAGGTGACGGGCATCATCACCGACCGCGACATCGTGGTCAAATGCGTCGCGGCCGGCCACGACCCGGCCGAGACCACGGCGGGCGAGCTAGCCACCGGGCTGGTGTGGGTGCCGCCGGACGCCTCGGTGGAAGAGGCGCTCGCCCGCATGGAGGAGCACCAGATCAAGCGGCTGCCGGTGATGGACGGCGGCCGGCTGGTCGGCATGATCAGCGAGGCGGACCTGGCCGCGCACCTGAGCGACGACAAGCTCGCCGAGTTCGTCCACCGCGTCTACGCCCCGCGCTGACCGCGCGGAAAAGAGCCGGACCGCCGTCGAGCGGCCCGGCTCACGGCATGCGGGTCAGGGCCGGACCGCCGTCGAGCGTTCCTGCTCACCTGTGTCCGGGTCGGGGCCGGACCGCCACTGAGCGGCCCGGCTCACCTGCGTGCGGGTCAGGGGTGGTAGCAGCGCACGTGCTGGGCGATCTCGGCGGCCGCGTCGGCGCCGTACGCGGCCGCGAACCGCTCGAGGAAGACCTGCTGGCCCAGCTCGTACTCCTGACCGCCCACGCGCTCCAGCACGTGGGTGGCGGTGAGGTTGCCGATCTGCCCGCACCGCTCCAGCGACAGGTCCCAGGCCAGGCCGGCCAGGAAACCGGCGCGGAAGGCGTCGCCGACGCCCGTGGGGTCGGCCTTGCCGCGCTCGGGAGCGGGGGCGACCTGGATGGCCGGCTCGCCCTTGCGGTCGATGACGGCGCCCTTGGGGCCGAGCGTGGTGATGCGCACGCCCACGCGGTCGAGGACCTCGGCGTCGGACCAGCCGGTCTTCTGCTCGATGAGCCCCTTCTCGTAGTCGTTGGAGAACAGGTAGGCGGCGCCGTCGACGAGCTGGCGGATCTGCTCGTCCTCCATGCGGGCGAGCTGCTGGGAGATGTCGGCGGCGAACGGGATGCCGCGCTGGCGGCACTCCTCGGTGTGGCGCAGCATCGCGTCGGGATCGTTGGGGCTGATCAGCACCAGGTCGAGCCCGTCCACGCGGTCGGAGACCGGCTTGAGCTCGATCAGCCTGGCCTCGGCCATGGCCCCCGTGTAGAAGGAGGCGATCTGGTTGTGGTGCTCGTCGGTGGTGCACAGGAAGCGCGCGGTGTGCTGGGTCTCGGAGACGTGCACGGAGTCGCAGTCGACGCCGTGGCGCTCCAGCCAGGAGCGGTAGTCGGCGAAGTCGTTGCCCACGGCGCCCACGAGGATCGGCCGCAGGCCGAGACAGGCCATTCCGAAGGCGATGTTCGCCGCGCAACCGCCGCGACGGATCTGCAGGTCATCGACCAGGAAGGAGAGCGACACCCGGTCGAGCTGCTCGGCGATGAGCTGCTCGCCGAAACTGCCGGGGAAGGTCATCAGGTGGTCTGTCGCGATGGAGCCGGTTACGGCGATGCGCACGGGATTCTTCTTCCTCGTTGTCAGCAGGCCAAAGAGCCCCACGAGAATACGCGAAGGTCCCGCCCGCTCAAAGGCGGACGGGACCTGGCGGCCTTTATGGCGCGACCCGTTTAGTTGAACGAGTCACCGCAGGCGCACGAGCCCGTGGCGTTGGGGTTGTCGATGGTGAAGCCCTGCTTCTCGATGGTGTCGACGAAGTCGATGGAGGCGCCCATCAGGTAGGGGGCGCTCATCCGGTCGGTGACCACACTGACACCGCCGAAGTCGGACACGACGTCGCCGTCCATCGAACGGTCGTCGAAGAAGAGCTGGTAGCGCAGGCCGGAACAGCCTCCCGGCTGCACGGCGACCCGCAGCTGCAGACCCTCTTCGCCCTGCTGCTCGAGCAGGCTCTTGACCTTGGCGGCGGCCGCGTCAGTCAGGATCAGGCCCTGTGCCGTGGTCTCGCTGCTCTCAACCGTCATCTGCTGACTCCCTAACCCGGCTGTCTGTTTTCGACGTCCTACTGATGACGCTACCAACACCTGGGGGTGTCCACACATTCCCGGGTGTCGGACGCCCCGGAATAAACCGTTTCGGGGGTGTGTCATCATGAGTATCGTCAAACCGACGATAAGGGGGTAAGGCGATGGCCACCCAGACTGGACTGCCGCTCTTCGTCCTCGGCAGGGGCGCCGATCCGCACAGCGAGAAGGGGGTCGACTGTCCCGGCGAGCTGCCGCCCGCCTCCGACCCCGGGCTGGTGGAGCGTGCCCGCAAGGCCAAGGAGGCACTCGGCGACCGCCTGTTCGTGCTCGGCCACCACTACCAGCGCGACGAGGTCATCCAGTTCGCCGACGTGACGGGTGACTCGTTCAAGCTGGCCCAGCAGGCGGCGGCGCGTCCCGAGGCGGAGTTCATCGTCTTCTGCGGCGTGCACTTCATGGCCGAGTCGGCCGACATCCTGACCGGCGACGCCCAGAAGGTGATCCTGCCGGACCTCGCGGCGGGCTGCTCCATGGCCGACATGGCGACCTACGACCAGGTCGAGGAGTGCTGGGAGGCGCTTGAGGACGCCGGGCTGGCGGAGTCGGTGGTGCCGGTCACGTACATGAACTCAAGCGCCGACATCAAGGCGTTCTGCGGGCGCAACGGCGGCGCGGTGTGCACCTCCTCCAACGCCAGGCGCGCCCTGGACTGGGCGTTCGAGCAGGGCGAGAAGGTGCTGTTCCTGCCCGACCAGCACCTGGGCCGCAACACGGCGGTGCTGGAGATGGGCATGACGCTCGAGGACTGCGTGGTGTGGAACCCGCACCGCCCCAACGGCGGCCTGACCCAGGAGGAGCTGGAGCGGGCGAAGATGATCCTGTGGCGCGGCCACTGCTCGGTGCACGGCCGCTTCACCGCCGAGTCCGTGGACGACGTACGCGCCCGCATCCCCGGCGTCAACGTGCTCGTGCACCCCGAGTGCCGCCACGAGGTCGTGCTCAAGGCCGACCACATCGGCTCCACCGAGCACATCATCAAGACGCTGCAGGCCGCGCCCTCCGGGTCGAGCTGGGCCGTCGGCACCGAGCTGAACCTGGTCAAGCGGCTCGCCCAGATGTTCCCCGACAAGAACATCTCGTTCCTCGACAGGACCGTCTGCTACTGCTCCACGATGAACCGCATCGACCTGCCGCACCTGGTGTGGGCGCTGGAGTCGCTGGTGCTCGGCGAGGTCGTCAACCAGATCACCGTGGACGACGACACCACCCACTGGGCCAAGGTCGCGCTCGACCGCATGCTGGCGCTGCCGTAACGCCCGGTCTACGCGAAGTCGTAGCCCACTTCCACGAAGACCGTGACCGGCCGCATGCCGGGGCTGACCGAGGCCCCGGCCTCGGCCACCATCGCCGCCGCGCGCATCGGCTGCGGCGGCGCCTCTCGCAGCTCGCTCACCGACACCACCCGGCCGAGCGGCCGGCCGGCCAGCGCGGCATATTGGGCGGCCTTGGCGGCGGCGTCCCTGAACGCGCGCTCCCTGGCCTCGGCCAGCGCCGCGGCCGGGTCGGACAGCTCGAACGCCACGCCGTTCAGCCTCGCCTCCTCGCCCACCCCCGCCACGGTGTCGATGACGTGGTCGGCCCTGCCCGCATATGGGCCGACGTCGCGGACGACGGCCTCGACGCCCTGCGCCGCCCGGTAGGCCGCGACCTTGGGATAGGCCTCGTACTCGGGGCCCAGGGACAGCTCGACCGTCGTCACGTCGCGGGCGGCCACCCCCGCGCGTCCCAGCGCCTCGGTGAGCCGGGCGGCGGCGGCTCGGGCGGCTTCGAACGCGTCTGCGGCGGAGGACCTGCGGACCTCGACGCCCGCGTAGAGCCGCAGGGTGTCGGGCGCGGCCAGGACCGAGCCCTCGCCGACCACGGTGATGTCCACGGGCGCCCCCTCGCGGTTGGGTCCAGGCCCCGATCCTAGGCCCCGATCGTAGGTCGCGCCCCGCCTCATGCGGTGGGCCTGGCGAAGCGGAAACCCATCGTGTCGAACTCGGCCTTGTCCCTGGCCGTCGCCAGCACCCGGCCCGCCCGGCCCCGCATGTCCACGACGACCGCCTCGTACCCGCCGTCCTTGGCCCGCCACACCGCGAGGTGGTCGTCGTCCCACCAGCCGATGAGCCGTTCCGCGGCGACCGGGACCGTCACCGCGCCGGTGGCGCCGCCACTCGTCGAGTGCGCGCACAGCGCGGTGCCGGTGGCCGTGCAGTGCGCCAGGAACCGGCCGCCCGACGGCGAGACGTCGTCGCCCTCCACCCACACCGGGGTTCCGACGTCCTTGAGCGTGCGCTGGACCTTGCCGTCGAGGCCGTAGAACGTCATCGCGCCGCCCGTCCAGGTGCCCACCGCGCGGCCGCCGGCGTCCCAGAAGAAGCGCCACTCCCCCGCGCCCTGCTCGCCGACCTGGAAGACCTCGCCCCTGCCCGTGGCGACGTCGATGACGCCGAAGCCATACGCCTGCGCGGCGCCGCCCTCGCCCTTGTAGAGGGTGACCAGCGCCCGCTCGCCGTCCGGCGACCAGCGGGGCGTGGCCGGGTAGACCGGCTTCGGGCTGAGCTTGACCACGCGTCTCGCGCCGGTGGCGTGGTCGACGATGGAGACGGTGGCGAACAGGTCGGTGCTGTAGTCCACGTCGGTGGCCAGGGCGAGGTTCGTCCTGGGGTCCAGGGCGTACTCGAAGTAGCGGGTCTCGCGGGCGAACTCGCCGGTGTCGTGCTTCCTGACGTAGAGGCGCTCGCCGCCGTCCAGGGTGTAGGAGGCGAGCTTGAGCGGGTCGCCGTCGCGCTCGCTGATCCGCACGGACGTGCCGGGCAGCGTGTACGACCGCGTGGCGGGCGTCGCCGGGGCCGTGAGGGCGGCGGCCGACGGCGTGGAGGTGACGGTACGCGGCGGCGGGCCGCTCAGCCGTACGGCGACCAGCGTGCCCGTGGCGGCCAGCGCCAGCACCCCGGCCGCCGCCGCCCACCCGATCCGCCGCCCGCGGGCGGGGTTCCTGGAGGCGGTGCTGCCCTCCTGGAGGAGGTCAGGGGTCTGCGGCCGGGCGTGGCCGAGCAGGCGCATGAGGGCCTCGGCGGCCGACGGCCTGGTGTCCGGGTCCTTGGCCAGGCAGTCGGCGACCAGCGCGCGCAGGGCCGGGTCGTCGATGCAGGTGACGTCGGGCTCGGCGTGCAGGATGCGGTGCACCACGGCCGCCACGCCGTCCTGGCCGAACGGCGGCCGTCCCGACGCGGCGAACAGCAGCGTGCCTGCCCAGGCGAACATGTCCGACTTCGGGCCCGGCCCCTCCTCGTCGAGCTGCTCGGGCGCCATGTACGACGGCGTGCCCACCACCGTCCCGGTGAGCGTCGAGGCCAGGTCGAGCGCCTTGGCGATGCCGAAGTCGATGACGCGGGGCCCGTCGGGGGCGAGCACCACGTTCGACGGCTTGAAGTCGCGGTGCACGATGCCGGCCTGGTGGATGGCGACCAGCGCGGTGACGGTGCCGACCGCCAGCCGGTGCAGCGCGGCGCCGGTGCGGGGGCCCTGCTCGCGTACGACGTCGGACAGGGTGCGGCCGTCGATGTACTCGCTCACGATGTACGGCCGCCCGCCCGCCAGCCCGGTCTCGATGACCTGCGCGGTGCAGAACGGCGCCACCCGCCGCGCCATCGCCACCTCGCGGACGAACCGCTCGGACGCCTCGGCGTCGCCCGCCAGGTCGGCGCGCAGCAGCTTGACCGCGGCCTGCGTCCCGTCGGGGCCGGTCGCGAGGTACACGATGCCCTGCCCGCCCTCGCCGAGCCGCCCGGTCAGGCGGTACGCGCCCGCCTCCGCCGGGTCCCCTGGACGCAGGGGCGCGAGGTCAGGCATCGGCTCAACCCCCACAAACGGCGACTTTCCCGCCATTCTGCTGGCTTGGGGCCCTCGCCGTCACGCGTTCACGGCGTCGGCGATCACCTGCGGGGCGCGGAGAGGCAGGCGGCGGCCGGCCACCGGCAGGCGTACGTGGGCGGCTCCCAGGGCGGCGGCCAGCCGCGTCTGGCAGGCGTCGGCGTCGTCCCCGCTGATCACGGTGACGGGGACGGCGGGGAACGGCTTGCCGGCGCGCAGCAGCAGCAGGTCGGCCGCCATGTCGCGGCGGGCGAGCCACTCCCCCGCCATCGCGGCGGGCACCTTGCCCATGGTGTAGACGCCCGACGGGTCGGGCCGGCCGGTGAGCAGCCGGTGCGCGGCGGACCCCGCCAGGCGGGCCACCACGGCCGCGCCCCAGGTGCCGCCCAGCACGGGCAGCCACCGCCCCGCGGTCCTGGCGGCGGCGAGCGGCCTGCGCCCCGCGACGCAGGCCGGGTCCACCAGGACGAGCCCGGCCAGGCACAGCGGGTGCAGGCGGGCGAACGCCTCCGCGTGCCAGCAGGCCACGCCGTGCGCGACGAGGGTGACGCGTTCGGGGTGCGCGGGGGCGAGCGCGACCAGGCGGGCGACCTCGGCGTACAGGGTGGGCGGCGCCACCGGCCGGGCGCTGCGGCCGAGCCCCGGCCGATCGAAGCGCACGACCCGGCGGGACCCGGCCAGCAGCCCCGCCACGGCGTCCCAGTGGAACCACGCCCCGCCCGGGCCCGCCGTGATCAGCACGGCGGGCCCTGCCCCCTCCTCGACGACATGGGTCTGCGTGTGATGGGACACCTGCACGCGGGCGGCGGCGTCCGGAGGGAGCGGGGGAAGCACGCGGGCGCCGCCCACCCCGCCCATGCGGCCGGGAGCGACCCGCAGGCAGGCGTCCTCCCCGTACGGGTCGTCGCCGGTGACGGGCGCCGGCGAGGGCTCGGCGACGAGGAGGTGGAGCGCCACGTACACCAGCCAGAACGCGATCACCGTGAGCTGGGCGCGATGCGCGAGCCCGGCGCCGTGCCCCGCGATCAGCGCGATGACCAGCAGCAGCGTGGCGACCAGGCTCAGCCAGGTGAGCGCCCATGACAGCCACGACCGCCACCGCGCGCCGAGCAGCGCCATGGCGGCGAGGACGGCGAGCGTGCCGGAGGCCCCGGTCAGGGCGTGCAGCAGGTGGCTGAGTGAAGTGCCCGAGCCGCCGCAGGCGGGGTCGCTGAGCGTGGCGCAGTCGAGCGGGAACAGCCCGCCCAGGAAGGTGGACACGCCGAACGCGGCCAGCGCCAGCCAGCCCGGCCACTCGCGGGCCACCCTGGGCACCAGCAGCACCCCCAGGACGCACGCGAGCCCCGACAGCGCGTCGCCGACCCGGAACAGCCGGCTCCACGGCTGGTCACGGGCGGCCAGCTCGCTGACGTACCCGTGGGTCCTGTCCACCGCGGGCGTGGTGAACTGGCCGGTGATCCAGGCGCTGCCCAGCACCGCCGCCATGATGAACGCGCACGCGGCGAACACGTACAACCTTCGCTCCACGTGACAATTAGATCACTGTACGCGAAAGTCGCAGGTAAGCGCCCCTAACTGCGCCCCCGTCAGCGCCCCGTCAGAGCCCCGGCGCCCCCCACACCGGGAACCACCGGCTGAGATCCTTCTCCAGCGGCAGCTCACCCTCCAGAGCGCCTCTGGCCTGCAGTTCGAGCGCGTTGTCGCGCTTCTGCCCGGCGAGCGGCGCGAACGGGTAGAAGGTGCCGCGTTTGTACAGGTAGACGACGGCCAGCCGGCCGCCGCCGTCAGGCCGCGCGAACGACACCAGCGAGCAGAGCAGCGACGGCCCGAACCCGGCGCCCTCCAGCGAGGAGTTGACCGCGTGCAGCTCGGTGACCAGGTCGCTGAGCGCCTCGGACGGCCGGCGGACGAGCAGCCAGGTGTAGCCGTAGCCGTCGTCGGACTCCTCGACGCGCTCCCCCAGCAGCGCCTTGACGTCGCGTTCGACGGTGGCGAACGCGCCGCCCTCGGCGGCGCGGAAGGCCACCGAACCGAGCCCGGTCGGCTCGAGCCCGGTCGCCGCCTGCAGCGTCACCGCCGCCGACGGCAGCGCGAACAGCGCGTCGAGGTTGGGCTTGACCGGCTTCGACCGGCCGAGCAGCGCGTCGAGCCAGCCCATGGGCCTCAGCCCCTTCCCAGTTGCCGGGAGATGGCGGCCAGCTGCTCAAGGCGGCGCTCGAGCGGCGGATGCGTGGAGAACAGCGCGGCCAGCGTCGCGCCCTTGGCCAGCGCGGGCGCGAAGTAGAAGGCGTTGAACGGCTCCGCCTCCCGCAGGTCGCGGGTCGGGATCCTGGCCATGTCGCCGGACACCTTGGTCAGCGCGCTGGCCAGCGCGGACGGGCGCTGCGTGAGCAGGGCGCCGGCCCGGTCGGCGGCCAGTTCGCGGTAGCGCGACAGGGCGCGGGTGAGCAGGAAGCTGATCGCGTACACGACGATGGACACCAGCAGGATGATCACGCCGATGGGCAGTCCGCCCTGGCCGCCGTTGCGGCGGCCGCCGAGCCCCGTGTAGAGCGCGAACCTGGTCATCAGCCCCGCCACGATGCCGAGGAACGAGGCGATCGTCATGACGGCCACGTCGCGGTGGGCGACGTGGGACAGCTCGTGCGCGATCACGCCCTCCAGCTCCTGCGGCTCCAGGCGGCGCAGGATGCCGGTCGTCACGCAGACGACGGCGTGCTTCTGGTCACGGCCGGTGGCGAACGCGTTGGGGACGTCGGACTCGGCGATCGCCACCCGTGGTTTCGGCATGTCGGCCAGTGCGCAGAGCCGGTCGATCAGGGCGTGCAGCTCGGGCGCCTCCTGCGGTGAGACCTCCCGGCCGTGCATCGCGAACAGGGCGATGCGGTCGGACAGGAAGTACTGCACCAGCAGGAAGGCGCCGGCCAGCACCAGCACGGTCAGCGCCTGGGCGCCCAGGGCGATCAGGACGCCGACGAACACGACGTAGAGCAGCCCGAGCAGGAACATCGTCACGACCATCCGGCGGGTGAGGCCGGAGTCGGACGCGAACCGCGTGCTCACGGCGTCAGCCCGGGATGAGGCCCTGGTCGCCCAGCATCTCCCGGACCTCCTCGATCGAGGCGTCCGCGGGGGGAAGGATCAGCTCTGACGGCTCAAGGCTGTCGTCGGGAAGCGCTTTGCCCACGTGGCGCACCTTGTCGAGCAGCGCGTGCAGCTTGACGCGGAAGGCCTTCTCGTCGCCCGCGTCGATGGCCGCCTCGAGCTCGGTGTCGAGCTCGTTGAGTACGGCGATGTCGTCGGCGGAGATCTCGATCTGACCCTCGCCCATGATTCTGACGATCATGCGCCCTCCCCAGGCTGACGGTACTGCTGGGTGGGGCCGGCCTGCTGCTGCTGCTGAGGCTGTGCCTGCGGCTGGGCCTGCTGCTGCGGCTGTCCCTGCTCGATGGACGGCTGCGGCGCGGAGCCCTGGCCGAGCTCGGCCTTCATCCTGGCCAGCTCCAGCTCGACGTCCATGCCGCCGCCCATGCGGTCGAGCTCGGCCTGGATGTCGTCGCCGCGGGTGCCGCTGAAGTCGTCGAGCGCGCCGCTGGCGAGCAGCTCGTCGATGGCGCCGGCGCGGGCCTGCATCTGCGCCGTCTTGTCCTCGGCGCGCTGGATCGCGAGGCCGACGTCGCCCATCTCCTCGGAGATGCCGGAGAACGCCTCGTTGATGCGCGTCTGGGCCTCGGCGGCGGTGTAGGTGGCCTTGATGGTCTCCTTCTTCGTGCGGAAGGAGTCGACCTTGGCCTGCAGCCGCTGGGAGGCCGTGGTCAGCTTCTCCTCCTCGGCCTGCAGGTTGTCGTGCTGAACCTTCAGGTCGGCCATCTGCGTCTGCAGGTTGGAGCGCCGCTGCAGCGCCTCACGGGCAAGGTCCTCGCGGCCGACGGACAGCGCCTTGCGGCCCTGCTCCTCCAGCCTCCTGGCCTGGTTCTCCAAGCCGGTTATCTGCAGCTCCACCCTCTTGCGCGAGGTGGCGACGTCGGCCACCCCCCTGCGCACCTTCTGCAGCAGCTCGAGCTGCCGCTGATAGGAGTAGTCAAGGGTCTCGCGCGGATCCTCCATCTTGTCCAAGGCCTTGTTGGCCTTGGACTTGAAGATCATCGAAAGTCTCTTCATCACGCTCATGCGCGTCGGCCGTCCCCTTCTAGGTCGTGCTGGTGTCAATCCCGATGCAGCGCAGCCGCCTTGGGATTACCCTACGCATAACGCACGAGGGCGTCACTAAGTTGCAGTCCAGGTAGGGTTGACGTCGTGTTGCGACGCCGTTCCCAAACCTCCGTGGACGACACCCCCGTCCCCGATGACGATCCTAAGCCCCAGGGTAAAGGTCGTCCCACACCCAAGCGCCGGGATGCCGAAGGCAGGCGCCGCCAGTACGTCTCCGCGCCGAAAGACCGCAAAGAGGCATACCGGCAGATGCGTGCCAAACAGGCCACCGAGCGAGAAAAGGCCCGTCAGGGCATGCTCGCCGGTGACGAGCGGTATCTTCCCGTTCGCGACAAGGGTCCCGCCCGCAAATTCGCGCGCGACTGGGTCGACGCCCGGCGGCTGCCGAGCCAGTACTTCCTGCCGTTCTCGCTGGTGATCCTGCTGGCCACGTGGATTCCCTGGCCGATGGCGATCCGCGCCCAGGTGCTGGGCTACGTCGTCACGATCGGCTGGCCGATCATGATGCTCGGCGTGCTGTTCACCTCGGTCTTCGTGGCCTTCAAGGTGAAGAAGGAGGTCGCCGAGAAGCTGCCCGACGAGAGCGTCAAGGGCGTGGGCTTCTACGCGGCGATGCGGGCCCTGCAGATCCGCAAGCTGCGCTTCCCGCCGCCGCGGGTGCTGCCCGGCGGCCGGCCCGTGCCGCCGAAGAAGTAGCGGCCTCAGGAACGGCCGTAGCAGCGGCCGTTCACGGATCGCCCTGCTCCACGATCTCCCAGCGCAGCACGCCTCGCTCGACCGCGGGCCGCCAGCCGTCGAAATCCTTCCCTTCCTCCAGGGCGTCGGCGACGGCCCGCATGAGTGCGTGGTACGACGGCCGCCGTGGCGCCATGCCGCCGATCGTGTCGTCCCAGCCGACGCTGCCGTCGGCGGAGTCGACCAGCGCGTACGGCGAGTACTCCTCCATGTCGGCGAAGACGAGGACCGGGATCAACCGGCCGCTCCACAGCTCGTCCCAGGGGTCGTCACCGCGATCCGTGGAGTCGAGCCCGCACTCATGGCGCCAGGTGTCCCTGATCTCGCGGACGCTGAGATTCGACGCGCCGTCGAACCACGCGCCGAACCCGAACCCGGCCGCACCGTCGTGGCGCAGCAGCGAGGCGCGCAGGTCGTCGGGGAAGTGCACGCCCATCTGCGCCTCGGCGATCGCGATCGTGCGGGCTTTGCCGGGCCGCCCGAGCCCGCGGTACGTCCGCGGCGCGTTCACTTTCAGCCACCGCTCGATGCGCCGCCACTGCCGGTTCACCGCCCGCCTGACCTTGAGGTCGATCGGCCGGACGGTCACCGGTCCCGTGACCGGCGAGCAGTAGGGGTCGGGCGTCGGTGCCGGCTCGGGGGCCGGCTCGGGGGCCGGCTCGGGGGCCGGCTCAGGGGTAGGGGACGGCGGCGCGGCCGTCCGCTGGGCCGCGGCGACCAGCGCGCTGTGCCGTTCGCGCTGAGCCTGCAGCCGGGCGCCCGAGGTGTCCTCGTACGGCAGCAGCGCGGCCACCAGGACCACCGCCACGACCCCCGCGACGGCCGCCCAGACCGGCCACACCGGCCTGCTGCGCACCGGGCGGCCCGGCCACCACGCGGCGGGCCCCTGAGTGGCCCTGCGCGGGGCCGGCGGCCTGGCGGGCATGCGGGCGCGCCGGCGCAGCCGGACCGCGACGGCGGCCAGGATCGCGGCCGTGAGCGCCAGCCGTACGAGCTTCAGCACGTCGCGCACCCTATCCCGAATCAGATCATCCGATGTTCCACCATTAGAGTCGGACGCATGGAATTCCGACACCTTGGTCGCAGCGGTCTCATGGTCAGCGAGATCAGCTACGGCAACTGGATCACTCACGGCTCCCAGGTCGAGGAGGACGCCGCCAAGCAGTGCGTGCAGGCGGCCCTCGACGAGGGCATCACCACCTTCGACACCGCCGACGTCTACGCCGGGACCAAGGCCGAGGAGGTGCTGGGACGCGCGCTCAAGGGCGTTCGCAGGGAGTCGCTGGAGATCTTCACCAAGGTCTACTGGCCGACCGGGCCCGGCAAGAACGACCGCGGGTTGTCGCGCAAGCACATCTTCGAGTCGATCCACGGCTCGCTGCGCCGCCTGCAGACCGACTACGTGGACCTCTACCAGGCGCACCGCTTCGACTACGAGACCCCGCTGGAGGAGACGCTCAAGACGTTCGACGACCTCGTCCGCCAGGGCAAGGTCCTCTACATCGGCGTCAGCGAGTGGACGGCCGAGCAGATCGGCCGCGCCCTGAAGATCGCCGACGAGATGGGTTTCGACCGGCTCGTGTCCAACCAGCCGCAGTACTCCATGCTGTGGCGGGTCATCGAATCGGAGGTCGTGCCGCTCAGCGAGAAGGAGGGCGTGGGCCAGATCGTCTGGTCGCCGATCACCCAGGGCGTGCTGACCGGTAAGTACCTGCCCGGCCAGCAGGCGCCCGAGGGCTCGCGGGCGACCGACAAGACCGGCGGCGCGATGATCGCCCGGTTCATGCGCGACGACGTGCTGACCCGCGTCCAGGAGCTCAAGCCGATCGCCGCCGACCTGGGCCTGAGCATGGCGCAGCTGGCCGTCGCCTGGGTGCTGCAGAACCCGAACGTCTCCAGCGCCATCGTCGGCGCCACCCGCCCCGAGCAGGTGCGCGACAACGTCAAGGCGGCGGGCGTCAAGCTCGACGCCGACGTGCTGAAGAAGATCGACGACGTGCTCGGCGACGTGGTCGAGCGTGACGCGTCGAAGACGGCGAGCCCGAGCAGCCGCCCGTAGGTTCTCCACGACGAAACCCCTTGAGCCGGACTTTCCGCTCAAGGGGTTTTTCGTTTCTCCCGCCCCTGCTTAAGGTGACTCGGGGCGCAAGGACAATCCCGTGTACTCCACTCGGTCCTCCTCAAGCAACGCGACCTGCTCGACACCCGATTCGAGCAGCTCACGCCAGTTTTCACCGATCCAGGACTCGGCGTCCGCCTGGCTGGGAAAAACCTCTCGCGGCAAAGGGCGATCTGTCACCTCAGCACCACGCGCATTTTCATAACGCCACCGCCATGTCATGCCATACGCTCCTTTTCCGCGGGTTCGCCGGCGCACCCTCCGCAGGCACTGGGAACCCTACTCCCGAGCTTTCCGGTCAATCGATGCCGCGCGCGTTCCCGTGTTGCGGCAGGGGCCGCCTGGACGGCGGCCGCCTTCCCTCTGTCTCCCCCGTTCGGTGCCCGCCTCACCCCCGGTCCTTTTGTACGCTCGGCGCGGTGAAAGTCCTTCTCACCGGTACGGCGGGCGCCTCGGGCCGGCCCGAGCCCGGCTGCCGCTGCGCCTCCTGCGCCGCACCGCCCCCTGACCGTCGCCGCCCGTTCGGCTTCGTGGTGGACGGCGTCGTGACGTACCCCTTCCGCGACCCGCCCGACGGCTACCGGCCGTGCGCCGGCGGCCTGGGCCTGGTCTGCCCCGACGGCACCCGTCTCCTCCACCTCCCTCAGGGGGCCTCCGTGCCCGTCCAGGAGACCTCCCGGTACGACGTCGTGCTGATCGACCTCCTCGACCGTCCTGAGCGCCTCGGGGAGCTGCGCCGCGCCGGGCTGGCGGACGCGGCGACCACGGTGGTGGCCGTCGGGCTCGACCACCGGATCCGGTCGGAGGAGGAGCTGGCCGGACGGCTGCGGCTGTGGGGCGCGATCACCGTCCCCGACGGGACGGAGGTGACGCCGGGCCAGGGGGTCGCGCCGCTGACGCCGCTCCGGGCGCTGCTGCTGGGCGGGTCCAGATCGGGGAAGTCGGCGGAGGCGGAGGCCAGACTGGCGGCCGAGCCGCACGTCACGTACGTCGCCACCGGCCCTGACGGCACGGGCGACGGCGAGTGGGCGGCGCGGGTGCGGGCGCATCGGGAGCGCAGGCCCGCGTACTGGGCCACCTTGGAGACGACCGCGCTCGCGGCGGCGATCCGCGCGGCCACCACGCCGCTGCTGATCGACGGGCTGGGGACGTGGCTGGCCGCCGTGTTCGACGAGCACGGCGCCTGGGAGGGCGACCGCGCCCCGGTGATCGCCCGCTGCGACGAGCTGGTGGCCGCGTGGCGGCAGACGCCTCAGCCCTTGGTGGCGGTCTCGGACGAGGTCGGCATGGGCGTGGTGCCCGCGACGGCCAGCGGCCGCGCGTTCAGGGACGCCCTGGGCCGCCTGAACGAGCGCCTGGCGGCCGAATCGGAGTACGCCGCCCTGGTGGTCGCCGGCCGCGTGCTCGCCCTCTGAGGGCTTCGCAGGGCGTCAGGGGCGGGTGGCGCGGGCGTACCAGCGGCCGTCGATCCTGTCGACCTGGAGCGGGCGGCCGAAGCAGTCGCTGAGCAGGTCGGAGGTGAGCACGTCGGCGACCGGCCCGGCGGCGAGCACCCTGGCGTCGCGCATCAGCATGGCGTGCGTGGTCGTCGCGGGCACCTCCTCCAAATGGTGCGTGACGGTCACGGTGGTGAGCACGGGCCTGATGGCGGCGAGGTGTTCGACGGCGCTGATGAGGTCTTCGCGGGCGGGCAGGTCGAGCCCGGCGAACGGCTCGTCGAGCAGCAGCACCGCGGGGTCGGACATGAGCGCCCTGGCCACTCTGACGCGGGCCCGCTCGCCCTGGGAGCACACGCGGAAGGGCCGCTCGGCCAGCTCCTTGCAGCCGAGGTCGGCGAGGAGTCGGTGGGCGCGGTCGTGCTCGGCGTCGCCGTACCGGTCCCACAGGGGCGCGCTCGTGCCGGTGTGGCCGGTGAGCACCACCGTGTGCGCGCTCGCCCCCTCCTCCTCCATCAGCTCCTCGTCGATGAGCCGCTGGCTGGAGGTGACCAGCCCGATGTGGCGGCGCAACTCGCGTACGTCGACCCGGCCGAGCCGGTGGCCGAGCACGCTGACCGCGCCCTCGCTCGGGTGACGTACGGCGCCCACGAGGGAGAGCAACGTCGTCTTGCCCGCCCCGTTGGGCCCCAGGACCGCCCAGTGATCGCCGTAGTCCACCTGCCAGTCGACGCCGTCCAGCAGCGTTTTGCCGACGACCCGGACGCCCACGCCTTCCAGTTCAACCACGTGCATCCCGCCACACTAGTGGGCCCTAGGATCCTCCGTTATGCGGTCAATGGACGGGCTGCGGTTCGCCGTGGGCACGCTGAGCGTCTTCCCCGTACGCGTGGAGCGGGTGGACCGCCAGGTGGCGGGCCGGGCGATGGCCCTGGCCCCGGGCGTCGGGCTGGTGCTCGGCCTGGCGGGCGGGCTGCCGCTGGTGCTGTTCGGCGAGCGGCCGTTGCTGGCGGCGGCGCTGGCGCTCGCGTTGCTGGCGCTGCTCACCCGCGCGCTGCACCTCGACGGGCTGGCCGATCTCGCGGACGGCCTGGGCAGCGCAAAACCGGCCGACCAGGCGCTCGACATCATGAAAAAGTCGGACATCGGACCTTTCGGTGTCGTGGCGCTGGTGTTCACACTGCTCGTCCAGGTCACGGCCCTGGTCTCCGTCAGCCCGCCGGGCGATGCCTCTCACTCGGCCCCCTACGCGCGTTACGCCGCGCTGGTGACCGCCTGCCTGGCCGGGCGGCTCGCGCTGACGTGGGCCTGCCGGGCCGGTGTGCCCGCCGCCCGGCCCGACGGCCTGGGCGCGATGGTCGCGGGCACCGTACGCCGCCCGGCCGTCGTGCTCGTCACGCTGGCCGCCGTGCTCGCCGCCGCCGCGATCGGCCTGCTCGCCGCCCCGGGCCCGGCGCCCGTGGACGACCGCCCGGCCGTGGACGGTCTCGTCGTGGACGGTCTCGTCAACGTGACGGCGGTGGTGGTCCAGGGATGCCCCTTGGACTTCGCGGCCTTCCCCGACTGCCCCGAGCCGGCCGTGCCCGGCATGCGCTACGAGGAGGCGAGCGGTCTCCTGCCGGGCGGCGTCGCGGCGCTCGGGCGGACACTGGCGGCCCCTGTCGCGCTGCTCGCCGGGCTGGCCGCCGCCCTGCTGCTGCTCGGCCGCGCGCGGCGCCGCCTCGGCGGCGTCACGGGGGACGTGCTCGGCGCGCTCGTGGAGACGGCCGTCACGGTGACGCTGGTGGCGTACGCGCTGCTCGCCTGACGCCTCAGCCCGCCTCAGCCCGCCTCAGCCCGCCTCGCCGGACCGCCCAGGCCCGGACGGAGCCGACTCCGGCTCGGCGTCCTCGGAGACGTCGTGCGCCGGCGGGGCGGCGGGAGCCCGTCCGGTCAACGGGAGGAAGCGGAGCAGAGCCGCGCCCACCAGGGCGAGCAGCACCCAGCCCACCACGCCGGTGATGCCGGCGAAGATCTCGTTCGGCGGGTGGGCGGCGTCGCCGAGCAGCAGGACGGGCCCGGCGACGGCGTTGAGCGACGCGTGGGCCACCACCGCGGGCCACACGCTGCCCGACCGCAGCCGCAGCCAGCCGATGACGACGCCGCCCACCGTGCAGAAGCCGATGAACGCGAGCGCCGCCCACGAGCCGAGCCGCGGGTAGTTGTAGCCGAGCAGGGTGATCGGGGCGTGCCACAGCCCCCAGATGAGCCCGGAGTAGACCAGCCCCATGACGGCGCCGTTGGCGACGGTGAGCCGGGGCAGCAGCCAGCCGCGCCAGCCCCACTCCTCCCCCAGCGCCGGGATCAGGATCGGCACGGGCCCCAGCAGCGCCGCCAGCACGAGCTGCATGACGGCCACGGAGGTCATCTCGTCAGGAGGCTGCACGCCGCGCGCCCGCAGCACCTCGGCGAGCAGGCTGAACCCGCCGAGGTCCAGCGAGACCAGGCCGGCGGCGGCGCTCAAGCCCATGGCGAGCAGCGTCAGCAGCGGCACGCCGAGCCAGGCGGCCAGCACGAGCCGCAGGGTGCGGCCCCTGCTCTCGCCGAGGGTCAGGCCCGTCTCCTTCGCCCACCGGCGAAGCGGGGTGCGAGCGGCGATCCACACGCCGAGCACGCCGATCGTGGGCGTGAGCATCATCAGCGCGGCGAGCGCCTGCACCTTGGACGGCGTGCCGAGGCCGTCGCTCAGCCAGAGGGGCAGGGCCGCGGCCCAGGACAGGCCGAAGGCGAGGACGAGGTAGACGAGCAGCGGTCTCTTCATGGCTGGGCACGCTCCGCGACGAGGGCGTTGATGAGGGCGGCGCCGCGCTCGGCGTCGTCGATGCTGATCGCGAGCTGCCCACCGGAACGGTAGCGGAGCACGAGGCACTCGCCGCCGCGCAACATGATGGTGGCGGCTCCCGGCACGCCGCGGAAGCCCCAGCCGCCGGCATCGGCGGGCGAGCGCCGCTCGGCCCAGGCCGACTCGACGGACGACAGCCTGATCCGCCGCGCGGGCCAGCCGAACGGCCCGAAGCCGATCCTGATCAGGCCGTCGCCGACGCGCACGGACACGGCCATGGTGGCGAGCCCGACGACGAGGAGGATGACGGAGCCCGGCAGGACCGCGGCCATGAGGGAGCCGCCATGGCCGCGCAGCCCGAGCAGGGTCATGACCACGGTGACGGCGAACACGGCGACGACGGCCACGGTGAGCCCCCGGTTGACCACCCGGCTGACCCAGACGGCCCGCTGGCCGGACCGCAGCCGCAGCACGGGCGGCGCCTGGCTGCCCGGCGCCGGCTCGTCGGGCTCTCCCTTGGCGAGGACGGCGGCCAGCGCCGTGGCCGCGAGCATGCCTCCGAGTATGGCGGCGATGTGCCAGCCCGGCAGCGTGGCGGCCGTCCAGTCGGGGACGTCGAGGTTGGCTGACAGCGTCGAGCCCTGGGCCCCCATCAGCAGCACGCCCGTCCCGAACAGCAGGCCCCACCAGGTCATCCTGGACGCGCGACGCACCTGCGCCCGCCCGCTCAGCGCGACCATGGCCACCGCGAGCACCACCCAGATTCCGGCGCTGACGGCCACGTGCCCGGCGAACGAGGTGGACCCGTCGGGCGAGGTGCCCGACCAGTGGGTGGCCATCGGATCGGGCAGCCGGTCGCGTACGGCGCAGGCGGGCAGGACGAGCGCGGCGGTCACGGCCAGCCCCCACGCGGCGGCGACGGCACGGGCTATCACGTCAGTTCCTCCAGGATGGTGATGAGGTCGTCACGGCTGTAGCCGTGCTTCTTGGCCTCCTCGAGCAGTTCGCGGGCCCGCTGGGCGAGCAGGGCGCGCCCGTCGGCGCGCCGCGCGACGCTGACGCCGCGGCCTCTCCTGAACTCCAGCAGCCCCTCGTCGCGCAGGTCGCGCAGGGCGCGCAGCACGGTGTTGGGGTTGATGCCCAGAGCGCCGGCCAGGTCGCGGGCCGGCGGCAGGCGGTCGCCCGGCCGGTAGGAGCCCTCGCCAATGGCACGGCGGATCGCGCCGGCCACCTGCTCGTGGAGCGGCCGGGCGTCGTTGAGGTCGAGCGTCAGCAACATGGTGCCAATGACACTAGCACCATTATGTGCAGGGTCCTGAGCTGCGATTGGTGGGATGAACCCCTGTTTGTGAGTACGCAGAAACCGTGGATAGCATCGGTTTACGTGACCACAGTGCGGCTGAACTCAGCAGATCCAGTCTCCATCGACACCGACGCCCTGATCGTCGGCTTCCGGTCAGGCCAGGACGGCCCCGTCCCCGCGGTGGGCGTGGAGTCCCTGGAATCCGCGTTCGGCGGCAAGCTGGCCGCCTCACTCGACGCCGTGGGCTTCACCGGCAAGGCGGGTGAGCTGGCCAAGCTGCCGACGTTCGGCTCGGTCACCGCCCCCGTGCTCGTCGCCGTCGGCCTCGGCGACTCCCCCGGCCTCGAGGGCCTGCGCCGCGCCGCCGGCGCCGCCGTACGCTCCGTCGCCGGCGTCTCCAGGGCCGCGCTCGCGCTGCCCGCGGGCACCCCCGACAAGGCGGAGGCCGTCGCGCTCGGCGGCCTGCTCGGCGCGTACGCCTTCTCGCGCTACCGCACCGACGGCGACCAGAAGGCCCCGGTCGCCGAGCTGACCGTGCTGTCGGAGCAGGGCGACGGCGTGGCCGAGCGCGCCGGCGTGCTCGCCGACGCCGTCTCCCTCGTCCGCGACCTGGTCAACACCCCGCCGTCCGACCTGTGGCCGGCGAAGTTCGCCGAGATCGCCGAGCAGGTCGGCGACAAGGCCGGGGTGAGCGTCGAGGTGCTCGACGACGAGCAGCTCAAGGCCGGCGGCTACGGCGGCCTCATCGGCGTCGGCCAGGGCTCGGCCCGCCCGCCGCGCCTGGTCCGCCTCTCCTACAGCCACCCCGAGGCGAGCAAGACCCTCGCGTTCGTGGGCAAGGGCATCACCTTCGACTCCGGCGGCCTGTCGCTCAAGCCGTCCGCCTCGATGGACTGGATGAAGTCCGACATGGGCGGCGCGGGCGCCGTGCTCGGCGCGCTCATCGGCATCGCCAGGCTCGGCCTGCCGGTCAACGCCGTCGGCTACCTCTGCCTGGCCGAGAACCTGCCGAGCGGCACCGCCCAGCGTCCCTCCGACGTCATCCACAGCTACAGCGGCAAGACCGTCGAGGTGCTCGACACCGACGCCGAGGGCCGCCTCGTGCTCATGGACGGCATCGCCCGCGCCGCCGAGGACCAGCCCGACCTCATCGTCGACGTCGCCACCCTCACCGGCGCCCAGATCGTCTCGCTCGGCTGGCGCACCGCCGGCGTCATGTCCAACGACGACGCCGTCAGGGAGCTGGTGGTCGAGGCCGCCGGCGCCGCCGGCGAGGGCGCGTGGGGCATGCCGCTGCCCGAGGAGCTGCGCAGGGGCCTCGACTCCCCGGTCGCCGACATCGCCAACCTGCAGCCCGAGCGGTGGGGCAGCATGCTCGCCGCGGGCATCTTCCTGAAGGAGTTCGTGCCCGACGGGGTGCGCTGGGCCCACATCGACATGGCCGGTCCCGCGTACAACAAGGGCGAGCCGTACGGCTACACGCCCAAGGGCGGCACGGGCGCCATCACGCGCACCCTGATCGGACTCGCAGAGCGGCACGCGAGCATCTGAAACAAATGAAAAGATGACGGCATCACGAACACCCCGACAAGGAGCCTTCCTGTGGCCTATGACATCGTCGTCCTAGGAGGCGGCAGCGGCGGTTACGCCTGCGCCCTGCGGGCGGCTGAGCTGGGCAAGTCGGTCGCCCTGATCGAAAAGGACAAGATCGGCGGCACCTGCCTCCACAGGGGATGCATCCCCACGAAGGCCCTGCTGCACTCCGCCGAGATCGCCGACGAGACCCGCGAGAGCGAGTCCTACGGCGTCAAGGCGAGCTTCGAGGGCATCGACGTCCAGGGCGTCCACGCCTTCAAGGACAAGATCGTCACTCGGGCCTGGAAGGGCGTGCAGGGCCTGCTGAAGGCCGCGGGCGTGACGATCGTCGAGGGCGAGGGCAAGCTCGTCGGCGCCAACCGGATCCAGGTCGGCTCCGAGGTCTACGAGGGCCGCAACATCGTCCTGGCCACCGGTTCGGCGCCGAAGACGCTGCCCGGCCTGGAGATCGACGGCGAGCGCGTCATCACCAGCGAGCACACGCTCAAGATGGACCGCGTCCCCGCCTCGGTGGTCGTCCTCGGCGGCGGCGTCATCGGCGTCGAGCTGGCGAGCGTCTACCGCTCCTTCGGCGCCGAGGTCACCATCGTCGAGGCGCTGCCCCATCTGCTGCCGACCGAGGAGGAGTCCAGCTCCAAGCTGCTCGAGCGGGCCTTCCGCCGCCGCGGCATCAAATACGAGCTGGGCGTCTTCTTCGAGGGAGCCAAGACCACCGAGACCGGCGTCGTCGTCACCCTGGCCAACGGCAAGACCCTCGAGGCCGAGCTGCTGCTCGTCGCCGTCGGCCGCGGCGCGGTCTCGGCCGGCATGGGCTTCGAGGAGCAGGGCATCGCCATCGAGCGCGGCACCGTCGTGGTCGACGAGCACTGCCAGACCTCCGTGCCCGGCGTCTACGCCATCGGCGACCTCATCCCCACGCTGCAGCTCGCCCACGCCGGGTTCGCCGAGGGCATCATGGTCGCCGAGCACATCGCCGGGCTCAACCCGCCGCCCATCGACTACGCGGGCGTGCCGCGCATCACCTACTCCGACCCCGAGGTGGCCTCGGTGGGCCTCACCTCGGCGCAGGCGGCCGAGCGCGGCATCGAGATCGTCGAGCAGGTCTACGACCTCGCGGGCAATCCCAAGAGCCAGATCCTCGGCACGGCGGGCGCCGTGAAGGTCGTCGCGCAGAAGGACGGGCCCGTCGTCGGCGTCCACATGGTGGGCCGGCGCATCGGCGAGCTCGTCACAGAAGGCCAGCTCATCTACAACTGGGAGGCCCTGCCCGCAGAGGTCGCCCAGCTCATTCACGCACACCCGACCCAGTCCGAGGCCATGGGTGAGGCGATGCTGGCTCTGGCCGGCAAGCCGCTGCACGTACACAACTAGTCCAGCCCTCGAGATCAGAACGCGAGAGAAGAATAACGATGCCGGTCTCCGTACAGATGCCCCAGCTCGGCGAGAGCGTGACCGAGGGCACGGTAACCCGTTGGCTGAAGAAGGAGGGCGAGCGCGTCGAGGCCGACGAGCCGCTCCTCGAGGTGTCGACCGACAAGGTCGACACCGAGATCCCGTCGCCGTCCGCGGGTGTCCTCACCAAGATCGTCGTGGCTGAGGACGAGACGGTCGAGGTCGGGGCCGAGCTCGCGGTCATCGACGAGAACGGCCAGCCCGGCGGCGCCGCCCCGGCGCCCGAGGCGGCCGCCCCGCCGGCTCCCGAGCCCGAGCCCGAGCCCGAGCCGGAGCCCGAGCCCGCCCCCGCCGCCCCGGCCTCCTCGATCCCGCAGCCGGCTCCGGCGCAGCCCGCCCCCGCGCCTGCGCCCGCTCCTGCCCCCGCCCCGCAGGCCGCCCCCGCTCCGCAGGCGCAGCCCGCTCCCGCCGTGCCGTCGGGTGAGAGCCCCTACGTGACGCCGCTGGTGCGCAAGCTCGCCAACGAGCACGGGGTCGACCTCGACTCCATCACCGGCACCGGCGTCGGTGGCCGCATCCGCAAGCAGGACGTCCTCGAGGCCGCCAAGGCGCAGCGCGAGAAGGCCCAGGCCGCCGCCGCTCCCGCCGCACCGGCCCAGGCGCCCGCCCAGGCCGCGCCCGCCGCCGCCCCGGCCGCCGCCGCTCAGGCTCCGGCCGCCGCCGGTCCCGAGCCGGTCGAGGTCGACACCACGCTGCGCGGCCGCACCGAGAAGATGTCGCGCCTGCGCCAGACGATGTCCAAGCGCCTGGTGGAGTCGCTGCAGACGGCCGCCCAGCTCACCACCGTGGTCGAGGTCGACGTCACCAAGATCGCGCGGCTGCGCGACCAGGCCAAGGCCGAGTTCCAGCGGCGTGAGGGCGTCAAGCTCACGTTCATGCCGTTCTTCGAGCTGGCCGCCATCGAGGCGCTCAAGCAGCACCCCAAGCTCAACGCGACGATCAACAACGAGACCATGGAGGTCACGTACTTCGACGTCGAGCACCTGGGCATCGCGGTCGACACCGAGCGCGGGCTGATCGCGGCGGTCATCAAGAACGCCGGTGACCTCAACCTCGCCGGCCTGGCCCGCAAGACGGCCGACCTCGCCGAGCGCACCCGCGCCAACAAGGTGACGCCCGACGAGATCACCGGCGGCACGTTCACGCTGACCAACACCGGCAGCCGTGGTGCGCTGTTCGACACGCCGATACTCAACCAGCCGCAGGTCGGCATGCTCGGCACCGGCGCGGTCGTCAAGCGGCCCGTGGTGATCGACACCGCCGAGGGCGAGGTCATCGCGGTGCGCTCGATGGTCTACCTGGCGCTGACCTACGACCACCGCCTCGTCGACGGCGCCGACGCCGCCCGCTTCCTGACGACGATCAAGCGTCGCCTGGAGGAAGGCCGCTTCGAGGCCCAGCTCGGCCTCGCGTAGTCACGCGGCCGTGCGGCCTTGGAGCCTCGCGGCCCGCTGCTCGCCGACCGGCCGGGCGGCTCCCCTCACGGGGGGCCGCCCGGCCGTCGCGTTTCCACGGCGGCTCCCCTGACGCGCCTTCCCCTCCCCGCCCACCGGCGTGCCCTCCTCCGCCCGCTCGCCGTGCGTTGCCGGGCCGGTGGCCGTCGGCGGCGTAGGGTGCGGGTATGGCGATCATCGTGACGGGGGCGTCGGGGTTGCTCGGGACGGCGCTGGCCGAGGCGCTGGAGGCGCGCGGCCGTGCGGTCGTGCGGCTGGTACGCCGACCTCCTCGCGGGCCTGGTGAGGCGTTCTGGCAGCCCGCAGAACAGGTCGTGGACCTGGCACCGCTGGAGGGGGCCGAGGCGGTCGTGCATCTCGCCGGGGCGCCCATCGCCGAGCGGCGGTGGACGCCCGCGTACAAGCGGGAGCTGCTCTCCAGCCGGGTCGAGGGGACGCGGGTGCTGGTCGACGCGCTGCGGGGGCTGTCGAGGCCGCCTGAGGTGCTGCTGTCGGCATCGGGCGTCGACTTCTACGGCGACACCGGCGACCGGTGGGTGGACGAGGAGCAGGGCAAGGGGCGCGGATTCCTGGCCGAGCTGTGCGAGCGCTGGGAGGGCGCGGCGGCGGGGGCCGGGGAGGCGGGCGTCAGGACCGTGTTCCTGCGGACCGGGCTGGTGCTCAGCGGGCGGGGCGGCGCGCTCGGCCGGATGCTGCCGATCTTCAGGATCGGCCTGGGTGCGCCGCTCGGCACGGGCAGGCAGTACTGGTCGTGGATCAGCCTGGACGACTGGGTGGGGGCGGTGCTGCACCTGCTCGGTGCGCGTGAGCTGCACGGGCCGGTCAACCTCGTCTCACCGGCCCCCGTCACCAACACCGCGTTCACCCGCGAGCTCGGCAAGGCGATGCGCAGGAGCACGATGCCGATCCCGGTGCCGGCGTTCGCGCTGTCGGCCGGGCTGGGCGAGTTCGCCCGCGAGGGGCTGCTGTCGAGCCACCGCCTGCGTCCGGCCAAGCTGCTGAGCGGCGGATACGGCTTCGCCCATACCAGTCTCGACGAGGCGCTGCGGGCCGTACTCTAGTGGCCTGTTCGTCGTTTTCCGCGCGTGGGGGGCTCTGACATGAACCGGTCCGGACAGTCGCACATCCTGGCGATCGGGGGCGGGTCGTTCCGCCCGAGCAGGCGCCACGGCCAGATGGAGGCGAGCGGGCTGCTGCGCTACGGGCTCGACCTCACCGGCCAGGACCGGCCGAAGCTGGGCTTGGTGGCCACCGCGTCGGGCGACTCCGCCGACTGGATCCTGAAGATGTACGGCGCGTTCGCCGGCTGGGACGTCGAGGTCAGCCACCTGACGGTCTTCCCGATGCCCAACGTGCCCGACCCGCGTGCCTGGATGCTCGACCAGGACATGATCTACGTCAGCGGCGGCAGCGTGGCCAACCTGATGACGCTGTGGCGGCTGCACGGGCTTGACGAGGCGTTCGAGGAGGCGTGGCGGTCCGGGGTGGTGCTGTCGGGCCAGAGCGCGGGCGCGTTGTGCTGGCACGTCGGCGGCAACACCGACTCCTTCGGGCCCGACCTGGCGGTGTGGGCCGAGGGCATGGCGCTGCTGCCCTACTCGTGCGGGGTCCACTACGACTCCGAGCCGCAGCGGCGGCCGCTGCTGCAAGCGTCGGTGGCCTCCGGCGAGCTGCCCGGCGGTTACGCCGCCGACGAGGGCGTGGCGCTGCACTACGTGGGCACCGAGTTCATCCAGGCGGTGAGCGTGTCGGCGGGCGGCTACGCGTACAAGGTGGAGCGCGAGGGCACGGACGGGGTCAAGGAGTTCAGGATCGAGCCACGGTTGCTGACCCCCTGATTACCCTTCAAGGGTGAGGGAACGGCACAATAGGCTCATGCGCCCCATCCCCGGGGACGATCCCCACGCACTCGCCATCGTCCGCCTCGGTGTCGACGTCCCCTACGAGCAGGCCTGGTCCCTGCAGCGCTGGGTGCACGGCAAGCGCGCCGCAGGCGAGCTGCCCGACACCGTCCTGATCCTCGAGCACGCCCCCGTCTACACCGCGGGCAAGCGCACCGCGCCGCACGAGCGGCCGTCCGACGGCACCCCAGTCGTCGACGTCGACCGGGGCGGGCGGCTGACGTGGCACGGGCCGGGGCAGCTCGTCGCCTACCCCATCGTGGCCGTCACCGACGTGGTGGCCTACGCCTGCCGGCTCGAGGACACGATGATCCAGGTGTGCGCCGACTTCGGCGTGACGGCCCGGCGGGTGCCTGGACGCGCGGGCGTGTGGGCGGCCGGTGACCCGGCGCTCGGCCTGCCCGACCGCCAGCTCGGCGCGGTGGGGCTGCGGCTGTCGCGCGGCGTCACCATGCACGGGTTCGCGCTCAACTGCGCCAACGACCCGAGCTGGTTCAACCGCATCACGCCGTGCGGTCTCCCCGACGTGGGCGTCTCCTCGCTGTCGGCCGAGACCGGGCGGCGCATCGTGGTCGAAGAGGTCATGCCGATCGCGGAGAAGCGGCTGGCGGAGGCGCTCGGCAGGCAGCCGTTCGACCTCCACGAGGAGGATCTGCTGCGCCGGTAATCGAATCGGCACGGAAAAGCAGCGGAAGCATGTCCTGGGTTCGGCTTACGATCCCGGTGTGAAGCGCCTCACAGCCCTCCTGCTCGCGTGCGCCGTCCACCTCCTGACGCTGGCCTTCGTCGCGCTGGGCAGCTGGGTGATCGTGCGCGAGCCCGACTCGGTCCTGTGGTGGTTCGTGGGGCTGCTCTGCCTGGCGGTCGGGTGGGCGCTGCGCCCCCGGCTGGGCCGGTTGCCCGCCGACGCCGAGCCGGTCGGCATCGACGGCGCTCCCGAGCTGCACGCGCTCGCCCGCCGGGTGGCGGCCGAGATCGGGGTCAGGCCGCCCGCCACGATCGCAGTCGTCGACCTGAGCCCCGAGACCAGCTACGACCGCGTCGGCGTGGCGCGCACCCCCGTCCTGCTCGTCGGGCTGCCGCTGTGGCTGGCGCTGCCGCCCAGGCAGCGGGTGGCGCTGCTGGCGACGGCGTACGCGCGGCTGCCGACCGGCGACGAGCGGGTGGTCAGCGAGGCGCTGTACACCCTCGACGCGTGGCGCGACGCGCTGCTGGGGGCGGCGCCGCTGCAGGTGAGGGAGCAGGCCCAGGAACGCATCGCGTACGCGCTGGGCGGCTCCCAGGCGCCCGACACGACGTACGACGTGGCGACCTTCCTCGGCCGGGTCGTCGGCCGGGTGCTGGGCGGCCCTGTGCTGCTGCTGCGCTACATGCTGTCGCGGCTGGCCCGCTCGGGCGAGCCGCGCGTGCGTGCCAGGCAGCGCGCGCTGGCCCGGCGGGCCGTCCCCGAGGAGGACCTGGCCGAGCTGGACGAGCAGGCGGCCGGCGGGCGCTACCTGGCGCCGATGCAGGCGGCGGCGCTGCGCGGCGAGAGCGTCGCGGCGATCAGGGCGGCGGCGCTCACCAAGTTCCAGCTCACCGCCGACGGCGTGCTGCCGTCGGCGCCCCCGTCGGAGCTGCTCGGGGTCGAGGAGTCGGAGCGGATCGACGAGGAGCTGGCCCACCACTACGCGCGGGCCGTGCGCGGGTTCGGGCTCATCTCCTGACCCTGGAACCGGGCGCTTCGCCGGGAGACGTAAGCTGAGAACGTGACCGTTGCTCCTGAAGGCCGAAAGCTCCTCCGCCTGGAGGTGCGCAACGCCGAAACCCCTATCGAGCGCAAGCCCCCGTGGATCAAGACCAAGCTGAGGACGGGCCCCGAATACACCGAGCTGAAATCGCTCGTGCGCCGGGAGGGCCTGCACACGGTCTGTGAAGAGGCGGGCTGTCCCAATATCTACGAGTGCTGGGAAGACCGCGAGGCGACCTTCCTGATCGGCGGCGACCAGTGCACCCGCCGCTGCGACTTCTGCCAGATCGACACCGGCAAGCCCAAGGAATACGACCGCGACGAGCCGCGCAGGGTGGCCGAGTCGGTCCAGCAGATGGGCCTCAAGTACGCCACCGTTACCGGCGTGGCCCGCGACGACCTGCCCGACGGCGGCGCCTGGCTCTACGCCGAGACCGCCAGGCAGATCCACGCGCTGCTGCCCGGCTGCGGCGTCGAGCTGCTGGTGCCCGACTTCAACGGCAACCGCGAGCAGCTGGAGGAGGTCTTCTCCAGCAAGCCCGAGGTGTTCGCCCACAACGTCGAGACCGTGCCGCGCATCTTCAAGCGCATCAGGCCGGCCTTCCGCTACGAGCGTTCGCTCGGCGTGCTCACCACGGCCCGCGAGGCCGGGCTCGTCACCAAGTCCAACCTGATCCTGGGCATGGGCGAGACGCGCGAAGAGATCGTCGAGGCCATGCGCGACCTCCACGAGGCCGGCACCGACCTGCTGACGATCACCCAATACCTGCGGCCGACGCCGCGCCACCACCCGGTGGAGCGCTGGGTCAAGCCGGAGGAGTTCGTGGAGCTGCAGGCCGAGGCCGAGGCCATCGGGTTCGCCGGCGTGATGTCGGGGCCGCTGGTGCGCTCGTCGTACCGCGCGGGCCGGCTCTACCAGCAGGCCATCGAGGCGAGGCAGACCGCCTGACCCCATGACGTGAGCCCCGGGACGGTGTCCCGGGGCTTCCTTCATGCCCGCATGCGGGGCGGGCGCGGCGTGGTTAGCATGTCAGCGCAGCCGATGGAGGGGACGACCCGCATGGCCATCCTGATCCGCACGAGCGATCTGCCGGCCAAGGATCGCCACGAGGCGTGGCGGTCCATCGTGTGCGACACGCTCGGCCCGCTCGACACGCACATCGCGCCGGGCGCGCCGCTGCGGGGCGAGATCGAGCTGGGCAGGCTCGGGCCCATGAGCGTGGGCCGGGTCCGCACCTCCACGCCCCACAGCATGCACCGCACGCCCGGGCTGATCCGCCGCGACGACCCCGGGCTCTACCGGGTGGTGCTGGTGGTCTCGGGCGGCGCCCGGCTGGAGCAGGACGGCAGGCAGGCACGGCTGGGCGCGGGCGAGTTCGCCATCTACGACTTCGGGCGGCCGTACGAGCTGGCCTACGACGCCTCGGTCAGGCTCGCGGTGTTCAGCTTCCCGCACGACCTGCTGGCGCTGCCCGCGGGGCAGGTGGCGCCGTTCACCGCCGTGCCCATCGACAGCGCGTCGGGCACGGGCGCGCTGGCCGCGCCGCTGCTGCGGCGGGTGGCCGACGACCACGCGACCTACCGTCCCGACAGCGCCGCGCGCCTGGCCACGGTGGCGATGGACCTCATCGGCACCGCCGTCGCCGAGCGCGCCGGCCGTACCGACGAGTTACCCGAGGAGGCGCGGCGGCGGACGCTGCTGCGACAGGTGCACGCCTTCATCGAGGAACGGCTCGGCGACCCCGGACTCGACCCGGCCACCATCGCCGCCGCCTGCCACATCTCCGTGCGCTACCTGCACCGGCTGTTCGAGTCGGAGCACACCACGGTCGCCGCGTGGATCAGGCGGCGACGGCTCGAACGCTGCCGCGCCGACCTGCTGGCGGGCGGCGGCCTGTCGGTCAGCGCCGTCGGCGCGCGGTGGGGGCTGCCCGACTCCGCGCACTTCAGCAGGTTGTTCCGGCGCGCGTACGGCGTGCCGCCCACCGAGTTCCGCCGCGCCCACGCCGTGCACTGAACGTCAATCGCCCTGGCACTCACGTGCAAGACCGCGGGGTCCCGCGCGCGGCATGCTCATGGCATCCGAAAAGCGCGATGGAGAGAAGGGACCCCGAGCGATGCAGCTCTTCGTGAACCTCCCCGTCAAGGACCTCGCAAAATCCAAGGAGTTCTTCACCGGCCTCGGCTTCACCCTCTTCGGGATGATGGACGGCATGGCGTCGGTGGTCATCAGTGAGCAGACGCAGGTCATGCTGCTGGAGGAGCCGGTGTTCGCCGGTTACGTCACCAAGGAGATCTCCGACGCCGGCACGGCGACCGAGGCGATCCTGGTGCTCGGCATGGAGAACCCGGCGCAGGTGGACGAGCTGGTGGACAAGGCGCTGGCGGCCGGCGCCACCCCGGCGGGCGTGCGGCAGGAGGACGGCGTGCGTTACCAGCGCGGCTTCGCCGACCTCGACGGGCACCACTGGGAGGCGCTGTGCCTGGTTCAGCCCGCGCGGTGAGCCCCTCGATGAGCCCCTCGATGAGCACGGTCGTCGCTTCCGCGGACGGCACGCCCATCGTCTTCGGGCGCTGCGGCTCAGGCCCGGCGGTCGTGCTGGTCCAGGGCGCCTTCGCGGACCGGAGCGACCCCACGATGGCGGCCATCGCGGCCGGGCTGTCCCGGTGGTTCACGGTGTACGCCTACGACCGGCGGGGACGGGGTGACAGCGGCGACACCGCGCCGTACGCGGTCGAGCGGGAGATCGAGGACCTGGCCGCGGTGATCGGGGCGGCGGGCGGGACGGCCATGGTGTTCGGCGGCTCTTCGGGGGCGGCGCTGGCGCTGGAGGCCGCCGCGGTCACGTCCGCCGTCACGCATCTGGCGGTGTGGGAGCCGCCGTACCACGTGGACGACTCCGCTCCCCCGCTGCCCGGCGACTTCGCGGGGCAGCTCGGCGCGCTCGTCGCGGCCGGGCGGCGGGGCGAGGTCGTGGAGCGGTTCATGGTGGAGGCGGCCGAGGTGCCGGTCTCCATGCTGGACGCGATGCGCGGGCATCCGTCCTGGGCCGCCATGGAGGCGGTGGCGCACACGCTGGTGTACGAGGCGGCGGTGCTCGGGCCGGGCAACGCCCTGCCGGCCGCCCGGCTCGCCGGGCTCACCCAGCCGACGCTCGTGCTCAACGGGGGCGAGAGCCCGGCCTGGATGGCGAACGCGGGCGCGGCGGTGGCTGCGACGGTGCCGGGGGCGGTGCGGCGCGTACTGCCGGGCCAGGCGCACAACGTGACCCCGGAGACGCTGGTCCCCGAACTCCTGGAGTTCTTCGTGGCGGCCTGACCGCGCGACGCGGTGCCGCTGCCCTGGTTCCCGGGCGTTCCAGGTGCGGGAGGGCGGGTGGCGGACGGTCGAGGGCGAGCAGGTCGTACGCGCCGGGCGTAACGCGGCCGACCTCCCCTGGCCGTAACCGTGAAAATCTAGGTCACAAGGGAAGAACGGCGGGGGTTGCGTTTTCCCTCCCGCACCAGTTGGTTTGTATCCTTCTGAGCATGGCAAAGTCCGAGGACCCAGAGAAGCCGGGGCGCATCAAGCAGCTCCGCATGATCGCGAAGATCATTCAGCAGGCCAACCCCAAGGGTATGCCGATCGTCTTCCTTTCGGCGGTGGGCACGCTGGCGGTGGTCGTCGTGATCGGCCTGGTCACGGACTACTTGTGGTATTCGGTGTTCCTCGGCATCCTGGCCGCGTTCACCGTCGGCCTGGTGGTCTTCGGGCAGCTCGCCCAGAAGGCCCAATATTCGATCCTGCACGGCCAGACCGGCGCGGCCGCGGCCGTGCTGCAGGGCATGCGCGGCAACTGGCAGGTCACCCCGGCCATCGCGGTCAACCGTGACCAGGACATCGTGCACCTCGTGGTCGGCTATCCCGGCGTGGTGCTGGTGTCCGAGGGGCCGGGCAACCGGGTGGCGAAGATGCTCAAGGCGGAGAAGCAGCGCATCTCGCGGGTGGTGCTGGGCGTCGAGATCTACGACGTGCAGTGCGGCGACGGCGAGGGCCAGGTGCCGCTCGGCAAGCTGCAGCGCCACCTGATGAAGCTGCCGCGCAACCTGAAGAAGCCGTCGGTCAACGAGGTGAAGGACCGCCTGCGCTCGCTGCCGCGCAACATGCCGATGCCGAAGGGCCCGATGCCGAAGGGCGCCCGCATTCCGCGCGGCCCCAAGATGCGCTAGTGCTGTCGCCTTCGTCGCGGGCCAACCGCGGCTGGTGGGACGGCAACGCCGACGACTACCAGGTCGAGCACGGCGGGTTCCTGCGTGACAGCGGCTTCGTGTGGGGCCCTGAGGGGCTCGACGAGGCCGACGCGGGCCTGCTCGGCGACGTGCGCGGGCGGCGGGTGCTGGAGATCGGCTGCGGCGCCGCCCAGTGCGCGCGGTGGCTGGTGACGCGCGGGGCGCGGGTGGCGGCGTTCGACATCTCGCACCGCCAGCTCCGCCACTCCCAGCGCATCGACCTCGACAGCGGCGTCCGCGTCCCGGTGGTGCAGGCCGACGCCGAGCTGCTGCCGTTCGCCGGTGAGGCGTTCGACGTGGTCTGCTCGGCGTACGGCGCGCTGCCGTTCGTGGCCGATCCGCCGGCGGTCTTCCGCGAGGTGCGCAGGGTGCTGCGGCCGGGCGGGCGGTTCGTGTTCTCGGTGAGCCACCCGATCAGGTGGGCCTTCCCCGACGATCCAGGGCCGCGGGGGCTGACCTCCGACCGGTCCTACTTCGACCGCTCCCCCTATGAGGAGCGCGACGAGCGCGGCACGCTCACCTACGTCGAGCACCACCGCACGATGGCCGACTGGGTCAACCTGCTGGCCGCGTCAGGTCTGACGATCACCGGGCTGGTCGAGCCCGAGTGGCCCGAGGGGCACGAGCGGGTGTGGGGCGGCTGGAGCCCGCTGCGCGGCCGGCACCTTCCCGGCACGGCCATCTTCAGCTGCGCGAATATCTAGCCGCCATGGCGTGGAAGAGCTCCCTGGGCCGATGGCGGGTGCCGTCGAGCATGGTGACGACGCCGTACGAGCCGAGGTCGGCCGCGCCGGTGCGGGTGTAGGCGGCGTAGGTGAACCACAGGGCGGTCTCGACGCCCTCGGCCTCGAAGACGTCGAGCAGCTCATGGAAGTAGCGCACCTGCTCGCCCTCGTCGCGCACCGCACCGTCCGGCACCGCCCAGGCCATGCCGCCGCGCTCGCCGGCTCCCTGGTAGGGGCAGGTGCCGAACTCGGTGACGGCGACCGGCTTGCCGTGCTTGAAGTGGGCGCGCAGCTCGTCGGCGAAGTCGTGGGCGTTGTAGGAGGCGCGGTAGGCGTCGACGCCGACCACGTCGTACGGCGTCCAGTCCACCTGCTCCCAGGGCGCGGCCGCGTACGACACCCGCCCGCCGAACCGCGGCCGCACCGCCTCCACCACCCGCGCCAGGTAGGCGTTGAAGCGCGGCATGACCCGCATGAGGTCCATCCACCACGCGACGTCGGCGGCGCCCATCGCGGCGAGCCTGTCGCGGTAGGTCGCGCCCTCGATGTAGCCGGGGCCGAAGGCGGTGATCTCGCAGCCGGTGACGTACGTGATCGCGGCGCCGTTCCTGCGCAGCGACTCGGCCTGGGCGGCCGCGTCGGTGAACAGGTCGAGCATCTCGTCCTCGGTGAGGTCGACGGGGAAGGGCGCGTACCAGATCTCGAGGCCCGCGGCGGCGGCCTGCTCGGCCGCGACGGCCAGTCTGCGCGGGTCGCCGCCGGAGACGCGGACCGCCTGGCAGTGCAGCTCGTCGGCGATGACGCGCATCTCGCGCGCGACGGTGGCGGGGTCGAAGGTCTTGCGTGAGAGGTCGTCGCCGGGCAGGAACCCGGTGTCGTAGTTGATGCCCTTCTTCATGATTTATCCCCATCGTCAGGTGAAAGCCCGTGTTCGAGGAGGTCGAAGGCTACTTCGACCTCCTCCTGGAGCAGCCGCTCGGCCTCCTCCAGCGGCACGCCCGTGAAGAGCCGCTGGAAGAACGTCTCCTGCAGCGTGGTGATGACGGCGGTGATCTGCGCCGCCATGAGCCGGGGCGCCAGGCCCGCGTCCGGCATGGCGGCTTCGAGCGCGGCGGCCAGCTCCTCGCGCTCGCCCATGTTCGTCTTGTAGACCTCCGACAGCAGCGCGGGACTCGACGCGACCACCTGCACCCTGGTGATCAACGCCTCGACGGACGTCCCGGCGCCGCGCCTGACGATGCCCCTGCAGTACTCGCGCAGTGCCCCCAGCGGCGTCTGCCCCTCGCGCCGGCCCTTCACGGCCGCGGCGTAGTCGTCCTTGATCGCGTCCAGGACCAGGCATTCCTTGCTGGGAAAGTACGAGAACAGCGTCACCTTGGCGACCCCGGCCGCCTCGGCGACCTCGTTGACGGTCACCGCGTCGTAGCCGCGCTCGCCGAACAACCGCAGCGCCGTCTCGGCGATGCGCTGCCTGGTCTGCTCCTTCTTCCGCTCCCTGAGCCCCGCCATCATCATGCGGACAGCATAAAACCGTACCGGGTAAAAATCCATACCCGGTACGACTTTTCACCGAGAAGGCGTCACATGCGGACGACGACCGTGTTGGACACGCGGTCGTGCACGCCGCGGTGGTCGCGGTCCCAGATGACGGCGGGCACGGCCAGGGAGAGCAGCACCGTACGCACGAGGACGGGCATCCAGCGCGGGTCACGCCCGTCCATCGCGGCGACCCTGACGCCCATGAGCCGGTGGCCGAACGTCTGCCCCATGAAGCCGACGAGCAGCAGATATTGAACGGCGAACACCAGCGCGGGCGCCCACGGCGACTCGGCCGGGTTCATCCTGAGCAGCAGTTGCACGACCACCCACGTGCAGATCATCCAGTCGATGACGAGCGCGCCGATCCTGCGCCCCCATCCGGCCACCGACCCGCTGCCCTCCTGGGGCAGCCCCAGACGCTCTCCCGGGTAGCCGAGATCGACCCCCGCGGCGCGGACGCCGCCCAGCCAGGTCTGCGTCCACCGAGGCTCCTTGCTGCTCATGCACTCCACGGTAGCCGCACGCGGGGCCGGTCCGAATTGTGACCCGAGCGCGTCGTGAGATCCGCCAAAATGGTCGCCATGCCACACGGAGATGACCTTGACCAGCGCTTCACCGACGTCGTCGGACAGATAGGCCCCGAGCAGCAGCGCGAGATGAGCGCGGCGGCGAAGAGGGGCGCCAGGGCGTCACGGCGCGCCATGAACACCGAGCCCGAGCCCTTACGCCGCGAGCCCGAGTGGGACCAGCCGGAGCCGCCACGCCGCAGGACGAGCGCGGCGTGGTGGGCGGGCGCCGTGCTGTCGGTGGTGATCCTGGTGGGCTGGGTGGTCGTGGAGTTCCGCCCCGACCTGGTCCCCTTCACGGGCGTGGTGCCCGAGGAGACCACGGCCGTCCGGGGCCCGGTGAAGGAGAACGGCGCGTCCGACGCGGCCGTGAGTGACTCCGCCGAGCCGTTCAAGGGCTCGCCGGCCGAGAAGTGGCCGACCGGCGCCGCCGGGTTCGTCATGCCGCCCGCCGAGGCGGTCGGCGGGCTGTCGAAGCAGGACGTCGCCAGGGGCCTGGCGCGGACGCGCAAGCTGCTGACCGGGGCGTACCTCGACAGGAAGATGATGATGGGCGGCCGGCCCACGGCGTTCACGCGGCAGCTGCACCCCGAGCAGCGGGCGAACTTCCGCAAGGAAGGCGCGGCCACCTGGCTGCCGATCTTCGCGCCGAAGACCGCCGAGTTCGCGTCCACGATGATCAAGGTGAAGGGCCGGACGACGATCTCGGAGTACAAGGAGGACGGGCGGACCGGCGCCAGGCTCAGCACGAGATACCTCATCGCGTACGCGATCCAGCGGCCGGGCCAGGCCGATTCGGCCATCCGGCTGGTCGCCGAGCACGAGGGCGCGGTGACGGTCTTCCGCCAGGACGGCGAGCTGGTCATCTGGGCCGACAGGTGGGGCGCGGACATCGCGCCGGCCCGGTGCGACGTGGACGACGACTACATCCACCCCATGTACGCCGACTCGCCGGCGGATCTGACGGTGCCGAACGGCAAGGCCGCGGATCCGTACGAGCTGGACGACACGCCGGACGACGGCGAATGCCAGGCCGTCGAGGGGACGTGAGCGGCCCCCCGCAGGCCCTGTGACCAGGCAGACCGCGCGTAACACGTGCGAAACAATCGGGACACCGTACGGAAACGGCCACGCCCTAGCGTCGCCATGATGGCCAGTCCCCAGGGAGGTTCGAGAGTGTTCAACTCCGCCGACGACGTCCTGAAGTTCATCAGTGACGAAGGGGTGCAGTTCGTCGATGTCAGGTTCACCGACCTGCCGGGGACGACGCACCACTTCACCTTCCCGGTCGAGAACTTCAGTGCGAGTGTCTTCACCGACGGACTCATGTTCGACGGCTCGTCGATCCGCGGCTTCCAGCAGATCCACGAGTCCGACATGCTCCTTCTGCCCGACCCCTCCAGCGCCGTGCTCGACCCGTTCCGTCAGCACAAGACGCTCAACCTCAACTTCTTCGTGCACGACCCGCTGACGGGCGAGGCCTACAGCCGCGACCCGCGCAACGTCGCACGCAAGGCGGAGGAATACCTCAAGGGCACGGGCATCGCCGACACGGTCTACTTCGGCCCCGAGGCCGAGTTCTACATCTTCGACGACGTGCGCTTCGAGACGAAGCAGAACGCCGGCTACTACTACATCGACTCCATCGAGGGCGCCTGGAACACCGGCAAGGCCACCGAGGGCGGCAACCTCGGCTACAAGCCGCGCTACAAGGGCGGCTACTTCCCGGTGCCGCCGATGGACCACTTCACCGACCTGCGCTCCGAGATGGTCCGCAACCTCATCGAGGCCGGCATCGAGGTCGAGATGCAGCACCACGAGGTCGGCACGGCCGGGCAGGCGGAGATCGACTTCAAGTTCGGCACGCTGCTCAAGACGGCCGACAACCTCATGCTCTACAAGTACGTCATCAAGAGCACGGCCCTCGAATACGGGCACACGGTGACGTTCATGCCGAAGCCCATCTTCGGTGACAACGGCTCCGGCATGCACTGCCACCAGTCGCTGTGGAAGGACGGCTCGCCGCTCTTCTACGACGAGGTCGGCTACGCGGGCCTGTCCGACACCGCCCGCTACTACATCGGCGGCCTGCTCAAGCACGCCGCGTCGCTGCTGGCGTTCACCAACCCGACGGTCAACTCCTACCACCGTCTGGTTCCGGGCTACGAGGCTCCGGTCAACCTGGTCTACTCCCAGCGCAACCGGTCGGCCTGCGTCCGCATCCCGATCACGGGCTCCAACCCGAAGGCCAAGCGCATCGAGTTCCGGGTGCCCGACCCGTCGTGCAACCCGTACTTCGCGTTCTCGGCCATGCTGATGGCCGGCATCGACGGCATCCGCAACAAGATCGAGCCGCCGGAGCCGGTCGACAAGGACCTCTACGAGCTGCCGCCGGAGGAGGCGCGCCAGGTGCCGCAGGTGCCCGGCTCGCTGCCCGAGGTGCTCGCCGCCCTGGAGGCCGACCACGACTACCTGCTCGAGGGCGGCGTCTTCACGCCTGACCTGATCGAGACGTGGGTGTCGTACAAGCGGGAGAACGAGGTCGACCCGATCCGCCTCCGCCCGCATCCGCACGAGTTCGAGCTCTACTACGACGTGTGACGGCGGGGTTCTCCGGCCTGGGCGATCTTCCCGGAAACCGGCGCTGAGCTGGAGAAACCTTGTCGTTAGTTGTCGTTGTTTGTCGTTGCTGAGCAACGTCAGATGGAACAGAGAAGTAACAGAGCGGCCCGGCACCGAAATCGGTGCCGGGCCGCTCTACGCCGGTCAGACCGTAGATAGCATTCCCGCTATCGTCAGCTCGCTACAGGCTCCGCGTAGTGCTCGTTCTCCCACGCTTCCACGTCGGCGATCTTGTATCGGACGTGCTTGCCGAACTTCATGAATCGGGGGCCGCCGCCACGCGAGTTCCAGGCATAGACGGTCATGATGGGCACCCCCAGGCGCTCTGCGAGGTCCTCCGGGCTCAGATGCTTGTCCGCCACTGGCTCCCCTTCACGGTCCGACCTTTCGCAACCCTTGGCATCGCTTGTCATTGTGACGCACTTGACGCGATTATCGCACATTCGTGCGTCATACACCTCCCCGGGGATTCGGGTAACCGCTGGCCAGGATCGCTAGGCCCGATACCAGCATCACCGTGCCGCCGATCAGGCCCCACGTAGCAGCCGCGAAAGCCCAGACCGCCATGACGGTCAAGACGATGCTGACCACTGCCCCACCGAGCCGCTCCAGCGCCACCAGCGCCGCCCCGACCGCGACGACGACCAGCGGCACCGTCACCACCAGGTTCACGCTGCGGACCTGCGTCAGGGGCGCGGCCGCCCAGACGACCGCCAGCCACGCCGACACCACGGCGATCCGTACGAACCCCCTCATCAGCCCTCCAACCTCTCCACGATCTCCTCAGGCAAGGCGAACGCCTCTGCCCCGTCCTTACTGACCGGCCAGACCCGGCCGTCCGCCACCAGCCGCTTGAGCTGAGCGTGGATTTCGCTCGGAGGCGCCGTCACCCGCCGCTTGAGCACGCGGTGCAGCAACTCCCCGATCTCCAGCGCCAGACCGTCCGCCTCGGCCAGGACGTCGATGATGGCTGCCTTGACGTCCCCCGCGGTCGCACGCGGCTCCTCCGCGCGGCCGCCGCCGGCGCGGGCCTGCCGCCCGCTCTTCTTCGCGTTGACGAACTCCTCAATCCAGCCCATCGTCAGGTCGTCGATCCGGCCGGCCGCAGGCTGACGGGCGACGTACTTGGGCTTCTCGGTGTACAGCCACCGCATCAGCGCGGCCCGCCGGTCGATCCCGTTGAGATAGGCGAGGCCCTGCGTCAGCGTCCCGTCCTGGAACGTCATCGGCAGAAGCGACGGGTCGTGCGGGAGCCCCATCTGGTAGGCCGCGCCGGGCGTCTGCGTCCGCAGCGCGCAGGCGTTCTTGCGGAGCTGCGCCCGCAGCGTCACCGACCCGCCCAGCTCGGTCATGTTCGGGTCCTGGGCGACCAGGACGATGCCGCCGCCGCCCTTGCGCCAGGTCTTCGCGCCGGAGGCGAGCATGCCCACGGCCTTTTTGCCGTGCACGTCGTGCTGCAGCAGCTCCGGCGCCTCCTCCAAGACGAAGAAGATCCCGGTCATGCCGCCGGCGTCGGGGTCACCGGGCACCAGGTGCGTCTTGCCCGTCCGCTCGTCGCCGTCCTCGTCCACCCACGGGATCCGCGCGAGGTGTCGGACGCGGCGACGCATGACCCAGTGCCACAGCTCCAGCTCGCTCATGCAGTCGTCCTCGCCGAGGGCGCAGCGGTGGGTGTTGCCGTTCCAGTCCGGCATGCTGCCGCCCTGCGGGTCGAGCAGCACCGTGGCAATCTGATCGGACAGGTGGGCCAGGCTGATCAGCGTTTCCACCGACCGCGACTTGCCCGCCTCGGAGTCGCCGACGATGATGCCGTGCCGCATGCCGCCGGACTTCGTGAAGAACGCCCAGTGCGCGGGCTGCAGGTCGTAGAAGTAACCGACGTGCGCCCGGCCGTCCTTGCCGATGCGCGGCTGCAGGTCCTCGAACCTCCGCACGGTGGCGAGCGTGTCGCCCTTCAGCAGGGTGAACATCGCCCGGCTGTTGTCGCCGTACGGCACCGGCTCCAGCACGGCGAGCTGCGCCGTGGTGTGGAACGCTGAGGCGACCTTCCCGGCGACCTGCATGATGTCCTTGGTTTCCTTCTCGCCCGGCACCGCCCGGATCTCCGCGCGGTAACCGGCCTCGATCCGCTTCGGGATCGTCATGGTGGTTCCCTCGAGGGCCTTGCCCTTGGCGGCCAGCCGCTCGTTGAACCGCCTCATGATCTGCTGCACCTCGGCGTTCAGCTCCACCTGCTCGACGACGACCTCGGGCGGTTCGATGTCGAGCTTGTCCGCGCGGCCGGGCAGCGGCAGGCGCCGGTGACGCCGCCAGTGCGCGGCCGAGTACCAGAGCCACCCGGCGACGCCCGCCACGGCGACCGAACCGAACGGGCCGGAAGCCGCGGCGGTCAGCATCCACCCTGTGCCGAACGCCGCCGCGCCGACGTTCCGGCGGGCGCGCACGGCGCGGACCACCGGGTAGGCGCAGGCGGCGGCCGCGCCGAGCATGCCCACGGCCGGCTGCTGGGTGTCTAGCAGAGCTGATAGCGAAAGCGCTATTGGCGGCCACGCGAAAGGAGCTCCCATCGTCACGCGGTACCGCTGGCGGAACGCGACCCGCCGCGCGGTACGAGCGACCTCGACGGACGGCTTCTGCTTGCTGACCTTGGACAACGGATGCTCCTTTCGCGTCATGATGCTGGGCGTACGGCCGGGCTCAGCCCTGCGCGTACGCCTCCTTGCTGGCGACGTTGTCCACGCCGCCGACCGCCGCGTGAGCCTCGGCCACGTTGCTCTGCGCGGCCGCGAGGTCGGCGATTGTCTGGTGCTGGTCGGCGAGCTGCTTGGCGGTCTCCTGAGCGGCCATCAGCGCCGCGATGAGCTCGCCACGGCCCATGTCCTTCTGCAGCAGGCCGGCCACCTGGCCGTCGATCGCGGCCGCGATCTGCGTCATGTCGCCCTGCGCGGTCTCGTGGTCCTGCTTGAGCTGCGGGAAGCTGGTGAATTCGGCGTTCACGGTGGTCCTTTCGTCAACGGTGTCGAAGCTGGTCAGGTCGATGGTGGGCTTGTCGGTGGGCGCCGGGAGTTCCGGATTCTGCTCGATGGTGGGGTGTTCCTCCTCGGTTTCCGGCTCGTCCTCCTCGGTCCCGTCGATCACCTCGGCTTCCTCGATCTCGCGGGCGGACTGGTAGTCGCGGTAGGCCCGACGCGCACCGGCCGCGGCCTGCTTGCCGATCCGGACGGCGCCGCCGAGGACCTTGAGCAGTCCGTACGTGCCGCCTGCGACCGCCGCGGCGGTGCCGCCGGTCAGCGCGAACGCTCCGGACACCCACCAGCGCAGGTTGCGTGGGCTGGGCGGGCGCCCCCTCCGGTCCGGTCGGGTGAGGTACTTCTGGGCCTGGTCGTAGTGCTTGCGCGCGGCCGTGAATCCCTTGCGGAACTCGATCTCGGCTTGGGCCGTGCCCGCGCGGACTCCCCCGAGCGTGGCGGCGCGGGCACCGGGACGCTTCACGAGCGCCGCGGTGACGATGCCGGACAATGCCAGGATCAGGATCACGCTAATGATCACTGGTCGTCTCCCTTGACGTTGGTGGTCATGGTCTCCTGCCACGCCTGCTTGACGTCGCGGCCGAGGTCAGCGGTGTTGAAGCCGAAAAGCGTGACTGCGGCTACGACGAGCAACGTGGGGATCAACGGCGCGACGATCGCGGTGGCCCGGCCGACCTTGTTCTTCTTGCCCCACACGTCCGCGAGCCAGATGGCCACGCAGACGCCCAGCGCGATCGACGGGACGACGGGGTGCAGGCGGCCGGTGACGGCGCGGACGACGGCCTCGAAGAACGTGCCGATCAGGCCGAAGCCGGCGACGAGCATCCACCAGGCGGTGAACTTCGGCGCGGTCTTCTTCCAGGTGAAGACGATGCCGAACGCCAGCATCAGGGCGGTCACGCCGCCGAGGCCGACGAGCAGGTTGTCCACGGTGAGGGGTCCTTTCAGGCGAAGAAGTGGAGAACGAGGTAGGCGACCGTGGCCGCCGTGGTGAGCTCCGGCAGGTAGATGATCATGGCGGGGACGTAGAACGCGGTGTACGCCAGCGCGCGGACCAGCAGCAGCACCCGCCAGCCCCACAGCACGATCCGGACGTCGCTCGGAATCCACTGCGGCGACCACCGCTCGCGGACGAACGTGATCGGCGAGGCCATGTAGGAGGGCCGGTCGCGAGCGATCCAGTCCGACAGCGGCCCCTCAACGAACTCGAGGAGCTGGCCAAGTCGAGACACCTCCGGCGCGGCGGGGAGCTGCTGCTGGTCCTCGCGCAGGGGCACGACGGGGGCGACCTGCTCGGCCTCCTCGCTGGCGAGCTGCGCCTCATCGGTGGTGGTGTCGAGCTGATCGTCCTTCGGCTGCTCATGCGTGGAGAACGGCGAGCGGATGCTGCGCATGGTCACCTCCTCTGACGATTGACGTCGTCGCCGCTAGCGCGCAGCTCGGCGGCGTAGTGCTTGTAGAGCCGATCGCCTTCGGTCTCGTCGGCGTTCTGCATGTCGGCGAGTTCGGCCGTGAGGTAGCGGATGGCCTCGTGGAACGCCTCCTTGGCGGTCTGCGCGCCCGCGATGCGGGCGTGGAAACGGGCCTTGCGGGCCTTGCGGCGGGTCGGCTTGGGCTGCACGTGACTCCTCCCGATCGTCACGGACGGTTACGGCTGGCGCGGGCGTGCTACGATCTCGCGCACGTGCGCGCACGTACACCTGCGCGCGTTGGGTCGCCCCGCGTCGGCGGCCTGCGGCCCTGTTCGGCGCTGGACGAGACCTCGTGGCTGTTCACGCTCGGTCACGCCGCCAGCAGGGTGGCGATGACGGCGTCCCAGTCGATCTCGGCCATCTCCCCGCCCATCGGCACCAGCTCGTCGAGCCCGTCCAGGTGCCTGGCGAGCAGGTCGGCCGGAGCGCGGAACACGCCGAGCAGCAGGTCCCCCTGCGTGACCCCGAGCAGCACGTACTTGCCGTCCGAGGACGGCTGCACCCGTAGCGCAGTCCGGTCCGGCTTCGACAGGCACTCGGCCAGCTCGGTGAGGCCGTCCGCGAGGACGTGCCGGGGCACAACCACCGGGGCCGGCCAGTCCTCGATGTCCACGTGGACGAAGTACGGGTCGGCCGGCCGGTAGGTCAGCCACCCGTTGTGGAACTCCTCGGTCGCCTCGTCCCACAGGGGGACGTAGCAGGACCGCTCGGCCGTCTTGTCCGTCTCGTTCGTCCGCTTAGTCGTCATCAGTTCGCTCCCTTGTCGTCGGCGGACGAGCCGTTCTCGTCCACTTCCTCTGTGGCGGATGGTCCGCCGTCCACCGTCGTCTTCGTCTGCGCGGACGAGCCGTTCTCGTCCGCTCTGTTCGCGGCGGACGAGCCGCCCGTCCGCAGCAGCTTCAGCAGTGCGCTGGCGCGCTCGTTGCTGATCGTTCGTCCGTGCTCCTTGATGGCAGCCGCGAGCAAGTCGCGGGTGAGCCGGTCGCCGGTCGCCTGGTACTTGGCGAAGATCGTGCGTCCGAGCGGCAGCAGGTCGCCGAAGTCGTCCGCACCTGCGGTCCGCCCGCCCGTCCGCGCCGTCCGTCCGCCGTTCGTCTGCCTGGACGAACGACGCCCGTCCGTCCGCTTCTTGCCGGACCGTCCGCCCGGACGGGGCTTGCCGTCCGTGCCGTCCGTCCGCTTCTCCTCGGGCTTCTCGTCCGCCGTCCGTCTACGCGTGAGCAAGTCCCGCCACCGTGCGCGCCGCACCGGCTCGTCCGCCGCCGGTCCGCCGTCCGTCCGCTTTTCGTCCGTCTGTTCGTCCGCCGGACGAAGCTCGCCAGCGGCCACCGGCCGGTACATCGGGAACATCCCGCCGCCCACCCGGTGCACGAATCGCGCGATCGACTGCTTGGCCGCGAGCGCGTCCGGGTCCACGCCGTACAGCTCCTCCGACAGTGCAGCGAGCTGAGTCAGCGCGAGCTCCAACTGCGTCCGCTGCGCGGCGACCACCGAGGCCTGCGCCTCGTCCACCGTCCGCCGGGCCATCTCGAAGGCGCGGCGCGTCCGCACCACGTCCACCGCGATGTGCGGCGACTGCACACCCTCGCTCACCGCCCACTTGAACGCGGCGAACGTCTCCCGCGTGTGCAGCAGCCAGCGCAGCACGCTGAACTTGGGCGCCCGCGGGTCGATCAGGCCGGCCTCGCGCAGGTCCTGGCGGTGCAGGTGCCGCGAGTGCATCGACCACAGCCACGGCGACGCCAGCGAGCACGCCGCGAACAGCTCCGGATAGTCCTGCACGTGCGTGAACGACAGGTACCCGGCGCCCGCACCGATCAGGTACGACCACATCCGCGTCATGAAGGCGGCGTCGCCTTCCCTCAGCGCGACGTGCGCGTGCCAGGAGACGTACACCGCGACGGACTCAACGATTCCGGCGGCGAGCAGGGCCCACAGCGTCGGCAGGCCGCGCTCCATGAACGACATCGCCTGGCCGCTGACCGCGACGAGGTTGACACCGAGGTTCGTCGTGCTCATCACAGCCAGACGCCCGGCGGTCCGCGTCCGCTGGGCCCAGGCCTCGCGCCGCTTCCGCCGCTTCGCGCGGTTGCGCTGGGCCTCGGCTTCGGACTCGGCGACGATCCGGGTCTGCTCCTGCTCGGCCAGCTCGCCCGCCCGCTCGGAGAGGGTGGCGCGGTGCTCGGCCTCCTCGATCTCTCGCAGGCGCCGCGCCTCGTCGCGAAGGCGCTCCTGCTCGATGCGGAGACGTTCCGCTTCGAGCCGTTCGCGCTCGCGCTCGGCGCTGGGGGTGAGCAGTCTCACGCGGCCACCTCGTAGGTGCCGATGCCGAGCTGGCGGCGCAGCGCGGGGTCGGTGCCGCCCACGATGCCGATCGGGTCGTACGGCAGGAGCCGTGCGCGCTCGACGCACGGGCCGCCCAGCCCGGTGAAGGGGCAGCCGTTGCACCGCTTCTTGGCGGCCTCGTAGGCGTCGTTGGTCTCCGCGATGGGGAACCAGTCGTCGGGGTCGGTGCCCGGCCGGCGGCACAGCGCCGCGGGGGTGAGGAGGAGTTCGTCGAGCTCGCGCAGCCGCTGGGCGGCCTGGCGGTCGGATGTGACATACGTGTGGCGGGATGCCACGATGTGGCTGGACATCGGGTCTCGGTTCCTTTCGCGAGGGGTGAGAGACCTGGTGTTCGTAGGGCCCTGCCTAGAAGTGGAGTTCCGGGTGGGGCCCGCTGCTTTGTGGTGGGCGGCTTTCCGGTGGAGCGGAGAGTCGCCCTTTTTCGCACTCTGCTAAGCTGTGTTTACTAGTAAACAGAGGTATTTGATCTGTGTCAAGCGCCAACCCGAAGAACCCAACGACCGCACGTAATACGATCAACGCCAGCCGAACACGCACTAGGAGAGGACCCGCCCGTGCCCATCGAGAGGTTCGCCGCGGTCCTGAACGACCTGCGGGCGAAGATCCTCGACGGCACCTATCCAGCGGGCGAACCCCTCCCCCGCACCGACCGGCTCAAAGACACCTACGGCGTCAGCACCGCCGTCATCACCCGAGCCACGAAGGAACTCAAAGACGAAGGGCTGCTCTGGCGCGTCGCCAACCGAGGCATGATCGTGCTGCCGCCGCCCGTCCCTGTACGCCTGTCGCTCACCACCGCGCCCCAGTACGAACACGACGACTGGGCCGCCGCCTGCCACCAGGCCGGCCTCACTGGGAACATCCACACAAGCCGCCGAATCACCACCATCGACGCGACCCGTCCCTTCACCGAACTCTTCGGCATCAACGAAGGCGACCCCCTCGTAGGGTGGCAACGCACCGCCATGGTCCACGGCGACGTGCCCGTCTTCCACGACCGCATCTTCCACCCTGCATCCGTCCTCGGCGACGCACCACCCGCCACCCTCACCCCCGAAGCCATCCAGATCGCGCGGTCCCGGTTCGACCCGAGCACCAGCTACGCCGACATCACCACAACCGTCCGGCCCTGCAGGGACAAAGAGACCAACCGGCTGAAGGTCAGCGAAGGCACGCCCATCTTCGACATCACCCGCACCTTCCACGACAAGAACGGCCGTACCTACGAGATGCTGCGCCGTATCGTGAACCCGCTCCGGGTCCGCCTCGTCGATCGAGGACTACCGCTCACGTCGCGCTGAACTCCCACCCCTGGGACTTCCTGGGAGAACACGAAAAGGGCCTGCCCACCCCCGAAAGGAGTGAGCAGGCCCTTCCTCCGAACCTCTCGCATAAGTAAGGCCCTGCGACTTAGCCTGAGCGTGCGTGGAAGACTCAAGGAGGTGCAGGGCCGTGAACGACGCTAGCACGGAGCCCGGTGCGCGGCTACGCGAGCTGCGCAGGAGACGAGGACTCACACAGGAAGACCTCGCCGAGGCGGCGGGCCTATCGCTGCCGGTCATCAAGAAGATCGAGCAGGGCGGAAGCGCGAGGATGGAGACCTACCGCGCCATCGCGAAGGTCCTCGGCGTCCAGACCGTGTGGTTCGTCTCGGCTGGTTCGCCACGCCCCAGCGTGGACACCGGCGACGACACCGTACTCACCGAGATGCGTGCCGCGCTCATCCCCCCTATCGGGTTCAACGGCTCCCCCATCATCGGCACTGCCGACCACGACGACGTCGCACTCCCCCGCCTCATCGACGCCGCAGCCGCCGTCAACCGCGCCTACCACGCCGACCGCTACGACGACCTCGCGCACCTGCTGCCCGCACTCGTCCGGTCCGCGCACTACCACGTCGCCCGGTTCAACGACGGCGCCGAACGCACCCGCGCCTACAAGGTCCGCTCCGCCGTGCTCGGGCTCGCCGGCCGCTACCTCATCCAGATCCGCGCACACGACCTGGCGCTCATGACCCTGCAAGAAGCCGCGCGCGACGCCATCGCAGCAGGTGACCAGGCGCTCGCCGCCTCGGCCATCTCCTCCCAGGCTTGGGCCATGCTCCGGCAAGGCCGCTTCGACGAGGTAGAGCAGCTCTGCGCACGAGCCGCCGACCAGATCGAACCGAAGATGTCCCAGGCCACCCCCGACGAGCTGGCCGCGTGGGGATGGATGCTCATGCGGGCGAGCGCCGGAGCGATCCGCAACAACAGGCCCGAGGAGGCAACCGAATACCTCGCGCTGGCCAAGACCGCGGGCGCCAGGCTCGGCCGAGAACACGACCTCGGCGGCCAGAAGGCGTTCGGCCCGCTCACGGTCGCCTTGCTGGAACCCGAGAACGCGATGATCGAGGGCCGCCCCGACAAGGCCCTGGAAGCGATGAACGACCTGCCGCGCGACGTCGGCCACACCAACGCCTCCACCCTCAACCGCGCCAAGCTCGACCGGGCGCGAGCCCTCGTGCGCGTCGGCGACACCGACCAGGCGACCGAAGTCATGACCGGGCTGCGCCGCATGCACCCCGAGTGGCTGCAATACCAGCAGGCCGGCCGCGACGTGGCCAGAGAGATCATCGAGTCCAGGACCCGCATGCCCAGTAACGAACAACGCGAACTCGCCGATTTCCTCGGCATCGACGACTAAGGGATACGGAACGTATCCCTTACGGGCGCGGCGCAGCCAAACGGCTGCGCCGCGTTTCTGTTACCGCCCGCAGCCGCGGCGTACCTTCACGTCAGTCGGAGGTGCAGCATGGACGCGGACAAGGCCCTGCACGACCTCGGGAACCTCCCTAGCCCTGCGGAAATCCTCGCAGCGCATCACCCCGAGTGGCACTTCTGGCGTGAACGCGACAGCAACGGCCTCCACGGCGATTGGGTCGCCCAGCACGCCACTGACCGTGACCGCGTCCACAGTGCTCCCGACATCCCCAATCTACGCAAGCTACTGGAGAAGGACGCCGCGAGGAGCGCACGAAGGGACGCCCCGGCCACCCGCCACAAGGCCGAGGATCCCGCTCCTGATCGCGGACGGGAGGACCACTCAAGTGACACCACGCCACGCAGCCCCACCAGGCGAAATCACGCAGGCCCTGAGCGCGGCCGAACAGCTCGTTGATCTGCTCGGCATACGCCACAACATCCCCGCCAACGTGCAGACCTTGCCCTGCGGCGTGGTCGTGCGCGTGTACGCCGGCCTCTTGGCGCACGTCGATGACGTCATCTGGTGGACCGTGCCCGACGTCACCGGCACCCGCGAGCGGCCTCTCAGGACGTACGCCACCACCACCGAGGTCGCCGCCGACCGGCTCGCCGCGCACTACAGGGAGCTGCGATCCGTGCCTCTCGGGGATCTCCTCCGCTACGGCCGCATGGTGCTGCTGAACGAGACCGAGGTGCGCCGTGCGTCAACTCCTTGATCCTGACGAAGTCGCACAAGCAGTCGAGCTTCAGCACGCAAGCCCCGGCTGGCTCGTCATCTGGGGACTCTGGGCCAGGAAGTTCACCGCATGGCACCTGGCCGACCCTCGCAAATGCCGCATCGTCCACGCCCCGACCGCCAACGAACTGCGCAACTTGATCGACAACGCAGAACTGGAACTTCGGCGGGCCTCACCCGCAACCCACCCCGGCCCGCCGCCTTACCCCATACGGCAGACCGCGGAGGCCCGCCAGGCACAGCGCGGCGCCCCCGAGTACCCCCATCCCCAGCCGCAGCACGTCCGGATGGACCACCACTCGGGGCCGTCAGCGACACCCCCCACCTATCGGAGGACCCGTGACGCCTGACACTCATCCCACGTTCCACGACGCCTACCCGGCGGTGCTCCGCCGCGTACTCACCAACCCCGACCACGAGATCTCCACCCGGAACAATCCCGCGGTGGAAGTGCTGGACGTGTCGTACCGCATCGCCGACCCCCGCCAGCGCGTTCCCTACCTGCTGAAGCGGCCCATCAATCTCGCCTACAACTGGGGCGAGCTGCTGTGGTACATGTCCGGCCGCGACGACGTGGACATGATCGCCTACTACGCCCCCGTCATGCGGACATGGACACCGGACGGGAAAACCCTCACCGGCACCGCCTACGGCCGGCGCCTGTTCGTCCCCGGCCGCGACGGCCGCACCCAGTGGCAGCGTGTGATGGACCTGCTGGAGAAGGACCCCGACAGCAAGCGCGGTGTCCTGGCCATCTTCGACGCCGACGAGCTGGCGATCGACGACAACCCGGACATGTCGTGCACTCTCGGTGCTCACATGCTGCTGCGTGACGGCACGCTGCACATGACGTGCTACATGCGCGCGAATGACTCCTACCTCGGGATGCCGAGCGACGTGTTCACCTTCACCACGCTGCAGGAGCTTGCAGCGAATCTGCTCGGCGCCCGCCTCGGCCACTACACGCACCACGTCGGGTCCATGCACGTCAACTCCTGGGACCAGGAGAAGGTGCGCGGTCTGCTGTCCGAGGTCGATGACATCGACTACCAGCCGCCCAACTACCGGTTCCCCATCATGCCCGCGGACCGGTGCATGGAGTCGATCCGGCTCGTGATCCAAGAGGAGGAGGCGCTGCGCCTCAACCAGGTCCAGCACACGCCCAAGAGCGTCGCGCACACCGGGCTGGCCTGGTACTGGCAGCAGGTCCTCCTCGTACTGGAGGCGTACCGGCAGATCAAGCACACCAGCGAGCCGGTGAACGGTGACGTGCTGGACGTCCTGCACCCCGGCTATCGGTGGCTCATCCAACAGCGCTGGCCGGACCGGATGCCCGAGGAGGCAGCATGACACCGCCGGACGGCTGGGACCGCTGGACAGTCGTTCTGTGCAAGCCCGACGCGACAGAGCGCCGTCTGGTCGTGCCGATCCTCGAATGGATCGGTAGCGCAGTGACGGCCGTGGCGACACGGGAGGTCGTCGTCTCGGCTCAACAGATCCTCGCCCACTACGCCGACATGGTGGCGCTCCAGCACAAGTTCCCGTTCGACGTGGAGGCGGACCTGCGCCGTCAATACGTGGGGGCGACCGTCACCGTGGCGCTCGCGCACGGCGACACCGACGACACCGCCCAGCGGGTGCGAGACCTGCTCGGCCACTACGATCCGGCCGTCGCCCCGCCCACCACCATTCGCGGCCACTACGGCATCGACAGCGCTGAGAAGGCCGCCGCCGAGGGCCGGTTCATCTACAACCTGGTCCACGCCAGCGACCACGCCAGGGACGCCGAAGCCGATTTCAAGATCTGGTTCGGCGAACCGTACCGGCGATTCCTAACTCAGGAGGTCCGAGCACGATGAGCAATCCCATCTTCCTCGGCAACACCATCCACGCCAGCCCGACTCGGCTGCGCCTGATGCCAGCCGCTCAGCAGGCCGAGCTCGACCCCTACATGGCGCAGATCATCACCAACCGCAAGAGCGGACTGTCGCTCAACCACATCATCGGCTGCCCGCTCGACTGCGGCTACTGCGTCCGCCACTTCTGGGGCAACTTCGAGCAGAAGATCCCGCAGCTCCTCGTCCCCACCGAGAAGGCCGTCGAAATGCTGGTCGGCCACCCCGAGTTCGTGCCGCACACCACGCCGCTGCAGATGTTCAACAAGGCCACCGACCCCTTCCTGCCCGGCGTGAAACCGCACCTCTTCGCCGTGCTGGAAGAACTCGACCGGCGCCGCCTGACCAACCTCGTCCTGATCATCACTCGGTTCCACGTCACCGCATCCGACATGGAACGGCTGGAGGCGCTGCAGCACATCCGGCCGACGCTGCTGTTCACCTACTCCGGCATCAAGGACGACCGGGTGGAGCCGATCGGGAAGTCCACCACGACCGCCGACTCCATCACCACGGCGGCCGCCTACGGCCGGCGGACGAAGGTGATCCTGTACTGGCGGCCGATCGTGCCGGGCTGGAACGACGACCCAGACACCATGTCGCAGGTGCTCGACCTGGCCGCCGTCGCCAAGGTGGACGCGCTCGTGTTCACCGGCTACTACCACAAGGAGGAGAACGCCTCCTACCTGCGCGAGCTGGGCGTGCCCGTCCCGTACGAGGACGACTGGCAGAGGCGGAAGGTGCTGCCCGCCGAGCTGGACGCCCGAGTCGTCCAAGCCTGGCGCGACTCGAACATCGGTATCCCGCTGTTCCGGAAGACGTCGTGCGGTGTCACCTACGGCTGGCAACTCCCCGACTACAACGGGCATCTCGGCGTGCCCGACCTGTGCGACATCTGCCCGCCCGAGCAGGTCGCTCGCTGCTCCGCAGCCCTCATCGCGCCCTCCGACGAGGAGATCCGCATCGCGCTCGACTCGTTCGGGTTCGACCCCGAAACGCCGTTCCTCGTCGAAGACGGACACGTGCTGACCGCCAAGCTCGGCGAGCAGCGCCGCTACGCCCTCCAGCACCTGTTCGGCTTCCAGTTCTGGGAGGTCGAACACCCGCACGTGCCCGCCGCCCACGGCCGCGCTCTGCAAGGCTACGAGCTGACGCAGGCCGAGCAGGCAGAGCTCGACGGAGCCCGTGAACGGCTCGCATCCGCCGCCCGCCACGACGACGACTAGCCCCATCTGGAGAACGACATGCACGACCAGCCGTGGACGGCCGCCGACGTCGTCGCCATCGACCTCGAAGGCACTGGCAGCCAGGACCGTCAGGACGAGGCAATCCTGGAGATCGCGGCCGTCCCGCTGGCCGAAGGCCGCCCCCACATGAGCGAAGCGTGGGTCACCGCCATCAACCCCGGCCGGTGGATCAGCCCCCGCCCGTGGATCTCGCCCGGCCTCACAGGCAACGCTCTCGCCGGCGCTCCCGCTCTCGACGAGGTGTCCGGCGTCATCGCCGAGAAGCTGAACGGGAAGATCCTCCTCGGCCACAACATCGGCGTGGACTGGCGGCTCATCCACCTCCGCCTGCCCCACATCGAACCCGCCAGGCTGCTCGACACCGCCCGCCTGATCCGCCACCTACGGCCCAACATCAAGCGGTGGAACCTGACCGGGCTGCTCACCCACTACGAGTTGGGGGACCAGGTGACGGCGCTCGTCCCTGACGGGCAGCCACACCGCGCGCTGTGGGACGCGGTCGGCGCCGCGCTGCTTCTCGCCGAGCTGGTCGGCCACCTCCCGGACAAAGCCGACACCACGCTGGCCACGCTTACCCGCGTAGCAGGGCTGGAAATCCGCGACAAGGCGAAGCCGGCCGAGACCGATCAGCTCACCCTCGACCTCCATACCGACACCTGAGAGAACACCAGATGGTTCCCCCATGCGACCACGAGTGCGTCGGCGTGGTCATCCCCGATGCCGGGGACACGTACTGGCTCCTCGACCGGGGCAAGCCGCCGCCTGGATGGGCGGGCGTCGGTGACCACCTCGACGACCACGGCGGTCCCGAGGCCGCCGCCCGCGCCAAGACCCTCGAGGAGTTGAGCATCACCGTGGTCAGCCTCATCCCCGCGTTCGAGGATTGGCTGCCGAACTGGTGCCGTCGCCGACACCAGCCCCGCAAACTGGGCCACCATTGGCACCTGTTCATCGCCGAATGGCGGGGCCAGCCGACCCCTGAACCGGAGGAGGCGCGCGGTCTGCGCCGCTTCCATCGGCGGCAGCTCCAGGTCTTGGCCGAGCGGACCGCGGCCTACGCCATCGGTGACGTGACCCCGCCGCAGTTCGCCGCCGATCCGGGTCTTGAGCTGCCCTGGGCGTACTGGGCTCACCGCCTCGGCCTGGTGGACCTGCCCCGCGACGTCTTGAGCCGCATCATCGACCGATCCGCCCTGCCACCAGACGTGCTGAGCTTGAACAGCCGAACACCTTCCTAACCCCAGCAGCCCGCGAGGCTCTCCGCCTACGTCGCGGTGCCCCACTGCCACAACGCCGAAAACGCCCCGCCCCTCCCAGAAAGGGAGGAGCGGGGCGCTCTCAATTGCGGAAGAAACTACCGCTGGTCGTCCAGCAGGTCCGGCCGCGGGGTGTGCCGCGCCTTCCAGCCGGCCACCGCCGCCAGCGCGGTCGGCAGCAGCGGCAGCGTGATCGCCTCCACCCAATCGGGCAGGAAAGCGATCATGCTCGGGGCGTCGGCGACGGCCTGCAGCACCGCCATACCGGCGACACCACCCAGGTAGGACACCAGGGTCATCGCCTTGACCTTGGTCTCGACCGGCGGCTTGGAGTAGGTGAGCTGGGGGTCAGCGTGAGCGTTCATATGCCCCTCCTTCGGGACAGCCCGCCACCACGGCGGGAAAGGTCAACAGGGGTCGGGGGAAAAGTCAGGAGCGGGGCGGCCACGACCACTGACCGTGGTCCGTGCCCTCCGAGCGGGACGTGGCCCAGTAGGAGTGGTTGCCGTCGAGGAACACCTGGAGGTTGACGGCGGTCCCGCCGCCCTCGTACGTGCGCGTGATGATCGCCGGGAGGACGTCGCCGAGCTTGACGGGCGCGCGGACGACGCCCTGGCCGCCGAACGACTGCATCGACTCCAGGTTGATCATGGAGACGTCATGGCCGGACAGCTTGTAGTGAACGATCCGGCCGATCGTCGGCACGGCCTCGGTAGGGGTGGACACAGGATGCCTCCTTGGAGGGTCAGATCTGAAAGCGGTACCGCAATCAGCGCTTGAACATCGAGATCTTGGCCATAGTCACCTTCTCGACCACCGCCGCGGCGTCGGTCGGGTTGATGATCCTGAGCCGGAGCTGGTTCTTGGTGTTGAGCGCGAACTGGCCACCCACGCTCGTCTCGACACGCCCGTTGACGTCCGCGCGGAAGCTGAGCCGCCACGCGTCGTCCTCGCGTTCCTTGCCGTCGCGCGAGTACCGCGACCACGCGACGTCGATCTCGCTGCCCGGCTTCAGCCCGCGAACCTTCACCAGGCCGTCAACGATGCACCAGCGCGCCGCCTTCGCCATGATGGCGACCCCGTCCGCGCTGTGGCCGGGCGGGTCGTCGGCGTACTCGGTGTGCCAGCTCACCGCTGCCTCGCCGCCGGCCGGGACGTCCTGGTCCTTGCCTGCTCCTAGGGAGATCACCTCGGGCACGTCGTCCTCCTGCTTGATCGGGCTTCCGGGGTGCTTGAGCAGCGCGGCCACGCGCGACCGGAAGGCGTTCATGTTGATCGAGTGCGGGTCGGGCTTGCCGGTGTTGACCTCCCGGTGCGCCTTCACCCGCGAGGCCGACAGCCCGAACTCCCGGCACAACTCCGCACACAGCGCTTCGTAGGCGTCGAGCTGCACCTGCGGCCACGCCGTCTTGCCGTCGTTCTCGGCCTCGATGCCGATCGACGTGGAGTTCATGTGGTGCGCGCTCGTGCTCGGCGCGTTGTGCCAGCACCGCCCAGCGGCGACGACCCAGATACGGCCGGTGTGCTGCAGCCAGAAGTGCGACAGCGGCCCGTCCAGCCCCGGCCTGCCGTTCACCACGATGTGCCGGTCCGCCCAGCCAGCGGTGTGGTGGCAGACCACGCCCTGCACGGCCTGCTGCGGCCCATGCCCCCTGGTCTTCCACCCGCCGACCTCCGTCACCGGGAATCCCGTCGCGCGGGCGACCGAGGCGAGCTGCGTCAGCCACGGCATGGTGCCTCCTTCCTTCAACTGCTCGTGAGTTGGATCAGCGCGATGACCGTGCCCGCCGCAGCGATCAGGACGGTCACGACGGCGATGATCTGCCGCGTCCGGTCCGTCAGCTGGCCACGAGTCACCGCCTCCCGCTCCATCACGTCCACGCGGCCCTCCAGCGCCGCGTACCGGGCGTCGAACGCGGCGCGGTCCTGCTCGACCCGCTTGACCAGCTCGGCGTGCCGGTCGTCCACCCATTCCAGGCGCTGCAGGATCAGCGCGGTGGAGCCGTTCGTCCGCTCAAACCCAAGCTCGACTGCGCTGCGCAGTTCCGCCAGAGCCAGCGCCAGATTCGGTAGCGTCTCCTCCTCGCTCATGCGGCCACCGGCCGCCCCGGCCCGATGAACGTGGCGGCCGGCTTGCTGTAGAAGTCAGGAGCGGTCAAGGTGCGGCGCTGCCACTCCACCGCCATCCGGCGAGACTCAACCCGGATGGGGTCAAGCCGCGCCTCCAGCAGAGGCGCAAGCGGATCCGCTGGCGCGATACGGCTGGATCCCACGAACAGCAGCGCCCCCTGCCGATCCTCCACCGGCGCCGCGTCAACGCGCGCGATGCGCTCCTTAACCAGAGCGATCCGGGTCAGATGCGCCTCCCGCCGCTCCTGGTCCGGCACACCCCGAGTCCAGCACGTCGGCAGGTCCCGAATGTCGTCGATCACCGCCGCGAGCGTCGGGTCCTGCGCCGCGAACGGATCGTCCACGCGCGGGATCCACGGCTCATGCAGGATCACGTCCACCAGCGTGCCGACGTCCTCCGGGTCGATGCAGTACTCAGCGGCCCGCCACTCCAGCGCCGAGTGCGGCATCACCCCCAAGATCTCCCCAGCGTCGGGCCGCACCATCTTCAGGCCCCACAACGGCTCAGCCCCCATCGGCGCTGCACGCCTGGCCTCGTCGCCCTCCCGGAAGTGCATCGGGCTGTAGCCCAGCTCGGCATCCCAGACCGTCCAAATTTCCATGATCAGGCCGCTCCGTTGTGTCGAAAAGCCCACCAGTAAGTTGCCTTGCCGGTTAGGGGGCCGCTGTCGCCGCCGGACCGGCTCCAGCCGACGTCGAAATAGGTGTTGTTCGACGCCGTGATGGCCCAGGTGAAATTTTCCTGGCCAGCGCCGTCTCGGATGGTGCAGACCGGGCCCATGTTGTCCCGCATCGTGGGCCCGTAGAAGATCCTCTCCCCGATCTGGTTCGCGGGCGAGACCAGCGAACCGGAGTGGATTCCCCACACGTTCGTCGCGTTGACGTTGTCCCACCACTTGCCGACATGCGTAGTCATGCCGGTGCCGTCGAACCACATGTACTGAGCGCCGGTGCCACCGTCGTCGTAGCCGATCCGGCTGTAGTCCTCGGCCGACTCCAGGAACCCGCCGTTCGGGTTGCCGTCGCTCGGACGCAACACTTCCAGCTTGGTCCAGCCGGCGGCGAGGGTGAAGAACGTCCGTGCGGTCTGGCCAGGATTCGTGCCGGACGTGATCCGGAACGTCGCCTCGCCAGCGAAGTCGTCGTCCGAGGTCCACAGGCGGCTGTAGTTGGAGTTGCCATCCGGGTAGAAGCGGATGTCCAGCGTCGTCGGGTCGATCACGATCCGCTGCCCGGACGTGCCAGTCCGGATCAGGCTGCCCGTGATCGTCTTGCCGTTGATCGCGTCAGCGGCGATCTTCGCGGCCGTGATCGCGTTGGCGGCGATCTTGTCGGCGGTGATCGCGTTCGAGCTGATGTGACTCGCCTCGATCGCGCCCGCGTTGATCTTGTCCGCCGTGATCGCGTTCGCGGCGATCTTGTCGGCCTCGATCGCCAGCGCCTGAATCAGGCGGCCCGTGATCGAGTCAGCGGTGATCTTCGCATCGCCCGGGATCGACCCGTCGATGATGTGCTCGGCCCCGTCGATGACCTCGCCGATCAGGTCTGCGTCCACCAGCGGCGTCACCGCCACGGTGACATGCCCAGACTGCGCCGACTCGTTGCCCGACCGGTCCACAGCGGTAAGCCAGATCTCCCGATCAGCGTTGTACGGCTGACCAGGAATCACCTCCGTCCCCGCCGCATCCAGATAACCGACGCGGGCGCCGGCGTCGTCCGCGTCGAGCGGGTCCTTCATCCAGACGTGCACCCGCTCCAGATCGATCGGCATCGCCTCGCCAGCGCTGCCCAGCCCATCCCACTCGACATGGATCACGCCCAGCCGAGCAGCCACCACAGGCGTTGACGGCACCGGCGGCGGCGTCGCATCATCCGGAACCAGCTCCACCACCTGGTCGGAGAACTCGCCCTTCACCCCGGCAGAGATGGCGCGAACCTTCCACGCGTACTCCCAGCGGACCACCAGCGGCGACACCGTCGCCGTGACATCGCCGCCGGCCGTCTGCGCCACCAGCAGCCACAGCTCCCCCGCGACATTGCGGCGGGCGTACACCTCGTAGCCGTCCACGTCGAGGGCGACGCCGTTGATATCCTGCGCGACCGGCGACCACGTGACGGTGGCCTGCCCGCGCGCGTAGCCGTGCTCATCCAGGGACGCCGCCGGCTCGACGATGACGCCCAGCGGCGCGGCCGGTACCCGGTCGTTGCTCTCCGGCGCGGGCTCGCCCCCGGATCCGCCCGACGACACACCGCCGTCGAGAATCCCCGCGGCCTGCCTGGCCAGCCTGATCTCCCTCTCCAGAAAACGATCGTTCAAGACGACGTTGCCGCCGACCTGTCCGTCCTGCCCCACCGACAAGGTGATCTGCCGCAGCCGAAGCGACTGCATCGCCCCGCCATCGCCCGGCGCGAGCAGATAGTCCCCCGGCTGGTAGTGCCGCAACGGCAGCCACCGCGCCGCATCGAACATCAGCCCGCGAGTCACCTGCACCCGCTCCCGGCCGACCCGCTCCAACGCGTTCTGCCCCAGCAACGTCGCCGTGCCCTGGTCCGTAACACCGCTCTGCGACTGGAACGTCTCCCACCGCCCCCACGGCGCGACCGCGCTGGCGTTGGTCACCTCCACCGACAGGCCGGCCTCGCCGCCGATCAGGATGGCCGACACGGCGTCCTCGAGCGTGCCCGTGTCCGGGGCTTCGGTGATGTCGCGGCCGAGCCGCAGATCCACCGGCGACGCACCGGAGGCCCGGTCAGCGCCGAGCACCGTGTCCGGGTTGAACACCTGCAAGGTCCGCCCCGACATGCGCCAGTCGATGACGCCCTGCTCCCCCAAATTGATCAGGACGGCGAGCAGGTCCTTGCCCGGCTCGATCGCCAGCGTCAGCGTCTTCGACCACGGGTCGCCCGCGCTGTCGTGGCTCGTCGAGAAGTCGAAGCCCAGGCCGGGCAGCGCGCCACGCGACTGCCCCTCCTGGATGAACGTCGCGAGGATCGCGCCCGCGCTCACCGCGCTGAACTGGCGCTTGCCGTCCACCATCGCGTCGTTGGGGTACAGCACGACCTTCCGCAGCATCCACGCCCAGCCAGGCAGGTCGTACGACCGGGACCCGGCCCGGTCCGTGCTGTCCCCGCCCCGCTTGATCCGCAGAAACCGGCCGTTCGCCGGCTCCACCCAGCCGCCGCCGGCGACCGCGTACTCCACGGCGACCTCGCAATACCCGGCCACGAGGTCAGCGTTCAGCCCGCCCGCCGGATAAGTCACCGAAAGACCCGGCACGTCGTTCAGCGGCAGGCCGACCTCGAAACCGAGGTGCTGCGGCAGCACACCCAGACGCGGTCCGTTCGGCGCGTACGCCACCAGCCGGAGCGCGAACGTGGCGGGCTTACCCGGGACGATCACCTGCACCGTTGGCCCCCTTGAGTTCGTTGATCTCGTCGTGCAGCTGGTCCACCGCCGCCGACAGCACAGCGTTGTCGTACGCCAGCTCCTCGACGCGGCGTCGCAGCGCGGCGATGATGCGGCCGGGCTCTACCACCAAGTCCTGCGTCACGTTGCCGCCCGCAGCGCCGACTGCTGGTACTGAAGCCGGGCGGCTGCAGCCTTCACCGGATCAATCCGCACCGCTCGCAGCGGCGCGAGCACATCAGCCGCCCGCCGCGCGGCCGCCGTCCGGGCCTTCGGCGCGGCCGTCGCGACCGTCGCATGGTCGCGTTTGCACCGCTCAATTCGCTCCAGCACGGCGGCGCGGGCCTCCTCGCCGGGCATCTGCCACGGACTGGTCTCCGGCAAGTTCGGCTCGTAGACCGGGTGAACGGCGCGGTGCATCAGCACATCGATCGCCTCGTCCGTCGAGGCCAGCCCGTACGCCACGGCGGTGGCCTCGATCGCCATCTTCGGCAGAAACATGGCCACCGACGCCCCATCGGACGCGCGTATCAGCGTGATCTCCCATGCCTCGATCCGCCCGGACTCGTCGGCTGTGTCGGTCACCTCCGTGACCTGCCAGTCGTCCGGCACCACTCACCTCCAGGCCCAGATATGGAACGTCCGGCTCGGCGGGCTCGACCCGCCAGCCGGGTCGAAGAAGAACAGATCGCCGTTAGTCCGCGAGAACAGCTGCATCGTGGTCACCTGCTCAGCCGAGAACACGACCTTCGGAGTCGTCGGAAAGGAGAACCCGAGCACCACCTGGTAGTAGGTAGCGCCCCGGGCCACCGACAGCGACAGCATGATCAAGCCGGAGTCGTTCGCGTACAGCCACGTGCCCCGATGCAACGTCCCCGACTGGTCGAACAGCATGAGCTGGTCCTGCTGCGTTGGGTGGGTCCACCCGATCGCCCCCTGGTTCTCCAGGGCCGACACCACGCCGCCGCGCTGCTCACCGTTCGCCGGGTTGAAGATCGCCGCCTGCCAGAAGCCGGCCGCGTGCGTCAGGCGGCACATCGCCGTGGCCGCCTGGTTGGTGCCAGACTCCATAACCAGCGTCGCCTCACCCGTGAAGCGGGAACCGTCGCTGTAGATGCGGCTCGCGTTCGTCCCCGAACCGGGGATGAACCGCACCTCCGGGTTGACCGCGCCCGCCGGGTTGACCACAACCCGTGCCCCGGTCACCCCGGACGCGAGCTGCCCCACGATGGACACCGCGCCGGTGGCCGCCGAAATGCTCGCCGTCTGCTGACCGGAACCGTTGTAAGCCGCCAGGCCCGAGCTGTTGAGCTCCACCCGCGCGCCAGACGCGCTCCCCGCGACCACCCGCGTGGACAGCGTCAGCACCGCAGCGAGCGAATCCGCCACCACCGCGCCGGCCTTGATGTGCTCGGCCTCGACCGACCCGGCGGCCAGCTTGTCGGCGGTGACTGCGTTCGCCGCCAGCGCGCCCGTCGTGATGGACTCGTTCGCGGCGTCGCCGGTGACGAGCTGCACCGCGGCGATCGTCTCGGCGTTGGACGGCGCGGATTCGTTGCCGGACCGGTCGATGGAGGTGAACCGGAACTCCCGGTCCGCGCCGTACGGGAGGTATGGGACGAGGACTGCCCCCGCCTCACCCAGGACGCCGATCTCCGACCAGCCGGGAGCGAGCGGGTCCTGCATCCACACGCGGACGTGCAAGAGGTCCGGCGGCATCGGCACCGCGCCGACGCCGAGCCCATCCCAGGCAACCCGGACCACGCCGAGACGCGTGGAGAGCTGCGGAGCAGTCGGCACCGGCGGCGCTTCGTCGTCGTCAGGGACCGTCACCGCCACCACCGACGAAAACGGGCCCGCCTTGCCGACGTTCACCGCCCGCACCTTGAACGCGTAGGACTCGCCGATGACGAGCGGCGAGAACGTCGCCGTGGTGTCGCCCGCCTCCGTCGAGGCGACCAGGAACCACGGCTGACCGGTGACGTTGATCCGCATGAACAGCTCGTAGCCGCCGATCGTGAGCGCGACCCCGCCCACGTCGGCCGCCACCGCGCCCCACGTCACGGTCACCTGACCATGCGGCAAGCCGTGCTCGTCGATGTACGCCTGCGGGTCCACGATCAGGCCCTGCGGCGCCGCCGGCGTGCGCGGCTCCGGAGCCTCCAACGCCGGGACCGGCCGAGCACCGGATCCTCCGTCCGCTGTCGAACCGCCGACGATGCCCGCCGTGCGGCGGGCCAGCCGGATGTCCCTCTCCAAGAAGCGGTCGTTGAGGACCAGCGACCCGCCGAGCACACCCGTCGAGGTGCGGGCCAACGTCACCTGCCGGACCCGCAGCGACTCCAACACGCCGCCGTCCCCCGGAGCGAACACCCGGTCACCAGGCCCGTAGTCCCGCAACGGCAGCCAACGCGCCCCGGACAAGACCACGCCCCGTGTCCGCTGCACCCGCTCCAACCCGGCGCGCTCGAGCGCGGACTGCGCGAGGATCGTCGCGGTCCCCTCATCGGAGACGCCGCCAGCGCCGACGTACTGCTCCCACGGCCCCCACGGCGCGACGGCCGCGGGGTTCGTGAGCGTCTTGACGAGCCCGTTGTCGCCGACGACCAGCACCGACGACGCGGTGTCTTCCAACGTGCCGTCGTCGGGCGCTTCGGCGATGTCGCGGCCATACCGCAGATCCACCGGCGCGGGTCCGGACGCCAGGTCGTCGTTCATCTCCGTGTCGGCGTTGAACACCTGCAGAGTGCGGCCGGACATGCGGAAGTCGCACACGCCCTGCTCGCTGAGGTTTTGCAGCGCCGTCAGCGCGTCCATGCCGGGCTGGTAGTAGATGGTGATGACTTTGTCCCACGACTGGCCGGCGCTGTCCTGCTCAGGGGTGAAGTCCCATTGCAGGCCCGGCACCGCGCCCCGGCCCTTGGCCTCGCCGATGAACGTCTGCAGGATCGACCCAGCGGTAGCCGAGAGGAACGCCCGCTTGCCGTCCACCAGCGGTGCCGTACCCGGATAGAGCACGATCTTGCGGAGCATCCACACGAAGCCCGGCAGCTCATACCGGGCCAGCCCGGTTGGGTTGGAGCCGTCGCCGCGGCGCTTGATCCGCAGGAACCGCGAATCCGGGGCCTCGGTCCACACGGTGCCGTCCACGCTCCACTGGACAGCGATCTCGCACGGCTGGTCGAGCAGGGCCGCGCCGATCGCCGTGGCGGTGTAGGCCAGTTTGAGCGACGGCACGTCGTTCAGCGGCCAGCCCGCCTCGACCGACAGCGGATGCGGGAGCACGCCGAGCCGGCCACCGAACGGCGCGTAGACCACGAGCCGAAGATCGAAGGTCACGGACAGACCTCCCCAACTGCGACAATGGGAGGCATCGTGATCGCTCCCACTTCACGGCCCCCGATCGACGTCCACGTGACTCCTCGCGGCCGCATCATCATGGTTCCGGCCGTGTGGCCGCCCGAGCTCGACGCCGACGACGCCGACCTCCTCGCAGAGCAGCTGACGGCGGCCGCCGCGACGAGCCGCGCCCGTACACATCGACACAGGGCGTGAGCCGGCTAAGCGGCGCGCGCTTGTTCGATGTTGAGCCCAGCGCTGACTGCATCGCCCCTTGGTACAAGCCCCCAAGCGAGGAGGCAGTTCGACCTGTTGCTTCCCCATTCATCGACTGACCTGGGAAAACAGTGGGCCGTTATGCTAACCAATTCAGTGCCTATTGAGGAACGCTTCGAGGCCCTCAAAGAATGGCAACGTGAGCTGCTCGCCACCGCTAGTATGTGGGGCACACGCATGCGCTTCGTGCGTCCCTCGGTAAAACTCGGACACCCCTCCGGAGGTGGCCGATAGGACCGCGGCTGCCTCCCCGTCAGGGGGTGACCGGTCCGCCGAGAGGGGGGATCCCTATGGGGAGCCCGGAGGTGCCGAACGAGGAGTGGCTTCTGCGACTGCAGATGATCCTCATAATCCTCGACTGGTACCTGAAGCACAGCGGGCTCAGCTGACACTGAGCCCGCCCGGCGGGGAGGCTTCGCTTCGTGGAATGACGGCCCGTTGCGAAGTCTCCTCGTTGTGCTCTCCCAGGTCCATCACCTGGCCGAGACGAACCTACGGCCGGTGGAACCCTTGACATACTAGCAAGTCCTCAGAAGTTTGTGACGGACTACGTGGACGTCCAGCGACAAAATAAGGTTGTGACGGACTACGAGAACTAGCCGCACAAATTGACATCGCGACGGACTACGAAAACTAGCAGCACAGATTAACATCGCGACGGACTACGAAAACTAGCAGCCGAAATTATTGTGCGGCGGACAAGCCGCAGCGAACAGTTGGCAGTACTCGCGATGAACTACGCCGCGAACCCGCGAACCCGCGACCCGCGAATCCGCGAACCGACAGGCTTCTACGCGGGTCAGAGGTACGCGCGCTTTGCCCGGATCTCCACCTTCGAGTTCACGTCCGTACTCGTAGCGGCCGTGGACACCAACACCGCGCGGGAGAACGGGTCACCTACCGCCACCGCGGGCGTCAAGTGCAGCCACCGGAACTGCGAGCCGGGGCCGATCGCGTCGATCTCCCCCGTCACGTCGTCCCCGGCGGCCAGATCCCACGTGTCCGAGGTCACGACAGCCGCCTGCATGCGGCCGCAGTCGATCAGCAGCCGCTCCCCCGCCAGCAGCCCGCCGGCGCGCAGCACCCATCCGCCCGTGGCCACGTCACCGATGGACGGCTGCACGGCCGGGCCAGTGAACCGCAGCAGCGCGTCCACGATGGGCCCGGTCGCGCCCGCGAGCGTGGTCACCGCCTGGGCGATCTGGTTGGGCTCGCCCGTCCAAGTGGATTCGGACTCGTCGCGCCACAGCGCGCCCGGAATCTCGACCACCGCTGTGAGGCGGGCAGTCGCGGCGCCGGTGTTGACCTCGGGTTCGCTGTTGGCGGTGATCGTCACGTCGGCGACGCGGACGAGGTTGCCCGCTTGGTAGCGCAGTTGCATCAGCCGATGGCGCGTGCCCAGAAGCGCCGACAGCGCCTCCAGGTTGCGTTCCATCTGCTCGTAGCCGCCGTCCGTCCCCGAAGGGGTGGCCGAGGTGACCTTGAACGTCAGGCCGAGCGTCGTGGCCTCCAGGTCGAGGCCGACAACCGGGATGTCGCCGTGCCGGCCCGGCACGCTGACCTTGACGGCCCGCGCGCCGGGCAACGGCCTGCGCTGTGTGCCCTTCTTCGTTCGCCAGCAGCCGGCCGGGTGGTCGAGCGGCACACCGTCGAGTGAGTAGCTCGGCACCTCAGATCACTCCCATCGCGCCGACGTACTGGAGTGACCGGTTCACCGTCACGGAGGTCGGCTCCGCCTGCGGATAGTGATTCGTCACGTTGACCACCGCCCTGGACGAGGCGCGGCCACCGCCGAGCCCTTCAGGGACGGTCACGCCCGGCACCGACAGGTCCGGCATCGCCGTCTTCGTCGCGAGCGTGGCCACCTTCTTCAGCGAGGTCGCGACGAGTCCGGCGCTCTTGTCGAGGCCGATCGACATGCCTTGCATCATGAAGTGGCCGATCTGGGCGAACACCTTGCTCGGCGACTTGATGCCGAGGGCGTCCTTGGCGCTCTTGACGATGTTGGCGAAGAAGCCCCGCACGTTGTTGTAAAGGGTGCCTGCCAGCGACTGGAGCTTGTTCCAGAAGCCGTTCACCACGTCCTGCGCGATGCCTGCCATGGTCGGACCTATGGATGACATCGCGTTTTTGATGTTGCCTGGCAGTTCGCGGAAGAAGCCGACCAGCGTGGTCCCGATCCACCGGCCGATCCCGTTGACCATGTCGGGGATGATCGAGTTGCCGACCAGCACGTTGTACATCCACCGGAAGATTTCGACGCCCTTTTCGATCAGGGGCCGGATCTTGGCGATGACCTCGGCGACCTTGACTCCGAAGGCGGCGAAACCGACTCCCAGTTCGGTCAGCATGGGGATCAGTGGAAGGACCGCAGGAAGCACCTGCTGGATCGCCATGACGGCCAGATCGGTCAAAATGGGCAAAACGGGAAGAACGGCCTGATCCAGGGACACGAAGGCAGGAATAAGGCCGTCGAGCAGGCTCGGGATCAGGTTGAGCAGCGGGGGCAGCAGCTGCGAAACGATCGTGGCCGCGATCTGGCCGAAGGCGGCGTAGATCGGCTGCATGACCGGCGCAAGCTGGGTCAAAGCGGATGAAATGGACGTCAGGGCGGGTTGCAGGGCGCTCGCCAAGGCACTGATCACTGGACCGAGCGCAGCCGAGAGATTACTAAGTGCGATGCCAAGGACTTGGCCGAGGATCCCGGCAAGCTGAGCCACTACAGGAAGTAGCGGGGCAATTGCCGTCAGTGCCGCCGAGAGCCCCTGACCGAGCATGAGAAGCCCAGCCTGCAGCTCCGGCGACGCGAACGCCTGTGCGAGCATCTGCGCGACCATCGTCAGGCCAGGTCCCAGCGCGGCCAAGGCCGGCCCGAGCGCGGACACCGCGGCGGCGATCCCTGGACCCAGCGCCGTCGCGATGTTGGCGATATGCGGCGCTACCTGCGCCAACGCGCCACCCAGCGCCTTGAAGATCGGCATCAGGTTGCTACCGACCTGCGAAAGACTCTGGAAGATCGTGACCAAGATCCGCTGGCCCTCGGCGCTCGCGAGGAACGCGTTGAGCTGATCAAGGAGCTGTCCGACCACGCCCAGCGCCCCCGACCCGCCCGTGGACATCGCGGAGAAGATCGACCGGATGATTCCGACCACGTCGCCGCCGATCTGCCCGAGCTGGCGGAACACCTCGACGGCGCCCTCCATCCAGCCGAGAGCGCGACCGCTATCAGCAGCGTTCGACAGGAACTCGCCGAAGCGCGCGGCCGCAGAGGCGATGCCCGGAGTGAGCCCGGCCGAGAACTGCGCGCCCACCGTGGTGATGTCGCGCAGACCGGCCAACAGCGGCTGGATCGCGGGCTGCAGCGACGCGAGCGCCGACCGCAGCGACGAGAAGATCGTGGACAGCGCGGACACCGACGCCGACGACGACGCGAACCGCGCCACCTCCACGCCGGCCAGACCGAACTCGCGGGCAACGCCCTGCATGCCGGACCGCAGCGGCCCCACCACGGCGTCCGCGACCGCACGGATCTGCCCTGCGAGCGGCTGGAAGAAGGCATCCTGAACAGCGCTCTTTAGCCCATCCACGGCCGGCTTGACCGAGCGGAGCTCCCGCGCGGCCGCCTGCGCCGCCGGGGACAGGCCCTCCAGGCTCTCCTCGAACTTCTTCGCATCATCGCCCAGGGCCGCCCCGAAGGCCTCGCCAACGCCGAGCAGCGCGATCTTCAGTGTGGCGAGCGCCGCCTTGCTCAGCGCGATAGCTCCTGGCAGAGCAGCGACGATGCCCGCCGCCGGAGCGAGAGCCGCGACCAGGCCGACCGCGCCCTGCGCGGCCGCCGCCATCGTAGCCGCCATCGACGACACCTGCAGCGCACTCGCGGTGAACTTGGCGCCCATCGAGCCGGCCGACTTGGCGACCTTGCCCACGTCGATGTCGAGGTTCTTGACGGCGTCCCGCACAAACGTCATGAACCGGCGGACCGTGCTCGTGCCCCGGTCCTTCACGTTGATCTCGGCGAACAGCTCGCCGACGTTCAGAGCCACTCGGGGTTCACCTCCTGGGGGTTCGTGGTAGGGGTGAAGCCAGCGGCCGAAAGCTGGGCGAGAACGGCACGCCCGATCAGCTCGGTGTAGGCCGGGGGAATCGCCTGCCGGATCTCACGGCGTGTGCTGGTCCAGTCGATGCCCATGGCCTTCTGCCACAGCGACACCGGGCCCTTACCGCCGCCCTTGCCGTACACCGCGACATACGGGCCCTCGTACCAGCAGCCATGCCGGTAGCCGGCGACACGACCGCGATGCTTCGGATGCTCAGGCTGATCGACACGAACCCCGCCGAACTCGAACCAGCGGTGCCGCAGCACCGCCAGCTCCGGGAACATCTCGCCGCACAACATCAGGTCCCGCCTGATCGGCGCGGTCGGCACGTTCTCGATGACCCGCGGCCGGCCGGTCCGCTGCAGCGCCCGCCGCGTCACCGCGACGAGATCCGGGTAGACACGACCCTGGTTCGTGCCGGTCGTCAACGTCGTGTACGCCTGGCACGGCGGCGAGGTGTGGATGAAGTCGAACTCGTGGCCATGCCGGGCGATGAACTCCACAGCGTCGCCCCGCACGAACTCGTCGCCGCAGTAACGACGCTGCGGCTTGATGTCCACGCCGACGACATGGAACCCCGCGAGCTGATAGCCGCGGGCAGCCCCGCCCACACCACAGAACCCGTCAAGGAGACGCGGCGTCACCGCTTGTCCTCGCCCGGGTCCAGCGCGCGGGCGATACGCGAGTCACACGTCAGCAGCCCGTGCAACCGCGTCCGCAGCCACCGCCACGACCGGCCGCGCAGCACGCCGGGCTCGCCGAGGTCGATGCCGAACACCTCATGCAGGTCGGCCTCGACGAGCGCCCAACGCGTCAGGATGTCTTGCCACGAGACGGTGCGGCCTTTCGAGACCGAGAGGCCGTCGTCCGGGTCGTAGTAGTCGCGGACCCCCGAGATCGGATCGACTTCGCCGCCGCTGCCGTCGCTCGACGAGTCGCCCGATTCGGGGCCGAGGCTTCCCCCGCGCCGCCCCGAGCCCAGATCTTGGCGGCGGCATCCTCACCGGCCGCGACCCACACCATGGCCGTCGCGCCGACGTGCTGGACCTTCGGCCACGACACGCCGTCACGGACCAGCTCGTCCCAGACCGGCCCGAGAACCCGCTGGTAGAGGTCACGCTCCTCGTCGTCGTTCAGCACGACCTCGGCCAGCTCGTTCAGCTTCGGGTCGTCCACCTGCTCACCCGACTGGGCGGCCAGGCTGGCGTGCATGAGCCGCTGGCACAGCAGACCCACCTCAGCGTCCGGGGCGGGAATGACGTACGTCTTCCCGCCCACAGGCAGCCTCAGCGAGTCGTCGAAAAAGTCGTCGAGGTCCTGGAACTGGGTCACGGGGCCGTCACCGGGTTCTCGATCTCGACGGGCGCGCCCTGGCCGAGCAGCGTGAACGAGAACGGCTCCAGGTCCGTCACGCTGCCGCCCTTGACGAACTCCGAGACGGTGCAGACGCCCTCGTACGCGTCGGGCGCGCCGTCGCGCCGGTACCAGCGGACCTTGATGTTCGCGCCGAAGCCGACCTTCCGGGCCGCCTGACGGATCGCCTCCTGGCCCGGGTCGGCGGTGAACACCGCGGCGTCGGTCCGCTTACGGCGACCCTCCGCCTCGATCTGCCAGGTACGGCCGGTGACGACGGAGGAGCCCCAGCCCTCTTCGTCGTCGAAGTCGCCGTCGTCCTCGGTGTTGTCGTCGGTCGTCTCCTGGAAGCTGGTCAGGCCCTTGACCGACGTCCAGGTAGGGGTCTCGAAGTCGGGCCCGGTGTTGACGTCGAGCTTCCAGTCCTTAGCGAGAAGAGAACGCAGCCCCATGATCACTCCTTTGGTGGGCATGCCAAGAAGCCGACAGCGGAACCGCTATCGGCGCGAAAAAGGTCAGGTCACGCGTCGCGGTGCGGCGACGGCCGGTGAGCCATCAGGTCGAACGAGTCGGCCCGCTCCCACCGGCCCGAACTGTCACGGCCGAGCGGAGCGACCAGCGTGCGCCGCGCGAGCAGCACGAGCACGCCCGTCGAGAGCGTCACATTCGCCAGGCCATGGACCGCGTCGAACACGCCGTCCGCCAGATCGTCCACGACCCGCGGGTCCGTCTTGGCTCGGAACCGGGCCTGCATCTGCACGCTGGAGTCCGGCTGCTCGACGTCGTCGCCGCCCTGGCCCACGCCGTACACCTGCAGCGCGATAGCCGTGTCGGGCGACGTCGGCAGACCACCGATCGTCAGCGCGATCTGGTTGTCGGCGTAGATGCCGTTCGGGTTCCACGTCGCCACGCCGGCCTCGCCGAGCAGGACCGCGAACCCAGTCAGCAGGTCACGAGTCCAGCTCACTTGAGCACCTGCCGCAGCTGCTTGGCGATCATCAGCTTGACCACCTCGGCCTCCTCCCGGACCGCGAGCTCCAAGAACTTCGCCGCCCGGCCCGGCTTGTGCTGGTAGTCGAGGTTTTCGTGCTGCACCACGGCGTATGGCGTGTCGTACGAGACGACGCCGCGCAAGTCGGTCTCGTCCACGACGGCCGCGCCCGATCGCTCCAGCACGCCCTCGTCGTGCGGCACCCGCTGGTTCGACACCGCCAGCACGTGCTCCGTCGCGAGGCGCAAGCCCCTCCCAGCAGCGCGCCTGTACTCGGCGGTGAACTCCTCAGCGTTGATCTTCGCGTTGAATCTGGCGTTGGCCATCAGCGGCACACCACCTCAACATGGTCCGGTGTCGGCAGCCCGCCAGCGTCGCGGGAGAAAGACGTGATGACAGTGGTCTGCCGCCCGTTGACGGTGACCCTGCTCCCCTCCGGGCAGATCGTCCCCGGGGGGAAGAACACGGTCGTGTCCGAGACGACTTCGGCGCCCTGCGCATCACGCACCAGGCGCCGCTCGTCGTCCACCAGGCACCGGGACTCGAACGCCGGCCCGAACACCGGGCCGTACGCGCCGTCCCCCTGAAACGGCTCAATGGTCGCCGTGTGACGCAGCAGCCATTCCGGCAGCATCACCACACGCTCCCGTCGAGGATGAAGCCGGGCAGCAGCCCGGCCCGTTGCAGGATCGACGACGCGTCGGGGGCGTACCGCGCGGGCGGCCCGTCCCCGGAGCCGCCACGGTCGAGGCGGACCGAACCGATCGACACCGACTTGAACGCCGCCGCGACCCCGAACTCGTCGCCCACGGCGATCGTCCACGCGGCCTGCGCGCAGGTCGCCCGCTTCATCGCCTCGGCGTCCTCTGGCCGGGTCGGCATGCCCGCATCGTCGGTCGGGTAGATCGAGGCGAACAGCAGCTCGTCTACCCGCTCCGACGCGCGCTCCAGCCGCTGCTCGATATCGTCTGGGCCGGCCTTGCCCGTATATGCCGTGTAGTCGTCAGCGGTCGCGTACCCCATAGCTCACCTCACGCGGGCAGTTCGAGCACGCCGACCATCAGCCCGGTCGGGTCCGCGTAGTCGATGTACACCTTGCCGTTGGCCTGCCGGTACACCGCCGAGAACGGCGGCAGCAGCACGCTGCCGTTGGCCGGGACGGTGACCGGCAGGTCCACCACGTCCTGGCCCTCGACCGTCGCGGGGATCTGCACCGTCGCCGTGGCCGGCGCGTCGCCGCTGTTCTTGAGCAGCAGCATCCGCCGCGCGGTGTGGTCGAAGGCGTCGCCGTCCACGCCGGCCGCGACCACCGCGGCGTCGAGCGCCGCACCAGTGCGCGGCATCGACTGGACGACCAGGTCAGTCCTCGCCATCTGCGGCCTCCCCGAACTCCTCGATCAGCGCGGCCTTCGACAGCGACTTGGCGTCGCCCTCGGCCATGCCGCGAGCGACCGCGTAGGCGATCCACGCGGCCTTGTTGTCGTGCTCGGACGGGCGGTCCGGCCCGGCCGAAGCCGGACCGGACTCCTCGGCGGGCTCGGGCCCGCTGATGATCTGCCAGTTGTCCAACACGTCCAGCCGGGGGTCCCGCTGTTCGAGCGGGACCACCTGGCCGGTGTTGGCGTTCTTGTAGATCCAGGTCACGCCGCGACCCCGTGGATGAGGACGGCGCGGTTGGGGTCGAGCGTCTTCACGCCGTAGAGGCAGTCCACGCTGACGATGTCCTGCTTCTTCGAGATGTCGTAGTCCATGACCACCCTGACGCCGAACCCGCGGTAGCTCTCGACGGCCGCGTTGGCCGCGCCCTGCGGCAGAACCAGAGGCCGGGTCACGAGAGCGAAGGCCGTGCGGTGGAACGCCACGCCGATCTCGGTGTTCGGCTGGCCGGTCGTCGGCGTGCCGGCCGGGGCCTCGATGTTCTGCGTCTGGTAGCCATCGAACCCGAAGATCCTTCTGCCGAGGTTCGCCTCACGCAGACCGTCCGTGTCGCCACGGGTGTCGGCCTGGTGGAACAGCGGGTCGCTGAGCCACAGCGCCTCGATCTCCGGCCCGACCACCAGGTGACGGTCAGCCGCGGGGACGTTGCGCTGGTTCAGCACACGCCTCGCGTCGATCGCGGTCTTCGGGTCGTCGTACGGGTGGATCGCGTTGCCGGTCACACCCGTGATCGGGGCGTCCGCCACACCGACACGCTGCACGATGTCGTTCCGCAGCAGCAGGATGTCCCGGTCGATTTTCTGGCTGATCGCTTCCATCGCCGGGTTGAGCAGCTGCGTCCCGAAGTCCTCGATCTCCAACGTCAGCTCTTCGGCAGTCACGGCGAAGGAGACGTCGGCGAAGTGGTTCAGCGTGATCGGCACGCTGCCCTCGGACGCGTTCTGGATCTGGATACCGTCCTCACGGTCGAACTCGTTCGCCGTGAACACCGCGGGCTTCCGCACGGAGATCGTGTCGCCGACGCGGCTCACGAACTCCTGCTCATAGTCGCGGTGGACGAGCTGCGCCATCACGCAGGTCTCGTACAGCGTCGCGAGCGCGGCCTTGGCGATGATCGACGGGGTGAGAAAAGTGTTAGCCATTCGGGCCTTTCAACTCCTTAGAGAGGCCAATAGCGGCTCCGCTATCGGCAGCTAGGACGAGGCGCGCTTCTTACGCTGGGCGCGGAACTCGTCGATGGAGGGCTCGGAATCCGCAGGACGTCCACCAGGCCCGCCGGTGAACTCACCTCCCGAGCGCGCGGGCGGCCCCGCCTGGGCGGCCGCCTTGAACTTCGGGTTGTTCTCCACGGACGTCTGGATCGTCTCCGTCAGCGTCGTGGAGAAGTCGTCGGCGTCCGGGTCCATGTCCCGGACGGTCTTCAGGAACGACCTGCTGTCGAGCAGGGCGTCCGGGTCCGCGCCGACCTTCTGGCTGGCGCGGTGGACCGCGAGCTCGATCAGGGCGCGGCGGTGCCGCTCCCGCTCCTGGTCGCGCTCCTTGGCCGTGCTGTCCCGCTCGGCCGTCAGCGTCTCGATCACCTGCTGCGGGTCGATCGGCTTCTCCTCCTCGCCCGCCAGGCCCAGGGCCTTGGCGATCTGCTGGGCGAAGTCCGTCTTGACCTGCTCGGTGATCTCCTCCGCAGACGGCCCCTGCCCGGTCGCCTCGTCGGCGGCCTTCTGCGCGTCCTTCAGCTTGGACCGCCAGTCGGCCGCCTCCGCGCGGGTCTCCTTGATGAGCTTCTGCGCCCACGAAGGAAGCTGGTCCACGCGCTTGGCGTCCGGGTTGACCGCCTCGTCGTCGGCCGCGGGCGGCTCGGGCGGCGTGACCTCGGCCTGGGCGGGAGGAGCCTGCTCCTCCTGCTGCGGCTGGCCTTCGCCGTCCTCGGGTGCGCCACCGGCGATCAGGTAGATCGGGGTTCCGTTCTTGCGGTAGCCGATCAGTGCGCCTGGCGTGGTCGGCAGGGTGTTTTCGAGCATGACGAGATCGCCCTCCTGGAGCGTGTCGTCGGGACAAGGGATAAGGCCCGCGCCCGGCGGGCCATGAAAACGGGCGACTATGCGCCCGAGCTGTGCCGCACGTACGCGCGCATCCACAGCAGCCGCAGCGCACGCGCCCGGTTATCGCCCCGCACCGGGTACGGGCACGCGGTGACCGGCATGCCGCGCTCGCCGGCCAGCCGGCCGAACGTCGCGGCCGCCCTGCGGTCGGTCTCGGTGATGGTCATACGCCGAACTCCCTACCGGCGCCGCCCGCGCGGATCTGCTCGGCCGCCTTGATGTCGGACGCCCGCCCGAGCATCTGCGCCCGGTACTCCGTGAGCGTGAGCCGCGGGGTGTCCGCCCACCAGCGCAGCAGCTCCTCGCTGGCGTACTTCCGCGCCCTCGAGGCCGGCCCGGAGAACAACGACCGCTCGTTGATCCCGGCCGCCCGCCCTTCGGCATTCAGCATGAAGCCGTTGGTCGCAGCCTCGGCCCGCTCGTACGTCTGGTCGAGCCATTCGGCGTACATGCGGCGCACCGTCTGATCGATGTCCTCGCCCGGACGGCGCTCCGACTCCAGCAGCGCCCGCCGCTCCTGACGGTCCAGCTCGGCCGGATCCAGCCCGTGAACCTCGGCGTACGCCTCCATGTAGGAGTAGCGGCCCGACGAGATCAGGTCCGAAATCTGCCGGTCGGCTTCGGTCTCCTCCTCGCGCCAGTTCCACGACCAGTTCTCACGCTGGCGGGTCTGCCGCTCGATGCGGTCCAGCTCGTCGAGCACCCGGGCCATGCCCTGCTCGTCGGCGCGGTACCGATCCATCAACGCCATCAGGTGGTCATCCGTCAGGTCGCCCATGTCGTTGTACTCCTGCAGGGCGGCGATCGGGTCGTCCTGCGCTACCGGACCGGCGGCCCTCTGCGCCGCCTCGGCCTCCGCGTCGCGGCGCTTAGTCTCCTGCTCAAGCCGCTTCATGGCCTGCTCGTCGTGGCCGAACTTCCTGGCCTGCTCGGCGAGCTCACGATCGGTCAGCGCCTCCAGGTCCGCCGGCGGGGCGTCGGCCTTTTCCTGGCCGGTCTTGCGCCGCAGCCCCGCTGCCTTCGTCAAGTCCTTGAGCTGCCGCTGGTAGTCGGCCATCTTGGCGTCGGCCTTCGCGCGTGCGTCGTCGTCGAGCGCGACCGCCGCGCGCCGCTTATTCTCTCGGACCTTCCGCTCCAAGTAGCGCTGCCGCTGCGAGTCCTTGTACGTCGCCTTCGACTCCACCACCGGCGCCGGCCTGGACACCCCCGGAAGGTAGGCGTTCAGGCTGTGCCCGCAGTTCGGGTGCAGCAGCCCCGCCAGGCGGGCCTCCGCGACTGTCCCCGCGACCTGGACGAACACCTGCACACCGGTCGCCGGATTCTCCTCGACACGCGTCCCGGCCGACCCTGACAGGCCCAACACCGTGCCTTCCCAGCGGGCGCACCGCTCGCACGTGTACGGCAGCCGCGACACCATGACCAGGTTGATCCCGGAGTCGCGCAGCGTGGACAGATGCCCGTCCACCGCCGCGCGCGCGGTCGCGGTCCGCATCGCCATCTCGACGTACCCGCGCATCCCCCACGTACGGCCCGCCGCATCGACGAACCCTGTGATGCCGTTCTGCGTGAACCGGTCGAGGGCCCGCTGCGCGGACTCCCGCCGAGTCTCCGCGCCGGCCAACGTCCGGCCGGCCGTCTCGGCGACGACGTTGCGGTAGATGCCGTCCACCGCGCGCAGCGCCCCCTCGTGCACCGCCGTGACCATGCTGACCGCCTGCGCGGCCAACTCAGCCACACCCTGACCCGGGTTGATCAGCCGATTGGACCCGAGGTTCTTCGCGTCCTGCAGCACCCGCTGCAGCCGCTTACGCAGCTTCGCATCGTGGACCTGCAGCACCGCGCCGCGCACCGCGGCGTCCATGCCTTCAGCCCACGTGTCCAGCACCGCACGCTCCGCTGCCTTCTTCGCCACCGACTCCAGGCGGCGAACGATCGACTCGGCTTCCTTGCGCAGCTGGGTCACCTCGGCGAGCCGCTTGCCCGCCCAGTCGTCGCCGTCGTCGTTGTCGAGGTCCTTGCCGACCCGCGCGGTCACCCGCTCCAGCAGCGCCGCCTCAGCGTCGGCGTACATGGCAGCGACCAGCCGCGCCTGCTCCAGACCGGCCTCGATCGCCCCGGCTGGAGTGATGGCCATCAGTCCTCGCCGAGGTCAGGGACGAACGTCTCATCCAAAGTGGCCGGGTCGGGCACGTTCAGTCCGAGCTCGTCACGCAGCCGCTTCTTCTCCGCCTCCACCTGCACGTCGTCCCAGTCGGGATGCACCCACCGAACCTTCGTGTCCAGAGACACCGCCTGCGCGCGGTTCAGCATGTCCAGAGTGCGGCCCGTCGATTCCGGGTCCGGCATGACGCCGTCCGGCCACTCGACCATCGCGCGTTCGGCCACGACCTTCGTGCCGAACACCGCGTGATCGACGGCCAGCATCGCCTCCGACAGCCACGCCAGACGCGGCGTCCAGTAGCCGACCTTCCGGCCCCGCGTCGAGTACGACCGGTGCTTCTGCATGTGGATCTCGGTCGCTGTCCGGGCCTGCCCGTCACCGCCCTCACCGAAGCTCTGCACCGAGTACCCGGCGCCGCGAACGATCTGCTCCACCAGATGCTTCGACGTCTCCGCGTGCTCCTGCACCCTGATGCTGAACTGCGACAGAGTGATCATGCTGTTGGGGTTGTTCGGCGACGGCAGCATGCCGCCCAGCGGACTGTAGATCTCCCGGTCGGGATCCCACGACGCAGCCTGACCGCGGCCGGCCGTCGTCAGGTACACCTCCGGCACGATGATCCTGGCTTTGGCGAGCCGCAGATCCCGCATCCACGACGTCCACGTCTCGTCCAAGGCGTCCATCAGCGGCTCGACACCCTGATAGTCGGACCGGCCGATCGCCGTGCCCCTGAGCAGCCGGTGCGGCCGCATGTTCGGGACGTAATCGACGAGCAGGCCCCGCTCAAACCCGCTGTCGAACCCGCCGTCCTCGTCCACCAGCGCAGCGAACTCGGCCGTGGCCGGGTGCTCCTCCAGCGGCATTTGGCGGCCCAGGCGATCCTTATCGCCGAGGTACAGCCCGTGAAAGACGCGGCCCGCCTCATGCCGCTCCAGGTGCCGCCACACCTCGCCCGCCCGGTCGTCCTCATGCACGACCTTCCAAAACGTGACCGCCTTCAACCGGCCGTTGTGGAACTCCGGCACCGCGGCATCCGGCGGCAGCGCATCCACCACCGGATGGTCAGCCATCGTCGTGTCCCAGCCGACCCGCAGATACACCCCGCCGTACGCGGCGGCCAGCTCGGCCGCCTCCAGCAGCGAGCCGTACACCCCAGCCTCGTGCATCACCGCGTCAAGCCGCTGCTGACCCTTCTTGCCCTTGACCTTCAGCGTCGGCGGCTCCGAGAACAGCAAGTCCGCGCTGGTCGCCGCGATGTCGGCAGCCATCGGGACATGAAGCTTCGTCGCCCGCGACTGCGCGGCCGGCGTCGGCGTTCCCCAGAAGTAGCGGACCAACCGGCCGAAGTAGCCGCCCGCGCGGGTGATCGGCCGGTCCCAGCCCTTCGGATCCATGCCCACACGGGGCGTCGCCTGGTTACCGCCGTACACCTGCGACAGCCGGTCCGGGTCGCCGGCGTACCAGGCGCCGTGCGTGTCGTAGAGCCGCATCTCCTGTCGGATCGCCGGCGGCGGCCACTCCTGATTACGCTCGGGAAGCGGCATCGGCCACCCTCCTGTTCACGTTTGCTCGATCTCCGACAAGGCGGCGGCCAGCTGGGTCCAGCCCGCGGCGATGGACACCTTGGCCTCGACCATTGCCGGGTTCGGTTCGCAGTCGGCGCGCTCCAGCACCTCAGCGGCCCGCTGCGCGGCCTGCCGCCAGGTGATCGTTCGGTCACTCATCCGGCGGCCACCGGCCAGTGCCACGTACCGGGATCGGCCCCGTACGGCACGTTGAACTCGTGGAACCCGCCGAGCTGGCCAGGCGTGAACACCCACAGGTGCACGTGGAGCGAGTCGTCCAGCGCGGGCACCGCGCCGACCCTCACGCCTTCCGGGTCTAGCGTCGCCACGTCGGCCGTCACGATCGCCGCCCGCACGGCGTGAAGGCCCTGCTTGCCTCGGTAGCGAACGATGTCGCCGGTGGCAGGGATGCGAAGCATCGGCTCTCCTCAGATGACAGGGACAAGCCCGCCCGGAAGGACTGGCTGCTCAACGGCGGACGTGACGCGGACCCACGCCCGGTAGGTGCCTTCGGGCAGCTCCACCGCGCCGTCACCACCCGGGCCGACGAGAATCTTCGCGTCGGCCCCGACAGCGCTGTGGTTGTCCCAAGTCGCGGCGTGCCAGTCCGTCTCGGCCGGCTCGCCGTCCTCGTTCGTGAAGGCGACTTCGACGCCTTCACCGCCGGACGGACCCTCAACGGGGATGTACAGAAACTCCCTCGAAAGGGAAGACATCGGTTCCATGGGACGGTGCTCCCTACGTTCGCGGCGACCCAGCGCCCCAAGCGCGGCGCGGCTCACCAGCGGAGTGTCTGCGGTACGGCGAACCAGCCGACCAGCGGCGATACATCGGGCCCAGCCCACCGACCTCCCGGCCGAGGTTCACCACCGTGGCCGTCTCGACCAGCGCGCCGCTGTCGGCCGCGACCCGTGGCGCTTCCACCACGGCGAGGTCGGTGATAACCGCGCCGTCGTCGGCCGCGACGGACACCTCGACCTGAACGGCCTCTGCGAGTGCCGCGCTGTCGGACGACGCCAGATCAAGCAGCACCGACTCGACGAGCTGCCCGGAGTCGCTGCCGTCCTTGAGGACCGCCACCTCGACCAGCTCGCCCAGCGCGCCGCTGTCCGCAGCCGCCGCCTGAGCGTCCACCGCGGCAGCTTCAGCCAGCCCTGCGGCGTCGCTGGACACGGGACCGACCGTCTCATCGATGGCCGACGATTCGGTCAACGCGCCAGTGTCGGCGGCCGCCGCCCGCGCGTCCACCTGAGCAGTGTCAGCAATGACGGCCTGGTCGGACCTGAGCCAACCGACCTCCAGCGTGGCCGCTTCGGCCAGCGCCGCCTGGTCGTCGGCGGTCGTGCCGGCCTCCACCGTCAGGGCTTCGACCAGAGCGGCCAGGTCCGACGTCACGACGTCGGCCGTGGCCGCTGCCGTCTCGGTCAGGGTCGCGGAGTCGTCGGCCGCGACGGGCTCACCCGCCGGAACCTCGATGACCTGCGCGGCCTCGATCAGCGTGGCTGCGTCGGAGCTGGCATGAGGTTCCTGCGGGGGGCCGGTGACGGCCGGGGCGATGGCCAGCGTGTACCCGACACGCCAATCCACCGCGTTCGCCGACGCGACGAAGTTGGCCGGCTCGGTCGGCGCGTTGGACAGCAGCGCGCGCGCTGCTGCTGCCGCCGCCGTGTAGGTCCGCGACTGGACGTTGGCCACGGGGTCGAGCCCGTCCGGCGGCGTGAAGCCCAGGCTGGTGCCCAGCGCGCTCACCGCGATTATCCGGAGTTCTAGGTCGGTGGCCGACGTGGGGGCGATACCCGGTGTCGTCACGGCCTGGCCGGTTCCGTCCGTGGACCGCTCGAACAGAGGAGACACGTTCAGCGACGCGTCCTTGACCGCGACGATCACGCACACACCGTCCGAGCCGTTCATCTGCTTGAAGGTGTATTGACTCGGCTCGTTGCTGCCAGCGCGCTTCCACCAGAGCCTGATCACCTGGAGGACGCCGAACTCGCCTTCCCCGTCCAGGGCGTCCAGCGGCTGCCACTCGGTGCCGCCGGTCGGCGTCGTCATGACGGATGTGCTGCCTCGGTCCGCCGCCTGCAGCGCGAACATCATGTCGTTCAGCGCGACCGCGGCTGGTGCCGCGATCGTGTACGTGGCGGTGCCGGCGGCGACGACGGATGATGACCGGACCGATGGCGGCTCGGACCCGCCTTCCGGTTCGCTCGCCCAGCGCGCTTCGACCAGGGTTGCGCTGTCGCTGCTGGCTTTCGCGACCTCGGGCGCCGGGACAACGCTGACGACGGTTTCGGTCAGCGCGCCGACGTCGGCGCCCGCCACCTCCGTGCCGGGGACGGTGAACTCGATCTGATCCACCCACGCGGCGTCCCGCCCGGAGAAGACCGACGAGTCCTTCGTGTACCGGAACGTGAGTTCCGAAGCGCCAGTGACGTTGAACGTCACCGGCGCTGTCCAGTCGATGTTGCCCGACGCTTGAAGGACGGCCGCGCCGTCGATCAGGACGAAGAACTCGTCGTAGTCCTCTTCCGACCACACCTTGTAGCGGAACGAAACGGATGTCGCGCCCGCCGGGATGGCAATCTTGGCGTCCGTCGTCTCGTCGTCGGTGATGACAGCGCTTCGCAGCGAGTAGGACCCGGCGGCGGCGAACTCCGAGTCGCGCGTCCACGTCCCTGTGATGGTGATGACGAAGGTGTCGTCCTCGAAGTCCTCCAGGATGATCGCCACGTTCCCCCCTCAGGCGGTCGCGTGGGATCAGGCCAGGGACAGCTGCACCGTGAACACCCAGCTCGCGGCGGAAGTCTTCTCGCCCAGGGACTCCACCTTGCGGTTCAGCATCCGGCCGCCGCTGCCGGCGTTGAAGATGGCCCACTCCTGCCAGGTGAAGTTGGCCTCGGAGGTGGAGAACGTGGACCGGAACGTCACCGTGGCAGCGGTAGCGTCGGTGCCGTCCGTGTGCTGCGGGTACGTGGCGTCCATGCCCTTGCGGACGGTGTTGGTGCCCTGCAGGTCGGTCTGCACGGCATCCTCGGCGGCAGTTCCGTCGCCGACACCGATCCGCGCGTTGCTCGCGTCGAACGCGGCGACGCTGCTGCCGCCGGTGAGGCGGTGCCACAGCGCGGCCACCCCGCCGTACATGAGCAAATTGCCCTCACGCTCGATCGTCTCGAACGGTGTGGCGGCCGGGCCGGTGTCGTCGCCCTGGTACTTCTCCAGCTTCCAGTGGCAACGCCACCGCGCAGCGTCGTGGCCGCCCACGCCGGCGCCCAAGTGGCTTCCCTCGGTCAGTCGCGCGTTGTCCCGCATCGTGTGCCCTCCCGGACATGCAGAAGGGCCACCCGCTGCGGATGGCCCTGACGTTCGCTTGTGTCGCAAGATGTGGCGTAGGCGACGGTCCCGGCCGCCGCCGCCCCTCAACGGCAGCGGCCGGGAACCGCATCTGCTCGACGCACGTGGGTGGGACGTGCGGAGCGGGCGCACCTCCTCAGCCCGCCACAGAACGGGGGGTGCGCGTTCATGGGGTCAGAAGGCCGGCTGCAGCATGGGCAGCCAAGCCGCCTGAGTGGTGTGCAGGGCGTACCGGACGGCGTCCAATGCGTGGTCATCGACCTTCACGGGCGCGTCCTCGCCTCGCTCGGCCCGCTTGTCGTCCCACGCGTACGATCCGACCTCGTCTAGGAACCCCGACACCGACCGGTGCACCCGCAGGTGGTCAGCCCCCAGCAGGTTCGACACGGTGCGGATGCCGTCGTTGACGGAGTTGTCGCCCATCGTCGGCGTGAACCCATCGCGAAGAAGCTGAGTGATGAACGACGCGGCGGACGGGTCCACCACCACCCACTGCGGCCGCACCCCCCGCGTGCCGGGACCGTAGGTGCCGGGCACGTTGTCCAGCCAGTCGGTCAGCTTCTGCGAGTACTCGGCGTCGGTGAGTTGCCGCCGCTCCTTGCGGGAGTCCCACCGGAACTCCGACGCGAGGTAGATGCGGCGCTGCCCCTTGTCGTCCGGGGTGGACACCCCGACAAGGATCGCGTCGAACGGGTTGACCGTGCCGTAGTCCACGCCCACCGACAGCCACCGCTCCATGGGCGGCAACTCGTCCACGACGTGCCGATCCGGGTCGTACATGTCGTAGATCGCGCCCTCGGCCATCACCCACAGGCCCTGGATGAAGCGCTTGTACCAGAGCCCGGTGTACTCGGCCTTGAGCGCCTTGACGTACGCCGGGTCCAACGCCGTGTTGTCGTCCAACGTAAAGTGCCAGTGCCGCAGGTCGAGCGCATGCTTGCGGTCGAGGAACTGCCGCTTCAGCCAGTGGTTCGGCGCGTCGGGGTTGGTGGTCGCGAACAACTTGGCGTCCTTGACGCTGAGCCGGGCGAGGAGCTGGTCCCAGAACTCCCGCTCGATCAGCGTGGCCTCGTCCACGTACGCCCCGGCACAGGTCATACCTCGCAGCCGGTTCTCCGACCGAGCGTCGTTCGACGAGATGATCTCGACACGGCGGCCCAAAATGTTCGCGGTCGGGGCGCCACGGGTGTAGATGATCCGCCGCGCGACCGGCCCCGTGATGGCAGGGTCCGTAAGCGGATCGAAGACGTTTCTGGCGATCGTGTCGCTGGTCTTGCCGACGATCACCAGCGACCCGCCGCGGGGCGCCTGCGCGATGTAGATCAGCCACCGCAGCAGCGAAGCGATCGTCTTGCCCGACCGGATCGCCCCGCTCCAGATGTTCAGGCGCGCTGTGCTTTCCGCGATGCTGCGCTCCTGCTTGGGCGACAGCGTCAGCGGGCTCGCCGCCGGCGTGGTCACAGGTCATCACCCGACTCGATCTCGGCGAGCACTTCGCCTTCGAGGATCGTGTCGGTGTCGGGGTCCGGCACGGCGTGCCGCTGCTGCAGCTGGATCAGCATGTTGCCCAGCAGCGACGCCATGTCGCCGTCCGCGACACCGTTGCGGTTGATCAAGTCGAGGCCCAGTAGACTCGCCCGCCGGTTGATGCACTTCAGCGCGGTCTCGCAGGCTTGTACCTCGCCCTTGATGACCTTCGGCCACAGGCTCGCCATGATGCGGTCGAGCCGGTCGATCTCCAGCTTCAGCAGCTGCTCGCTGGCCATCTGCTCCTGCTTGGCGGCCTTCTGCAGCGCCCGGTCGATGTCCTTCGACACCGACGCCGCGCCCGAGTAGCCCAACCGATCAGCGATGACCGTGGGCGACACCCCGGCGATCCGCATCTGCACCGCCTGGTAGCGGCGCTGGGAGATCTCGACCTGGCGGGCCTTGCTGACAACCATGAGGGGACTCCCGGTCTGCTAGTCGGCGTAGGCGCGCAGCGCGGCCAACACGATCTGCGCGGTACTGGCGTTGCCGTCGCGGGCTCGGATACCGCCGAGCAGCGCGTTCACCTCGTCGTGCTCGGCAGCGGTCAACGTGATGAGCAGGTCAGCCGTCAGGCCGGCCTTAGGGCGGGGCGGCGGCGCTTCGTCTGCGCCGTGATCGTCCAGGTCGTCCTCGTCGTCCTCGTCGTCGTCGAGGTCGATACGCGGCCGCGGCCGCTCCTGGCCGTCTTCCTCGTCGTCGTCCGCCGCGGCGGGCCGGCGACCGGCCGGGCTGTCCTCGACGATTGCGAGGCCGCTATCAATGTCGGCGAGCAGGTCGTTCAGGTCGTCGTCGGACCAGCCGGTGCCGTCGAAGTCGTCGAGGCCGCGCAGCAGCTCGGCAAGGACCTGCTCGTCGTACACGCCGAACTCGGCGGTCCGGTTGTCCGCCAGCATGATCCTCGTGGCGGTGTCGTCGTCCACGTCGATCACCAGGGCGGGCACCTCGGCCAAGCCACGCTTCTTCGCACCGCGCCAGCGGTGCTCACCTGCAATGATCCGCATCCGCGACTTTTGAACCATGACGGTGCCGTAGAAGCCGTTCTTCGCGATCGACTCGGCGATCACGTCCACGTCGCCGCGGTGCGGGTTGTCGGGGTGCGGCTCGAGGTCGCCGACCGCGACCATGCGGTAGGTCTGGGACACGATGGCGGGCACGGCACCTCCGGTTCATGGTGGACGATGAGGGGTCGCTTGGCCGCGCCGCCCAGCAGAGACAGAGGCGTGATGGAAGATGAAGAGCTGCAGCGACGCGGGTACACGGGATACCCGCGCAGGCTGTCGAGGGAAGGCTCTGGTCCAGGCGTCAGCCTAATCGGGCCCGCCCCGCAGGAATGTTTCGGTTCGCCCCAGTGATTCGGGACCCCTCACGGCGGCACATTGATACGGTCGTAGCGATGGTCAGTCGATCGCTTGGAGCTGCCGATGGGGATATTCTCCCGCCGTCCGAAACGCAATCCGTCTAACGACGGTCAACAGGGCGACCACCAAGTGGAAGCGCAGGACGCTTTCGAAAACGGCGTGCGCATGTGGAAGCAAGGGTCTCACCGAGAGGCAGCCTCGTCCTTCGCCGTCGCGACCCAGCTTGAGCCAAACTCGGTCAACGCGCAGTTCCTGCTTGGCGCATCGCTGGCTCAAGTTGGTGATCCCGATGCCGCGGTCGCGCCTCTCCAAAAGTGCGTTGAGCTCGACCCTAACCACCTCGATGGACACAACACCCTTGGGATGGTCCTCGGGCGCCTGGGCCGGCACACGGAAGGTGAAGTTCATCTCGCGAAGGCTGCGTTTCTCGGTCATCCGCAATCTCCACAGACCTTGCGTGCTCTGAACATGAGTTACTGCCGCAGGTGTGGCGGGCCCGTCGGCCGGGTGAACCCTAACGGTGCCGACGTTAACTTTTACAGTCCAAGCGTGGGCATGGAATGCCGAACATGCCCGACAGTGCTCTGCGCAGGATGCGTGCTGGGCGATTTTGAGAGCGCCATCTCACCACCTTGTCCTGATTGCGGCTCCACGCTCATCGGACTCCGCAAGGATTCGGAACTTTAGTTCCGAGCCCAGTGCCAACGTCATCTCGCCGCCGGCTGCTTGAGCCCGGCGAGCAGTGGAGTACGCCGTGGCGGAGTTCTTGCAGCGCGCGGCCGCCGACATCGCCTACCTGTTGACCCAGATCGACTCTACCGCCACGGCGCGCGCGTCGGACGACGCCTGACGAACCCGGTAGTCGATGCGGCGCCACCCCGACAGCAGCTCGTCGTACAGGTCCGACCGGTACCCCGACATGACGACCGTCCCCCGGCAGGAGTTCAGCAGCTCCAGCAGGGGGCGGTGCTGGTCGTCGGCGTCCATCTCCTTGACGTACCGGCCCGAGCCGGCGGCGTTGCGCGTCGAGCGGAGGTACGGCGGGTCGAGGTAGAACGCCGTGTCCGGCGAGTCCATCCGGCCGATGAGCTCCAGGGCGTCGCACTGCTCGATGAACGCTTCACGCAGCCGGTCCGCGTGCCAGCGCAGCGCGGCGCCCATCCGCTTCGACGTCATCGGGTTGTTGACGCGGGTGCGCGACGTCGGCCGCCGCCATGACGCGCCAGCCTCACCGCTTCGGGACTGGGTGCACTGGATCCACCAGCGGCGGGCGCGCTCCAGGTCGGACGCCGTGGTGTCGCCGAGCTTGGCCGCCTGGTGCTCGGCGCGGGCGTACGGGGTGAGCTGGATGGCGCGCTGCAGGTCACGCGGCCGGTCCCGCAGGGTGCGCATGAACGCGACGAGGTCGCCGTTGATGTCGTTGATCGTCTCGATCTTCGCGGGGTCCTTGGCGAAGAACACCGCGGCGGACCCGGCGAACGGCTCGCAGTACACCTCGTGCTTGGGCAGCAGCGAGGCGAGGAACGGGGCGAGCTTGCCCTTGGCGCCGTAGTACTGGAACGGAGGGCGCAGCGCCACGGCGGACCTCCTTGAGGAGTGATCGGTAGGGGTCATCAACAGGAGCGTCAACAGAGCACAGCGCCGCCGACCCCGGCGTCGGGGAACAGTGGTACAACCATTCCGCGGATCCGGCTGTCGTCCGCGCATACAGCTCTTCGCCACGCATCTTGAGATGACGTATCACTCATATCCTTTGAGTATTTCTATTATGCGGATTCTTCATATCCTGTAGACAAGGAGATATGAGCAGAACGCCATTTCGCGATACAGCCCGAGCCATCGCCGACCGTATGGACTACATCGCCATGTCCGTAGGATGCAACCGCGTCCGCTCCCACGGCTGGTGGCGGAACATGGTCGAGCACGGCGCATGGAACGGACCCGGAGACGTACGCGTCGGCCCCCCGACCCCGAAGCCGTTTTCGGCATCGCCACGCTGTTCGCCACCACCCCAGAACAGGTGAACGCGATGATCGCGGCCGACTGGTACGGCGTGACCAACGGAGAACTGTCCACCCGGGTCATGGGTCTGGGCCCGATCATCGACAGGCTCGACATCGACGACTACGGCCTGGTGCATAATCTGACCCTCCGCCTAGCCCGACCGCGCGAGGCCGTGGACGACAGATGAACTAGGCGTGATCGCCGAGCCGTCTCCATGGAAGCGGGACCCCGCTTAGTACCAATGGCTGCACCACTGTTTCCTGATGCCTAGACGGGATGAGCGAGGGCGCAACGGGGAGCCGGTGACCCGATTGGCGAGGGGTTACCGACTTCGTGTTTGTCGTTACGTCGGTTGACCTGTGAAAACGTCTTAGATCGAATGCTAACAAGATCAGCATTCGGACCTATCCAATGACCTTCGGACGATCGTGATCACGCGTCAGCGTGCAACTGGGACATGCGAATCTGAGCGATCAGTGTTCCGAATGCGCACCAACGCGACGAATGCGAAGATTGCGCAGATTCACCAGATCCGGGCCAGCCGGTACTGCTCCACATCCTCGGCGTCCACCACCGGAACCCGGCAGCCGCCGCACACCGCCCGGTCCGTCCACATCCCCAGGTTCACATGGCCGCAGTGGTGCACCCAGGCCGACTTGTCCATTGAACTTGACTTCGACCTGGGCAAATCATCCCCCTGCTCGTTACCGCGATGGATAGCCGAAGTGCTCGATTCGCAGGCCGAGGATCTTCGTCGGTGGCATCAGCCGGTATCGCTCGAACAGTGCGCCACCGCCCGGTTCTTGCAGGTTGCAGCTCACGCACAGCAGCCCGCGCACCAGGTCTGTCGCGTGGTCGTGGTCCCAGACCCGATCACCGTCATGCCCGCCGCACACCGCGCAGCGCCCGTCCTGCCAATAGACCAGCGCCGTCACCGGGCTGTCATTTTCCAGAGGGCCGAGCCGCACCGGCCAGTTCCAGCACGCCGGTTCGCGATCTTCCCGCCAGGCTGCGGTGGCGGCCTCCTGCTCGGCGTTCACCGCGTCGAGCCGGTCAGACTCCGCGCGCTCCTCTGGGGTCATGTGTTGCCTACACGCGGGACGGTAGAACGGCAGCAGCACCCGACATGGGGCTCCAGTGTGCTTCGTGGGCCGGCCGCATCGGTGCCGCGTCGGCTCAGCCCGCAAGAAGCGGTCCAACGACTCGCGCGACCGATCCGGGATCGGGGGGTAGCCCCATAGTGCGCGCGTCATAGCCCGAGCCCCGCCGTGGCGTTGTCCGCCCACTCGTCCACGGTGCGCATATAGCCGTACAGCACGCCCGAGGTGGGCGACCATCCACCCTGCTCGGCGATCGTCTTCGCGTCATGGCCGGCCCGGCGCGCTTCCGTCGCCAATCCCGAACGGAGACTGTGCGCGGTGATGCCGTCGAGGGACGCCAACTCGGCCGCGTCGGTGACGACGTTACCGACAGCCTGTGGCGACATCTTCCCGAGCACGTTGCCGTGCCGGTCGATCCTCCGGAACGCAGGACTGGCTGCTTCGAGCTCCACCGCCTCGACCCACGCCTGCCACGCCGTCACTGGACAGGTCAGCGGGTGCGTGCCCCGCTTGATCGCGGGCGCACGGCCGCCCGTCTTGCCGTACCGGACGTGGACCTTCAGCCCCTCGTCGAGGAGCACGACGTCACGCACGAGCAGGCCCGCCAGTTCCGACCGGCGCGCGGCCATGCCGAACCCGACCGTCAGGATCGCGCGGTCTCGCAGGCCCTTGAGCGTGTGCGGCAGCGCCGCCGACATCTTCCGGAGCTGCTGCACTGTCACCGCTGGGGCTTGCCCGCGGCCCCGCTTCTCCCCCTGCTCGGCAAGGTTGCGCGCGAGAGCGTTCAGGACGTCGCGCGCCTTCCGGGGCGCCTCATCCGGGACGGTCACTCCCTGCTCGCGCAGCATGACGGTCGCACCGTAGAGCCTGCGCTGGATCGTTGCGGGCGCGTCGCCACGCTGGGCGAGCCATAGGACGAATCCGGTCAGCGAACCGGGGGTGGCGGCCATGGGCGGGATGCCGGTCTGGGCGGTGTATGTCTGCCAGGTCCGCCAGTCGCCCGCGTAGTTCCGCTTGGTGTTCGCGGTGCGAGTGTCGATCTGTTCGGCCGCTTCGTCGAGGGCGGCCAGCCGGGCGTACAGCTCGGCGTCGTCGAGGGAGATGGCGTCGGCTGAGTGGAGTCGGCCGGGGAGGTTGTCGCTCACGAGGAGCCTTTCGCGAGGGATGATCTTGATTTCTAGCTCACGATAAGCGAAGTTATCATGAACCAGAGAGCAAATGATCACCAACGCGAAATCGAACTCCGGATCACACCTGGTTCTGATCAATAGCCAGCGCCGCCGAAGCACATCGGCTGTAATTACCTCATGTCATCACCTAGACGCCCAATCCTCTCGTACTGGAGTGCATGGAGATGGGGGCTGGCTTCGGGCGCGTTCATTGGCGTCGTACTGCTAGCGGTGGAGCTGCTCCGGATCAAGGGAGCCCCCAACTTGTCCGAAGGCTGGTGGGTGATCGCCGTAGGCGCTGTCTTCCTCGTCGGCAGCCCGACCCTAGTCCACCTACTCGAACGGGACAGGAAACGTCGGCTCAAGCGCGCGGCAGAGGATCCCAGCCGCCAACTGCATGATCGCATTCGCGAGGTAAACACCGCGTTCACCAAAGCCGCAGCACTGATGCATGACCTACAGCGCGACCTCGCAGCACAACAAGCTGCCCGCGAAGCACTTATCGCTCAAGCCGAAGAGCAACAGCGACTCCTGGAAATCGATCAGGGACAGGCGGAGAGAATTCGCGAGATCCTCGTTGGCGAGACAAAGGCGACCATCCAGGCTGAGCGGCGTCAGCAGTGGATCTTCTTCGCCCTCGGCGCGCTGGTATCCATCCCAATCGGCGTCGCCATCAACCTGCTTGTCCCCTGAGCCGGGTCACACCGCGCGAGCCGCCGGCCTGCGGTTGCCGCCCCGCGGCCGCAGCGGCGCCCCCGCCTCCTCCAGCAGTCGGTGCACGAACCCGTACGAGCGGCCCGTCGAGAGCGACAGCCCCCGGATCGACTCCCCGTCCATGTACCGGCGCTTGAGCTCCGCCTTCAGCTCCTCGCGCTCCGCGCCCGCCACCCGCTGATACTTCCGAACCATCACAGCCACCCCTGCCTGTCTCGTCTCACGCAGCCGCCGCCAGCCGAGCCCGCAACGCATCCCGGCCCTCCGGCGAATCAGGCACGTCGTCGCCCCGCCAGATACAGCCCTCGATCGTCGCCAGATCAGCGAAGTCGTACACAACCTCGCGGCCGACCCGACCCAGCACCTGCACGCCATACCGGCGCGCCCACTGCCGGATCGTCACCGCCTCCCGGCCCAGCCGGGCAGCAGCGATCTTCGCCGTCACAGGGGACACCAACACCCCCGAACAGCGAAAAGCCCCCGAACCATGATCAGTCCGAGGGCACACGTCTCTCCGTCGCCCGGAAGTGTTACACAGCGTTCCACCCCGCGCAAGCCGACAGCGGAACCGCAATCAACGAGGCGCCTCCTCCTCCACCCGCGCCGACGCCTCCCCCTCCGAAACGTGCGACCCACACGCCGCACACACGTAGAAGCCCGCCCGCGCGTCCCAGCGGAACGACCGCTCACCACACCGGCACCGCGCCGGCGACCACGCAGGCGGCTCATCCCCCACCACCCGCTCCAACACCAGCCGCCACGACAACGCGAACTCCGCCAGGCCCACCAAGTCCTCAGCGGCGAGAACCGACTCCAGCCGGCCCGACTCCACCAACCAACCCACCGCCCGCGAACGAGCCACCGCCGACCGCACCCCACCCGGCCGCGACCCCGCACCCAGCCACACCCGCGCCCGACCCTCGAAGTCCAGCAGCCCACCCGTCAACTTCTCCAGCAACTCCCCCACCGGCGACACCGCCGGCTTCGGCCGCGACCCCGACACCCTCGACCACTTCGACGGCGGACGGAACCCATCCGCCTCCCGCGCCAACTGCGAAGCGAACGTGTCCACCTCCAACAACGCCGCCCGCACCGACGCCGTACACCGACCACACACCAGCGGCTCCCCCGGCCGCCACCTCACCTCCGGAACCTCCGGCTCCGCAGGCGGCTCCCCCACCTCGCCGCCCCGCGCCCACGCGTCCACCAAATCCGCATGCTCATCACGCGCCCGCTCGAAAGCAGCCCACGCCCGCCGCGACCTGCCATTACACGGACCCACACACGCACCCGACACCGGCGACACACCAGAAGCAAAACCAGACACGGCACCCCCGACCCGTCGAAGAACGCCCACAACACTACAAGATCAAACTGTTTCCGCAGGTACCAAGCCGAAAGCAGCCCCGGCCGGCCCCCATCGGGGTACCCCCGGGGGCATGCGAAAGCGCCGGACCGTTCGACCGGTCCGGCGCTGGTCGGCGCGTCGCGCGCTACAGGCGAACGCCTGCGCGTTCGGCAAGCCTGCCCGCGCTGTACGCGTCGCGCGCCACTTCGCCCCATTCCTTGCGCTGCGTGTGCGCGCGTAGCGCTTGCAGGAGGTAGAGCGCTGCGGCGATGTACTGTCCGGCCTTCGTCGCGCTCTCCTTCTCGGCGCGGGTCTCCGCCCCGATGAACTCCGCGCTGCTCCACGTGACCAGCAAGGTACCGGCGTCGCTGCGCTCTACCTTCACGTCAACCATGACGCGCTGCTGTGCCAGCACGGCGCAGCACTGCGCGGCAACGCGCCTGACGGCGGCGAACTGCTCGCGCTGCCGGGCTTCCCGGCTGCTCGGTTGGACGCTCGGCAGGGTCGCGAAGAACGGGCGAACCTTGTGGGCAATGAGGACGTAGCCGTTCCACGGGCAACGCGTCGATAGCCCGATGACGGTGAACACCTGCCCCCGGTACTCCGTGCGGTCGCCCTGGTAGGTGACTTCCGTTCCGCGCGGCAGGTAGACCGCTAGGGCGTCGGCGGCTTCCCGTGAGATCTTGGCCGCGCCGCGCTGCAACATGCTGCCCAGCACGCACGGGATGCCCTGCTCTGCGCACGGGCGGCACTTGCTCCTGTGGTCGGCTAGGGCCTGGTGCGCGTTCCGCGCGTGGTCCCGGGCTACTTCGGCTTGCGCTCGGCTGATCATGGCTGCTGCCTCCTGTGGCGATGTGTGTTGGTCGGTCGGGGTGGGGCCGGGCGGCCCGTGGTGGCGTCACGGGCCGCCCGGTGCTGCTAGGCGGTGGCCTTGGACTCGTCGGCCTTGGGCTCGTCGGCGTCGGCGTCCGTATTGGCCTCCGGCTCCTTGGCCAGAGACGCGACGATCTCCTGGACCTGCGGCCACGTGAGGTCGCGGGCCTTCATCGCGTCGGCAAAGTGCTCCTCAGCCGGGGTGACCTTGAAGCGCTCCGCGAACTCGACCACCTGACGGACGGCGGCCACGTCGGCGGCGCGCTTGGCGGCGGCCTTGCGGCGGGCCTCGATCTCCTTGCGGTACTCCGCCATGGTCGGAAGCTCGGCAAGCAGCTTCTGCACCTGGCTGGCGGACGTGCCGGGCAGCTTGCCCAGCTCCTTGAGAGTCGCGTCACCGAAACCGACCTGGGCGGCCACGTGCATGCCGATCAGCGCATAGCTGCTGATCTTCATCTGTGCCTTGCCGCTGCCGCGCGACCAAACGCACTCGGCGGGAAGGTCGGCCAGCTCGTCACCGGTCATGATCCGGTCGGCGACGCTGCCCTCGCTCTCACCCTTGGCCAGCTCGTCAAGGCGGCCGGTAGCGGCCAGACCCAGCACGGTAAAGCCGGTCGGGCGGGAGACGCCCAGCCGTCCGAACGTCTTCGGGTGGGCGACGCCAGCGGCTTCGATCGCGTCGAACAGAGCGGCCGGGTTGACGTTGAGCATTGATCTGCCTTCCTTGGGGTGCCCGCCCGGACGGTCCGGGCGGGCGGGTTGGTTGGTTGGTTAGAAGTGCTGCGTGTCATCGATAGCGCGACCGCTATCGACACGCGGGCGGATGACGTACGCGGTTCGGCGGCGGCGTCGCCACCACCTGATCAGCAGTCCGAGCGCTACGGCTCCGACTGCGGCAACGACGGCCATCCATGCCGCCAGAACCACCAGCGCGCTGTCACCGGAGGTGTTGGCGGCGCTGATCTCGCCCAGAGTCGGGCTGACGGACGGCATAGGCGTGGCCGTGGGCATGGTCACGGTCGGTCCGGGCTCGCCGGACGGTCCGGGGCTGCCGTCACGTCCGGGAGGGCCTGCGGGTCCGGTGGGGCCGGGCTCGCCGACTCCTGCCGGTCCGGTGGGGCCGGGAACGGTGGAGTCCGCGCCCGGCTTGCCCGGCGTTCCCGCCGGTCCGGGAGGTCCGGACGGTCCGGACGGTCCTTGCGGGCCGGGAACGGTGGAGTCCGCGCCCGGCTCGCCGGGGTCGCCCTTGGGTCCGGGCGGGCCGGACGGTCCAGGGTCGCCCTTCGGTCCGGGGGGGCCGGACGGTCCGGGCACCGGGTAACCGGTGGCCGTGACGGTCACGGCCGGTCCGGGAGGTCCGGACGGTCCGGGAACGGTGGAGTCCGCGCCGGGTTCGCCCTGCGGTCCGGGAGGTCCGGACGGGCCGGGGTCGCCTTGCGGTCCGGGGGGTCCGGGGGGTCCGGACGGGCCGGGCGGTCCGGGGGGACCGCTTACGGTCACGGTCGTGACGGGATCGGCGGCGACGAGACGCGCGCTGGTCACGTCGCTACCTCCCGGCAGTGTGTACGCGAGGAGGAGCGCGGCGGCGGCGGCACCGACCGCCGCCCACGCTGCTCTGTCGCTCTTGTGTGTCTGCACGTAGACAAACCTAGCCCGACCTAGATATGTGGGGAACCAGTTTCGATAACGGTTTCCCGGCGGTCTGATAACGGTCTAATCACGGGCTTCGTGCCTGGTCAGAGCACGTGTGCGAGTCGGCGCACGCGGTTTTTCGTACAGTTGTTCGGGTCAGATGGGGGCCGGCCAGGACCCTATACGAAAACACGTTCGATAAATCGCGGGCCGGGCTGATCATCTACTTTGGCACCGAATCGCCAGGTCCGCCGCCAAGCGACCAGTCATCCAGCCCCCGTCTTTTGTTGATCTTGCCCTATGTAGCTAGAACGCTCTGAGATCGACGTAGAGCGCTTGAACTGTCTTGTTGTACTCCGAGTACCGACCTGCACCTGTTCGCGTCTCACGGTAAAGCTCAGCGCGTTCTAGGTGGTGCGTCGTGTCTCGCGTGGTGCGTCTGATGCGTCAGGCCGGTCTGTGTGCATGCGAAAAACCCATCAGCGACGAGGAGGTGTGCTCGGCTCGCGCTGATGGGTTTCCGTCTGATTTTGGCTGCTCTGGGTGCGCCTTCCGCGTGGTTTCGGGCCTGCGGCGCGCGGGTGGGTTTGGTGTTTGCGCTGGTCAGGGGGTGGGCTTGTCTGCCAACGTGGCGTGCTGTCGCAGCATCACCTCGAGGGCCTGGGCGCGTTGGATGAGCTCGGCGACCTGCTCGGCTTCGTCGAGAAGTTCGGCGGGGTCGCTGATCTGCCCGTCGTAGGCGTCGGTTTCGTATCCGCTGGTGTCGCCGCCGAACGGGTAACCGTCGCCGTCTGGGATGGCGTCGGCCAGCTGCGTTCGCAGTGCGTCGCGTTCGGCGGGCTGGACCATCTGGGGCCAGGTATCGCGGACGGTGAGCGCGAATTCGTAGGCATGGGGCCAGGGCTCGCTGTCGGTGTACAGGTCCCAGTCCCGGTCGAAGTTTTGGCGGGCGGCTGGGGTAAGCGCGGCGCGGAAGGGCTGGAATTCGGGGATGTCGGCCGCGGGTGGCCGATCGTCTTCGAGTCGCTTGACGAAGGGGTCGCCTGCGGCTTCTGCGGCGGCGAGTCGCGGTGCTCGCTGGGTGAGCCATGCCTGGTATTCGGCGGGCTTGTGGGTCTGGCAGGGCGCGATCCACCCTTCGTCGCCGTCGCAGGGGCAGGGAGTTTCTGTGGTCATGCTTCATCCTTTCGTGCTTTGGCGTCGGCTGCGCAGCCTCGGCAGGGCAGGTCTTGGTGGTGGGTGGTGCACCGGCCGGCCGCTGGTGCGGATGTCTCAGTCTGCCTCTGCGGCAGGTAGGGGCGGGGGTCTTTCTCGAGGGCCCGCTTGACGTACGCGGTCTTGTTCTGGACTCGGCCTCGGGCTTTGTCGAGGATCGTCTTCCTCACCTGGGCGGCGTGGTCGGCGGTGATGGGCTGCGCTGTGAGCGGAGCGAGCTGGCGCATGACCATCTCATCCACTTGACGAAGATCATCGTCGTCGTCGATTGATCGGCCGACCTGGTACGGCGGGATAGATGACTGACTAGATGTATGTGTCGTTGGGATGGGGTGGGATGGGAGTGGGAGTGGGGGGGCGTCTCCAGACAGGTCTTCCGACGCGTCATGAGACGCGTCTCTAGATGTGTCTCGTTCAGCGCGCTTCCTGTCCAGCCACCGCTCTTGACGTGCGCGTTTCGCTTCACGGTCCGCTCTGATCTTCTCGGCGGACGACTGGTATTCGAGGTAGTCGTGGACGGTCCATCCGCCGCCGTTTTCTTCGTCGTTTCGCTCCCAAAGTCCAGCGGAAACCAGCTCGTTCGCGTACCGTTTCGGACTCCGCACGTCCGACACGTACGTGATCTCCGACTCGGCGATACGGCCGTCCGTGAGGTTGGCGTTGCACCAGCACAACGCGGACACGTACAAGCGGAACGCCTTGTCCGACAGGCGCCGGACCTTCCGGTTGACCGGGAACTGGTCATCTACACGAACCCATGGCACGGGCCGCCTCTCCTTCACGAGCTGGTTGTTCAATTGGTGGAGCCACCGAGGGAAGAGGCGTCCCGCCACCGTAAGCGGTACCGCTATCAGCCGTCATCTTGCTCTCGGCGGCCGCCCGGTCAGGTCATAGACTTCCCGCCGGCCGGGGTCGGACAGGACGTGGTACGCCTCCCCCACCTCCTGGAACCGCCTGGCCACCTCCGGGTCGGGGTTGACGTCGGGGTGGAGCTGGCGGGCCAGCCGCCGGTACGCCTTCCTGATGTCGTCCTGGCTCGCCGCCCGGGCGACGCCGAGCAGGTCGTACAGGTGCCCGGCCGGCGGCGACGTCTTGGTCTTGGGCGGCCGCGGAGGTGGCGCTTGGACGCGTGGTTTGCCGGTGCAGGTGGCTGCGTGCGGCATCATCAGCTTCTCCGGCGGGACGAGCGTCCGTTCCTCGGTGATGCGGCGCGACCTGAGCACACCGTGGACGTCGCGCCGCACGGCGGTGTTGCCGTCCTCGCGCGGGGCCAGGTCCACGGGGAACCAGGCGCCGGTCTCGGTGCGGGTCCACCAGACGTCCTTGCCGCACGGCAGCTTGTCCCTCGTGCCCTTGCATGGTCCTCGGTCAGCTCTGGGGAACACGCTGTCTCTCTCCGGACGGCAGGATCTTGGCCAGGGTGACGGCGCGGACGTACACCCCCGACAGCCAGCAGTCACGGCACCACAGTTCGCGCCGCTTCGACAAGTCGGCGTGGAGCGAGCACAGCGGTTCCTCGTCGAGGTGTTCGTTCACGCAGCCGGTCACGAACACGCCGATGGGCGGGGCTCCGCAGTTGCGGCCTTCGTCGAGGAGTTCACACATGCAGCCGTCGCTCTTGCCGGGCGTGGTGTCGGTCACTTCTTGCCGCCGGTGAGCCGCTCGAACAGGGCGTTGATGGTGGTGAGTTCGGCCTGCGCCTGGTCCCGCTCGAGGGTCACCTGGTTGAGCTCGCCGCGCAGGTCGCCGAGGTCTCGGACTGCCTTGTCGCGTTCGGCGCGGGCCTCGTCGCGGTCGCGGATCGCGTCGTCCCGTTCGGCTTCGACCTGGCGGACGGTCCGCTCGAACGCGATGAGGGCCTGCAGGGCGGCGCCGCCGGTCGCGGCCGGCGCAGCGGGTTCGGGTGCGGGCGCGGGGGTTGTCGTCTTGGCGTTGACGGCGGCCGCGACGGTCCGGGGATCGGGCTTGGGCTTGGGCGTGGTCTTGGTGATGGTCAATCCGCCGTCGTTCCACTCCAGGGCGATCCACCACACGGGCGGGGTGGCGCGCGGCCGGTGACAGCGGGTGTGCTCGGTCCGGTTGAGGTACTGCCGGACTTCCTTCTCATGGATGGCGTCCCAGTCGGGGCAGGCGGCCTTGATGATGTCGGCGAGCGCGCCGACCCACTGGACGCCGACGACGCCGCCGTTGGTCAACTGCTTGTCGCCCTGGTCGCGAGCCGCGTCGCGGAGCAGCCCCCACAGGGCTTCGGAGTCTGCGGCGATGTCGCGGGGCTTGGTCCTGGTGGCGTTGGCGGTTTCGCCGGTCTTCGGCATGTCGGTGTCTCCTTCGGGAGTGGTGGTGGCGGTGGCGGCGAGTTTGGTGAGGTAGGGGATCACTTCGGTTTCGCGGGCGTGCAGCATGTCCGCGAACGGCTTGGCCTCGACGGGGCCGGGGGTGTGGAGAATGCCGCCTGACACGTACGGTCGGAGACCGTTGGCGAAGGCTGCGGCGAGGAGCGCTTCGACGCTCCACCAGGTGTCACGGGGCATGCTGTCGTCTTTCTCGGTGGCGGGGTCGGTGGCGGCGACCATGGGTGAGGGCTTGGTGGGGTGGTCGTGCAGGAGTGAGCGGATCTCGCGCCGGTAGTTGTCGAGGCCGCGGCCCATGGCCTGCAGCGGGATGGTGCCGGTGCGGCCGTTGTCGGGGTTGGTGATCTCCCAGCGGCCGTTGGCGAGCTTCATCGTGAAGCCGAGGCGTTTCGTCTCGGCTTCGACGAGCTTTTTCACGTCGGATTTGCTGGTCATGTGGCGGGTCTCCTCCAGAGGGGAAGGCGCAGGTGCTCGGCGAACGCTGCGGTTCCGGCTGCGCCTCGGCTCTTGGGGTGCAGGTGGGCGAGGACCCCGAAGTCGCCGGGCCAGCCGACTGCGAGGCCGAGCATGTAGCCGTTGCGGTACGGCCCAGCGGATTTGCTCAGCTCGGGGATGTCCCACGGTGCGGGGTGCGTTTCGACGGTCACGCCCGGCTCGTTGTTCGCCCACTCGTACGTCCACCGGTCGCCGCCGGGCGGGTCGTCGGTGTCGGGGTTGTATCCGACGATGACGTGGAGTCGGCCTCCGGCGCGGTCGAGGACTGCGTCGAGGTCGGCGCGGACGCGGGGACGGGCGGCGCCCCGCCACCCGGTGTAAACCAGGGTGAGGGGGCGCGGCCGGGCGAGTTCTTCGAGTTTGTCGCGGAAGGCTTGCCGGATGTAGTCGGCGGCCTCGGGCGGGACTCGCTGGTCGTCGAGGATGTGGGCGAGCAGCATGCGCAGCTCTGCACGCTCGTACAGGGTCAGGTGTTCGATCATCACCCGCCACCGCTCTTGCTGCCCGAGCCGCTGGAGCCGAAGCCGCCGCGCACGATCACCTTGCCGGAGCGGGTGCTGACGGGCATGTCAGTCCTTTCGGGGACGGGCCAGTTCATGGCCTCGTCGATGATCACGAGGGATGCGCTCTGGCCGCGCCAGGTGCGGCGGGCCTTCATGCGCTGCTTGATCTGGTCTTGCGTGGGCGGCGTCCAGACGTGCCAACCGGTCGAGGACGTCCACCGACTGCCATGCGGAAACTGCGTACGGCTGCCGCGCTGGGGAAGACCGCAGTAACGGCACCCGTTCGGCTGCGCGACCACCTGCTCATCCATGGCCACGACGCACGCTGCGCCGCTCCCGACGCGACATGCACAGCTGGATGCCGTACGCGCCGCCGCGGCGGTGCGCGATCCACTCCGCTTCGGCCCAGCCGCCGGGCTCGACGCCCACCGTCCGCACCGTCTCGACGAACTCCGTCATCGACATGGGGAACATGTGGCTCTCGTCGTCGAGCCACATCACGTAGCCGGCGGCGCGGCCGCGGGCGAACTGGGACAGCTGCAGGCGCGCGGTGAACGGCTCCGGAGCGCGCCACACCACCTCCCCCTCCGGGGTCCACGGGGCGCGCAGGAGATTGCCGAACTCGTCGAACGGCACCAGCCCGGTCTCGTCGAGGTCATCGGCCATCGCTGTCCCCCTTGCTCATCTCGGCCAGGACGGCGCGGGCGAGGTCCGCTCCGCGCAGCCCGTTCGACGCGGCAGGCGGCGGCGGTGCCGCCGGCGGGGTGTGCTGCCAGCCGTTGGCGCGGAGCCAGACGATGAACTCGAACGCGAAATCTGTCGTGCTGTCCCGTTCCTCCGGGTCGTTGCGGTCGCGCTCGAAGACGCGCTGTGCGAGCGCCTCCATCGCCCTTTGTGCTGCCTTGGTCATCATGGGGATCTCCTTTCTCGTGCTGTCTTGCGTTGCATGCGTCGCCGGTAGGCCCGGCGTTCGTCCTCGTCGAGGCCTCCGGCGACGCCGTACTGGGCGGCGCTGACCTGCAGATGGAAGTCGAGGCAGTCCATCTGTGCGAGGCAGCTGCGGCAGATCTGCTTGGCCCGCTGCACGCGGGCCTCCTTCTCCTGGGGTGTCTCGCGGGGTTCGCCCTCGCCGGGCCCGTAGAACAGGACCAGGTCTTCGCCCTTGCAGGCGGCGCGGTCCCGCCATCGGCGCGACATCAGCGCCTCCGCTCGGTCAGTCCCATCTCGCGGGCGGCCGCGCTGTACCGTTCGGCTTGGCGGCGCGACACCCGCATCGCGTCGGCAACCTCCTGCAGCGTCTTGCCGTCGTTGAGCAGGTTCGCGCACCGCTGGACCTTGGCGAGGCTGCGCGGCGTGACGGGTGTCCAGGCCGGCCCGGTCTCGGGCCGGATGACGCGGTATCCGGCGGTGCCGAGCGCGTCGAGGATGTCGTTGGCGGTGGGCGTGCCCGCCGTCAGCGCTTCGGAGATGACGTCGGTTGCCGTCTCAGACATGGCGTAGGAGCCCCCTGTAGAGCCTGTGATAGCGGTTCCGCTTTCGGCCAGCACATCGGTCACGCGGACGCTCGCAACGTGCTCACGTTGATCTGGGCGCGTCGCAGGGCCGCTTCCAACGCTTCCCACGTCGTGCCGAGCCGTTCGGCGAGCCGGTCCCGGTCGATCTCCTCGGTGTCGGGGTTGATCGGCGGGTCGGTGGAGAGGATGAACCGGGTGTCCTCGATGAGGGCGTCGCGGTTCCGCATGACTCGCAGACCCTCGAGGGTGCCGCGCTCCTGCAGCTTCTTGAGGTGCCGAGCGCACAGCAGCCGCTCGTCCTTCGACCCGTGGATGCAGGTCGGGTAGGAACAGCGGACCATCTCCCACGGCTTAGCGTCGGGCTCGTCGATGACGTCGGCCCACGCCGCCGCAGGGAGCCATCCTTGGGCGGCTGCGTGTGATCGGGTGTAGCCGACTGAGCGCTTCGGCAGGTGGTCCAGGGGGTCGAGGGTGTGCAGTTCGTCGGTGATGTCGCGGACGCGTCGCGCGATGCTGACGTGGACGGTGGCCTGTTCGCCCGCGCGGACCACCAGCAGGTGCTTCTCGTCCACGTTCGCCCGGGCGGCGATTTCCCGCACCGACCACCCGTCTACTGCGAGCGCTCGCAGACGTCGGATGCAGCCGATTGCGTTGATCCGCGCATGGTCGGGCAGGTCGTCCACGACGAACCCGAGGATCGCGTCGGACACGCGGGCGCTGATCTTCGCGGGCGGCTTGAGCCCGCGGCCGGGCGTCCCGTCCATGAGGTGGAAGACGGTGGACTTCCTCAGCCCTACCGCTTCGGCGATGGCTTGGTAGCTGACCCGCCAGATCCGGTTCATGTCCCGCACGTGGGTGCGGGCGGCTTCAGCGTCCACGAGTCCGCGCCAGGTACCGGCGCGCAGCTCACGGTTCCGGTTGCGCTGGTAGCGGAGCTGGGCTTCGGCGAGCGCGCTGCTGGTCACCGGGTCACCTCCGGCCACGTCAGCTTGTCGATGGCGGCCCGGTGTGCTTTCGGCATGTCCGCGAGGGGGTGCCCGAGGTGATCGGCACCGAGGGCGGCGAGCACTGCGGCGTCGGCCATGTCGTGCTTACCGCCGGTGTGGAACATCGGCAGGCGGCGGGCGACCGAATCGACGATCTCGTTCTTCTCGCCGCTGCCCTTGCCGAGGGCGTACGTCTTCAGTGTGGCCTGCGGCACCTCGACGACGGGAACCCCGGCGTCCGCGATGATGCCCATCGTCCGGTAGTAGAGGTACGAGCGCTCACCAGCGCCGCCACGGCCGCCGTCCTGCCGGTTGAACACCAGCTTCTCGACCAGGACGAGGTGCGCCTTCTCGGCGTTGGTGAGCGCGATGATGTCGCTGGCCAGCCGGTTGAGCGCGCGGTACTTGCTCTGCAGGGGCAGCTTGGTGATGCCGTCGCGTCCGGTCTTCTCGCACCAGCCGAGGCCGGTGGCCATGCCGGTGCTTGTGAGGGAGATGTCGAGGCCGACGACGTGGTAAGGGATCACTGTTGCCATTCCTTCGGGGTCTTGAGGACCTTGTGCAGGTCGTGGTCAAGGAAGAAGTCGGACCACAGGGCTGGGTCTTTGGCGACCTGCTCGGCCGGCCGGGCGGCCCGGTGGTGTCGGTTTCTGCGGAGGCGCCGTCGCTCTGCCCGATGGGCGAGCAGCGACAGGATGACCAGCCCGGCGGTGGCCAGCACGGTGAGCGCGCCGATCACCGCCAGGATGTCCTTCGCCACGGTCACGAACGGCCGTCCGCCTGGAGTCCGTCGAGCTTGGCCCGCAGCGCGGTCTTCTCAGCGGCGGTGGCGAGTAGGTCACGCTCGGCCGACTCGGCGCGCTGCACCTGCTCGGTCAGTTCCAGGTTCAGCTTGTACGCCAGCTCGGACGCGGCTTCGTACTGGGCGCGGAGCGCGGTCATCTCGCCGTCGAGGTCGCGTCGCATCATCTCGGAGCCGACGACCAGCCCGAGCAGGATGCCGACGAACATGCAGATGACGGCGATGACGAGTGCCCACACCCCGCCGAAGATGATCAGCCCAGCGAAGAACGCGGTGCTCACGCCGAGGACGAGGTACTTCTGGTACGGCTCGGACTTCTCGATGGCGATCTCGAACTTCGTCTTCACTTCGTGACCTCGCCCTCGACGTTGAGGATGTTGGGGTAGGACGAGGTGATCTCGACGCGCCACCCGTTGACCTTGAGCCGGTAGGTGCGGCCGACCTTGAGCGCGCCGTAGATGTCGGAGCTGTTGAACTTCAGGCTCAGCCAGGCATCGGTGTTCTCGTAGACGCCCCGGTCGGTGAAGATGAGGTACCTGCACGAGCGGCGGCTGTCGCAGACCCGCTCCTTCGACTCCACCGTGGCCGTCTCAACGCGGCCCGTGCCGGTCTTGACGACCGCGACGCCGACGACGATCACGAGGATGATCGCGAAGACGATGAACCCGGCGATGAGTTCTCCGTCGCCCCGCCTCATCGGCCACCGCCTCGGAGAGCGGCGTCGATGCGCGCCTGCTGGTCGGCGGGGATGTGCGGCCGGGTCGCGTCGGCGATGATCCTGGTCGCGGGTCGGCCAGCGAACCGCTCTCCCTCGGTCGGTTTGTCCGCGCGGAGCGCGTCCAGGGTGAAGGGCGGGATCTCGACGCCGTGCTCGCGGAGCGCGGTGGCGAGGGATTCGACGTCGGGCAGCTCGCATGGGGTGTATCCGATCCAGAAGACCTCGACGTCGTCCTCGTCGCCGGGGGCAGGAGGGTCGAACGCGGTGGCCCAGTAGGTGTTGAGGGGCGGGTCCCAGCCGACTGTGATGGTGCGGCTCTCGGGCGAGTCGGGAGGGTTGGGGATCGTGTAGCGGCTCATGATCTTCCTAGTGGTCGTCGTCGGCTCGGGCCTGCAGCAGGGCGATACCGGTGTCGGTGGACTTGGCCAGCTCGAACGCGGCCGCGTACTCGGGGAACCCGGCGGCCAGCCGGGCTCGGTTGAGTGCGTCGGCGACGTCGAACGCCTGGAGGAGCTTCTGCACGAAGGTGGAGCCGGGCCATCCGCCGCGGCCGAGGTGGAACAGGACATGCGCGGCGGTCTCGGGGGTGATGTGCGGGTCGGTGACGTGATGGTCGATGCTCATCGGGTCTCCCGTGGTGTGGCAGGTCGAGCCCGGCGCGAACTCCAGGCTGGGGCCCGCGCCGTGGTGCAGGGGTTACGTGGCGGCGTTCTCGCGGGCGCGCTCGTCGGCGTCGAGCTTCTGCAGCGCGCCGACGATGTCGCCGCGCCAGCCGACGACCGCGGCGGACAGCCGGTCGGCGATCTGCAGCGCCTCCATCAGGGCGGCTCGGTCGGTCAGCGCGGCCGGGTAGCGGCGGTTCCCCATCGCGAGGACGGTTTCCTGTGCGGCCAGCCGGTGCTCGATGGTGGCGGGGGTGACGTCGTCGTACTCGACAGTGATGGACTTCATCCGTGAACTCCTTGAGGGGCGCCCGGCGGCCGTGGGGTGCACGGCCGGCGGGCGGGGGCTAGTTGAGGTGGTCAGGGGGAAGCGGGGCGTAGGGGTCTTCGACCTCCTCGCCGTGCCAGGCGTTGGCGAGGCGGACGGCGACGACCCACGCGGCGTCGTGGACGGTGCGGGCCAGCGGGGTGCCGATGCGGGCTGCGTCGGCGACGGTCTTGTGGACGTCGCGGATGCGCTCCAGGCGCTCCCGGAGCTCGTCGAGCACCTGCGTGGCGTGCTCCTGCTCCTCGCGGATCGTGGGCTCGAACGGCACGTACTCGGCGAGCAGCCGGAAAGCCTTGCAGGTAAGGCAGTCACGGGGGTGGTCGCACGTGCCAGCGTGCTGCGCGATCTGCGCGAGGACGGCGGCGCGCTGCTGCCGCTCGCGCTTGATGCGGGCGAGCCGATCGGCGCGGAGGGCCGCCCGCTGGGCGTTGGTCAGGAGCATCACTGGCCGCCGTCCGGGGTGACCTCGCTGTCGTTGAGCTTCTGCAGGTAGTTGGCGAGGTCGGCGTTGGTGGCCTCGCCGACCGGCTTCTCCATGTGCTGCTCGAACGCGGCGGAGAGCTGCTGGTTGGTGCCGCCGAGGTCGGACCAGACGTCCACGATGCGCTGCTGCAGGTCCTTACGGCGGGCGGCGGCCTGCTGCATGAGCAGCTTGACGCCGTCGTTCACCTGGGCGGCGTTGAGGTCCTTGGTGGAGGCGACGGTGACGCCCAGGTGCTCGGCGATCCACGCGAACCGGGCCTCATCGTTGGCCTTGGTCGCTCCCTTGCCGGTGCGGATGGTGACCCCGGCCTCACCGAACCACACGCCGAGATCACGCAGCGCCTTCGCGGTCGGCTTCGGCTTCTCCTCGTCTTCGACGACCACCGCGTCCACGATGTCCCCGCCGCCGTCGGCCGCCGCAGTGTCCTGCGCGCGGGCGGCCTCGTCGAGGAGCGCTTCGGCGCGCTCGGACGCCTTGCGCGGTTCGTCCGCGATCGGGCCCGCTGCGGGCTGGCCGAGGTGGTCGGCGAACTCCTGCAACTGCTGCAGGGCCGCGGCCTTCATGCTGGTGCCGGTCCGGTCCCGGAACGCTGTGTGGAGCTGGCTCGTCGTGCCCGCCCACGCGGTCATGATGTGCTGCCGCAGCCGGTCCGCTTCGGGGTCGCTCGCCGCCGGCGGCTGGTCCTCGGTCGGCTCCTCGTTCTTATGCTCGTCCGGCGGGGCTGACTGGCCCTGCGGTGCGCCGCTGCTCTGCTGCTGGGAGAAGGTGGCGACGCGGGCCTTGGCCGCGGCCTCCACTTCCGCTCCCCGGCCCTGCCAGGCGGGGTCGAGCTTGGTCGTCCTCCAGATGGCCTCGACGGCATCACGGTTCGGAGCCGTCTTGATCATCGCGAGGTAGTCGGTCGCTGGCGCGGCCTCGATCGCCCGCTGACTCTCGCCGCCCCGGGACAGCTCAGCGCGGCGCGCGACCTCGCCCGACATCAGCTCGTCGAACCCGATGCCCTCGATCGTCAGGCCGGGCACCATGTACGTCGTCGGCTTGGGCTGCTTGGTCCTTGGGTCGATGATCGTGCCGTTGCGCTTGGCCAGGTACAACCAGGCGTCCACGTACGTGCCCGCGTGTGAGAGGAATTCGGCGGCGTTCGGGAGCTCCGCCGCGGCGTTCTCCCCCTTGCTGTCGAGCCGCCACAGCCCCAGGCTGGGCACCTCCTTGAGGAACACTCCGAGCCGCGTCGTGGGCTTGCACAGGCGGCTCTTGAGGTCGCGGTCCGCGCCGCACAGGCACGGGCCGACCCACGGAGCCTGCATCGCGACACCAGTGCAGCGTCGGATGCAGACCTTGCTCTCCCACGCCTCCATGTTCTGCGACAGGCCGTTCGGGGGGACGATGACGGGAATGCGGGTCGCTTCCGTGATGACCTCGAACTGCGGGCCCTCGGGCGACTTCCACGGTCGGGCCTGCCCGCCGTACAGCTCGGCGACGCCCCGGATCATCTCCTCGCTGGGCGAGGTGAATCGGAACGTCTCGATCTTGCTGGGGTACTCCTTGCCGTTCTGGCTCATCTTCTTCACGCCGAGACGGATCCGGCCGTCCTGCCAATGGCGGCGCTGCAGTACGGAGGGGTCGATGGGCATCAGGCGGCGTCCTTCCTGGTGGTGGTCTTGCTCGGGGGCTGGATGGGCTTGAAGCCGCGCATCTCCAGCCCGTGGACGTAGTGCGCGACCGGCAGAAGCCCACAGAACGCGGTGAACGCGTCCCGGCCGGCGGGCAGCGGGATGAACCCGTACTCCTTCTCGCGGAGGTTGAGGATCGCGGTGCCCGCGAACTGCGGCACAGGGAACTCGTGGCTCTCGTCGTGGTCGTCAGTCTCGCCGTACCTGCATGACGGCGGGCAGATCAGGGCGACCTCCGCGTTCCGCAGTGCGGCGAGCTGCATCAAGTAGTCCTCGTAGACGGCGCTGGCTGGCTTGGTCAGCGAGGTCTTCATGTCGATGAGCCACAGCCCGGACGGGGTGGGGAGCGGGTCCGGCGGGACCGCACGCGGCTTGAACTTCGGGATGAGCGGCGACGTCGGGCCGTCGAAGCGGAGGTTGGCCCAGATGTCGCTCGTGCCCCCGTAGGGGATCGTGCGGTTGATCACCGTGCACTCGGCCGCAACGATGTCGCGGCGGACGTCCACGCCGAAGTCGTGCAGGAACTGTCGGTAGGAGTTGACGAACGGTTCGGCTTCCTCGTCGGGGATGTATGCCTTGCCGAGGTTGATCGCTTCGCCGATGGCGTGGACGCGGGAGCCGAGGTCGGCTTTCTTATCCCACTGGACTCGGTACTGCGCCTTGGCGTGCTTGATGAACTCGACCATGTCGTCGGGGTCGGCGGCTGCACGGACCGCGTCAGGAAGGTTGTCCATCATCCAGATCGCGGTGTCCCTCGCCGCGGCGGGGGCCAGGGCCTCGATCATGTGCTGGTCGATCGCGTTGGTGACTGAGATCTTCAGCCGGTGGGGGTCGTCCAGGTCGCACATCGGGTCGCAGTAGTAGCGGCCATTGCTGGTGGGGACGGCGTGGCTCGGGTCGTACTCGTCGCGCTGGTCGTCGCGGATGGTGATATTCACGCACCACCGCCGAGGTGCCCGTCATAGTCGGCCTGGCCGTACCAGCCGAACCGGTACTCGTCCTCGAACATCGGGTCGAGGGCGGGGCCGCCGCCGACGCTCGGCCGGCGCCGGGCGGCGAACGTCTCGTAGGGGTGCTGCCGCTCGTCGGTGCAGGTGATGACGCCGATGTAGTTGGCGACCTCCTCGGTGGTGGGGATGTTGTGGGTGATGTCGAAGCCCGGTGGAAGCGTCGTCACTGGTTGTCCTCTCCGTAGTCGGCGGCCATGAGCTTGCGGCCGGTCTCCTCGATGAGCTGGTAGGCGGCGTCGTAGTCGCCGAGGACGTCGGCGAGCAGACGGGTGAGCGCGGACTTGACGTCGTAGTTCCAGTGCTCGGCAGCTCGTGTGGCGATGAGCTGCACCAGGTCGTCGAGAGTCGGCGCTGGCGGTGTTGTGGTGTTGGTGCGCATGTCGATTGCGGTTTTGCTATCAGGTGCGCTCGAACTTGGCGTGGACCAGGATGACCTTGCCGTCTCCCTTGGCGACGGTCCGGGTGGTGACCTGGTAGGTGCCGCCCTCGACGCGGCGGAAGCCCTTGTAGCCGTGCTTGACGGTGTTGAACATGCGGGCGGAGACGCGCTTGCCCTCTGGCGTGTCGGGGTTTTCGGCTATCACCGCCCAGACGCCGGGCTTGCTGCGGAGTGCGGTGGCGATGGGCTCGTAGTCGTCGCTTGACGGGGTTCTAGGGGCTGGGTCTTCCCAGCGGAGGATGCCGGGCATGGCGCTCCGTTCGGTGGGGGCTGTGGTTTCGAGTCGGGCGGTGCGTCTGTGCTGTGTCCTTATTTCGGTCACACATGTACGTACCGACATAACCGACACTATCGTCTCTTGACGCACCATGCAACGCGAAAGCGCGTCGAATGCGTCAACGCTTCTACCTCGCAAATGTCACGCTGAGTAATCGATTACTTTGCGATGTCGTAGGACACCTGACGCACAAGTTGATACCGTGTGCGCCAGCACATCTATGACACTTCAACCGCCACGAAGGGACTCGCAAGCACCGTGGCCAACACCAGCAAGACCTCAGATGTGGTTCAGTTCATATCCGAACGCCGAGAACATCCAGGCAAGCTACGGCGACGCATCTCCGTGCGCGCCGCCGCCAAGCGCGCCACGGAGTTGTCCGGCGAGTTGTTCTCCGAGCCCGCTTGGCGACGCATTGAATCGGGCGGCAAGGATCCAGATGACCGCGAGATCGTGTTCATGGCGGCTGCCGTCAACGACCTGGCCAACGACGTCGTCATCAGCTCCGACGACCTCGACGACCATGGCCGGCCCGAGGCGGCCGAGTTGTTCCGCGAGTGGATCCGTGAGCAGACCAAGGCTGATCCAGCGCTTGCGGCCATCGACTCGGACCTCACGCCCGAATCTTTGCAGCAGCAACTCCAGTCGATGCTCCGCGAGATACGCGGGCTGAAAGGCGTGTCCGCCGCAGAGCGGGAGCAGATGGAGAAGGTCCTGTTGTCCCACCTTGCTTCAACACTCAAAGCGACCAGCGCTCAACTGCGAATACTCCGGCCCCAATAGGGCGGTCAGTTCATCCAGTGGCGCGACGCGTGGGCGCCGAGCTGGTACAGCGTGGTCACGCCGGCCTTACGCTTCAACTTGTCGAGATGCCGGTTGACCGTACGGGCGTGGACTTTGAGCGCACTGGCGATCCGATCAACTTGGGCACCATCCGCCAGCATTTCGACGATCATCATTTCGTCGGGGTCGAGACGGTCGCTGCCGGTGAATCGGCCGGGGTCAGGCTGCAGCGGTAGCGCCCGCTCCCATTCGGTCTCGAAGACGCGGACAAGGAAGTCCACCAGCGTTCCCGGATGTACGACCATCATGTGGCTGATGTCGTGGTCCCGCGGGTAGCGAGGCGTCATTGCTATGCGCCGATCCCCGATGAGGAGCTTGTGCGGCAACCTGTCAGCGAGACGAATCTCGCAGCCCCGCTCAAGGGAGTGCTGCATGCCGTCAACCGCCGACCGGCTCTCGAACACTTTCCACTCCAGGATGACGCGGCACTTCGCCGGATGGTTTACACGATCCGGATGGTTTTCGTCATCCAGATCGGCGCTTGCGCCGGTCTCCTCCGGCTTAACGAGCGGCAGGAACGGGTGCGTGACGAGCTGCATGATCTCGTGCTCAGCCGTGGCGTTCACAGTCTCGTACCAGAGCTGGACCTGCTCGCGATTGGTGAGCACGGTGATGGCGTCTCCACCGGCGGGCTCGTGGGCGCTGTCGTAGATGCGGTCCAGTTCCTCCACGTACGACCGGGCCCGCCGAAGCTCTGCCTCCTGCGCGGTGAGAACGCCGTTCATGGCGATCGAGGGGCGCCTCGCCATCAGGGGATCGCCGTGCACGAGGCCCCGAACCGTCAGCTCGTACAGGTCGTCGTGGACCTGGTCGCCGAACTGCTCGCACAGTGCTCCTATGCTGCTGGGCCCGGTTGCGAGCAGGTGCCGGTAGAGCCGCTCCTGTTCCAGGCTGAGGCCGGCGATCTGGTGTGGCACGGCTGTATCACTCCCCCTGATGGCGTGGCGGTTGCATCGTTTCAGCGCAGGACAGATCGAGTCTCCCCGTGCACGTTCTCGAACAAACGTACGTAACCCGCGTGCTTTTCGGCAATGAGGAGCACTCGCCGCGCTACGCGGTCACGCCGCCACCACCGCATGAGGCAGATCGTGGCCGGGAGAGGCACGACCGCGGTCCACATGCCCAGCAGCGTGAGCGTGGCCGCGCCGAGGGTCTTGTCGATGTAGAGGATGAGGAACGAGCCGGCGACCGTCGCCCAGCCCGCGACCGACATGATGGTCAGGGTGTACAGCCACGTTCGGATGGCGCAGCTAATCATGATTCTCCGAGACTGCTGGTGTCCTTTGCTTCCTCTGGCCGGGCTGTCTCGGCTACATGCCGCCCATGTGGGCGTTCTGCTGCTGCTCGACCGGTGTGTCGATGGCGGCCTGCTCCGGCAGGGTCGGTGCGGAGACGTGGTCCGGGACATCGTGGACGGTGCTGGGGGCGGCGTCACTCATGGTGATCGGCTCGTGAGTCGGAGCGGCGTCGTCGGCGTAGGCGATGCTGGGTGCCGCGATCAGCAGGGCCGCCGCGGTGGCGGCGACAACGTGCCTGGCCAGGCGCGCAAAAGCGCCGCTGGGCATGGACATGGGTAGGCACTCCCCCGGTTTGGAACGGTGCGAACGAAAGGAATGCGGACACCCAAGTTGACTTTTAGACGCCAACGAGTGTCACGCGGGAGTGACCATAAAAGTCCTCTTACCGGGGATTGTCTACCATTATGAGCAGCATGTTGACGACATGGCACTTTTCTGACAGCCACTTGCGTCACGCTGTGAATGTTTGCATGCGGACAGTCGCCACACGAGAACACAAACCAGGCCGACGCTTACATTCCGGGACAAGGATGGTAGAAGGGAACGCTCCCAGCAACATTCGCCGAGAAAGGACCCATCATGAGACGAGCAGTGGCGCCACTTGAGACGGCGGCCTTCGTCGTCGGCACATTGACGTTCGTCGCCTTCGTCGTCCACGTCGTCCTCACCGACATCCCCGACCCCGTGGACATCATCATCATGGTGAGTGCGTCCCTGCTCGTGTGCGCGAGCGTGATCCTGGCCATCCGCGCACTGCCGCGTATCGGTGAAACCGCCAACCACGCTGACGTTTATGCGAAGGCTCTGGAAGAGCGGGTCGGCGCTGATCGGTGACTCAAAAATGACACGCGATGCAGCACCCGTCCGACCGGGACTGCACCGCGTGCCATTCCGGACTCCCTACAGCCTTTTCAGCCTGACTCGCTGGTCGGCCATTTGTCGCGGCTGGAGACGAAGGTCCCAATGGCGGGCACGGTGTACACCCAGCCCTGTTCACGCAGCAGGGCGACGGCCGCGCGGGCCGTCTTCTTGGCTACGCCGTACGTCTGGGTGATCTCCACCTCGGACGGCAGCACCTCGTCCGGCTGGTAGCCGCCCTTCTTGATCCCTTCGAGGAGGCTGGCCGCGACCTGCTCGAACGGCCACGGCGTGCGGATCGTTGGAGCGTCCTCCGGCCCGACGTAGGAGCCCCTGGCCTGGATGGTGTAGATGAGGCCTTCGTCACGCAGGACGGCGAGCGCCTTGCGTACCGTCAGCCGGGACGCGCCGTGCAGCTTGCAGAGCTCGGCTTCCGTGGGCAACTCCTGGCCGGACTGGAGCCGGCCCGCGTCGATGTCTTCCCTGATGGCGTTGATGATCATCTGGTAGATGGGCACAGGCCCGCGAGGGCCTTTTCTGGTCATGGTAGAAGTATACATGTTGGGAACCTTCGCATACGTGTCGGGAATAATTACATCGGAGGGAGAGCGGCGATCCCCGAAAATAGGGGAAGCCCCGGCGCCAGGGGCACCGGGGCTTCTGCGTGGTTGTGCAGACACACGCACAAGAAGCCTACGGCGTGCCGCCCGTCAGCATCGGCGGGCGGCCACCCACGCCGTGACGGCCTCGGTGATGCCGAGGTGACTGACGTCCACGGCCATCACTCCTCACCCTCCTTCGCCAGCGCAAACTGACGCTCGGCCGGCTCGGGCTCGACGGCGAGGTCGGTCACCCAGTTCCCGATGAGGAGGACCGCGATCAGGCCCAGGCCGAGGACCGCGCCGATCATTCCGGTGTCCTTCATCAGATACGCGAAGGTCAGCCACATCGCCACGATGAGCAGGAGCGTCACCAGGCAGGCGACGAGGCGGATGGTGGGCTTCATGAGGAGATCCTTTCGATAGAGGGAGAGTTGGCAGCCCGCCGGCGGGCGATGACCCGCCAGAGGACCATGGCCACGACGTCCAAGACCACGAACACCGCAGCCACAACGGGTTGACCCGCGCCGTCGAACAGCGCGAGGTGTGCGGGGACCATGAGCAGGCAGAACACCGCCATGCAGCGGGCGAAACGCTGGCTCACGCGCGCCTCCGCGTGCTGGTGTGGGCCAGGCATGAGCCCTTCGAGCAGGTCGGCAGCGGCGGCCGCCCTGCAGCCCTGCGGAGGGCGGGCAGGAACGGCTTGAGGTACCAGGCGAACGCCTCCACCAACACCTGCAGCGGCCCGCCGGCGGCGCCCATGACCTCGTACGTCATGCCCTCTTGCATGACGTATCTGCGTTCGTCGCGGCAGCCTTGGCACAGCTCGATGGGGTCGCAGGTGGTGATGAGGGACCACCGGTTGAGGATGCGCGGCGCGGTGTAGGCGACGCCGCTCGCCCAGATCAGGGACAGGACTTCCCACTTGGTGATCACAGTGACCGCCCCTCCTCCGGTTCGGCAGCTTCGCGGAGTGCTGCAACAACCTCGGCTTGAGTGCGGTCGGGGTCGCGGAGCCAGTCGGAAGGGCACGCCGCGCCGATGTGTCGCTCGAGAGCGGCGAACGCCGCGGTGAGGAGCGCTGCTCTGTGCGCGTTGGAGCCGGGGGCGTCACGGACCTCCAGCGCGATGGCGCCGCTCAAGGTGACGCCGGGCTGCTGGTAGTGGGAGGCCCATCCGCTGTTTTCGATGCGGTTCGCGGCACTGGTGAGGACGGCGCTGACGGTGGCGGCGGTCACCGGCCGCCGCCACGGATCGCGTCGTAGACGTCGCGGTCCAGGCGGGCGTCGCCGAGCGCGGTGTGCGCGGTTCCCGGGTCCTGCGCGATGCCGACGATCTCCCATGCCGGGCTGTCCATGTAGCCGTCCAGCCAGTCCTCGACGTACGGCACGACCTCGGGCGCGAATGCGTCCTCCACCTTGCCGTCGAAGGCGGACAGCCGACCGTCCACGTAACCGATCAGCAGGGCTCGAATGTCGATCATGCGGTGGTGGGCCGTGAGGATCTGCCCGTTGGCCCGCAGGAACTTGTCCAGGAACCGCCGGTCGAACGCCGGGTTGTTCGCGACGATGGTCGCGCCGTCCAGCTCCTTCGCAAGCGTGCGGGCGATGCTCACAGCGTCGGCGTTCATGTACCAGTCGCCCTCGGCCAAGGGCATGCCGGTGTGTTCCTTCATCCAAGGACTGCCAGAGACGTCGAGGGTAGGTGCGAGCCTTCGGCCTCCGCCGATCGCCTTGTTCACGACGCGGCACCGCTTGTAGTACTTCCCGACCTGCACGGAGTTCGGGTCGGCGAGGCCGAGGTCCGGGCGGACCTGCCACCAGAATTCGCGGTCGGTCCGGATCGGCTGGCGCAGGTCACGCATGATGAGGCCGATCTCCCACAGGTCGCCGTGGCGTTCGTCGAGGGATGTGGTTTCGAGGTCTACGATGGCGAGCTTCTTCATTGCGTTCTCTATTCGTCGTGGGGGTGTGCCTGGCCAGCTCGGGGCCGGCCGGATGCAGATTGCGTTTCCGCTATCAGCAGTCTCAACCGATGTTGATGGAGTCGCTGCCGTCCGCTCGGAGGACGGCGACAGGCGAGCCGGGGCGGGTGCATTCGTGAGGTTCGGGGTCGTTGGGCATGGGTTCCCTTCCGGGGTGGCGTGGCGTGGCGGTTGATTGCTTCACCGCTATCAGCGTGTCTCAAGCAGTTGACCATGATCAACGCTTGACTACGTCCGATAATACCGGCTGCAAACGTCTGTATACCACTGAGAGACCAGAAATTACAAGCGGTGTACTGGTGATCTATGCTGTGCGTTCGACGCGACAAGACGGCAGAAACGCCGTACCGTTGAACCACGCCACGCCACCACAGAAAGCCACCGCCATGCCACGCACGTCGAGCAGCAAATCCGCTTCCGCGCAGCAGCCAACAGCGGAACCGCAATCGGCGCGTCCCAGCCCCCGCCGCGGCCGCAAGCCGCAGTGGACCAAGCTCAAGCCGACCATCGCCCATCTGTACGAGGACATCAACGACCGCCTCACCGAGGCCATCGAAGAGACCGGGATGGGCTTGCAAGAGACGTTCGAGCTGGCCATCAACACCTACTGCGACGCGCTGCAGCCGCCCATCCCTGCCGAGATGCCGGAGGACTCCGACTTGAAGCTGCCGCGCGACCCGAACCAGCCGCCGCCCGGCACGCCGGCCGACCGGCCGACCGCACCGCCGGCGGTCGTACGGCTCAAGCCGAACACGAGGGCTCGGCTCGTCGCCGCATGTCACCAGGAGCAGATGGGCGGCAAAGCTGTCATCAACGACGCCATCGAGGCCTACCTGGACGAGCTGGGCCTGGAACAGTAGCCGGGCCAGCCAACGCAAAAGCCGCCGTCACGGTAAAGCGGCGGCTTTGTGGCGCCCGTGGTGAGGCGCGAGCCGTCCCTATCCAGCTCGCGCCCCGCGTCTTCATCCGCGCCGGCGGCGCTTCTTCTCCGGCCGGGCGCGCCGATTGTCCCGCACGTACTCGCGGACCGTCTGCCGGAACGTCGGGTCGTCGAACCGCTTCTTGAGACGGCCCAGCTCCTCCGCGCTCAGCGTGTCCGCCTTGCCGACGTCGAGCGACTGCGCCAGCAGCGCGTGCCCCTCCGCGTCCGGAAGCAACCCCTCCTCGGGGCGGCAGCCGTACGTGCACGGCATCGTCTCCGTGGCGCCCCACAACCTGCACAGCATCGGCCGCACCTCGTACACGCTGCACTGGCCGTCCTTCAGCGCCGGGCAGGTGTAGTCGCCCGTCTCGACCAGCTCGGCCAGGCCGTCCCGGTAGTGCGGGATCTTCACGCCGCGCTCGCGGATTCTCTGCTGCTCGCGCGGGTTCATCCCGATCGGCCCGCACGAGTCCTGGCACAAGCCCTTGCAGCCGGGCTGCGGCACCTTGGCGTACAGCTCCTCGAGGGCGGCGTCCATGTCGGATCGCTTCATGTGGTGTTCCTTCGGTAGAGAGGGAGGAAATGCGTCGGCGGTCCGCGCCCCCGCTGCGGACCGCCGACGAGCTGGTGCTACTTGTTGACGGCGGCCTTGACGCTCTTGGCCGGCCGGAACCGCATGACCCACTTGCCGGGCACGCTGAACGCCTCGTTGGTGTTCGGGTTCCGGCGGATGGTGGCCTGGTGGTAGGCACGGTCGAAGACGCCGAGGCCACCGATCCGGACCTCCTGGCCGGTGGCCACGGTGCCGACAATGATGTCGATGAACGCGTCAACGCTTCGCTTTGCGGCTGCCTTGGATGGGGCGCTCGTCCGCTGACCCCACTCCTCGATCAAATCTGCCTTGTTCAAGCTTCACTCCCGACTCGACCGATTGGATGTGCAGAACAATAGAGTATGCATCTGACGCATAAGACGCGTCATGCGCATCGTCAGGTTGCCTCGTCAGGCATCCGCTCCTGCGATGCGGACGGAACTGCCGCAATCAGTCGCTTCACGATCACAGTCCTCACCGGTCGCAGCCATAGGATCGGGTCTATGCGGATGTGGTTCCGTCGAGCCCCACGTGCGATTCGGCTGATGATCCTCGCTGTGCTGTGCTTCCTTGTTGTCCCCGCCGTCGCCATCCCCGTATTGACGTGGCTGCTGCCAACTCGGCCCGCAGGGCCAGTCCTTCCCTACGCTCCGTGCCCCGCCGATCTCCAGGGACCGGTACGCAGCCCCACGATTTACACCGGCATGGCCTCTCCATACGCAGGGTCGGGGCCGCATCCCATCAGGTTCTTCGAGGTTCACCCATACGGCGCGAGCGACTACTCCTCCTCGGTCGACTTACCACAGGAATGGCTGGATAGTGGAGACCCCCATTCCGAGAAGGTGCAATTGGTCGTCTGCGAGTACGGCATCGAACGTGGGGTAGGCGAGGTGTGCGGGTACGCGAGAGGCATCGCCATCCGGCCCGTCCGCATGACCTACGTATACCGGGTCTACGAGGCCAGGACCGACAGGCTCATCAAGGGATTCCGAGTAGGTAGTACCCGCACCTGTCCTTACGCGGTCATGGCGCGCAAGGGTGAACTGCCATCCGGCCGTATACGGGAAGAGCGCGACTACAGTGCTTTGAAAAGGGCTCTGGCCCCCCTGATCGAACGCGAAGTCAGGGGCAGCTAGGCACAGACGACCTCCTCGATGAGGGTGTGGGCCCGCCCGAACGCCTCGTCGATCGAAATGCCGTACTCCTGCGCCACGATGAGGTCCACCAGCTCGTTGACCGCGCGGGCGGCGTCCCACGCGGACACGACGTGCACGGCCTGGTCCTCGTCGGACTCGGCGGCAAGCTGCGCGAAACCGATCTCTCGGACGGCCTTGTCGGTGGCGTCCTGCAGCATGGCGCGCCTGCACTCGTCGAGCGGTTCTCGGCAGTGAAAGCACATGACAGACATCAAGAGCCCTTTCAGACCAAGGTGAGTTGTTCGTGTTCGGGAGCTGCGGCGCGCCGCGGCGGCGCGCCAGCCGGCCGCGACCAGAGCTGGTAGCGGCCGTCGTACGGGTCATGGACGAGCTCGCGCGCGTCCATGAGGGACGGCGCGTCCTCGGCCAGTAGGTGCCGGGGCCAGCTCAGGACTGACGGCAGGTGCTTGTCGGGGCCGTTGGCCAGGAGCGTTCCGTCCGCCGAATCCGCGAGCATGACGCGGGCGGCGTAGCGGAAGCGCTTGAGCGAATTGACCCGCCCGACGTGCACCCACTTGCCGATCGAGGCCGCCACGCGAGCGAGCACGGCGGCCGCCGGCGACAGCTTCCAGCGGGTGCTACCGCCGATGAACAGGCAGTCGAAGTCGTCCCAATCCCACCAGTTGCAGAATTCGAGCCAGTCCTGAGCGACCAGCGCGACCGGGTACCCCATGCGCCGGATGCGGCCCAGGTACGGATATGAGCGGTTGATCGTGGCGAACGCGTTGCCGACGACGTCGGGCGCGGTCGCGAACAGGCACCGATCGGCGAACTCAGCGCGGTCCTCCAGCCAGCGCATGTACGCCTCGTCGCCGACGTACGAGCTGCCGAAGATCCCGGAGTCGGCCGCCCACCACCCGTCCTCCGGGATGCGGTTCCCGGAGGACGGGGTGACGATGGCGCCGAGCCGGCCCGCGTGGATGTGCTCGCGGATCCGGTCGGTGCTGGGCGGCGCCAGGTACAGCGGGGCGTGCATCAGGCGGCGACGTCGGCCAGGGCAAGTTGCCTGGTCTTGCGTCGGCGCCTGATCAGGCCTCCCTCGTAGCGGCGGCGCAGCTCAGCGAGCGTCAGCGGCCGTTTCACCCCGGCGACGGTCTCGGTGAGGATCGCCACGTCCTTGCCGAACTCCTCGCGGAACCGCTGCTCCTGGCGTTCGGCTTCGGCGTACCGCTCGGGGAACACCTCCAGCGTGAGCAGCCACTGCTCCCGGCCGGCCCGGACGCACACCCCGCCGCAGTTGTTGTGTTCGTAGCAGAGGTCGTACAGCCGGGGCACGGCGATGCCGAGTGCGCGGCATTCGTCGAGCATGCCGTCCTTCGACCAGTGCGGCTCGTCGTCCATCGGGAACTCGACCCGCCACGGCGACCATCCTTTGATGACGCCGGGGATGCGCCGCTGCTCCGCGTGGTCGATGCCGACGTACACCACGGTGTCGGCCGGGTCGCAGTTGGCTTCCAGCCACTTGCGGCACGGGATCTGCTTTAGCCGCTTGGTGCACGGCGCAAGACGGGAGTTGCCCAGGAAGTGCTCGTCGAAGTACACCTCGAACGGGGTCCGCCCGTCCCGGACGGTGACCAGCTCGACGCCGAGGTGGGCGGCGGCGTCGCCGAGGAACCGGTAGAGGTCTTCGTCCTCAACGAGGGTATCGGCGAACAGCAGCACCAGGTCAGCGGTGCCGTGCTGGTCGGCGACGCGCTTGGCGGCCCAGAACGAGCCGATGCCGCCGCTCATCTGGATCACGTGGCGGGTCATGCGGACTTCTCTGGGTGGACGGTCTGCATGTGCGCTGAGAAGCCGAGGCTGCCCTGCTGGACGTGCGTGCCGCACAGGTCGCAGTAGCGCGCCCAGTGGTCGCCCGGCGCAAGATTGTCGGGGCGTGCCATCAGGTGCGGCGGGCAGTCGTCGTCGTTGGTGTGACTGTGCTTCGGCTGGTCGGATTGGTCGAACGCCAAGGTGGCTCTCCTTGTTCGGGGTGAGGTGGCCCCGCCGCTGCCGCGGCGAGGCCAATTGCGATACCGCTATCAGGTGGCGAGGGCGTAATCGAACCTGGCCAGCTCGATGCCGAGAATCGCCTCGATGATCGCGCAGGTCAGGATCTCGGCCATGGGCGGCGGAACCGCGTTGCCGATGAGCTTGACCTTGTCGCGCGCGGTGTCGGCAACGAACTGGTAGTCGTTGGGGAACGACTGCGCCCGCCGGAGCTCGTGAATCCGGAGCATCCGGAACAGGATCGACGACACGTCGATCTGGCCGTCCGAGGTGAGCAGCGCCCACCGGTCCCTGGTCGGCAGCGTCCCCACCGGCTCGTGCACGCTCTGCGTGCGGCCGTTGCCGTAGTACGCCATGAGCAGCGTCTCGTGCATGGGCAGGCTGGGCGGCGCGGTGACGAGGGACTGGTGTCCGGTTGTGGTGACCGTGCGCATGTGCTCGCTGGTCGGGGTGACGTGCTCGCGCCCATCTCCCCGGCTGCCGTTGTTCCGCATGAGCAGCGCTGGCGGTGGCTGCCAGCCGGGAGGGACGCCGAGTCCGTGGTGGAAGCCGCCGGCCGTGACCGCGTGCGCGGGGTCCTCGAACGCGGGTCTCGACTTGAACTCGTCGCCACCGCCCCGGAAGGGGAACACCAGCGGCAACATGCCGTCCTTGAAGGCCGGGTCACTAGCGAGCCCGTGGTTCGAGCCGTCCGAGACGAGCGTCGCCAGCGGGTCCGTGGTCGGGTCCGTGTTCCGCGCCCGACCCGACCGCATCAGCGACAGGAACGAGGGAAACACGCCTGGTTGTGCGTCCGGGGGGAAAGCGATGCCGTCCTCGTTCCGGGTGGTGCTGGTCCGCTTCGGCAAGCTGGTCGGCCGCGCTGTCTTGCCGTCGCGGCCTTCGCACGGCACGACGAGCGCGTTCGCCTCGCGCGTGGTGAGGGCGGGGATCGGCTCGTCCACTCCCCTGGGCCCGTCGTTCCAGGTGCCGCCGGCGGGCGTGATGAACGGCTTGATCCAGTGCTCCTCGACTCCGGCGCGGATGCGGGCGATCGTCTTGGGCGCCAGGCCCTCGGGCTTTTGCTTCGTCTTCTTCCGGGATCCGATCGGGGTGCCGAGGTCGGTCCAGTCGATCGTGTACGCGGCCGGGAGCACGGGCGGTTCGATGATCTGCCCCTGGCACGCTACTTCGGGGCAGATCCACACGTACTGGCCGTTCTTGATGCCGTAGACGCCCATGTCCGTGCCGCGCTTCTTCCACGCGCGGACGGCCTGCACCCATCCGCCGTGGCGGGGGCAGAAGGCGTACGGGTCGAACCACTTGCGGTAGTTCGGTGTGCGGCCCACGGACTCGTGGATGCCGGAGACGAGCATCCGATCGCGGGACTGCGGGGTGGGCAGCGTGGTGCGTCCCTGCACGTGCGCGGCGTTGACGGCGTGGATCTGGATGATGTAGCCGAGCTTCCGCAGCTCTCGGATCCACCGGTCCCAGTGCGCCCACAGTCGGGCCTGCACGACGTTTTCGACGCCGAACCCGAGCACCGGCTTGCCGTGTTTCTCCTGGCAGTGCCGCAGGTAGGTGACGACCTCCTCCATCAGGGCGCGCGACCGGATGCGGGTCTTCTGGTGCTCGGTCAGGTTGTCCAGGTCGTCGGCCCAGAGGGCCATCTGGTTTTCCTTGTCGAAGTACCGTGTCTCGCCCGAGGCCGTGCTGAAGGCCGGGCAGGCGGGAGAAGCCCAGAAGAAGCTGGCGTACGGGAACTTCTCGATCGCGTCGGCGGCCTGGACGTCGCCGAGCCAGAAGTCCACGTGCGGGTGGTTCTCGACGTACGTCCACTTTGCGGGCTTGGCGTGGTTGGCGGCGAACTTGAGCTTCGTGCCGGGGACGGCAGCGATCCCGGTTCCAGAGCCGCCGCCGCCCGCGAACATCTCGACAACGTCGATGTCGTCGGGGAAGAGCCGGTTCAGCACCCGGACTCCTTGCGAAACGACTCCTCGGCGGCGGTCTGCGCGGCGCGGGTCTGCGCGACGGCCTTGGCCAGCTCGCCCTCCTCATAGAAGGGGATTCGGATCATGTCGGCGGGCTCCCGGTGGAAGAGGAGGTGGCCGGAGGCCGTGACGACTACCGCGTAGCGGCCGGGGGCCGTCCAGAACGCGGCCACGGCACGTACGTGTCGGTAGGCCCTGACGAGCGCCTTCGCGGTGTGATTTTCGGCAGGGGGTACTGCAGAGTGGCGGTTCATCTGTGGTGTTGCCTTTCGCGAATAGCGAGGGGTTAGAACGACAGCGAGAGCTGGGCGGGCCCGTTCAGGCCGGCCAGCCACGCCTTCTCGAAGGACTTGAAGGTCTTGTCGTGCGCCAGCGCGGGCGCGACGACCAGGGCGTGCTCGACGCACGGGTAGTAGAGGTTCCGGGTGCGCAGCCACACCCGGTGGTGGCGGCCGTCCGTCTCGACCTCGCGGCCAAGCAGGTGAGCGGCCCGGTCGAGACGCGCGAGCACGTCGGCGCGGGTGCCTTCGACGAGCAGTTCCAGCGACCGGTAGGTCTGGCCGCGCGCCATCGCGTCGCCAGGCTTGGCGCCCATGGCGCGGCGCACGTCGTAGACCGCCCACGGCAGCCGGTTGAGACGCCGCTCGAACAGCTCTAGCAGCGGCCCGCTGTCCGGGTGTGAGGCGATCAGGTCGTACAGCTGCTCGCCCGCGAGGAGCCCCTGCCGCGGGTTCACCGCGACCGCGAGGTGCTCCATCGTCAGCCCCAGCAGCGCCTCGTACGGGTTGGCCAGGTAGCGCGGAATGGTCCGCTCACGCCCCTCTGCCAGGGAAAACGCGAACGGGCACTGCACGCACGCCGACTTGGGCCATTTCACGCCGAGCTTGTCGAGGATGTACCGCTCCGCGTCGGCGCGGTCCCAGCCACATTCGATCAGCGGGTACGACGGGATCCGGGCAGGTAGGCCGAGCGGCATGTCCTGCAGCATCCGGCGGGCCTCGTTCGCCTCGAACCCGACGACGTGCACGAACTCGTCGTCGCCGACGATCTGGGCGATGACCTGGTCAAGGACCCATCCCTTGAACTTCAGCGAGCATTTGCGCACGCCTCCGGACTGGGGGATGGTCGCCACCGACAGCAGCTCGTCCGACAGCCGGTAGGCGCCCGGCGCCGACGTCAGGCAGAGGATCGGGTGGGTGGTGTCGTCGTGGACGACGATGCCGTTCTTCTGTCGCGGGCCGGCCCGTGACGCCTGCACGGTGCGTACGCCGTGGTGGGCGAGGAGCGGGTAAATGTGCTGCTCGACGAGGTAGCCGGTCTCTACCCACTCGTCTCCGGTCTGCGCCGTGACGACGACGAGATCGGACAGGTCGAACCAGCGTGTGCCGGGTTCGAGCAGCCAGCGCAGCAGAATCGCCGTCGAGTCCACGCCGAGCCCGTACGAAAGGATGATCTTCACGGACGCTCCGGTGAGGGCCCCGCCCTCGAGGGGCGGGGCTGGTGTGCTGGTAGCGGCCCCGCTATCAAGCGGGGATGACCACGACGACCGTGGCGGCGTTCGTGGCCGGGGCGAACGAGCCCGAGGGCAGCGCCTCAATCTCGCCGCCGCGTTCCTCGATCAGGGTCCGGAACTTCTCAGCCGCCTTGGACTGGTGGAAGATCACCCCGGCGCCCATGACGGCGACGAGCCGCCCGCCAGGCTTGAGGAACCGCAGCGCGTGGGTGACGTGGAGGATGTCCTTGCCGCCGGAGAACGGAGGGTTCATCACCACCCGGTCGAAGGGGGCGCGCTCGGCCGGGTCTATCTCCAGGAAGTCACGGACAGAGGTGGCGTTCACGCCGGGGACGCGGGAGGTCAGGGAGGTCGCCAGGTTGTAGTCGAGTTCGACACAGTCCACGACCGCGCCCAGCTCGACGGCGGCCGCCGCGATGTTGCCCGTCCCCGCTGAGGGTTCGAGCACGGTCATGCCGGGCTGGATGTCGGCGAACTCCATGAGCTTGTCCACCACGGCAGGCGGCGACACGAACGCTTCCCGGCCACGGCCCACGGTCACGTTGCTGACGGTCTGCGCGGCCGCCTTCAGCTTCTCGGTGTCGATCGTCGGCACCTCGACCTTGCGCGGCGCAGGCGCCGGACTCGGGGGCGGGGGCGTCGCGGTGGTGGCTGACCTGGGCTTGGCCGCCGGGAACTCGGTGTCCTCGTGCAGGCACTCCACCGATAGGATCTTGGAGAACTCCACCTTGTCCGGCCACGAGTAGTCCGACTGGACGGCAACGGTCTTCCTGTTGACCTTCAGAACCGGCCGCTTCCGGCCGCGCACCCAGTACTCGACCAGGTCGCCGACGTGCACGTTGTCCGGCCCCCACTCGATCCAGCCCGCGGCCTTCGCGACCTCGAGTTGTGCCCGGTCATACTCCAGCTGGTTTTCGAGCTGGGCGCGGCGGGCGAGCAGCCGTTCGCGGTGGTCGCCGGACGCGGGCTCGTGCTGATCGATGAAGAGCGGGTTGCCGTGGTGGTCGAGGTGGCGGCGGGTGTAGCCGGCCAGGTCCCGTTCGATCCGCTTGATCTCGTTGATGGCGTTGTCGATCCTGCGTTTCGTCACGCTCGGCTTGGCCGAGTAGCGCATGTTGGATCCGACCGCGCTGGCGCGGCGGGCCGTCTCCTGCGCCTGGTCGTTCTCGTCGATGCTCTTGCGCATCGCCTGGTGCATCCGCTTCTGGTCGCGCCGCGCGCCCCGCTCGGAGTGGTGGCCGACCAGGATGGGCTGGCCACCCGCGAACCGCTCGCCGATCTGCTCTGCGCGTTCGTGCGCGGCGGCCGCCTCGCCAGCGTGCCGCTCGGCCTTCCTCTCCAGCGCGTCGCGGCGGTCTTCGAGCCGGTCAGCCTGGTCGGCGAGGACCTGAGCGCGGTCGCGGGGCTCGTCGTCGATATCGACTTCGACCTCGAACCCGGCCGCGCGGAGGGCCTTCGCCGCGGCGTTGATAGCCCACCGGTCTGCGACGTGGTCCCGGCTGTTGCGCAGCCCGATGCACGGCAGTCCTCGCCGAGCCATAGACGGGAAGAACTTGAAGTTGCCGTTCTCCCACTTGCGGATGATGTCGTAGACGCCGTCGCCCTTGGACGTGCCGTAGACGAGGGTGCCGTCTTCGTGCGTGTGCTTGATCGTGATCAAAGTTCCTCGCTCAAGGAGAGCGCAGGGCGGCCACCCGCCGCCCTGCGCGGGGGTGATTACTGCTGGGGGCCGGGCTCGCCGTCCTCGTCGGCGTCTCTGAGCTGGTCCTGCATCAGCTCAAGGACAAGCTCGCGGGGAGGCTTGCCGCCGGGCCGGGGCGTGAACACCGCGCACGTCGGCGGGCACTGCGTGGTGCGGTCCTCGGGGCTGGTCGGGGCGGTGCCGCAGTGCGGGCACTTCACGACGGGCCGGGTCTGGGACACGTCGAACGTGCCGCGCTTCACGTAGTAGCGAGGCCCGCGCTTGGACGACTGCCAGCCGTCCTCGGCCTGCTTCGTCTCTTCGGCGCGCTCCTCCTCGGACTTCTTCCGGCCGATGTGACGGAACGTGAACAGGGACTTCTCCCCCTCGACGACGCACCGGCCCTGGCTCAGCCAGTAGTCGAAGCCGCCGCAGTGGGTGAGCGGGCGCCGCTGGGCGGCCAGCAGCAGGGCGTTCTGCAGCGAGTAGCCGTCGTCGTCGCTGGTGGGGTCGAACTTCCACCCGATGCTCGCGGCGATCGAGCGGAACTGCTCCAGCGCGGCCGGGTTGGCCAGGCACGCCGTGGCGTAAGCGTGCAGGACCTCGCGGGCGGCCGCGCGGCTGGCGGTGTCGCGGTCCTTCATGGCCTGCGTGACCTTGCGCCGCTTGCGCGGCTTCTTCGTGGTGGTCGCCATCGTGGTGTTCCCTTCCATGGGGTTGATTACGGTTCCGCTATCAGCCGATTAGGGGTAGGAAAGCTCGTAGCCGTCCGGCAGAGACACGCTGCGCATGCACTGCTGGCACTCGAAGCCGTCGCGCTCGAAGGAGCCGTCGCCGAGGCTGACCTTGATGACGCCCGGCTCGCTGATGGTTAGGTCGTTGGATCGGGTGGCCACGTCCAGTTCGAGGATCTGGTCGGCGGCGCCGCAGTCGCCGTAGGGGCAGACGAGCTTGCCGTCCTCGACGAGGATGGTCGCCCCGTCGTTCAGCTCGGGGATCACGGCCTCGCAGCACGCGGAGACGATCGTGTCTTCGCGGTCGGCCAGGACGACGACGCCCGAGGTATCGCCGCATTTCGGGCATTCGACTGTCATGCGGTCGCTCACGGGTTCCTCCATTGGTTGCGGTTCCGCTATCGGCCCCACCGCCGCGGTGGGGCCGATACGCGTGTTAGAGACGGACCCAGGTTCCGGCGCGCGGGACCAGGTGCCAGATGGTGTTGGTCGCGGAGTGGCGGGCCTTGATCAGGTTGCCGTGCTCGCGGACGCGCAGGACGACGTACTGCCCGTCCCTGCCCCTGATGACGTCGTCGGCCTTGACCGGCCTGGCGGCTGCGATGAGCGTCACGCCTTCACCTCGGCAGGCGCGGGCTCCATGGGGAGGCCGTACCGCTTGTCGGGCGGGCCGAGAATCACCGTGATGCCCAGTTCGGCGGCGCGGGCGAGCGCGGCCGGCCCGTCACCGGCCCACTCGCGGACCCGCCACTTCCCCCGGGATTGCTCGCACAGTGCGTACTCGCCGTGCAGCTCGTCCCGGTCGCCGTGGCGGCCGAACGCGATGGGACCTTGCGGCCGGTACCGGTCGGTGCCGTCCGGCAGGGTCACCTTGTGGCGGCCGTGCGGCTGGCAGAACGAGCAGGGCCACACGCCCTTGGGGATGTCGAAGATGCCGTTGTATGTGCCGGTCTTCTTGGACAGCACCTCGACGCCCTTGAGCTTCGGGCAGGCCGGGACGTGGAAGTCCACTCCGTGCGCGCCGGGGGCGAGCAGGTAGGTGTGCTCCCCGTCCGGGTCCTGGTAGACGGCGTGGTTGAGCAGGGCCAGCGGTCGGCGGATCGGCTTCACACCGTCACCTCTTCCTCGGCGTGGACGTGCGTGGTGTACGGCTCGCCCACGCTGCCGTCGTCGTATCGGACGACCAGCCGCACCTTCACCTCGTCTTCCGGGCAGATGTCGTGCACCAGCCCGGCGCGGTCACCGCAGACCACGCGCTGGCCGATGCGGAACGCCGACATCCGCTCGCGGTGGCCACGCAGGTAGCGGCCCATCTGGTCGGACCCCACCACCGCCGAGGGGTTCGGCCGGCCCGGGTACTGAATGGCGGCCGCGAACACCGTGCCCGCCTTCAGCGCGACGACGATCTTCCAGTCGTCGCGGGTCAGGATCAGCTCCGAGGTGCCCTCGCTGGCCGGGCCACTCGTGATGGCCCACCCGCACAGGTGCGCCTTCGTGGTGATCATGCTGTGGTTGTTCGGGTTGGCGGCGGGCCGGATTCTTCTAGTCATCGGTTTCCTCTCACGACGGAGTCGGACGCGGCGCGCGCCGCGTCGTAGATGGGGTCGGGCAGGTCACAGGGCGCGCCGCAGTCGCACAAGCCGGTGATGACGACGCCGCCGCGCAGATCGAGCCACCACCGGTTGGAGCCGGGCGGGAAGACGCGGTCGAGCAGCAGACCGGCGATGAGGTTGCGTTCTCTGCCGCCCGGGTGGGCCAGCCGGCCCACGAGGAGCCGCACGTGCGGGTACTCCTCGACCTCGCCGATCTCGGTGTCGGTGTCACCGTCGCCGAGGGTCAGCGCGCTGGACAGGTACCGCTGGTCGAGCCGGTCGCCGTCGTCGGCCAGCAGCAGCGCCACCCGGTCGCCCGGGTTGAGGTCGGTGGTGAGCAGCAGCCCCATGACGGTGGTCGTCGCGATGCTCGTCATGCCGGGCCGCCGTTCTGCTCCTCGCGGAGGAGGTCGATGACGGCGACCGTGGTGTTGTCGCCGCCGCGGCCGCGACTGGCCAAATCGAGCAGCGCGGCCGCGACGTACTCGCCGTCGAGGTCGGGCGTGGCCAGTCGCGACAGCTCGGGCAGCATGGCGTTCACGTGGTCGAGCCGCCCAAGGAGCGGCAGATGCGCGGTCAGTCCGTCCGACGCGAGGATGATGCGGGCGTAGTCGTCGGTGCTGGTGACGAGTCGGTGCGGCCAGGAGCTCCCGCCCTCGTGCTTCTCCTCGACGTTGCACGGCGTCCTGCAGGGGTGACACGACGGTGTGGTCAGGGGGACGACCTTGCCGTCCAGGTGCACCGCCCACGCGGGCGAGTCACCGACCCAGGCGAGGTCCAGACCGCCGTAGGTGATCGCCGCGACGACCGCCGTGGTGATGCCCTCCTGGCCGGGCGGAGCGTCCTCGTTGCGCTGCTGCAGGTAGGTGCGGGCCGCGTGCAGGCCCTGCACCCCGCTGTTGGTGGAGCCAGCGACGGCGGCCGCGATCTGCGCGCTGATGTGGGCAGCGTCGGCCGCGTCGGAGTCGTCACCAGCGCCGTCGCACACCGCGACGGCCAGCGCCCATGCGCCGTCGAGCACGGCGACGTAGTCAGCTTGGGTGTAGCGGCCGTTCTGGATGCTGTCGTAGTGGACGCGGGCGATGCCCGGAAGGTTCATGAGGGGCATGGGGGTTCCTTTCAGTTCTGCCAGCCGTGGTCGGGCAGGGTGTTGAGCAGGCCGATGATGTGGGAGCCGCCGATGGCCTTGCGGTTGGTCATGTTCGGCTGCCACGTCATGGACATCCGCAGCGCGCGTCCCTTGTCGGCGGAGACGACCAACTCGCCGAAGTACATGCCGCGGCTGAGCGGGATGGAGTAGACGCGGCGGTACGGCTCGTCGGGGATGGTCACAGTGAACCCGTCCCTCCGGAGCCGGTTGATGATCTGGAGCGCGGTGCGGTTCGGGGACATGGGCATGGGTTGGTCCTTTCAGATCTTGAGGAGGTTGTCGGCGCCATGCTGCTCGCCGAGACATGGGCAATCGCAGACGTGGCCGCGGGCGGATCGGCAGCGGCCGTCGCACCGCTTGTCGTGGTTGACGCCCTTGCTGGTGTCGAGCTGGGCCCAGCGGAACAGCCGGTTGTGGTCGGGGCAGCGGGGCCGGTCGTCGGCCACGTCGCGGGTCCACCGGGACGGGTCGTGGTACAGCCAGTCGTAGACGTCGAAGAAGGACCACCAGCCGGTGTCCGGCATCCCGGCGTGTTTGGCGACGGGCTTGAGGTAGCTGCCAATGACGCGCTGCGCGCGGTCGCGGTCGTACTCCCGAATGGCGGGGGTGTCCATGACGGCGCGGTGCTTGCAGCCCTTGAAGGGGCATTTGCCGAACATGCGGGTGGTTTCCTGCTCCAACGCTTCCTCCTGGGGGTAGCGGCGGCCCCGAGTTGCGGGGCCGCCGGTGCTGATTGCGGTTGCGCTATCGGCGGTCAGAGGCCGGGGAAGTACTTCTTCTTGCACACCGGCCCGATTCCGTCGTGCACGGACTGGGCGTCGGTGAGGAGCCGGAAGCAGCAGCAGCAGATGCCGTACTGGTGGCCGAATCCGCTGGCGTCGTCAAGGGTGATCCGGTCGTCGGGCGTGAACTGGCTGGGCCGGTAGAGACTGGCGAAGCGGCGGACCTTCTGCCCGACAACGCGGATCTTCTTGACGCGCAGTACGCCGGTGCGGGACTCCTTGATCTCGTAGATGTCGCCGTTCTTCTTGTAGACGCCGGGCTCGATGGTCGCGGCCGGCTCGGCGGGCTTGGGCTTGCGCGGCGCGTTGAGCAGGGTGTCGATGAGGGACGACATGTCGCGGGCGGACGCCTTGTCCTTGGCCAGGCGGATCATGTCGGGGGTGAGCTGGTGGACCCGCTCGTCGAGCAGCTTGTCGAGGAACGCCTTCTGCTTGTCGGTGGCGGGCGTGGGGGCCTTGGTGGCGGTGGCGGTGCTCATGGTGTTTGTCCTCCGAACGCGCGACGGCCCCGCGACGGTGGGTCGCGGGGCCGGTGCCGTGTGTGGATTGCTGTGCCGCTATCGGCTTGTTGGTCTGTTCGTTTCTGAGGTGCTGCTAGCAGCAGCTTAGCACGTGCAGCACACCGACATAGACATATGAGATACCGGCATGATCGCGAATGATCACAATCAGATAACGACGATCTCGACCGGCGTGCCCGGCTCGTCCGCGTACTCGGCAGGCTCCCGGCAATCGACGATCACGCCAGGACACCCGACACCCGCACACCACCACAGACCGTTCCACTCCGGATGGTCCGGCTCGACGAGCGCACCGCCCGGCAGACATGGGTGGAACCCCGCGAACGACGAGATGTTGCCGCAGCTACACGTAATGTCGTCGAACTCGTCCACCGTCACGACGCCCGGCCGCGGCCCGTCCAAACGGCGAACCCGGACAGGCTTGACGATCCGCGACGCCTGATCGCCGCGACGGTAGGACGGGTAGGCGATGACGCCCTCGTACGCCAGCCGGCGGGCCTTTCTGCACTGCGCCGATTCGCACGTCGCGGTCAGGTACGCCCCATCGCAGTCGTACTCGACCGCGCGCGGCCGGGCACGACACCAGGAGCAGGCGGGCACCTCCTCGGCCCTGAGCGGCAGCAGAGTGACAACAAGCTGAAGCCCCGCGAGACGAGCCGCGCGCCTGGAGCGGATCACCCGGTGAACGTCATCGGTGACGATGGGCTCGAACCAGTCCCGGTCTGGGAGCTCCATGCGGTAGCGGCGGGTGGCGGTGGCGACGTATTTCACGTTTCCTCCTACTTTCCGTGATGGCCGGGGGTGTGCGTTACTCTGGGATGCACTGGGACCTCGTCGTGGCGGCGAGGAGTCCGGGGCTTTTCTGTGGTGTTGGTTGGTTTGGATGGCCGGGCCTGTGGCGGGCCCGGCCATCAGCTTGTTCAGCGGTAGTTCGGCATGATGCGCAGGGTCATCGGGTTGACCGGCTCGGCCCACACGCCTTCGGGCAGCGGCATCGGCTCGTACTCGGTCGAGTAGTCGTACTCCGATGTCCCGCCGTGGCCCACCAGGTACGCCCAGTCGGGCACGCTGTACTGCCAGACGATGACGCGGCCGGGGCCGCCATCCCAGCCGGCGTCCATGACCTGGGGTGCGTAGTCGGGGTCGGCGCGGAAGTGCTTGCTGATCGCGTCGGCCACCAGCTGCGCGATCTCGTCGGTGACCTCGGTGACGGTGGCGTGCGTGCTGACCATGAGCGTTTTCCTCCTGAGACGAGAAGGCTCCGCGACCCGCCTCGGGCCGTGGAGCCGATTTCAATTCCGCTATCAGCCCATGCGGGCGGCATACATGGCGTCCCACAGCGAGATGTCGCCGGTCATCGCGAGATAGATCGCCTCGTTGGCCATCGCGCGGCCCCAGCGCTGCGTCTCCAGGACCTTGATCAGGGCCTCGCGCACGTCGCCGTAGGCGCCGCCCTGCGAGACGGCCAACCGCTGATCGTCGGCCCGGTTGAGCAGCCGCAGCGTCTCCAGCAGGTGCTCGGCGATGGCCCGGGTGCTGGTGTCCAGCGTCGGCGCGGTCACAGCTGGCCGTCCATGTACGCGACGGCCTCGGCGATGCCCTTGCCGGTCGCCAGCGCGTGGCCGATGGACTCGATCGCCAGCTCGCGCTCAACGGACTGGGTGCCGAGAAGCGTGATGAGCGCCTCGCGGATCTCGGCGTAGGTGGGCGCGAAGTGCTCGCCGTACTCGACCTTCAGCGCGGCCGCCCGCCGGAGTCCGGTGAGCAGGTGGTCAGCGAGCCGGACCGGCGCGGGGTGCCGCGGCATCGTGTCGGGCTCGCCGAACTGCTCGATCACGCGCCCGACCACCCACGCCTGATCCCTTCCGGTCAGGTCGTCGAACTTGGCGGTCTCCCACGAGTACGGCGTGAAGCCCTGCTCACGCGTGTACTCGTCGGACAGCTCGTCGAACCAGAAGCTGGCCATGTCGCGGACGTTCGCCTCGTTGACCTCGATCTGCTCCGGGGCGGCGGCCGGCTTGGTCAGCATCCGGGCGACGGTGTGGAGGATCTGGGTGGTGGTGGCTCCCGCGTCGCGGACTTCCATCGCGGCGGCCCGGAGTTCGGCGCGGGAGCGGGTGATCATGGCGTTCATGTCGGTTCTCCTTGTGGTGGAAATGCGGCGGCCCCGCGTTGGCGGGGCCGCTCGGGGTGATGTGTGGTCGTCAGTCCTGGACGGTGATCTCTGATAGCAGTTCCGCTATCGGCTTGTCGTGCTCGTCGGTGCGGTCGCACATGTTGCACGCGGCGACGAACGCGGAGGTGATGACGTTCGCGGTGACGGGTGCGGGCAGTTCGTCGTAGGTGACGCCGGTGTCGAGGTCGATGCCGAGCGTGTCAGCTCCCTCGACGGCCCGGTAGTGGGCGACGCAGTAGACGCGGTCGGTGGCCTCCTGGAGGAGGTCGTCCCAGGTGTCGTTGACGCGGGATTCGGCAGCGTTGGCGGCTGCGGACCAGGCGAGCGCGTCGAGTTGGTGGGTGGTGGTTGCGCCTGCTCGGCGTGCGCCGAGCAGCACGTTGTACGGGGCCGGGATTGTGGCGATCACGGCGTTCCTTCCGTATTTCGGCTGGTCAGTGGTGCTTTCGTGTGGTGCTTGATCTTCAAGCTAACACACATAAGAGAGGTATATGTACATGAGGGATACCAGCGAACGTTTCCACTGATCACAATTCGGTTACCGTCTCAGACGCACCGAGAGCGGAAGAACACGCGTGACGCGTCCGACGTATCAGACGCTTGGTAAAAGCGTCTCTGCGTCGATCTGACGCGCGCACAGCAGCATTTCCGGACGCTCACCGCTCCCCCGTCCCCGGCTTTACGCCGTAGATTCGTTTTTGTCGTTCTGTCGGGCTGCGCTCTCGGCGCGGGCCCGCATCCGCGCCCGCGCCAGCGACACCCGCCGCCGCTCCTCCTCCACGTCCACCCCCGCCTCCACCGCCGGCGGCGATACCTCGACGAGCCGGGGCTGCGCCTCGATCGCCTCCCCCACCTGCTGGTCGATCGAGGCCCACCACCACTTGTCCGCCACCCGGCGCGGCCGCGCAGCCTCCTGCTCCCGCGCGCGCATCGCTCGCGCGGCCGCAGGTGACGAGCGCGCCAGCAGCTCCCGCGCCCGCCGCGCCTGCTCGGCGTACGACTCGCTCAAGACCCCAACCTCCTCATCAGCTCGGCCTCCTCCTGCAGCCGCTTCGCCTCCATCGCCGCACGTACAGCGCGGTAAGCCGCGTTCGGACCGGGCGCGCCGACCACGTCCACCACAGGCGGCGGCGCAAGCGCTTCCGCCCTGCTCAACCTCTGCGGCACCTCCCTGGGACCGCCAGCGCGACGAGCCTCCATCTCCTCAAACCACGCCCGCAGCGCCTTCTGCTCCGCGCGGAGCTCGGCGGCCGCGGCCTCGAGGCGCTGCGACTTGCCGGGCAGGGGCCGGCCGTGCTCGTCGAGCCATGCAGCGAGCCGGAACCGCACCCAGCCGGGAACGTTGCGGAGCTGGCCGCGGCTGGTCCAGGTGTAGGTCCAGGCAGATCCGTCCGGCTTGTGGTCCAGGGCGTGCAGCACGTCGGCGGCCGTCCACCCAGCAGCGACGAAGGACCTGGTCAGGTGCCGGATGTACCACGGCGACAGGCGCCGCAGCGTGGTGCTGGTGTCGTGGATCTTCTGGGCGACCTGGAGCGCGTGCTTGCGGGTCCCCGGCGTGGCGGCGGCCTCGTTCGTCGTCGAGATTCGGTTCCGGCGGCGCGAAGATGATCTTTCCTCGCGCGCGTGCGTAGGACCTTCATTGACTCTCCTAGGGAGAGTCAATGAAGGGGGTTCAGTTGTCGTTTTGTCGGTGCACAAGTCGCGTTCGTCCAGCTCCGGAGCAGCGATGCACAACACCCAGACCGCCGCACGGTTCCCCATGCCGTCGTCGAGGTGGCCGAACTGGTTACCTCTGCGGAACCGGTTCGTTGTGCCCTCTTCCACGACGCCGAGGAACCTGCGCTCGCGCAGCCACCTGATCCAGCGCTTCACGGTGGACAGCGCCAGGTCGAGATCGTCAGCGATGCGCTGCTCGGTCGGGCGGGTCGTCATGGCCGTCCAGTCGGCCCAGTTGGCCAGCTCGGCCGCGATCTCGGTGAGGTTCCGGTAGGCGTGGCACTTCAGTGCGAGCGCGTCGGGGTGCTCCTTGACAGCTCGGAGAAAGTCACGCTGCGAGGAGGCACGCCGCATCCCATCGGGGACGGCGGACAGGACGGCCATGCGGGACGGGGTACGCGTTTTCTGTGAGTCGTTCGGCCGGGCAGCGGCCCGCACGGGCGGGCGCGGCGGGGCGAACGCATGGCGAGGTGATATCTTCGGCTCCACGCATTTCGAGCACCCACCCGATCGGCTCGCCAGGGCGACCAACCTTCTTGAGCCGTCAGGGGATGCGGGTGTTTGGATGAGGTGAAAGGCGCTCTCCGCTTCGGCGGGGGGCGCCTTTTTCGTTGTCTAGCGGGCGGCTCCTGTGGGGCGGGCGGGCGTCGCGCGGTGAGGGCTATGTCGCTGCCATGCCGGTGGTCTTCTCGTGTACAAATGATAGAACTAGACGCATCTAACGCGTCAGACACACCATAGCGCGATGTCTGCGCAAGCACGAGACGCGTTAGCGAAGATCATCAAGCCCCTCAGGAGAACAGCCATGGCCCACGTCAAGGACCTGTGGTTCAAGTCCGTGAACACGCCGGGCGGCAAGCCACAGCGCGTGCCGACCAAGCGGAACGGGAAGGGAAAGCGCTGGTTAGCCGTCTGGATCGACCTCGACGGACGGCAGCAGACGAAGGCCTTCGCCAAGAAAACCGACGCCGAACGGCACCTCAACCTCATGGAGGCCGACAAGGCGCGAGGTAACTACATCGACCCAAACGGAGCCAAGACGATCCTGTCCGTCCTCGCCAAGACCTGGCTGGAGTCACACACAGCAGACCCGTCCACCCGCACGATCTATGAGGGCTACTGGCGGGTGCACATCGCGCCCAGGTTCGGCGGCCGCGAAATCGGCGCAATCCGGCCGAGCGACATCCGGGCCTGGCTGAAACAGCTCGAAAGGAAGTTGGCGCCGAGCACGGCCGGCCGTGTGCTGGCGCTCCTCGATCAGCTCCTGGGAAGCGCCGTGGAGGACGGGCTGATCAGCAAAAATCCGTGTGCGGCGAAAACCGTGAAGGCACCCGAGCTGCCGAAGCGGAAGATAAGACCGTGGCCCAGAGAGCGCGTGCTGGCGGTGAGAGACGCACTGCCTGAGCGGTACCGCATCCTGGCCACCCTCGGCGCAGGCTGCGGCCTACGGCAGGGCGAGATCTTCGGGCTCGCAGTGGACGACGTGGACGTTGCCGAGGGCGTCGTCCACGTGCGGCAGCAGGTCAAGCAGATTAGGGGCCGCCTGATCTTCGGTCTGCCCAAGCACGACTACGAACGAGACATCCCCCTCCCGGCGTCGGTCGCCGCGGCCGTCGAGGAACACCTGGAGCTGTTCCCGGCCCGGGAGGTCACCCTGCCGTGGGAGGAGGTGGACGGCGAGCCCAGAACCTTCCGGCTGATCCTTACCAGCCGGGAGTCCAAGCCGCTGAACCGCAACTACATCAACGAGTACGTCTGGAAGCGCACCCTTGAACGGTTGGGCATCATCCCGAAGGTCCGGCCGAAGATGAAGGAGACCGGTCGGCGCGACCAGTCCGTCCGCGAGTACGGCATGCACGCGCTGCGCCACTACTACGCCAGCGTGCTTCTCGACGCCGGCGAGTCCATCAAGGCGCTGGCCGAATACCTCGGGCACCAGGACCCAGGGTTCACGCTCCGGACGTACACGCACCTGCTGCCGGGAAGCGTAGGCCGCACGCGAAAGGCGATCGACGAGGCGTTCGGCGCCGAAGATCTGGGTGAAGAAACAGAGGAGTAACACAGCCCTTAACGATCAAGGATTCGCCAGGTCGGACGTCTGCATATGTCACACCTACGACGTGTAAACACGCGGCTTCTCAGAACGGCCCGGCATCGCTTCCCGATGCCGGGCCTTTCTCGTGTCGCGGAAACGCCGCGGAAACAGGCCGTCCCTTCTCCTGTCCTGTGGAACGTCCGAACAGGCAGGAAAGGGAATCGCATGGCATTCACCAGGTCGGCCACCGTCACCACCGCCACCGCCGTCACCGCCCTCATCGCCGCCGCCACCCTCACCCTCATCACGCCGGCGACCTCCTTCGCCGTGGCGAGCTCATCCGCGGCGAGTTCGTCCGCGACGAGCTCATCCGCGACGGCGGCGAAGCAGGCCGCGGCGGTCATCTGCCCGATGGAGGTCGTCAGGAGCACCCGGCGCCACTTCCCGACGAAGACCGGGTGGGGCTGGAGCAACTTCTTCAGGAAGGGCAGCACGGTCAGGGTCTACCAGGGCGAGACCCGTAAGATCGCCGACGGGCTCGTGGTCGTGAAGACGACGACGGTGGTGGGCGACACGCGCTTCTGGGTGGACCAGCGCGACATCACCCGGGCCGGCGCCTGCATGTCCTAGCCGCGCGGGTCAGCCGAAAGATGTAGGGCGATCTCCCACAGCGGCAGGAGGCCGCGCGGACGGTGCCTGACTAGGCTTTTCGCCAAGATCCGTACGCGATGCAAGGACTGCCCATGGCTTCTGCCCGGAAGACACTGTTCACCGGTTCGCTCACCTTCGTGGTGGGGCTGGCGCTCTGGTTGTTCGGGCTCGATGAGGAGATCGTCATCTTCACCCCGTCCAAGATCGGCGTCGTCCTGATGGTCCTCGGCGGCCTGGAGACCCTGTACGGGGTCTACAAGCTCAAACGGCCCGAGGACGCCGCCGGCTAGGCGGTGAAGGCCGGGGAGGTCGGCGTGAGGAGGGCCGATTTCGGGGTGAGGGCCCAGAGGGTGGTGAGTTCGGTCGTCAGTGTGGACAGCAGATCAGTCAGGTCGGCTTCGGCCGTTTCGTGCAGGGCTTCGGCGATGATCAGGGCGTTCGAGGTCTCGTCGCGGACGGCCGACAGGCCGCTCTGGCGGTTGGTCCAGCGGCGGGCGTGGGCGCGGCCCTCGGCGTCGGCGAAGACGACCTCGCCGGCGGGCGGGTGCTCCGTCTCGCCGGCGAAGGTGAGGTATGTTTCGTCGCCCTTGGCGTAGCGGACCTCGATGGAGCCGGCGATCTTGGAGACGTCGAAGACCGCGATCGGGACGGCGTACGCGATCGACAGGGCGTTGCACAGGTCGATCAGGGGGTGGAGGGACGGAAGCGCGCCCTCCTTCCTGAAGCGGCGCAGCAGCGACTCCGACGCGCACCTGTACTGCGTGGGCTTGAGCCCCATGCGGGAGAAGGCGCGCCGCCACGCCTGGATCTCCGGCAGGTCGCTCTCGGAGGCGGTGGCGAGCCTGGCGGCGGCCCGTTCGGTGTATGCCACTACGCGGTCCTGTACGGAGACGTCCGGCGTGATGCCTTCGGCGTACAGGGCCATGGGGACGAGGGCCGGGAAGTCGGTCCAGATGGCGGCTGAATGCTGCAAGCGCATCGGTCCTCATTCCGCTGGAAGGCTGCCGGGGTCGTTTCCCGGCAGCCTATAGCGGGGCCGCGCGTTATCGGTGCAGGCGGTACAGGACGTGGCGGAGGATGGGGCTGTCCTTCGGGAGCCTGGGGTGGTCGAAGTCCTCGGCCGGGTCGCGGGTCATGCCGAGGCGTTCCATGACCGAGCGCGAGCGCCGGTTCTGGACGGCCGTCATCGAGATGATGGCGTCCAGCCCGGCCTCTTCGAAGGCGTAGCGGGCGGCGCGCCTGGCGGCCTCGATGGCGTAGCCGTGGCCCCAGGCGGAGCGGGTCAGCCGCCAGCCGATCTCGACGGCGGGCAGGAAGGGCACGTCGAAGGTCTGCAGCGCCAGCCCGGTGAACCCGATGAACCGGCCGCTGTCACGCACTTCGAGCGCCCAGAGCGAGTAGCCGCGCTCGTCGAACTGCCGCTCGATCCGATCCACGAAGGCGTCGCTCTCCTCGCGGGTCATCAGGGCGGGGAAGAGCTCCATGACCTCGGGGTCGGCGTTCATGGCGGCGAAGGGTTCTTTGTCCTCCTCGCGCCATCGGCGCATGATCAACCGTTCTGTCTCCATCCGATCTACAGTACGCGGCTGAGGAACGCCTTGGTCCGCTCGCTGGCGGGGTTGTCCAGCACCTCGGCGGGGGTGCCGGACTCGACGACCACTCCCCCGTCCATGAACACCACCCGGTCGGCCACCTCGCGGGCGAAGCCGATCTCGTGGGTCACCACGATCATGGTGAGCCCGTCCTCGGCGAGGCCCTTCATGGTGGCCAGCACCTCGCCGACCAGCTCGGGGTCGAGGGCGCTGGTGGGCTCGTCGAACAGCATGAGCTTGGGCCGCATGGCCAGGGCCCTGGCGATCGCGACGCGCTGCTGCTGGCCTCCGGAGAGCTGGCGGGGGTAGCTGCCCGCCTTGTCCTCCAGGCCGACGCGGCGCAGCAGCGCGTGCGCGCGTTCCCTGGCCTGCTCGCGCGGCTCGCGGCGGACGCCGACGGGGGCCTCCATGACGTTCTGCAGCACGGTCATGTGCGGGAAGAGGTTGAACTGCTGGAAGACCATGCCGATCTCCCTGCGTTGCCGGGTGATGTCGCGCTTGCGCAGGTGGCGGACCTTGCCGGCGCGCGCCTCGAAGCCGATCAGCTCGCCGTCCACGTGGATGGCGCCGCCGTCGATGGTCTCCAGGTGGTTGACGCAGCGCAGGAACGTGGACTTGCCGGAGCCGGACGGCCCGAGGACGACGACGACCTCGCCGGCCTGGACGTCGAGGTCGATGCCCTTGAGCACCTCCAGGTGGCCGAAGTGCTTGCGTACGGCGCGGGCGTGCACCATGGGCATGCTCATGAGGACACCTCCGTGGGATCAGCCGCAGGACGGCGGCGGCGGAAGGTCGCGAAGGCCCAGAAGCTCTGCGGCGCGTTCCTGGTGGCGCCGCGCGCGTAGTGACGCTCGATGAACGACTGGCCGACGTACAGGATCGAGGTGATGATCAGGTACCAGACGCACGCGACGATCAGCAGCGGGATGGTCTGGAAGGTGCGGTTGTAGATGGACTGCACGGTGTAGAGCAGGTCGGCCAGCGCGATGACGCTCACCAGCGAGGTCGCCTTGAGCATGCTGATGACCTGGCTGCCGGTGGGCGGGATGATGAAGCGCATGGCCTGGGGCAGCACGATGCGGCGGAAGGTGCGGCCGTCGCTCATGCCGAGCGCGGCGGCGGCCTCGCCCTGGCCGGGGTCGACGGACATGAGGCCGCCGCGGATGATCTCGGCCATGTACGCGCCCTCGTTCAGCCCGAGCCCGAGGATGGCGGCCAGGAGGGGCGTGATGAGCACGTTGGTGTCGGCGGTGACGAACTCGGGCCCGAACGGGATGCCGAAGGAGATCTCCGGCAGCAGGTACGACAGGTTGTACCAGAGCACGAGCTGCACCAGCACCGGCGTGCCGCGGAAGAACCAGACGTAGAGCCCGCAGGCGGCGCGGGCGACGGGGTTCTCCGACAGGCGGCCGACGGCCAGCAGCACGCCCAGCGTCACGCCGACCGTCATGGCGATGACGGTGAGCAGCAGCGTGGTGAAGATGCCCTGGCCGATGATCTGCGCGTTGACGTAGCTGCCGACGACGTCCCACTGGAAGTTGGGGTTGGTGACCAGCAGGCTGACGAGCTGGGCGGCGAGGACGAGCAGGACGACCGAGGCGACCCAGCGCAGCGGATGGCGGGTGCGCGCGGCGCCCGCGACGTCGATCTCGGGGGGCTGAGTCATGATTTCGCCAGGTTGATTCCGGCCTGGTCCAGCTTGTTGTCGCTGGTCTTCCACCTGGCCATGATCCGGTCGTAGGTGCCGTTGTCCATGAGCTGCTGGAAGGCGTCCTTGAGCACGTCACGCAGCGGCGAGTCCTTGGCCACGACGGCGCCCTGGTAGAGGTCGTCGAAGCCGTTGGGCTGGCCCTTGCCGGCCAGCTCCAGCTTGCCGCCGGCCTGGTCGACGAAGTACGTGAGCGGCGCCTGCGAGGAGAAGAACGCGTCCGCGCGGCCCGAGCTGACGGCCAGCACGGAGGTCGGCTGGTCCTTGTACGACTGCACCGTGATCTTCGGCTTGCCCTCCTTGACGCAGGCCGCCGACTGTCCCTTGATCACCGCCTCGGCGGAGCCGCCGGCCATGACGGAGATCTTCAGCCCGCAGGTGTCGGCCACCGAGCCGATGCCGTCGGGGTTGCCCTTGGGCACGGCGAAGACGACGTACTCCTTGACCCAGTCGATGAAGTCGTTGGCCTTCTGCCGGTCGGGGAAGTCGCCGACGGGGCCGATGGCGAAGTCGTAGCGGCCGGAGGCGATGCCGGTCAGCGAGCTGGGCAGGCCGTCCACGGTGACGTGCTCGATCTTGACGCCGAGCACCTGGCCGAGCGCGTCGGCCATGTCGGCGGCGGCGCCGGTCAGCGACCTGCCGTCGGGGCCGGCGATCTCGTACGGCGGAAACGAGCCGTTGTTGACCGAGATCAGCTTGCCGGCCTGCTTCACCTTGTCGGGCAGCCGGTCGTGCAGGGCCTGGTCCTTGGTCTGGGCGGCGGCGGAGGACTGTCCCGTGGGCTCCAGCACGCCCTCGGCCTCCGGGGGGTTGGCGCCGCAGCCGACCAGCAGGAGTGCGGCGGTGGCGAGCAGCGCGGTCGCGTGCTTAGGCATGCGGCTCCAATCGCGGGTCCACGGCGAAGCGCCGGTTCTCGAGGACGGGCAGCGTCGTGCGGGCGGCTTCCAGCTCGGCGGCGGAGGCGTCGGACCACAGCAGGCCGGGCGCGTCGCCGAGGCGGGCCCTGGTGATGCCGAGCGGGTCGACGATCATGCTGGCGCCGATGTTGCGGCGGCCGCACTCGCCGGACGCGGCGACGTAGCAGGTGTTCTCCAGGGCGCGGGCGGTGACCATGACCTCCCAGTGCCATTCCTTGGCCGGGCCGCGCACCCATGCGGCGGGCAGCGCGAGCACCTGGGCGCCCTGGTCGGCGAGCAGTCGCGCCATCTCGGGGAAGCGCACGTCGTAGCAGGTCATCAGGCCGACCTTCCAGCCGGCGACGTCGATGACGACGGGCGCGTTCGCGCCGGGGACGACGTTGTCGGACTCGCGGCGGCCGAAGGCGTCGTACAGGTGGAGCTTGACGTACGTGCCGACGATCTCGCCGTCCCTGGCGGCGACGAGCACGTTGGAGACGCGGCCGTCGGGGGCGGGCACGTGCACGCCGGCGATGACGGTGGTGGACGAGCCGCGGGTGTGCTCGGCCAGGCCGGTGACGAACGGGCCGTCCAGGGGCTGGGCGGCCTCGCGGATGCGTACGGGCTCGTCCACGAAGAGCGCGAGCGCGCCCTCGGGCAGCACGAGCAGGTCGGCTCCGCCGGCGACGGCGCCGTCGATCAGCTCCTTGCAGGTCTTGAGGTTGGCGGTCCAGTCCTCGGCCGAGGCGAACTGGCCCACGGCGATTCTCAGGTCGGTCATGCGGCGAAGACCTCCTCGGCTTCGATGCGGCGGTTCGCGATGCCCTGGGCGTGCAGTTCGGTGCAGAACGCGGCGACCATGGCGGCGTTGGGGGCGGCGCCGTACGGCATCCAGTCGGCGCCGAAGGTGGCGGCCGTGCCGGTGAGGTCGGCGAGCAGCCACGGCGTGGTGTCGGCGAGCAGGCGGCGGCGGGCCAGCCAGTGCCGCTTGGAGCGCTCGAACAGCTCCGTGACGGCCTGCGGCAGCCACGGGTTCCGCTCGACGCTCTCACGCTTGAGCGTCACCAGGTGGATGCCGGGCACGAAGCCGGTCTGCCGGTAGTAGGCCAGCTCGGCGGCGCGGTGGTCGGTCAGCAGGTGGCGGAAGCGGCTGTCCGGGGTGAAGAACTCCTCCGGCATGAACGGAGTCATGATGGCGTCGTAGCGGCCCTCGGCGAGCCCTTCGGCCAGGCCGTCGTCGGTGAGCGAGACGTTGTCGGGGAACGGCACGGGGCCGACGCGGTCCTTGCCGGTCTCGCCCGCGACGAGCGGGCCGACCGTCCAGGTGACGCCGGTCAGGTCCACGCCCTCGGCGCGCAGCAGGGCGCGGGTCCAGGTGTTGCCGGAGTCGGGCCAGCCGGTGAGCCCGATGCGGGCGCCCTTCAGCTGGCCGAGCGCGGTCAGGTCGCTGTCGCGGCGGACGAGCACGCAGCGGTGGCGGAACCCGCGCATCACGAACACGGGCAGGCCCACGAGCCGGTCGTCGCCCGCGGCGCGGCCGAGCACGTAGCGGCTGAAGGAGGTCTCGCCGCCGTCCAGTCCCGGCTCGCTGAGCACGTCCGGCGTGACGGCCCTGGAGTCGAGGTCCAGCTCGAACCCCTCGGCCCGGACGGCGCCGGTGACGATCGGCACGAGATGGTCCCAATCTCGCAGCGCAAGGCGAACGGTCGCCACAAATCCCCCAAACAGTACGTACTTGCCGTTAATAGCCACAGACCATATGTTCAGCGGAGCAGACTGCACAAGAAGATCTTTGTTGCTGAACAAAGATTTACAGGGGGACAAAGTGGACGCCGCTTGGCTGGCGCAGCGCATCGGGGACCCGAGCGCACGGGGTATCGCCGCCGCCCTGACCGACCTCATCAGAGAGGGGACGGTGACGGCGCAGACGCGCCTGCCCACGGTCCGCGGCCTGGCCAGAGAGCTGGGCGTCAGCTCGGGAACGGTCGCGGAGGCCTGGTCCGAGCTGCGCAGGCACGGCATGATCAGGACCGACCGGCGGCGCGGCACGGTGGTGCTGGGCCCGCCCGACGTGCCGCGCCCCATCCGGTACGAGCGCCTCGGCCACTGGGGCGACCGCCTGGCCATCGACCTGACCATCGCCTCCCCCGACACGGCGCTGCTGCCGCCGCTGGAGGCCGCGCTGGCCGCCGCCGCCCGCACCGACGGGCTCAACGACTACGCCCGCGCGACGATCACCCCGCGCCTGCGCGCCGCCGTGGAGCCCACCTGGCCGTTCGAGGCGCAGAGCTGGCTCGCGGTCGGCGGCGGGTACGAGGCCGTGCATCTGCTCTGCCAGACTGCGGCGCTGCCCGGCGACCGCATCGCCATCGAGGAGCCGACCGGGGCGCGGCTGCTGGACATCCTGGAGACGATCGGCGTCCAGATCGTCCCGGTCGCCTGCGACGAGGAGGGGCCGCTGCCCGCCGCGCTGGCCAAGGCGCTCAAGGCGCGGCCGGTGGCGTTCGTCTACCAGCCGCGGGGGCAGTCGCCGTGCGGGCACGCGGTCACGCCGGAGCGTTCGGCGGAGCTGGCGGCGCTGCTGGAGCCCGCCAAGACGCTCATCGTGGAGGACGACGGCATCGGCGAGCTGTCGGTGTCGCCGATGGTCAGCATGGGGACGCGCTTTCCCGGCCGTACGGTGCTGGTCCGGTCGTACTCCAAGTCGCACGGCCCCGACCTGCGCATCGCGGTCATCGGCGGCGCGGCCGACGCGGTCGAGCGGGTCCGGGTGCTGCGCAGCTTCGGCACCGGCTGGACCAGCAGGATCCTCCAGGACGCGCTGGCCCACCTGCTCGCCGACCCGGACGTGGAAGCGCGCGTGGCGCACGCCCGCGAGGTCTACGCGGGGCGGCGCGCGCGGCTGGCCGCGGAGCTGGCGGCGCGCGGCGTGCGCACCGGCGGCGGCGACGGGCTGGTGCTCTGGGTGCCGGTACGCGACGAGCCCGCCGCCCTGGTCACGCTGGCCGCGCACGGCATCTCGGTCGCCCCCGGCAGCCGGTACGTCATCGACCAGGCCGCCCGGCCCCACCTGCGCCTGGCGACGGCCCGGCTCACCGACGATCCGGCGGAGCTGGCCGAGCTGGCCGACGTCGTCGCGCTGGCCGCCGGGCGCGGGGTCAGCGCCGCGACCTGACGCCGGTGATGCGGCGCAGCACGTCCCACCAGAAGGGCGCGCCGAACAGCAGCGCCACGTACGTCAGCAGGAAGCCCGGCCAGTGGCTGGGCGCGCTGACCCGCTCCCACCAGGCGGCGCCGTTCCAGCGCACGCCGGGCTCGCCCTCGGCCGGGATCGAGATGCTGACCAGCGCCTGGCCCATCAGCTTGACCAGCGCGGGCTGGCTGAGCGTCTCGGTGACGCACGGCACCGGGTCGCCGCCCGTGCACAGCTGCTTCAGCTCGTCGTACGCGCCCTGCCCCGTCCCCGCCACGGCGGTCACCGAGGCGCGGTAGGCGTTGTCGCGCAGCAGCGTCTTGGCGTACTCCAGCCCGTCCATGCTGAACAGCAGCGTCACCGCGACGCCCAGCGCGGCCACGACCCACTTGACGTAGCGCCTGTAGAGCATCGACAGGCGCTGCATCTCGCCGTCGAACCAGGTCTCGACGCCGCGCCTGAACCGGTCGAGGTCGCCCTGCGCGGCCTCCCAGACGCCTTTGAGATGGCCGTAGAGCGGGCTGTTCATCTGCCTGAGCCGGGCCAGGAAGCCTTCGACGTCGCCGTTCTCGGCCGTCAGCTCCATGACGGCCACCGCGAACCTGGCGGGCGGGATCTCGGCGATGCTCGTCCTGCCCCGCTTGGCGTGGTCGATCTCCCTGACCCGCTCGTACAGCAGGTTGATCATGGAGGCGCCGGTGCCCGCCTCGGGGAGCTCGCCGGCGCTGGCGGGCGCGGGCCTGTCGTCGTGGACGGGCCGCGGGTCGCGGGCGAACGGCATCGCCCTGAACACGTCGAGCACCTTGGCGGGCAGCCACGAGCCCTTGGGGCCCGCGCCGTCCATGGTGTCCCTGAGGTAGGCCCACAGGAACTTGCTGCGGATGGACAGCACCCGCACGGCGGCCTCGTTGAGCCCGCTCACCAGCAGCGACAGCAGCAGGAACGCCACGACCAGGCCGAGGGCGAGGTCCACGTAAACGGATAACACGGCCGCCATGAAACACCCCTGGGCGTGACAGCGCAATGACGCAGCGCATCAAAAGTCACGTCATATGCTGATCAGCCGCCGTAGAAGACGCGATCCACCACCTTGCGGGCGCGGCGGGTGACCCGGCGGTAGTCGTCGAGGAAGTCCTCGGAGCCGTCGGGCGGGTAGCCGAGTGTGCGGGCGACCTGCCTGCGCTCGGCGGTGTCCTTCGGGATGCTGTCGCCGGGCCGGCCCTTGACCAGCATCATCGCGTCGCGGACACGGGAGGCGAAGCGCCACGCCTCGGCCAGCACCTCCTCGTCCTCCGGCGCGAGCAGGTCCTCCGCCACGGCCGCGCGCAGCGCCTCCAGCGTGCGCGTGGTGCGCAGCACCGGCAGCCGGCCGGCGTGCTGGAGCTGCAGGAGCTGCGCCACCCACTCCACGTCGGACAGCCCGCCGGGGCCGAGCTTGGTGTGCAGGGCGGGGTCGGCGCCGCGCGGCAGCCGCTCGGCCTCCATGCGGGCCTTCAGCCGCCTGATCTCCCTGACCGCGTCGCCGCTCAGCCCGTCGCGCGGGTGGCGCAGCTCGTCGATCATGGCGGTGAACGCCGCGCCCAGCTCCGCGTCGCCCGCCGAGAACCTGGCCCGCAACAGCGCCTGCGCCTCCCACGGCGACGACCAGCGCGCGTAGTAGGCGCGGTAGGAGGCGAGCGTGCGCACCAGCGGGCCCTGCCGGCCCTCGGGGCGCAGGTCGGGGTCGATGAGCAGGGGCGGGTCAGGCGCGGGCAGCGACAGCAGCCTGCGCACCTCGTTGGCCACGGCGAACGCGGCGTCAGTGGCCGTGCGCTCGTCGACGCCGGGCAGCGGCGAGTGCACGAACATCACGTCGGCGTCGCTGGCGTAGGAGCACTCCATGCCGCCGAGCCGGCCCATCGCGATGATCGCGAACGAGGTGACCTCGCGCGCCTTGCCGAGCGCCGCGTCGAGCGCCGCCTGCAGGGTCACGTCGTTGAGCCGGGACAGCGCGGTGCCGACGGTCTCGATGTCGATGAGGCCGGAGATGTCGGCCACGGCCGTGCGGAACAGCTCTTTGCGCCGCAGCGCGCGCACCGCGGTGACGGCGGTCTCGGGGTCGCCGGCGTGCCGGGAGACCGCGGCCGACGCCTCGCCGAGCAGCGAATCGGGCGGGCGTGGGGTCAGCTCGTCGTCGGAGCCCAGCATGGCCACCGCGTCGGGGGCGTGCATGAGCAGGCCGGTGGCGTAGCGGCTGGTGCCGAGCACCCGCGCCATCCTGGCCGCCACCGCGGTCTCGTCGCGCAGCAGCCGCAGGTACCACGGCGTGGTGCCCAGCTTGTCGCTGACCTGCCGGAACCCGAGCAGCGCCGCGTCGGGGTCGGGCGTGTCGGCGAACCAGCCGAGCATCACCGGCAGCAGCGTGCGCTGGATCGCGGCCCGCCGCGAGACCCCGGTGGACAGCGCCGCGATGTGGCGCAGCGCGCCGGTGGGATCGACGTAGCCGAGCGCCTCGAGCCGGGCCGCGGCGGCCGAGGCGGACAGCCGCGCCTCCGACTCCGGCAGCCGCGCCACGGCCTCGAGCAGCGGCCGGTAGAACAGCTTCTCGTGCAGCCGCCTGGCCTCCATCGCGTGCCGGCGCCAGCGGGTGGTGAACTCCCCCACCGGGTCGGCCTGCATGCCGAGCGCCCGCCCGAGGCGGCGCAGGTCGGCCTCGTCGGTGGGAACGACGTGGGTGCGGCGCAGCCGGTGCAGCTGCAGCAGGTGCTCGACCTGGCGCAGGAACGTGTACGCCTCGGCGAGCGAGCGCGAGTCCTCGCGGCCGACGTAGCCGCCGCGGGAGAGCGCGGCCAGCGCGGGCAGCGTGGCCCTGCGGCGCAGCAGCGGGTCGAGCCTGCCGTGGACGAGCTGGAGCAGCTGCACCGCGAACTCTATGTCGCGCAGCCCCCCTGGACCGAGCTTGAGCTGCCGGTCGCCCTCGGCGCGCACGTGGGCCTCGACCCGGCGGCGCATGGCCTGGACGTCCTCCACGAAGTGCTCGCGGGTGGCCGCCGACCAGACCATGTCGTTGACGGCCGCGACGTAGGCGGCGCCCAGCTCCAGGTCGCCCGCGACCGGCCGGGCCTTGAGCAGCGCCTGGAACTCCCACGTCTTGGCCCAGCGGTGGTAGTAGGCCAGGTGGCTCTCCAGCGTGCGGACCAGCGGTCCGGAGCGGCCCTCCGGCCGCAGCCCCGCGTCGACCTCCCACAGCGAGCCCTCGGACGTGGTGGTGGTGCAGCCGCGCATCATGGCCTGGGCCAGGCGGGTGGCCGTGCGCAGCGCCTTGGCCTCGTCGGCGCCCTCCCTGGGCTCGGCCACGAAGATCACATCGACGTCGCTGATGTAGTTGAGCTCCCTCGCGCCGCACTTGCCCATGCCGATGACCGCGAGGCGGACGTCTTCCGCGCCGACCTCCGTACGCGCGACGGCGAGCGCCGCCTCCAGCGCGGCGCCCGCGAGCTCGGACAGCTCGGAGGTGACGTCCTGCAGCCCGATCCGGCCGGTGAGGTCGCGGGCGGCGAGGTGGGCGAGCCGGCCGCGGTAGGCCACCCGCAGGGCCGTGAGCGCGTCGTGGCCGCCGCTCTCCGCGCGCGGCTCGCTCTCGCCCGGCTCCGCGCCGACGGCGCGCAGCAGCTCGGCCCTGGCGTCGCCGAGGCGGTCTTCCGCCAGCATCGCGACGTGGGAGGGGTGGCGGACGAAGTGGTCACCGAGCGCCGCGCTGACGCCCAGCACGGCGAGCAGGCGGTTTCTCAGCCCCTCGTCGTGGCGCAGGGTGCCGAGGACGGCGGGCTCGCGCTCGATCAGCCGGGTGAGCGAGACCAGCGCCTGGTCGGGGTCGGCGACGGCGACCAGGGCCTCCAGGATGTCGTCGAGGTCGGCCGGGGACTGACGGATCAGCTGGGCGGCCCTGGCGCCGTCGGCGAAACCGAGTTTGGCGAGCCGGGCCGCGGTGGATTCGATCCTGGGCACCCTTCCATCTTGACAGCTCCCGCATGATCCGCCGTAGCATGCGAACGCAACGTTGCGTTGCGTTTCGCTTTTCGGGAGGGTGTCATGAGCGGGGATTCCGGGCGCGTGCCGGCGGGGGTGGCCTGGGGGCTGCTGGGGGCTTGGGTCGTGCACGACGCCGAGGAGCTGGTCACGATGGCGCGGTGGACGCGGGAGGCGCGGCCCCTGCTGGAGTCGCGCTTCCCCGGGGTGCCGTGGGAGCGGCTGGAGGTGTCGCAGGCGCACGCCGCCACGGCCATCGGGCTCATGGGCGCGGTCGTGGCGGGCGCGGCGGCGATGGGGGCGCGCACGGGCGGGCACAGCCCGTCCTTCCAGACCGCGCTCGCCGGGTTCGGGGTGCACGGGGTGGTGCATCTGGCGCAGGCGGCGCTGTTCAGGGGCTACACGCCGGGCGTGGTGACCGCTCCCCTGGTGGTGCTCCCGTACGCGGTGTGGGCCTGGCGGCGGCTCAGGGCCGCCGGGGTGCCGACGACGTCGAAGCCGAGCGGCCTCCTGGCGCTCCCCCTGGTGCTGGCCGGCGTGCACGCCCTGGCCCACGCCCTGACGAGCCGCCGCCCCAGCCCTCAAGGCCGCTCCCCCTGGAGTGATCGGCCTCTCGTGCGGCTCCTGTGCGGCGACCGGCCGGCCCTCACCCCCGAGCACGGCCGCTCAGCAGTCCTGACCCATCCTCCGGTGTGGCTGCTCAGGAGCTCCTGACCACGTCGCCGAAGGCTTCCGCCACCGGGCGCCACGTTCTCACCAGGGCGGGTTCCGCGGCCTTCACCTCCGCGTTGAGGTCCTCGGCGCTGTAGCCGTGGGCGCTCAGGCCGCCGGCGGGGTCGCCGCCTTCCGGCTGGGACGTCCAGGCGGCGAAGATCTCGGGGGTGGCCTCCGGATGGAACTGGACCGCCCAGGCCGTCTCTCCCAGGCGGTAGCCCTGGTGCGGGTAGCGGGCGCCGGTGAGCAGGGGCACGGCGCCGTCGGGCAGGCGGGTCATCGCGTCCTGGTGGTACTGGACGGCCACCGCCCGCTCGCCCACTCCCCCGAACAGGCGGTCGGAGGCGGCGGCGGGCAGCGTGGTCACCTCGCAGGCGCCGACCTCCAGCCCGGCGGCGCCACGCTCGACGGTGCCGCCGCAGGCCATGGTGAGCAGCTGCGCGCCCAGGCAGATCGCGAGCGTGGGCGTGCCCTCGTCCACGGCGCGCCGCAGCAGGTCGCGGGTGGCGGGCTGCCAGGGGCTGCGCTCGTCCTCCCAGGCCGCCGCCGCGCCGCCGAGCACGATGAGCCCGTCCGCCGCGCGTACGGGCACCTCGTCCCCGAGGTACGGCCGCACGACGTCGCAGGGGACGCCGAGCCAGCCGGCGAGGTACCCGAGACCGGCTTCGGCCTCGTGTTCGATGACCGTGATCCGCATGCCGTCAATTATCCGGCTTGTCGTGAGATGTCCGGTCCCTATGCTCCCCTCATGACAGTCGAATTCGATGAGGTGGACGGGCAGCGGATCGCCACGTTCGGCACCGGCCCGCGCAAGATCGTCGCGGTGCACGGCATCACGGCCTCGCTGATGGCGTGGGCCACGGTCGGCCGGCGGCTGCCCGACGGCTGGTCGCTGGTGGCCATGGACCTGCGCGGGCGGGGGCACAGCGCGTCCCTGCCGGGCCCGTACGGGCTGCCCAGGCACGCCGAGGACGTGCTGCGGGTGGCCGAGCACGTCGGCGCGGGCCCCGACGCGGTGCTGACCGGCCATTCCATGGGCGCGTACGTGGCCGCGCTGGCCGCCGGGCAGCGGGCGTTCGCCAAGGTCGTGCTGGTGGACGGCGGTCTCCCGCTGCCTCCTCTGCCCGACGACGTGGACCCGGACGCGGCCACCCAGGCCACGCTCGGTCCGGCGCTGGAGCGGTTGCGGCAGACGTTCGCCTCGCCGGAGGCGTACGTGGACTTCTTCAAGGCCCACCCCGCCTTCGCCGGCAACTGGACCTCCGACGTGGAGGCGTACGTGCGGTACGACCTGACCGGGCCCGACGGCGCGCTGACGTCACGGGCGGTCGGGGAGGCGGTGCTGGCGGACGGCCGGTGGATGCGCGTGGAGCGCGACCGCATCGGGGCCGCGCTGGAGCGGATCACCGCGCCGCTGGTGCTGCTGAGGGCGCCGCGCGGGCTGCTCGACCAGCCGGTCGGCCTGCTGCCCGACGGCCTCGCGGCGCCCTGGATCGAGCGGCTGCCCGGCCTGCGCGACGAGCTGGTGCCCGGCTGCAACCACTACACGATCCTGTTCGACGAGCGCTGCGCGGACATCGTGGCGGCCCGCCTCACGTCCTGACGCCCGAGCGGCTCACGCTCCGGGCGAGTTCCCGACGCCCGGACCTGCGAAGGGGCCCCCGAAAGATCCCGGAGGCCCCTTTCACCTGCGCTTCAGCGTGGAGCGATCCAGGTGGCGCGGGCCGCCGCCACCAGCGTGCCGTCCATCTCGTAGATGGCGCTCTGGCCGTAGAGCTTGCGGCCGTCGCGGCCGGTCGGGCGGGCCACCACGGAGTAGCGGCCGCCCGGCAGGATCGAGCCGTTGATCTGCACGGCCAGCCGGCCGAGCAGCGCGCTCTCACCAGGACTGAAGTGCGCCCAGCCGGTGATGCAGTCGAGCACCGCGCCCACGATGGAGGCGGGCACGCCGTCCTCGCCGCTCACCGTGTGCGGCACCCGCCAGCCGGCCGCCACCAGGTCAGTGTCCTCCACCGGGCCGGGGAAGATCCGCAGCCCGTCGCCGGGCTCGCGCAGGCCGCAGGCGAAGCACTCGGCGAACGGGTGCTTGCGCAGCCCCGCGAACCCGGCCTCGGCGCGGGCCGCGTCGTTGAACGGCACGAAACCGGGACCCTCGAGGTCTTCGGCCACGGGGATGGCCTCGACCAGCAGCTTGTCGCCGTGGGAGAGGGAGACGGAGTTGGCCACGTGGTCGAGGCGCAGCTCGGTCTCCAGCGGCGTGGGGGCATGGAGGGTGACCTCGACGGCTGATCGGCTGCCTGATCGGCCACCGTTCAGCGCCTCCTCCATGGTGCCCGCGATCCAGCCGCCGTTGGCGACGCCCACGGGACCGCGGAAGCGCTTGGGAACGGTCAACACGGTCTGCAAGGCAGCCGTCGTCATGCCACACCCTCCTATATCGCCCCACTCGGCGAAAGTCCGGAAATATCATAAAGAGCAGGCCGATTTTATCGGACGCCCGTTTTACCTAGGGACGGGGGTCCTGGCGGTTGCTCAGTGCTTCTCCATAACGCCTCGAACGGGCCCGAAACTTCCCCGCGCCCGGGGATACACGACGGTAGAGGTCGCGCATCGCGGGGACGTGTCCCGGGCGTCAGAAGCAACGAAAATCGGCCTCACTCCGAACCGCTCCGGGAGTGAGGCCGATCAAGGCGTCGGGAGTACCTTAACGGGGTTTCCCGGTTGCCGCGTACCAATCTGCCGAATCCGGCGGGGAGCCCGTCAAAGCAGGCCGAGCTGGATCCGATCTCCGCAGGTCAGCGCCCTGGCGGACCTTTCGGCGGCGTGATGGGGTGCGCGAGTTCGGCCGTAGTCGCAGAGTCTGGAGTGCGACGGGCCTATGCTGGCGCGGCGTACATGATCGGCCGGACGAGACGGGGCGGGGGTGGGGAGCGTGCCCGGGGCGATGCTGCGGTACCCGCCGGGATCCCTGGTCATCCTGACAGGGCTGCCGGGGGCGGGCAAGACCACGCTGCTGCGCCGCCTGTACGGCCTGCACGGCACCGAGAGCCGCCCCCTGACCGCGGGGACGGTCGTGGTGATCGACTCCGCGCAGTCGCGGCGGCACTGGGACGGCAGGCTCACCTGGGCGCCCTACCCCGTGCGGCGGGCCGTGGTGTTCGTCACCCACGTGAGCCGCATCAGGCGGGCGCTGGCGCGGGGCGCGCCGGTGGTGGCGCACAACCGGGGCTGCGGCCCGTACGTGCTGCGCGCTTTCGCCTGGCTGGCCCGCCGGCACGGCGCGCACTTCCACCTGCTGCTGCTGGACGCGCCCGCGGAGGAGGCGCTGGCCGGGCAGCGTGCGCGGGGACGGGTGGTGGCGCCGCGGACGTTCGCCCGCCACCGGCGGGGCGTGGAGCGCCTGCTGGCCCGCGTCAAGGGCGGCGACCCGGCCCCCGCGACCGGCGCCCGCGTCGTGGACCGGGCGCAGGCCGGCCTGCTGGAGGCCATCGTGTTCGACGCGCTCCCGGACGAGCCCGCCCGCCCGGCACGGCGGCGCCCGCCACACGCCGAGCGGATCGGCGGGTAGCGGGGCCGGATCGCCTCAGAGGATCGGCAGGTAGCGGCCGAGCTCGAACTCGGTGACGTGGCGGCGGTATTCGCGCCACTCGCTGCGCTTGTTGCGCAGGAAGAAGTCGAAGACGTGCTCGCCCAGCGTCTCGGCCACCAGCTCGCTGCGCTCCATGACCTCGATGGCGTCGTTGAGCGACCCGGGCAGCGGCTGGATGCCCAGGGCGCGGCGCTCGGCGCTGGTGAGGGTCCAGACGTTGTCCTCGGCGGCGGCGGGCAGCTCGTAGCCCTCTTCGATGCCCTTCAGGCCCGCCGCGAGGATGAGCGCGAAGGCGAGGTAGGGGTTGCAGGCGGAGTCGAGCGAGCGGAACTCGATGCGGGTCGAGCCGCCCTTGTGCGGCTTGTACATCGGCACCCGGACCAGCGCCGAGCGGTTGTTGTGGCCCCAGCACACGTAGGAGGGGGCCTCGCCGCCCTGCCCCGCGATGGCCTCGGCGCCGCCCCACAGCCGCTTGTAGGAGTTGACCCACTGGTTGGTGATGGCGGTGATCTCGGCGGCGTGCCTGAGCAGGCCCGCGATGAACGAGCGGCCGACCTTGGACAGCCGGTAGTCGGAGCCGGCCTCGTAGAAGGCGTTCCTGTCGCCCTCGAACAGCGACATGTGGGTGTGCATGCCGGAGCCGGGGTGCTCGGTGAACGGCTTGGGCATGAACGAGGCCCAGATGCCCTGCTCCAGCGCGACCTCCTTCATGACCAGGCGGAAGGTCATGATGTTGTCGGCCGTGGTGAGCGCGTCGGCGTAGCGCAGGTCGATCTCCTGCTGGCCGGGGGCGCCCTCGTGGTGGCTGAACTCGACGGAGATGCCCATCGACTCCAGCATCATGATCGCCTGGCGGCGGAAGTCGTGGCCCGAGCTGTGGGGCGTGTGGTCGAAGTAGCTGCCCGAGTCGATGGGCTCGGGCCGCTCGCCCGCCTCCGGCCTGTTCTTGAGCAGGAAGAACTCGATCTCGGGGTGGGTGTAGAAGGTGAAGCCCATGTCGGCGCACTTGGCGAGCGTGCGCTTGAGAACCCAGCGCGGGTCGGCGTGGGACGGCGAGCCGTCGGGCATGAGGATGTCGCAGAAGATGCGCGCCGCGCCCGGCGTCTCGCTGCGCCAGGGCAGGATCTGGAACGTCGCGGGGTCGGGCTTGGCCAGCATGTCGGACTCGTAGACGCGGGCGAAGCCCTCGATCGCCGAGCCGTCGAAACCGATGCCCTCGGCGAACGCGCCCTCGAGCTCGGCCGGCGCGATGGCCACGGACTTGAGGAAGCCGAGCACGTCAGTGAACCACAGCCGGATGAACCGGATGTCGCGTTCCTCGAGCGTGCGGAGCACGAACTCCTGCTGGCGGTCCACAGCATCCCCTCGTTCGACGAAAGTACAGGTCACCTACCAGCATGCCGTGTCCGTGTTTCGCACACGTTACGGGGGTCGCCGGTGCGAGCCTCGCTGACAAAGGGCCCGCCCCGACCTACTGTGATCAACGCAGTCAGTCTCGGGGGAGGCAAGGGTGGCCATCGACCTGCTCAATCACAAGCTCGATCGGGCGTTCGACCACATCGACGCGAACGGCAACGGCGTCGTCGAGCGTGAGGACCTGCTGGGGCTGGGCGCCCGCATCCTGGTGGGCTTCGGCGAGTCCCCCACCTCGGTCACCGGGGCGCGTCTCGTCGAGAGCTTCGACCGCATCTGGTTCACCCTGTCCGACGCGCTCGAACGCGACGGCGACTCCGGCGTCGCGCGCCCCGACTTCCTCAAGGGGATGACCGCGGCGTTCGTCACCGGCGAGCACTACGACCCGGTGTTCCGTCCCGCCACGGTCGCGGTGGCGGAGCTGTGCGACGGCGACCGCGACGGCGAGGTCGCGATGGGCGAGTTCCGGACGCTGCTGTCGGCGTTCGGTGTCGCCTACGACGACGTGGACCAGGCGTTCGACCGGCTCGACCGGGAGGCGAGGGGCCTGCTCACGGTGGAGGAGCTGGTCCTCGCGGCCGCCGACTACTACCGCAGCGACGATCCCAACGCGACCGGAAACTGGCTTTTCGGCCCTCTGTGAAGAGCACTGTCAAGGGTGCTGTGAGGAGTTACGGCAAGAGACGCAGAGCGCGGAGAACGCAGAGAACACGGTGAAGAGCCCATGAAGAGCACAGTCAACAGTCCCTCGGACAGTGGGGAGCCCGCGCCCGCCGACGCGCCGTCGGGCCCACCCGCCGTCCCGTCCGGCGGCCCTTCCGTCAGCCCGTCCGGCACCCCTTCCGTCAGCCCGTCCGGCACCCCGTCCGGCACCGTGCTGTCCACGGTGCGGACCGCGCTGCGCACGGCGCTGTCGTCGCTGCTGCCGCTGCCGCGCAGGGGCGGCTCACCCGCGACGGCGCTGCTGCCGCTGACCGAGCGGGTGCCCGCCATGGCGGCGCCGTGCCGGATGCACCCGGCCGTGTACGCGATCGAGGCCGCCGTCATCGACTGGGCCAGGCGTACGGGCCTGCCCGCCGACCCCGGCGTCGGCTACCACCGGATGGCGGGCCGCGCGTTCGCCGAGTTCGACGCCGCCGCGGCGGCGCTGTTCGCGCAGTGGCTGACCTGGCTGTTCCACCTGGACGACGAGCTGGACGAGCGGTCGGGGCCCCTGGAGGTCTTCCACGGCATGCTGGCGGGCACCGCCCGTCATCCGCTGGAGGCGGCCTTCGCCGACCTGTGGCGGGTGACGAGCGTGCGGATGAGCGACCGGTGGCGGGCCAGGTTCGCGGTGGGGCTGCAGCGCCAGTACGACGCCTGCCGCACCGAGGCCGACAACCGCGCGGCGGGGCGGATGCCGACGATCGAGGAGTATCCGGAGCTGCGCAGGGGCACGGTGGGGCCCTACCTGTACGACCTGGTCGAGCCGTGCCTGCGGGTCGAGGTGCCGGCCTGGGTGCACGAGTCGGAGCCGTGGCGGCAGCTCGTGGACGCCTGCAGCGACGTGACGGCCTGGTGCAACGACGTCGCCTCGCGGCCCAAGGAGCGCGGCGACGTGCACAACTTCGTGGTGCTGGCGATGCGGCAGCTCGGGCTGGGCGAGCGGGCGGCGACGGCGTGGGTGCTCGACCGGATCGCGGCGCGCTGCCAGGACATGCGCCAGGCGGCCAGGCGGCTCCCCTTGGACGATTTGGCGCCCGCCGCGGCGCGGGACGTCAGCAAGGTGGCGTGCGCGTACCTGGCGGCGCCGCGCGCCCACCTGGACTGGCTCCTGGAGTCGAAGCGCTACGCCTGAGCCGCCGGCCCGCCGGCCCCGCGCGTGGTCAGCGGGTGCCGGCGAGCATGTCGCCGGCCGGCGTACGGCGGTAGACGACCTGCTTGCCGAGCCGCATCCCCACGGCGAGCCCGCCCCCGCTGAGCACGCTCAGGTGCTGGCTGACCGCGCCGGGCGTGAGCTCCATGCGGGCGGCCAGCGCGGAGGTGGTGGCGGGCTCGGCGAGCGCGAGCAGGATGCGCGCGCGGCTCCTGCCGATCAGCGCGGCGAGCGCGTCGGGCGCGGGCGGCGGCCCCTGCACCCACAGGGTGCCGACGCCCTGCACGGGATAGACCAGCATCGGCTGGTACGGGGCCGACATCACGGCCACGGACGGCCAGTAGAAGGCGCTCGGCACGAGCACGAGCCCGTCGCCGTGCGGCCCGTCGAGCACGCATGAAGGCCGCTCGATGAGCAGGTGCTCCCCCGTCCAGCGCACCTCGGGGCCGAGGCCGGCGAACAGCGCGTGGGCACCGCCCTGGGCGAGCTCGCGCGAGCGGCGCAGCACGTCGCGTTCGAGCAGCCCATACACGCGGGGCCAGAACTCGGCGAAGCACCGCTCCCAGTACGCCTCCAGCGTGTCGGCCACCCGTGCGACGCCCGCCTCGGGGTCGGCGATGAACCGGTCGATCACCTCGGGCGCGCCGGCTCGCAGCCGCGCCGCCTCGTGCCTGACCCGTTCGGGGTCGCTGCGCCTGACCCGGTGGAGCTCGGAGGCGAAGTCGGGCAGCGGCGTGTCGGGCGGCGGGGTGATGAAGTCGGCGAGGTAGCCGGCCGGCGGCACCAGCGCGAACAGCTCGGCCAGGTCGAGCCCGTCCAGGCGGGGCCGGACGGCCTTGATCCAGGGCAGGTGGATCGACTGCCGTGAGGGCGCGCGCAGGGTGCGGAGGCTCGCCACCAGCTCCCACATCGGGGAGAACGCGAAGCGCAGGCGCGCGACGTCCTCAGGGCTGAGCCGCCAGGCGATGGACATGCTTTTAGTGTGGCCTAAATCGTTCGCGCCGCGGCATCCGACCCCTCACGCTGTCCAGCGTGTCGAGCACAACTGCCGAGAAGCCCTCCTTCGTCCGGTCCATGGTCGGCGGGCTGCCCCGCCCGTTCTGGGCGCTGTGGGGCGGCACCGTGGTGAACCGCCTGGGCACCATGGTCATGCCGTTCACCGGCGTCTTCCTGACCCAGAGCCGCGGCATGTCGCTCGCCGCCGCGGGCCTGGTGATGGGCGTGTTCGGTGCGGGGTCGCTGCTGTCGCAGTTCATCTCGGGGGTGCTCACCGACCGCATCGGGCGGCGGGTCACGCTCACGGGCGGCATGGTGGCGACGGCGGTGTTCATGCTGGCGCTGGGCTACAGCACGTCGCTGCCCGCGATCCTGGCCTCGATGTTCTGCCTCGGCCTGGTCATGGACATCTACCGGCCGGCCTCGAACGCCATGGTCGCCGACCTGGTCTCGCCGGAGGAGCGGCCGCGGGCGTACGGGCTGCTGTTCTGGGGGGTCAACCTCGGCTACTCCATCGGCGTGACGGCCGGCGGGTGGCTGGCGCAGCTCGGCTTCCTGTGGCTGTTCTGGATCGACGCGGTGTCCTGCCTGATCTTCGCCGTACTGGTGTGGCGGGCCGTGCCGGAGACCAGGCCGCAGGGGCACGAGTCGACCGGCGGGTTCGGGGTGGTGCTGCGCGACCGGGTCATGCTCGGGTTCACGCTGGTCGTGCTGGGCAACGCGGTGGTCTACTCCCAGACGCTCTCCATGCTGCCGGTGGCCATGACGAAGGTGGTCAAGCTCCCGCTCGGCACGTACGGCCTGGCCATGGCGCTGAACGGGGTGCTCATCGTCATCGTCCAGCCGCTCGTGTCGGGGTGGCTGGGACGGCGGGACCCGGCCAGGACGTTCGCGCTGGGGCTGGTGGTGATGGCGGCCGGGTTCGCGATGACCGCGTTCGTCACCACCGCGTGGGGGCTGGTGGCGACGATCGTGGTGTGGACGGCCGGCGAGATCATCACGGCCGGCATCCCCGGCTCCATCGTGGCCCGGCTCGCCCCGTCCCACCTGCGCGGGCGGTACTCCGGGCTGTTCGGGTTCGCCTGGTCGCTGGCGGCCGTGCTGGCGCCGACGCTCGGCGGGGTGCTGCTCGAACTGGGCTCCAAGGCACTGTGGTTCACGATCGGCGGGGTGGGCGCGACGGCGGCGGCCGGCATGCTGCTCCTCGGCCCCGCCGTCCGCCGCCGGTGACCGCTTCCCGGCTCTCCGGCGTACCAAGTGAGATGTGAAGTTTCGCCATATACCGGCGGCGCGCTCTCCCTCTACAGTTACGCCTGACATGCTGATCTTCACCGCTCTCGGACCGTTCCAGGCCTGGGCCGACGGCGCCCCCATCGACCTCGGCGGGCAGCGGCAGCGGGCGGTGCTCGCCCGGCTGCTGGTCGCCGCAGGCCGCGCCGTCCCCGTGTCCACCCTCATCGACGAGCTGTGGCCGGGCGCGCCGCCGCCGCAGGCCCTGTCCACCATCCAGGGGTACGTCTCGCGCCTGCGCCGGGCGCTCGAACCCGGCCGCGCCCCCCGCGAGGAGGCGTCGGTGCTGGTGTCCGCGCCGCCCGGGTACGCGCTGCGCGCCGCCGTCGAGCAGGTGGACGCCTGGCGGTTCGAGTCGCTGGTGAAGGCGGACGGCCCGCCCGCGCAGGTCTGGGCCGACATGGACTGCGCGCTGGGGCTGTGGCGTGGACCGGCGCTGGCCGAGTTCGCCGAGCTGAGCTGGGCGGCCACGGAGGCGAGCCGGCTGGAGGAGCTGCGGCTGATCGCGGTCGAGCGGCGGGCCGAGGCCGGGCTGGCCTTGGGCCGGGCGCGCTCGCTGGTCGCGGACCTGGAGGCGCACGCGTCGGCGTACCCGCTGCGCGAGGAGGCGTGGCGGCTGCTCGCACTCGCGCTCTACCGGCTGGGCCGTCAGGGCGACGCGCTGGCGGCGCTGCGCCGGGCGCGCGCCGTCTGGCGGGATGAGCTGGGCCTCGACTTGTCGGCCACGCTCACCGGTCTGGAGGCCGACATGCTGGCCCAGCGCCTGGATGACCCGCCGCCGGTGATTCACGAGCCGGTGCGCGAGGCGGGGCGGGAGCTGCGGGTGCTGGTGGCCGACGACCAGGCGCTCGTGCGGACGGGCGTGCGCGCGATGCTGGAGGGCGAGCCCGGGCTGACCCCCGCGGGCGAGGCGGCCGACGGCGAGGAGGCCATCGCCGCCGTCCTGGAGACGCGGCCCGACGTGGTGCTGCTCGACATCCAGATGCCGCACCTCGACGGCCTGGCCGCGGCCCGCAGGATCCTCGCCGCGCCGACGCCGCCGAAGGTCGTGATGATGACCACGTTCGGCAGCGACGAGAACCTTTATGCGGCGCTGCGTGCGGGAGTGAGCGGGTTCGTGCTGAAGACGTCGGCGCCGGAGCAGTTCGTGGCCGCGATCAGGGCGGCGGCGGCCGGTGACGCGCTCATCGACCCGGCGGTGACGATGCGGCTGATCTCGGCGTTCGCCGGACGCAGCGACCCCGGCTCGCCTCCCGCGCTGGCCGGGCTGCCCGACGACCGGCTGGACGTGCTGAAGCTCGTGGCCCGCGGGCTGAGCAACCAGCAGATCGGGCGGACGCTCTCCTTGCGCGAGGAGGAGGTGGGTCTCGTCGTCACGTCGCTGCTGGAGCACCTGGGGCTGACGGACCGGGCGCAGCTCGTGATGGCCGCGTACGAGTCGGGCCTGGTCACTCCGGGAGTGAGATGACCCACTTTTCGTCTCTTTGACGATAAAGATCATGGCGTACTAGGCTGGTCGCGTGGCACAACTGCGCATTGCCCTGGCACAGACCAATCCGACCGTGGGCGACCTGAGCGCCAACGCCGACCGGCTCATCGCGTGGACCCGCGAGGCTGCCGGGCGCGGGGCCCATCTCGTCGTCTTCACCGAGATGTTCCTCACCGGCTACCCGGTGGAGGACCTGGTGCTGCGCACGTCCTTCGTGGACGCCAGCATCAGGACGCTTGAGGAGGTGGCGCGCAGGCTGGCCGGCGAGGGCCTCGGCGACCTCCCGGTCGTGGTCGGCTACGTCGACCGCGCCGGCCTGGCGCCCCGGGTCGGGCAGCCCAAGGGCGCCCCGCTCGACGCCGCCGCCCTGCTGCACAAGGGCGAGGTGGTCACCAGGACCGCCAAGCACCACCTGCCCAACTACGGCGTGTTCGACGAATACCGCTACTTCGTGCGCGGCGACCGGCTGCCCATCTTCCGGCTGCACGGCGTCGACGTGGCCATCGCGGTGTGCGAGGACCTCTGGCAGGAGGGCGGCCCCGTGTCCGTCGTCGGCCAGGCCGGCGCCGGGCTGCTGATCTCGCCGAACGCCTCGCCGTACGAGAAGGAGAAGGACGACGTACGGCTGGAGCTGTGCGCGCGGCGCGCCCGCGAGGCCGGCTGCGCGCTCGTCTACGTCAACCAGGTCGGCGGGCAGGACGAGCTGGTCTTCGACGGCGACTCCATCGTGGTCGACGAGGCCGGCGAGCTGGTGGCGCGGGCCGGGCAGTTCAAGGAGGAGCTGCTGATCGCCGACCTCGACGGGCTGCCGGTGTCGCAGGCCGAGCCGGGCACGTACCCGTACGACGCGGGCGACGGCTCCACCATCACCGTCGAGCGCCTGGTGCTGTCGGACGAGCCCCTCGCCCCCTACCCGCCCGAGCCCGCCACCGTGGCGCCGCGCCTCGACCCGCACGCCGAGGTCTACGCCGCGCTGGTGCTCGCGGTGCGCGACTACGTCGCCAAGAACGGCTTCCAGTCCGTCATCCTCGGCCTGTCCGGCGGCATCGACTCCGCGCTGACCGCCACCATCGCCTCCGACGCCATCGGCCCCTCGCGGGTCAACGTCGTCCTCATGCCGTCCCGCTACTCCTCCGACCACTCCCTGGCCGACGCCGAGGAGCTGGTGCGCAGGCAGGGGATCAACGCACGCGTGGTGCCGATCGCCGAGATCGTCAACGCGTACGAGAAGGAGATCGACCTGTCCGGCCTGGCCGCCGAGAACCTCCAGGCGCGGGTACGCGGCATGCTGCTCATGGGGCTGTCCAACGAGCACGGCCACCTGGTGCTGACCACCGGCAACAAGAGCGAGCTGGCCACCGGCTACTCCACCCTCTACGGCGACTCGGCCGGCGGCTTCGCGCCCATCAAGGACGTGCCGAAGACGATGGTGTGGGAGCTGTCCAGGTGGCGCAACGCCCACACGCTCCCCGGGTTCCTGCTCGACGCCGAGCGGCCCATCCCCGAGAACTCCATCACCAAGGAGCCCAGCGCCGAGCTGCGCCCCGACCAGCGCGACACCGACTCGCTGCCGCCGTACGAGGTGCTCGACCGGCTGCTCGACGACTACGTGGAGAAGGACATGGGCTCGCAGGAGCTCATCGCGGCCGGGCACGATCCCGCGCTGGTGACGCGGGTGATCCGGCTGGTGGACCTGGCGGAGTACAAGCGGCGCCAGTACCCGCCCGGCCCCAAGATCACGCCGAAGAACTTCGGCCGCGACCGCCGCCTCCCCATCACCAACCGCTGGCGCGAGACCACCTGATCCGGCCCGCACGGCCCCGCTGCCGGCGGGGCCGTGCTCTCGCTTGGACCGGAAATTGTCGGTGGCGCCTGGCAAGGTCTTCCCGTGGCTCAACCTCTGAAGGAAATGATCAACCATGGGTCGGTGTCGGTGCTGGCCGACGGGCTGTCCGCGGCATGGGCGGCGTTCCCGCGCGAGCGGTTCGTGGAGCGGGCGGTCCACGGGCTCGACGGCCTGGAGCTGAAGGCCCGGGTCACCCACGTCGCCGCCGCGCTCGACGAGGCGCTGCCGCTGCCCTACCCGCGGGCGGCGGAGATCGTCCGCGAGGCGGCAGGGCGGGTGAGGCTCGACATGTGGAGCGGCTGGCCCGCCACCGAGCACACCGCCCAGCGGGGCCTCGGCCACCTCGACGACGGGATGCGCACGCTGGCCGTGCTGACGCCGTACGCGACGGGCGAGTTCGCCGTACGCCCCTTCCTCGAGCGTCACCGCGACGACGCCCTCACGATCATGCATGGCTGGGCCGAGTCCCCCGACGAGCACCTGCGCCGCCTGGCCTCCGAGGGCTCCCGCCCGAGACTGCCGTGGGCCACGCGGGTGTCCTGGCTGATGACGCCGGGGCCGACGCTCCCGCTCCTCGACCGGCTGCGCGACGACCCGAGCGAATACGTCCGCCGCTCGGTCGCCAACCACGTCAACGACCTCGCCAAAGACCATCCCGAGGTCGCGCTCGGCCTGCTGGCCCGCTGGCGCTCCGACGGCGGCTCGCACGTGGAGCGGGTGCTGCGTCACGCCGTACGCGGCCTGCTCCGCGCCGGCCACCCCGAGGCCCTGGCCCTGGTGGGCGCCACCCCGGGCAGCGGCTCGGTGGACACCTTGGTGCTGGAGTCCGACACGGTGGCGGTGGGCGGCAAGCTGGCCTTCGCGGTCACGGTGACGGCGGGCGCGTCGGGTCCTGTGCTGCTGAAATACGCGATCAGGCGAGCGGGCTCGCGCCGCGTCTTCCATTTGGGTCAGCGCGACGCCGAAGAACCAGGAGCGCGGTTCACCGTACGCAAGAGCCACTCGTTCCGTCCGGTCACCACCCGCGACGAGCCACCGGGCGCCCGAGAGCTCGACGTCATCGTCAACGGCCGCGTAGCCGCCACCATCCCCTTCACCCTGACGCCCGCGCCCGTGACGGCCTAGGCTCGAACGCCATGACCTCGGACGACAGCGACCCTGACGACAGACGCTCGGCCGGCCACGCTCCCCGGACACCCCACCTGACCGACACCGACCTGCTCCGCATCGAACTGGGCGTCATCTGGCGCCTCGACGCACGCGGCCGCCTCCCGGGCCCCGAAGACATGGTGATCGGCGTCCCCACCACGGGCCCGGCCACCACCAGCATGCCCGACCCCGGCCCAACCGCCTTCGGCCCAACCGCCACCAGCCCGACCACCCTCGGCCCGACCACCACCGGCGTGCCCGTCACCGATCCGACCGCTCCCGCAGCAGACCGTGCCCAGCCCTACGGGGCGGCGACCACCCCCGCGCCGGATGACGTCTCCTCCTACAGCCCGGACACCGCCGTGCCAGAGCACCTCCACACGGGCGGGCTGACCGCCGCCGTGGCGGGCCACCTCCCCGACGAGCTGGCCGAGCGCCTGCTCGGTGTCGTGTCGTCGGGAGGCGGGCGCTTTCCGGAGGTGCTGGCCACGTGCAGGGCGATGCTCGGCGGTGACCGGGTCACCCTGTCGGAGGGGTTCAGCTATGTGGTGGAGGGGCCGGTGCGGTTCGACGTACCCGCGGAGGTGGTCACGTCGGCGTCGGGGGCGCACGCCCGGCTCGTACGTCCGCTGCGCCCCGCCGAATGGGCGCCCGACGAGTGGGACGAGCTGGTCGCGGGCGGCGAAGGAGCCCCGTGGGCGATGATCGTGGAGAACGGCGAGGTGGTGTCGATCTGCCACACCGCCCGCAACACCCCAGGAGGCGCCGAGGCCGGCACGTGGACCTCCCCCGCCCACCGCGGCCGAGGCCACGCCGCCGCCACCACCGCCGCCTGGGCGAGCCTGTTGCCGGGCGTCCGGCTGTACTACAGCACGAGCGCCGACAACCGCTCCTCCCAACGAGTCGCCGAACGCCTCGGCCTCCGCCTCATCGGCCACCTCTGGAAACTGACTCCCTGACCCTCGCGCGCGACCCCGACCACCGAACATTTCGAGCCCCGACGCCCAGCCTCTGCGCCAGGACCGACAGCATCCCGCCCACCGGCGCCCCTCCTCCGAGCAACGACCCTTCACGCGCATGTGGGTGCACTCCACACATACCGGTGGACGCACCCCACGACACAGGCACCCGCTCAGCGGTGACCGGCTCTCGACACGGCACCCGCTCGCGGTGACCGGCTCTCGGCACGGCACCCGCTCGCGGTGACGGGCTCCTGGCGCGGCACCCGCTCGGCGGGTGGCGGGCTTTCGGCGCGGGCGTGGGGGGGCGGTTACAGGCGTAGGGACAGGGCTTCGGGGTCTGAGAGGGTGGTGCGGGTGGCGAGGCGGCGGCGGGTGCGGACCTCGGCGCTCGTGCGGGGGCGGGGCTTGGGTTGGCGGCCGCAGCCGCAGGGTTCGAAGCCGTCGTAGCGGAGGCCCGCCGTCAGCACTGCCTCCACCGCTCGCCATCGGCGCTCGTCACCACGGCGGGGTGCGGCGAAGTCGTGGCCGGCGTAGTGCATCGGCCGTTGGCAGCCGGAGCAGCGGGGGTCCTGGCGCCGCCAGGGCTGCTTGAAGCTGCGCCGGCATGGCAGGCACACGTAGTGGACCTTGTAGTGGACCATCGCGTAGGTGCACATGATCTCGTCAGCGTAGCGGCCGCGCTCCGGTCACTCACGGGGGTTTTCCTTCAGGCGGGTGGACAAGCCGTCGAGGATCAGGTTCAGGCCCAGGCGGAACTGGGTGTCGAAGTCGCCGTCGTCCACCTGGGCCTGATGGCCGAGCTCGGCCTCGTGGCGGTGCAGGTGGTCGGCTACGCGGGCGCGGAGCTCGGCGTCGGCGGCCGGGGTGCGGACCGTGGCCCACCAGGTGTTCTCCGCCGCGACGAAGCCGTACAGGTAGGAGGAGAGCGTGCCGATCGCGGCGGTCAGCTCGGGGCCGTGCAGGCCCTCGCGGGCGAGCGCGCCGTAGATCGCGCGGGAGCCGGCGAGCGCATTCGGGCCCAGCAGAGGTCGGGTGGCGATGAGGGCGGGCATCCACGGGTGGCGGCGCATGACGGCCCGGCTCCTGGCCAGGTGATCGGTCAGGAGGTCGCGCCACGGGCCGTCCGCGGGAGGTTCGCCGATCTCGCCGACGGCCTCGTCGAGGGCGAGGTCGAGGACGTCCTCCTTGCTGCGGACGTACTCGTACAGCGACATCGTCCCCGCCCCGAGACGGGCGGCGAGTGCCCGCATCGAGAAGCCGGCCACGCCCTCGGCGTCGAGGAGCCCGACGGCGGCGGTCACGATGCGCTCGCGGGACAGGCGGGGCCGGCGCGGGCGGGCGTCGTCGCGGAACCAGATGCTCTCCGGCATCGGCACGTCCTTCCGTGCACTGTACGGAAAACCGTACGGCTAGCGTAGGCCGCCCTCGTGAGATCCCGACAGGAAGGAAGGGACGTCATGGATTGGCGGCGAGAGCACGCCCTGCTGGCGCTGCGGCTCAACCGGCTCCTGACCGGCGGCGTGACGGGCACCGCGCTCATCTACGAGGGCCCTGAGGCATGGCGCGAGCAGGTCGCCGGGGAGCCGCCCGCGTCCGCCGGCGCGCTCGAGGAGGCGGCGGAGCGGCTGCTGGAGTCGGCGCCTGACGCCTACCTGGCCGCCCAGGTACGGGCGATGCGCGCCGCCGCCCGGTACGTGGGCGGGGAGCGGGCGCCGCTGGCCGAGTACGCGCGGGAGTGCCTGGGCCTGGAGCCGCGGTGGGTGCCGGAGGAGGTGTTCGGGCGGGCGCACGACGAGCTGGACCGGGCGCTGCCGGGTACGCGGGGCTCGCTGGCGGAGCGGTGGCGGGGCTGGCAGGCGGCGTACCGGCTGGATCCGATCGAGCTCCTGCCCGAGCTGGTGGAGCCGGCGGTGGCCGAGACCAGGGCGCGGACGAACGCCCGGATCGTGCCGCTGCCGCCGGACGAGGTGGTGCGGTGCAGGCTGGTGAGCGGGGTGGCCTTTCACGGGGCCGGGGCGTACGAGGGCGGGCACAGGTCCACGATCCACATCAACACCGACATCCCGTTCAACCTCGCGGACCTGCTCTATCTGGTCGCGCACGAGGGCCATCCCGGGCACATCGCCGAGTCGATGCTCAAGGGCGAGAAGGTGCGGTTCATGCTGTCGCCGTCGTTCGCGCTCAGCGAGGGGCTGGGGCTGGCGGCCGAGGAGCTGCTGTTCCCGGAGAACGAGGCCCGCGACTGGCTGAACGCCATCGCCCTGCCCATGGCCGGGCTCCCGCCCATCGACGGCGACCTGGCCGCCGTGCATCACGCCAAGAACGTGCTGTGGGGTGTGTGGGGGAATGTCGCGTTCATGGCGGCGGAGGGACGTGGCGAGGCGGAGCTGGCGGCCTACCTGCGGCGCTGGGCGCTCGTCACCGAGGAGGAGGCCAAGGGGGCGCTGGGCATCCTCCAGCCGTCGCCGATGAGTCCGTACATATTCGGATATTTCCACGGATGGGAGCTGGTGCGCCGCTGGGCGACCGGCCCCAAGCGGACACGCCGCCTGCTCACCGAACACCTCCTCCCGACCGACCTCACCTGACCTCGCAAAAGGCACCCTGCCGCAAGCCCCCGCGCCCGCCGACGTCAAGCGGGGCAGACGCGGGCGGCAGGGCCACCGGCTCAGGCGGCAGGGCCACCGGCTCAGGCGGTAGGGCCACCGGACGCAGGCGCGGGGGTCCCCAGGCGCAGGTGGAAGAGCTGCGTGGGTCAGGAGGAGCGGCGGCTGATCAGCTGCTCCACCCCATCAAGCAGCAGGCCCAGCCCGAACGTGAAGTCCGCGTCGTCGGTCCACCCGGCGGCCCCCCGCATGGCCCCGCCCCGCATCGCGGCCGACAGCGCCGGATAGGTGGCGGGGTCGAGCATCTCGGCCAGCAGCTCACCGTAGTCGTCCGCGCCCTCGACGCCGCTCTGATCGAGCTCGGGGAACCCGGACTCGGCGGCCCTGGCGAGGGCCGCGTCGGTCAGCGCGTAGCCGGTCAGGGTGCTGGCCACGTTCATCTTCTCGCCGTCGTCGAGCCCGGTGCCGGCCAGCGCGGCCAGCGCCCGGTCGAGCCAAAGCAGCCGCCTGGGGCCGAGCGGCGGCGCGTACTGGGTGATCGACAGCAGCCACGTGTGGCGCAGCAGGATGTCGCGCTGGGCGCGGGTCCACAGGGCGAGGTAGTCGCGCCAGGAAAGCCCCGCCGGGTCGGGCGGCTCGGGGGCCACGCCGTCGGCCATGCAGGTGAGCAGGTCCTCCTTGCTGTCGACGTAGCGGTAGAGCGCCGTGGTCGCCACCCCGACCCGCGAGGCGACGGCGGCCATGGAGACGCCGGCCAGGCCCTCGGCGTCGGCGATCTCGATGGCGGCGGCGGTGATCGTGGCCAGGTCGAGCCGGGGACGCGGCCCCCGTCGGGGCACCGGCTCGCGCCCCCACATGCGTCGCAGCATCGGCGGCAACGACCGCTCCTCCGCCATCCGGCCCTCCTCCTTGACGCCTCCCTAGGATTCTGCATTACTCTGAAAACTATGAACGTCATACACAGTACGCCATACACAATTAGCGCGAGGGGACTCGTCAAGACTTTCGGAGAAGGCAAGAGGGTGCTGGACGGCGTCGACCTGACGGTGCCGGCGGGCTCGTTAGTGGCGCTGCTCGGCCCGAACGGCTCCGGCAAGACGACGACCGTGCGCATCCTGACCACGCTGCTCGCCCCCGACGCGGGCACGGCCACGGTGGCGGGCCACGACGTGCGCACCGACGGGGCGGCGGTGCGCCGCGCGATCGGGCTGACCGCGCAGCAGGCCACCGTGGACGACCTGCTGACGGGGAGGGAGAACCTGGAGCTGTTCGCCGGCCTGCACCACCTGGGCAGGCGACGGGCACGCGAGCGGACGGCCGAGCTGCTGGAGCGCTTCGGCCTGGTGGAGGCGGCGGACCGGCGGACAGGGACGTACTCGGGAGGCATGCGCCGCCGCCTCGACCTCGCCGCCGGGATGGTGTCGGCACCGCCGATCCTGTTCCTGGACGAGCCCACGACCGGCCTCGACCCGCGCAGCAGGGCCGAGCTGTGGACGGTCATCAGGGAGCTGCTCGGCCAGGGCACCACCATCCTGCTCACCACGCAGTACCTGGAGGAGGCCGACCAGCTCGCCGAGCGCGTCGTGCTGCTCAACGGCGGGCGCGTGGTGGCCGACGGCTCCCCCGCCGCGCTCAAGCGTCAGGTCGGTGTCGAACGGCTGGCGCTGCGTCCCGCGGACCCCGCCGACCTGGGCCGCGCGTGCGCCGCGCTGCCCGGCGCGCACCCTGACGCGGCGGGCGAGCTGACGCTGGCCCTCCAGGACCCCGACCACCTGCGGCGCACCCTGGACGCGCTGCACCGGGCCGGCGTCGCCGTCGAGCGCGTACGCCTGCGCACCCCCACCCTCGACGACGTCTTCCTGGAACTGACGGAGGCCGCATGAGCACCCCGATGATCGACGCGGCGGGCGACCTGCGCCGCCTGGTGGTCCGCGACCTGCGCCGCGACCTGCGCGTGCTCGACGGCCTCATCATCAGCACGGCCCTGCCCGTGATGATCATGATTCTCTTCGTGTACGTCTTCGGCGGCGCCATCACCACCGGCTCCAGCGGCCTGGAGTACGTCGACTTCGTCGTGCCCGCCGTGCTGCTGATGTCCGGCGGCTACGGCGCCGCGCTCACGGCGGTGACGATCTGCGAGGACATGACGGCCGGCATGATCGACCGCTTCCGCACCCTGCCGATCGGCGGCTGGGTGGTCCCGGCGGGTCACGTGGTGGCCTCGGTGATCCGCAACGTGGCCGCGTCGGCCATCGCGCTGGCCGCGGCGCTGCTGCTGGGCTTCCGCCCGGACGCCTCCCCTGCCGACTGGGCGCTGGTGCTGGCCCTGGTGACGGGTTACGTGCTGGCCCTGTCGGCGCTGGCCGCCGTGTGGGGGCTGCTGGTCAGGTCGTCGCAGGCGGCGGGAGCGTTCAGCTTCGTGGTGTTGTTCCTGCCGTACCTGTCGGACGGCATCGTGCCCGCCGAGACGATGCCCGGGGTGCTGCGCGACTTCGCGCTCGCCCAGCCGCTCACGCCGATCATCACGGCCCTGCGGGCGCTGCTGCTCGACCAGCCCATGGGCGCGTCGGGCGGGGTGGCGGCGGCGTGGCTGGCGGGCGCGGTGGCGGCGGCGCTGCCGGTGGCGGCCGTGTTGTTCCGCCGCAGGACGGCCGGCCGCTAGGGTGCGAGGCCGGCCAGCACGGTGTCGACGACGCGCTGCCCGAGGTCGGGCGGCAGCCCTTCGGCCGGGCTGCGCTTCGTCTGGTACATCATCGTGCCGGAGATGATGGCGAGCGCCATGTGCACATCGAGGTCGCGGCGCAGCTCGCCGGTGGCGATGCCGCGCTCGATGACCGCGCGGATGGCCGCCCGCCGCGGCTCGACGGCCCGCTTGACGAAGCGCTCCATCAGGCGCGGGTAGCGGTCGGCCTCGCTCATCGCGATGTTGAGCACGCACCGGTTGCGTGCGTCGCTGCCGTCTCTGCTCATGCTGTCGACCAGCGCGATCAGGTCGTCGCGCACGGACGTGCCGGGCAGCGGCGGCACCGGCGTCTTGAGCGTGGACAGGGCGTCGGCGACGAGGTCCTCTTTGTTGGCCCAGCGCCGGTAGATGGTGGTCTTGCCGACTCCCGCCCGCGCGGCGATCGCCTCGATGGTCAGATCGGACATGCCCAGGCCCTCGGCGATCATGTCGAGGGTCGCCTCGATGATCGCCTTCTCGGCCTTCTCGCTGCGCGGACGGCCCGCGGGGCGGGCGGTCCCGGTTTGCTGGATCGACATCGCGGCCTCACCATACATCTCCGGCGCGGGCGCCATCAGCACCGCGCCGCTCTCGGGGGTAGGAGGAGGCACAAAAGCCTCCTCCTACCCCTTCCCGTGATAAACGGTACGTGCCCACCGACATGTCCGTCATCCTCCCGAGGACGACAGCACCGGCTCCCTGTTCTCGGCGTGCTTGGCGAGCCGCGGCTTTCCCGGCATCCACACGGCCACCACGACGATGCCGAGCAGCCCGATCGCCGCCGAGACCAGCGCGGTCACGTGCATGCCGTCGACGAAGGCGGTGAAGGCCGGCTGCACCAGCGCCTGCCCGCGCTCGCCGAGCTCCTGCACGACGCCCATGGTCGCCATGATGGACTCGCCCGCGGCGTGCCGCGCGCCTTCGGGCAGCACGGCCAGCGCGGGCGCGATCTCGCCGCGGTAGCTGGACGACAGCACCGAGCCGAGCACGGCCACGCCGAGCGCGCCGGCCACCTGGCGGACGGTGTTGCTCATGGCCGACCCGACGCCGGCCTTCTCGCGGGGCAGCGACTCCATGATGGCGGTGGTCGCCGGCGGCATGATGTTGGCCATCGCGGCGCCCTGCACGAAGAAGATGACCTCGATGAGCACGATCGGGGTGTTCTGGTCCATGAACGCGTAGCTGCCGAGCGCGAACGTCACCACGATCATGCTCAGCGTGGCCGACAGCTTGGCGCCCAGCCGCTCGGTGACCCGCTGGCTGAGCGGGGCGAAGATGAGCTGCGCCGCCGCGAACGGGATCATCAGCGCGCCCGCCTGCACCGGCGTGAAGCCCAGCACGATCTGCAGGTAGAACGTCAGGAAGAACATCCCGCCCATCATCGCGAAGAAGACGATGCCCATCATGCCGATGGCCGAGCTGAACCGGACGTTGGTGAAGCTGCGCACGTCGAAGACGGGGTGGTCGATGCGCCGCTCCCACCAGACGAAGACGGCCAGCACCGCCACGCCGAACAGGGTCGGGACCAGCACCTCGGCGCTGGCGACGGTGGCCAGCTCGCCGCCGCGGATGATGCCGTACACGATGGCCACGAGCCCGATGATCGACAGCACCACGCCGACGGGGTCGAGCCTGGACGGCTTGGGGTCGCGCGACTCCGGCACGAGGGTCGCGATGAGGATCATGCTGACGATCACGATCGGCACGTTGATGAGGAAGACCGAGCCCCACCAGAAGTGCTCGATGAGCAGGCCGCCGGTGATGGGCCCGATCGCGACGGCGAGGCCCACGCCGCCGGCCCACACGCCGATCGCCTTACCGCGCTCGCCGGGCGGGAACACGTTGGAGATGATCGCCAAGGTGGCCGGCATGATGGCCGCGCCGCCGATGCCCATCGCCGCCCTGGCCAGGATCAGCTGCATCGGGTCCTGGGCGTAGGCGCTGGCGAGTGAGGCCAGGCCGAACAGCGCCATGCCGATGAACAACATGCGCTTGCGACCGGTCCTGTCACCGATCACGCCGAAGGTGAACAACAGTCCGGCGAACACCAGGGTGTAGGAGTTGATCGCCCATTCGAGCTCACTCTGAGTGGCGCCCAGCCCCACGGTCTCGTCGGCGATGGTCTTCATCGCGACGTTCAGGATCGTGTTGTCCAGCACGACCGCCAGCAGGCTGAACACCAGCACACCGAGGATGCCCCATCGGCGTGGATGTCCCGTCATCGGGTCCATGAAGAAAGTCCTTAAATTTCGATACGACAGAGTTTCGCAACGCCACCGTATCGCGAGCTATTTCCGATACGCAACGGTCCCGTTTCGTAACTAGCATGTGAACGGCGGCCCTCATCCCGGCGAGCCGAAGGGTGAAGTCGCAGGTCACAGCCCCGGGAAAGAGCGCGGCCGAGGTTCACGAGACCCCGGCCGCGGCAGCGAGCGTGAGAACACTCACACCGGATCGGGCTCGGTGGCCACGACCTTCTCCACCGACATCTCCGAGATGGGAACGGTCAGCACGGTGGGCTCCGACGGGTGGCGGCGCCAGAAGGGCAGGGCGATGAGCACCATCACCACGCCGGCCAGCCCGGCCACCGCGAAGGCCCACGACGGGCCCACCCCGTCGATGACGGCGCCCGCGATCGGCGCCGAGACCGCGCCGCCGATCAGCAGCGCCGTGCCGTGCAGGCCCATCGCCTCACCCCTGGCCGCGCTCGGCACCCACCGGCTGAGCGCGTCGACCGTGGACGACAACGACGGCGCGCACAGCAGCCCCGCCGGCAGCAGCGCCAGGACCACCCAGTGCCACCCGCCGCCGACCAGCCCGACCGGGATGGTGAGCGCCCCCATGCCGCCGATCAGCACCAGCGGCGAGAACCCCCGCGACAGCCCGCCGTAGACGAAGCCGCCGACCAGCGAGGCGCCGCTCCAGACGGCCACCGCGAGGCCCACCCACGCGGTCTGGCCCGCCTCGTTGATGGTGGCGACCAGCGACAGCTCGGACGCGGTGAGCACGAACGTGGCGGCGGCGACCGTGCCGAGCAGCGCCACGAAGCCCGGCGTGAGCCACTGCCGCCTGGGCACCCGCACGCCCTGCGCCGCGGCGTCCTCCTCCGCCGACCTGGTGGGCGGGTTGAGCGCGATCAGCCCCAGCCCGGCCACGGTGAGCCCGGCGCCGATCGCGGCCATCGTCACCCCGCTGCCGAACGTGGTGATGCCCGCGACGGCCAGCGCGGGCCCGACCATGTAGGACACCTCGACCAGCATCGAGTCGAGCGCGAACCCGCTGTGCCGCCGGTCGACCGGCACCATCGCGGCCAGGCACTGGCGGGTCACGCTGAACACCGGCATGCCGAGCAGCCCCGCGAGCGCCGCCGCGCCGAGCAGCGCGGGGAACGGCAGCGCCCACGCGCACGCCCAGAACGCGGCCTGCGCCACGGTCGTGACGACGAGCACGGGACGCAGCCCGTGACGATCGACGAACCTGCCCGACAGCGGGGAACCGATGGCCATGCCGATCGTGCAGACCGCGGTGATCACCCCGGCTCTGCCGTATCCCAGGTCGAGTGTGGTGGCGACGTGCAGGGTCAGTGCCATCGCGGTGGCCGTGGACGGCACCCGCGCCAGCAGCCCCACCAGGAGCAGCGTGGGCACGCCAGGGATCTTGAGCAGATTTCGGTAAGGGTCGAGAGCCATGAACGTTCGTTACCTCCGCACAGATTCTGGCAAAGGCCACCGACGTTTCCGCCACCGGTTTTCCGCGTGCCATCATCGAGGGAGTCCGGGGACGCAGCAGGGCGCCTCGAGACGTTTCTGGAGGGTTGTCACATGTCCTCTTCAACCTCGCTGTACGGCGGCGCGTCCGGCCGCCGCGTCACCGTCCGCGACCTCACGGCCGCCAAGCAGCGCGGAGAGCGGTGGCCCATGGTCACCGCCTACGACGCCATGACGGCGAAGGTGTTCGACGCGGCCGGCATCCCCGTGCTGCTGGTCGGCGACTCGGCGGCGATGGTCGTCTACGGCTACGACTCCACGCTGCCGGTGACGATGGACGACCTGCTGCCGCTGACGGCGGCCGTGGTCCGCGGCTCGTCGCGCGCGCTCGTGGTGGCCGACCTGCCGTTCGGGTCGTACCAGGGCTCGCCGCAGCAGGCGCTGGAGTCGGCGGCCAGGTTCATGAAGGAGGCGGGGGCGCACGCGGTCAAGCTGGAGGGCGGGCGCCGGGTGCTGCCGCAGGTCGAGGCGCTGGTCTCGGCCGGCGTCCCGGTGATGGCGCACCTCGGACTGACCCCGCAGTCGGTCAACGTGATGGGCGGCTACCGCGTCCAGGGGCGCGGCCAGGCGGGTGACGAGCTGATGGCGGACGCCAAGGACCTGGAGCGGGCCGGGGCGTTCTCGATCGTGCTCGAATGCGTGCCGGCCGACCTCGCGCAGCGGGTGACGACCTCGCTCGCGATCCCGACGATCGGCATCGGCGCGGGTGCGGCCACCGACGCCCAGGTGCTGGTCTGGCAGGACCTCATGGGGCTGACGCCGCGCCCGGCCAAGTTCGTCAAGCGCTACGCCGACCTCGGCGCCGAGCTGGACCGGGCGGTGCGGGAGTTCGCCGGCGACGTGGTGTCGGGTGCCTTCCCGGCACCCGAGCACACGTACAGCTGATCTTCTATTCGGCGGTGAGCGTGGCGGGGTCGGTGTTGGAGCCGCACACCACCACCGCCACGCGCTCCCCCGGCTCGGGCCGGTAGGCGCCCGACAGCAGCGCCGCGTAGGCGGCCGCGCCGGCGTGCTCGGCCGCCACCCGGTGGCGCTCCCAGAGGGTGCGCCGCGCCGCGATGATGGCCTCGTCGCTCACCAGCACGCTCTCCACCCGGGGGTCGTTCAGGATCTGGAACGCCAGCCCGCCGATCCTGCTGGCCCCCAATGCGTCGGCCCCCACGCCGCTGACCTCGACCGGCACCGGCTCGCCGGCCCGCAGGGCCGCGTTGAGCGTGGGGATGCGCTCGGGCTCGACGGCCACGATGCGCGGCCCCGACACCGACGTGCCCACCGTGATGCCGGCCGCGAAACCGCCGCCGCCGACCGCCACCAGCACGGTGTCGACGGCGCCGGTCTGCTCGATCAGCTCCAGCCCGGTCGTGCCCTGACCGGCCACCACCTCGGGCTGGTCGTAGGCGTGCACGGACAGCGCGCCGGTCTCGGCGGCCCGCTTGGCGGCGGCCTCGGCCGCCTCGGCGTAGATGGCGCCGGTCTGGGTGATGTGCGCGCCCAGCCGCTCGAGCCCGGCCACCTTCACCGGGCTGGTCACGGTCGGGACGAAGATCTCCGCCCGCACGCCCAGCGCCCGCGCCGCGAACGCCACCGCGAGCCCGTGGTTGCCGCCGCTGGCCGCGATGACCCCGGCGGCGGGCAGGTCACCGGCGGACATGATGCGGTTGAAGGCCCCGCGCACCTTGAAGGAACCGGAGTGCTGCAGCAGCTCCAGCTTGAGCCAGAGCCGCGGAGCGACCTCGATCACGGGTGTGCGCAGGACGTGCCCGGAGATCCGGGCGGCGGCCGCCGCGACGTCCGCGTGGGTGACTGTGGTCACGATTCCCCCTTTGATCGTCGCGTTCCAGGCTATGCCAGGGCCCGCTGGAGGTCCGCCCACAGGTCCTCGGGGTGCTCGATGCCGACGGCGATGCGGACCGTGCCCTCGCCGATGCCGCTGCGCCGCAGCTCCTCGGCGTTGAGCGAGCGGTGGGAGGTGGTCGCCGGGTGCAGGACCAGCGTCTCGACGCCGCCCAGCGAGGGGGCGAGCAGCGCCAGGCGTACGGAGCTCATGAACCGCTCCCCCGCCTCCCGCCCGCCGGTCAGGTCGAACGAGAACACGCCGCCGCAGCCGGACAGCAGCTTGCCGGCCAGCTCGTACGACGGATGCGAGGCGAGGCCGGGCCAGTGCACGGCGGCGACCGCCGGGTGCTCCTCCAGCCGGGTCGCCAGGATGCGGGCGTTGGCGCAGTGGCGTTCCATGCGCAGCGCCAGCGTCTGCATGCCGCGCAGGGTGAGCCAGGCCGCGAACGGGTCGGGCGAGGCGCCCAGCTCGATGTTGAACCGCCAGACCCGCTGGTACAGTTCCTCGTCGGCGAAGACCGCGATGCCGCCCACCACGTCGGTGTGCCCGGACAGGTATTTGGTCGAGGAGTGCACCACGATGTCGGCCCCGTGCTCGATCGGCCGGCACAGCAGCGGCGAGGCGAACGTGTTGTCCACCACCGACAGGATGCCCAGCTCGCGGGCCGTCGCGCACATCGCGGGCAGGTCGGCGACCAGCGTCATCGGGTTGCTGATGGTCTCCATGTAGAGGAGCTTGGTCTGCGGCCGTACGGCGGCCCGCAGCGCGGCCGGGTCGTTCTCCGGCACGTACGAGACCTCCATCCCGAACCTGGCGACCAGCTCGTTGAGCATGGCGGCGGTACCGCCGTACAGCGAGTTCTGGGCCACCATGTGGTCACCGGGCTTGAGCAGGCCGAGCAGCACGGTGTTGATCGCGCCCATGCCGGAGCCGGTCGCGATGGCGCCCGCGCCGCCCTCCAGCCCGGACACCGCCTCCTCCAGCGAGCGCACGGTCGGGTTGCTGTAGCGCCCGTAGAAGAAGGACTTGTCCGGGCGGCCCATCGACTCGGCCATCAGGGCCGGGTCGTCGAAGACGAACCCAGAGGTCTGGTAGATGGGCACGGCGATGGGACGGCTGCCCTCGACGGGGACGTGCGGCACGTGCACGGTCCTCGTCTCTGGCCGCATTTCGGATGACATTTCGGACTTATCAGCAGATGCGGCCTGGGACTGCGCCTCGGGGCGGAAATCGTTCATACCAGCAGGATCCCCTGTCGGACCTGCCATGGGCAGACCCGGGGTGGGAGATGTGGTCCCGCTGCTTTTCGCGAGCGGTGAACACCCCGCCCACGCTGCGACTCCACCGTCCTGGCGTCCCGCCCTGTCCCGGGCCTCTGCAAGGGTGGAGGGCATGCAGACGACGTTCGTACTCGTGCACAGCCCCTCCGTCGGCCCCTCGACGTGGGCGCCCGTGGCCGAGTCACTGGAGCGGCGCGGGCACGCGGCCGTGGTGCCCGACCTGACCGGCATCGGCGCGGGCGGCGCCCCCTACTGGCCGCGCGTGGTCGAGGCCGTGCGCGCCGCGACCCCGTCCGACGGGCCCGTCGTGCTCGTCGCCCACAGCAACGCCGGGTTCTTCCTCCCCGTCATCAAGGAGGGGCTCGGCGACCGGGTGGTGGCCTGCGTGTTCGCCGACGCGCACGTCCCGCCGGGCGAGGGGCTGATCACGACGGCCGAGGAGGAGTTCCTGCCGTTCCTGCGCGACCTCGCCGGCCCCGACGGCGTGCTCCCCCGCTGGACCGACTGGTGGGACGAGGAGGACGTCGTGGCCATGCTGCCCGACCCGGCCGTCCGCATCCGGGTGGCCGGCGAGCAGCCCCGCCTGCCGCTCGACTACTACACCCAGCCCATCCCCGTCCCCGCCGGGTGGGACGAGGTCAGGTGCTCGTGCCTGTGGTACAGCTCCGGCTACTCCGCCGCCGCCGAGGGCGCGGCCGCGCGCGGCTGGCCGGTGACCCGGCTGCCCGGCCTCCACCTCCATCAGCTCATCGATCCCGACGGGGTCACCGACGCGCTGCTGAAGCTCTCCAGGAAGTCGTGAATTCCTCACTGCCGCCCGCGCAGGCCGTCCGCGAAGGTGGACGGCATGAATGCGATCGACGTGCGCGGGCTCCGCAAGAGCCACCAGGGTTTCGAGGCGGTGAAGGACATCTCGTTCGAGGTGGCGGAGGGGGAGATCTTCGCGCTGCTGGGCAGGAACGGCGCGGGCAAGACCACCACGATCGAGGTGCTGGCCGGCTTCCAGCGGCCCGACGCGGGCACCGTACGCGTGCTCGGCCTCGACCCCGTCACCGACCGCGCGGCCGTACGCGGGCGGGTCGGCGTGATGCTCCAGGAGGCCGGGTTCTTCCCTGACCTGACGGTCGCCCAGACCGTCGACACCTGGCGCGACTTCACCGCCGCGCCCCGCCCCGGCGACGAGGCGCTGGAGCTGGCGGGCCTGACCGCCAGGTCCGCCACCCGCGTCCGCCAGCTCTCCGGCGGCGAGAAACGCAGGCTCGACCTGGCGCTGGCCCTGCTGGGCCGCCCCGACCTGCTGTTCCTCGACGAGCCCACCACCGGCATGGATCCGGAGGCGCGCGCCGCCACCTGGGCCGTCATCCGCGACCTCGCCCGGCAGGGCACCACGATCCTGCTGACCACCCACTACCTGGAGGAGGCGCAGCGGCTGGCGTCCGCGCTGGCCATCATGGACGCCGGGCGCATCGTCGCCGCCGGCGGCATGGCCGATACGCTGGCGGCGGCCGGCGGGCGGGTGACGTTCCTGCTGCCCGCCCACGTGGCGCCCGATGACCTGCCGCTGCCCGTGACCGTCGAGGACGGGCGGGCGGTCTGCCGCGCCGATGACCCCGACCTGGCCGCGCAGACGCTGCTGACCTGGGCCGCGGGGCGCGGCCTGCGCCTGGAGGGCCTGGAGGTGCGCCAGGCCACGCTCGAAGACCTGTTCATGGAGAGCGCCGTGAAGAGCACCATGAAGACCGGCGTGAAGAGCACCGTGACGACCGCCGTGACGACCGCCGTGGAGAACGCCGTGCAGAACGCCGTGCAGAACGCCGTGGAGAACGCCGTGCAGAACAGCGTGGAGGACCCGCGATGAGCCTGGCCGCCACCTACCGCCTCGGCACCCGCCTGTTCTGGCGCGACCGCGCCACCCTGTTCGCCTCGGTGGTCACGCCGGTCGGCCTGGCCGTCGGCCTGCCCACCCTGATGACGCGCGTCGCCTCGGCGGAACACGCCACCACGACCTTCCAGGGCACGATCGCGCTGCTGCTGGCGATCACCGCGTTCATGAGCGTCACCGTGGCGCTGACCGCCCGCCGCGACCAGCTCGTGCTCAAGCGGCTGCGGGCGACCTCGCTCACCGACGGCCAGATCCTGGCGGGCCAGATCGCCAGCACGGCCACGCAGACCATGGCGATGATCGTGCTGTGCACGGTGGCCGTGCGGTTCACCGCCGGCGTCCCGCTGCCCGCCCATCCGGTGGCCTTCGCCGTCGCGACGCTCGCGGGGTCCGTCGTGCTGGCGCTGCTCGGAGCGGCGTACACGGTGCTCGTGCCGCGCGCCGAGCTGGCCGCCGTCTTCACCATGCCGGTCTTCCTGCTCTGCGGGGTCGCGGCCGGCGCGATGGGGCCGATCCCGCTGCCCGGGTGGCTGTACGCGGCCCTCGACCTGCTGCCCACCACCGCCGTCGTGCAGGCCGTCAGGACGGGCGACCTGCTCGTGCCGCTGCTCGACCTCACCGCGTGGACGGTGCTCGGGCTCGTCGTGCTGCGCCTCTGGTTTCGCTGGGAACCGCGGAGGTCCTAAGGTCTGTGGCGTGCTCCCCTCCGCTGCCCAGCGGCTGGCGAGGTGGCTCATCACCGCCGTCGCCTGCGCCTACACGGTGATCACGCTGACCCACTTCCAGAACGGCGTGGCGTACGGACTCCCGGCCGCCGCCACGATGGTCGCCGTGCTCGCCGCCCACTTCGTCAACATGCGGGCGGGCCTGCGCGACGAACGCCCGTCCCTCCATCCGCTGCCCCTGGTGTTCCAGGCCGTCCTCACCTACCTGCCCGACCTGATCCTGCCCGGCGGCGGGTCGGCGCTGGCCGCGCCGCTGCTGGCCGGGGCGCTGCTGGTGTTCCTGCCGCTGCCGTGGGGCAGCGCGCTGATCGTCCTCATGATGCTGTACGAGGGCTGGGCGCTCTGGGCGGGCCCCGGGTTCGCCTTCCTCACCGCGTTCTACGTCATGACCGTGCCGACCACGGGGGCCATGACGTACGCGCTGGTCCGGCTCACCCGGGTCACCGCCGAGCTGCAGGAGGCCAGGGCCGAGCTGGCGGACGCCGCCGTGCTCAAGGAGCGGCTGCGGATCTCCCGCGACCTGCACGACGGGCTCGGCCGCAGCCTCACCGCCATCGCGCTCAAGGGTGACCTGGCCGGCCGCCTCATCGAGCGCGACCCCGCCTCCGCCCGCACCGAGGTCGGCGAGCTGGTGCAGGTGGCCAGGGAGGCGGCCCAGGACGTGCGGCAGGTGGCGCGGGGCTACCGGGCGATGTCGCTGTCCGGCGAGGTGGACCGGGCGGTGGCGCTGCTGGAGTCGTCGGGGGTGAGCGTGCAGGCCCACCTGGCGCACGCGGCGCTGCCGGGCAGGTCGGAGCAGGCGCTGGCGTGGGGGGTGCGCGAAGGGGTCACGAACGTCCTGCGGCACAGCCGGGCCACGACCTGCACGATCACCACGTCCGTCCACGAGGGGACGGCCCGGCTGGAGATCGCCAACGACGGCGCCGAGCCCCCAGGACCCGGCGCGGCCGGTGGCGGGCTTGTTCCGGCGACCGAGCCTGGGGCTGGGGCTAGTGCCGGAACTGGGACTGCCGGTGGGGCTACGGGTGCGGGGGGTGGGCTGACGGGTGCGGGGGGTGGGCTGACGGGGCTCGCCGAGCGGGCCGCGCAGGCCGGCGGCACCTGCACCGCCGCGCCCACCGACGGCGGCTTCGTCCTCGCGATGGAGGTGAGCGCGTGATCAGGGTGCTGCTCGCCGAGGACATGCACATGATCCGCGCCGCGCTCACCGCGCTGCTGCGGCTGGAGAGCGACATCGAGGTGGTCGCGGAGGTCACCAAGGGCGACGAGATCGTCCCCGAGGCGCTGCGGGTGCGGCCCGACGTCGCGGTCGTGGACATCGACCTGCCGGTGGTCGACGGCATCACCGCCGCCGCGACGCTCAGGGAGCGGCTGCCGTCCTGCCGGATCCTGGTGCTGACCGCCATGGGGCAGCCGGGCAACGTGCGCAGGGCGCTGGCCGCCGGCATCGAGGCGTTCCTGGTCAAGGACGCCCCCGGCGACCGGCTCGCCGACGCGATCCGGCGTACCGCCGCCGGGCTGCGCGTCCTGGACGCCGAGCTGGTCTCGGCCGCCATGGAGTACGGCGAGAGCCCCCTGACGCCCAGGGAGACGACCGTGCTGAAGGAGGCCGCGAGGGGCGCCTCCGCCGAGGACATCGCCGCCCGCCTGCACCTGTCGCCCGGCACCGTGCGCAACTACCTCACGGGCGCCATCACCAAGACCGGCGCCCGCAACAAGATCGACGCCATCCGCATCGCCCAGGACGCCGGCTGGCTGTAGACCGCCGCGCCAAGCTCCGTGCCAGGCTCCGTGCCAGGCTCCGTGCGAGGCGCCGGCCCGGATGTCGGCCCGGATGTCGGCCCGGATGTCGGCCCGGATGTCGGCTCAGATGTCGGTGATGCGGATGCCGGCGTGGGCCTTGTAGCGGCGGTTGATGGAGATGAGGTTGGCGGTGAACGCCTCGATCTGGAAGGCGTTGCGCAGCCGCCCGCCGTACACGCCGCGCACCCCGGGGATGGCCTCGGCCAGCGCCTGTACGGCGTCCGTGGCCTCGCGGTCGTCGCCCAGCACCAGCACGTCGAGATCGACCTTCTCGACGGCCGGGTCGAGCAGCAGCACGGCGGACACGTGGTGGAACGCGGCCACCACCCGGCTGTCCGGCAGCACGGCGGCGGCCTGCTCGGCGGCGCTGCCCTCCTCGACCGGCAGCGCGTAGGCGCCCTTCTTGTCGAAGCCGAGCGGGTTGACGCAATCGACGACGATCTTCCCGGCCAGCTCGCTCCGCAACGACTCCAGCAGCGCCTTGTGCCCCTCGTACGGCACCGCGATGATCACGATGTCGGCCCTCGTGGCCACGTCGGCGTTCTCGCCCCCGCTCGCGCCGGCCCCGATGGACTCGGCCGCCTCCTGGGCGCGCTGGGCGTTGCGGGAGCCGATGAGCACGGGGTGCCCGGCCAGCGCGAACCTGCGGGCGAGCCCCTTGCCCTGGTCGCCGGTGCCGCCGAGGATTCCAATGGAAAGCTTGTTCACGTCTGCCATAACCAGATCATGTCAGGATCGCTTCCCGTCGGCGTGCCGGGCACTCCGTGTCCCGGCCCCCGCGCGGGGGCCGGGACGAATCGGATCAGCAGTTGCCGAACGCGGGCAGCCCCAGCATGCGCAGGGCCAGCCACTCGATGGCCAGCGGGCCGCCTTCGATGGCGCCCGTCACGTGGTTCGGCGCGGGCAGCGAGGCCCAGCGCACGTTCACGCCGGCCCGGCAGTACTCCGAGCGCAGCGCCGACCCGACCGCGAGCGGGATGATCTCGTCGCCGCGCCCGTGATAGAGGAACACCGGCACCCGCGGCGGCGTGCCGCCGAGCCGGTTCTCGGCCAGGCGGGCGAGCCACTTGGGCTGGTTCATCAGGTCGATCGGGCTGATGTCGGCGAAGCGCAGCCCGGCGAGCTTGCTGAGGTCGCTCACGCAGTCGTCGGCCGCGTCGGCGAGCAGCGCCCTGCCCCGGTCGTTGAGGTCGGCCTCCAGGTCCAGCTCGGGGTAGGCGGCGTCGAGCCCCACCCCTGCCGCGGCGGCCAGCCCGAAGTTCGGGCCGCCGTCGAGGTTGCGGGCCACCGCGCCGAGGTCGGCGGGCACCCCGCCCGCGGCGACGCCGCGCAGCCGCAGCTCGGGCGCGTACGACGGCTGGAGCTGCGCCGCCCACCCGGCGGACGCGCCCCCCTGGGAGTAGCCCATGATGCCGACCGGCGCCTGGGCGGACAGCCCCGCGGCGGGCACCCGGGTGGCGGCCCTGATCGAGTCGAGCACGGCGTGCCCCTGCGAAACGCCCGCCATGTACGTGTGCTGCCCCGGCGTGCCGAGCCCCTCGTAGTCGGTGATCGCGACCGCGTACCCCTTCAGCAGGAACAGGCTGACCAGCGCCAGCTCGGCCTCGCGGCCCTGGCTCATGCTGACGGACGGCGCGCACTGGTCGCCGAGTCCGTGGGTGCCGACGGCGTACCCGATGATCGGGCGGCGGCCGAGCGGATACGACGCCTTCGGCACGAGCAGGGTGCCGGAGACCGTGTTGGGCGTGCCGATGGCGGAGGTGGAGGTGTAGCGCAGGTGCCAGGCGTTGACCGGGACTTCGAGCAGCTTGCCCGGCAGCAGGTAGACCGTGGTGGGCTGGGCGGAGACGACGTCTCCCGGTGCCGCGGCGCGGGCGGGCGCCGCGACGAACGACATGATCGATAACAGGGTCAGGAACATGCTGACGCGCACACGTAAGGTCATGTGCCGCCCCTCTCCGTGAGGTCTGCGCTTGGGGGAGGGCGGCGCCGCGAGCCCGATCGTTACCCGAGGGTAACTCCATGTCAAGGCCCGAAATGACGGAGAAACACGTTCCATGTCAATACGTCACAGGGGAACCAGACACCCCGCGTTCGGTCCGTCAGGCACCATGGAGGCATGGACTCAGGATCGGTGGCCCTCCTGCGCGAACTCCTGGCCGAGACCGGCTGGCTCGAACGCGCCCGCGAGCTGGGCCTGGCCCTGCGGGCCACCCGCTCGCCCGGCGGGCTGCTGCTGGTCGGCACCCCCGACGACGAGCCCTGGCACCTGACCGCCCACCTCGCCGACGAGGCCAGGTTCTCCGGGCTGTCCCAGCTCACGCCCACGCTGCTGCGCTGGGCCCCGCCGCCCGACGCGCCGCCGCACCTGCGGGTCGGGCTCGACCGGCTGGAGCAGGCGGGGCGCGGGGAGACGCTGTTCGTGCTGGCCGAGCAGCAGGCTCCGGTGCCGCTGCTCGAACGCGTGGACGACGCGCGCCGTACGGGGGCGACGATCCTGGCGATCGGGGGCGGCGACCGCGAGCTGGCCGGGCTGGCCCACGACGCGATCGCGGTGCCGCGCGACGGGCTGGTGACGTTCGACGGGGCTCAGCACCTGGTGAGCGCGGCGGCCGGCGAGGCCGACCAGCGCCCTGGGCTGCGCGAACGCCTCGCCCGCCTCCTCGACAAAGTCAGCGGCCCCCGCCTCACCGACTGACCGCCGCCTCACAACACCTCACCGTCGTGAGGCGGTCGCGCTCCCCCCACCTCACCTCGCCCAACCGCCGGCACGGCGGTCGTGCTCCCCTCACCTCACGACCCCCCACCGCCGACACAGCGGTCGTGGGGCGGGGTGGAGGGGTCGGCGGCGGGGTGGCCGGAGAGGCGGGCGCGCAGGGCCGGGGCGAGGGCGGCCGTGGCCTCCTCGATGGCCTTGATGACCACGGCCTGGACCGGGTCGGGCTCGCCTGAGCGGGTGCGGCTCACGCGGGTGACGGTGTCCAGGCGGCGGGCGCCGATGTCGCGGATGTCGCTCACGCGTACCTCGCCCTCGGGGACGTCGAGCAACGCCAGCTCCGGCACGATCGCCACTCCGTGCCCGGCCGCGACCAGCGCGAGCGTCGGCCCGAACTCGGTGATGACGTGCACCTTGCGCGGCTCGGACCCGTGCAGCCCCGCCAGCCGCTCCAGCGCCTGCCCGCACGCCTGCGCGGGGTCGCCCGCCACCCACGGCCGGCGCATCAGGTCCTCGACCGTGGACGGCGGATCGGGCCAGGAGGGCGGCACGACGACGCGGTATTCGTCGACGTAGAGCAGGCGGGTGGTGAGCGACGGCAGCGACAGCGGCGGCAGGCCCATGTCCTGCTCGGTGATGAGCACGTCCACCGACCCCAGCCGAAGCTCCTGCAGCGCCGGTTGCCCGTAGATTTCGCGGATGACCGGCGTGATGCGCGGATGGCGCCGGGCCAGCTCCCGCATCGCGGGCACCAGCACATGGGTGATCACCGTGGGGAACGCGGCGATGCGCACGGGACCGGCCAGGCGTTCGGTGAAGCGGGTCAGCTCGCGCTTGGCCTCGGTCAGCTCCTCCTCCACCCGGTCGGCGTACCCGGCCAGCACCCGCCCCGCGGGGGTCAGCGAGACGCTGCGCTGGGAGCGGTCGATGAGCGGCAGGCCGACCTCGCGTTCGAGCTGGGCCAGCTGCTGCGAGACGGCGGACGGGGTGAGGTGCAGCGCCTCGGCGGCCCGCGCGACACCGCCGCGCCTGGCCACCTCACGCAGGACGCGTAATCGCCGGGGGTCGATCTCCATGTAGGGCAGCTTAGGCCCGGAGTGAAGGTTTCTTTAATTGTGCTTCAGTGCCCGTAGTGCGCAGAATGTCGCTCATGGATCTCCTGCTCGACGCCGTCGGCTGGGCCGGCGCGGCCCTGCTGCTGGCCGGCTACGCCCTCGTCTCGTCCGCCCGTCTGTCGGGCGACGGGGTCGCGTACCAGCTGATCAACCTCGGCGGCTCCGTCGGGCTGATGATCAACAGCGCGTACAGCGCCGCCTGGCCGTCGGCGGCGCTCAACCTGATCTGGGCGGCCATCGGGGTCACCGCCCTGGTCAAGCTGGCCAGGGCGGTGCCGAGGGCGGCAGGACGTCAGTCGTCGTCCTGATCGGCCTCGTCCCACGCCTTGTTGCGGTCGGCGGCACGCTGCAACGCTCCTGCCGCCTCCTGCTCCGACGCGTAAGGGCCCATCCGATCCTTGTTGGGGCAGCCCTGATCGGGCTCGACCCGCATGTGCTTGAGACAGAACCACCACTGGCCTTCGCTCACGAGGTCAATTCTGCCCCGTAGACTCGTGTTTCATGACGACACTGCTCCAGCCAGGGCGAGTTTCGCCCATGCGAAAGGTTCCCGCCCACATCGAGCGGCCGGAGTACGTCGGCAAGAAGCGCCCCAAGACCGGCGAGTCCGACGTGAAGACCCCCGAGATCATCGAGCGGATGCGCGTGGCGGGCAGGATCGCCGCCCAGGCTCTCGAGGAGGTCGGCAGACACGTCCGGCCGGGCGTCACCACCGACGAGCTCGACAGGATCGGCCACGAGTTCCTCCTCGACCACGGCGCCTACCCCAGCACGCTGGGCTACAAGGGCTATCCGAAGTCGCTGTGCACCTCGATCAACGAGGTCATCTGCCACGGCATCCCCGACGACACCGTGCTGCGGGACGGCGACATCGTCAACGTCGACATCACCGCCTACATCGGCGGCGTCCACGGCGACACCGACGCGACGTTCCTGGCCGGAGAGGTCGACGAGGAGTCGCGGCTGCTGGTCGAGCGCACCCGCGAGTCGATGATGCGGGCCATCAAGGCCGTCGCGCCGGGCCGCCAGCTCAACGTCGTGGGCCGCGTCATCGAGGCGTACGCCAAGCGCTTCGGCTACGGCGTCGTGCGCGACTTCACCGGACACGGCATCGGCGCCACCTTCCACTCCGGCCTCATGGTGCCCCACTACGACGACCCGTCGCTGCGGGTGGAGCTGGTGCCGGGCATGACGTTCACCATCGAGCCGATGCTGACGCTGGGCACGATCGAATACGAGATCTGGCCCGACAAGTGGACGGCGGTGACGAAGGACCGCAAGCGCACCGCCCAGTTCGAGCACACGATCGTGGTCACCGACACCGGCAGCGAGATCCTCACCCTGCCCTGACCCGCCCCGGTCACGGGGGCGGGCCGCCACAGGATCGGCCGCCTCGTCCCGGCCCGCAGGCGGGGGCGCGCAGGACCGGCCGCCTCGTCCGGGCCGGCGGCCTCAGCGAGGACGCCGCCCTGTGCGGGCGAGGCGGTCAGGGGCGCGACGCCGGCACCACGCCGGACACCGTGGTGCCCTCGCCGAGCACGCTGTTGACCGACAGGCTCCCCCCGGCCTCGGCGAACGCCGCGCGCATGCGGGCGATGCCGCCCCCGGGCCCCGACGCGATGAAGCCCTGCCCGTCGTCGCTGACGGTCATGCGCAGCCCGCTCTTGCCCACCGTCACGGCGATGGACACCGTGCGGGCCCTGCTGTGCCGCTCGACGTTGGACAGCGCCTCACGCAAGGCGGCCATGACGCAGCTGGAGACGCCTGACGGCACGTCGGTCGCCGGCAGCGCCCAGGTCTCCACCGCGATCCCGGTGCGCTCCGACCACTCGGCGAGGCAGCTCTCCAGCGCCTCGGCCAGGCTCTGCCCCCCGCGCATCCGTGTCTCTTCCGACAATGGTCATCGCCTTTCTCGGCACCCCGGGCCACACGCCGGTCCCCACTCCGGCGCTCCCGTCGACGCGGTGCGCATCCCCCCTCAAGGCCACGCACGCTGCCTGACGGGGTTATACCCGTCTCCCCTGGGAGAAAGGCTACCTGCCGGTCGATGGGCTTGTAGTGGGAAGGTAGAAGGCCATGTCCGATCGGCTACGCACCCGAGGCCAGAGCCCCTATTCGCCCTTGTCCGCCCTGTCGGCACTGTCGACCCTGTCGGCCCTGTCGGCCCTGTCGGCGCGGTTGAGGCGGGCGAGGTAGGCGTTGTAGGAGTCGAGCTCGGGATCGCCCGCGCCGGTGCGGTCGGCCCTGCGGTCGGCGCGGCGGGCCTGCCGGTCGTCGTCCTGGTACCACTGCATGGCGATGGCCAGCAGCACGATGAGCGTCGGGATCTCGCCGAAGCCCCACGCGATGGCGCCGCCGTCGCGCTGGGTCTGCAGCAGGGTGTCGCCCCAGGTGCGGCCGAGCTGCTCGTACCAGCCGGACGCGATCACGGTGCCCATCATCATCAGCGCGATGCCGAAGAAGGCGTGGAACGGCATGGTGACGAACAGCATCAGCAGCCGCCCGACGTGCGGCAGCCGGTTGGGGCCCGGGTCGACGCCGATGATCACCCAGAAGAACAGCGCGCCGCTGAGCAGGAAGTGCAGGGTCATCCAGATGTGGCCGAGGTGCTCGTTCATGGCCGACTCGAACAGCGGCGTGAAGTAGAGGGCGTACGTGGACGCGACGAAGATCGCCGTGGCGACCACGGGATGCGTGATGACCTTGGTGAACCGGCTGTGCAGGATCGTGGTGATCCACTCGCGCGGCCCCCTGTCGCCCCGCCTGGCGGCCGGCTTGAGCGCGCGCAGGGCCAGCGTGACGGGCCCGCCGAGGACCAGGAAGATCGGCACCACCATCGACAGCGTCATGTGCTCGATCATGTGGATGTCGAACATGACCTTGGCGTAGCGGGCCAGCCCGCTCTGGGTGGCGAACACCAGCAGGGCGACGCCGACGTACCAGGAGGCGGTGCGCCCCCACGACCAGGTGTCGCCGCGCCGCCGCAGGCGGATCACGCCGAGCGCGTAGAGGCCGGCCAGCACGGCGGCCACCACGGCGAAGAACAGGTCGAACCACCACAGGGTGAACACGTTGCCCAGCGTGAGGGCGGGCGGCATGGGGAAGCCGAGCAGCTCGTACGCCCGGTCGACCGGGATGCTGAAGTCGGGCGGCGGCGTCCGCGACAGCGCCACGGCCACGCCGATGGTGGCGAACATGAGCACGGTCTCACCACCGGCCAGCCGGGTGAACGCCCGGGGCTTGCCCGCCTTGAGGTCGGCCAGCGTGCGCTGGCGGTGCCAGTAGCCGACGTAGCCGAGCAGCACGAAGGCCACGATTTTGGCCAGGGCGAGCAGGCCGTACTCGGTGGTCCACAGGTCGGAGACCGCGCCGAGGCGGGCGACCAGCGCGAACACGCCGGACAGCCCCACGCCCGCGTAGCAGAACAGCGCCAGCCGGGAGAAGCGCTCGGCCGCGAGCTCCAGCTGCGGCTGCTTGCGCAGCGCGTGCAGCGCGAGCACGCCGAGCCCGCCCACCCACAGGGCGAGCGAGAGCAGGTGCAGCGCGACCGACGAGGTGGCGAGGTCGTGGTTGGGCGAGGAGGAGGTGTGGCCGGTCAGCGGCGCGGGCAGCATCGTCACCAGCGCGAACACCAGCAGCCCCGCCGCCGCGCCCGCCGTGATCGCGCCGCGCGAGAACAGCGCGATGGCCACCCCGAACAGCACCACGAGCGTCAGCGCGACGCCCTGCGTGGTCTGGGTGGCGTAGCTGGTGAGGATCACGCGGTCGAGGATCTGGGGCAGGGTGCGGCCGATGGTCTCGGCCGCGCCGAACAGGATCGCGAGGAACGCCGCCCCGGCCCACGTCAGCGCCGCCCACGAGCTGGCCTTGACGTAGTCGACCGCGCTCTTGCCGAGCACGCCCTTGTCGTTGGGCAGCAGCAAGGCGGCCATGAGCAGCAGGCCGACGGTGACGACGCCGGCGGCGTCCATGAGCAGCTTCGAGATCGGCAGCCCCCACCGGACGACCGCGCCGGAGTCGGGCAACCCTGGGATGATCCTGGGGAACGCCCTGCCGCCCGCGATCATGCCGATGACCAGGGCGGCGACGGCGGCCACCGTGGTCACGAGCGCGAGGCGCACCGATCGGGTCATGGCTGCTTTCTCCGCGCGCTGAGCAGGAAGCCGATGCCGATGCCGACGAGCGCGCCGACGACGATGATCAGCCAGACGGGGAACGTGACGTCCTGCTCGGCCGCGGCCGTGTCGGCCTCGATCGTGGCGTCGCCGCTGGGCGCCGCCGCCGGCTGCTCGGATGACTGCTCAGGCGGTGGCGAGGCCGCGGTCTCGGCGGGCGCGGGCGTCTCACCGGCGCCCGCCGTCGCGGCGTCGGACGCGGTATCGGACGCGGTATCGGACGGCTCGGCGCTGGGAGCGGCCTTTTCCGCGCCCTTCACCCGGAACGGGATCTCCCCCTCGATCGGGTGCCCGTCCGACGACACGACGCGATAGGCGATCGTGTATTTCCCGTCGGGCAGCGGCCCCTTGACCGCCTGCGTCACCACGGCGCCGTCGGCCTCGGGCTTGCCGCTCTGATGCTGGGCGTCGCCGTCGCCGCGGACGATGACGAACGGCAGCCGCACCTTGGCGCTGAATTCGAGCCTGATCTCGTCGAGGGACTCCACCTCGGCGTTCTTGGCCGGGCTGCTGCTCTTGAGCGTGTCGTGCGCCAGCGCGGGGGCGGCGGTGCCGAACACGAACAGGGCGGCGGCGAGAATCGCGGTGAGGGCCGCGAGCGGGGATCTGTTCATGGCAACCCCCAGGCTACCGACGCCCCCGCCCGGTCCGGACCCCGCTCCTCGAACCCGGGTCTACAATTCGCCCACCCTGCCCCTTTCCGGCTCATCCCCGGCCTTAGGGACAGGCCGGGGATGGGGACGGGAGGCGACGGCAACGGCCTCAGAGGCCGGCGCAGGCCAGCGCCCGCTGGTAGGCGTCGATCGCGCCGTCGGTGTCGCCGAGCTGCTCCATCGTCTCGGCCGTGGCGTACCAGTGGGAGGCCGAGCGGCGGGTGTCGGGCAGCGGCTGCAGCCACCGCTCGACGGTGGCGGCGTGGTCGCGGCCCTCCTCCGTCTTGCCGGCGGCGCCGTAGATGCGGCCGAGCAGCAGGTTGGCCTCGGCGCCTGCCACGTGACCGTATTGGGGCAGCAGGTTGCGGCAGGCCACGGCGTGGCGGGCGGCGTCGTCGAGGTCGTTGCTCATGTATTCGGCGCAGGCCAGCTCGAGGTAGAGGGTGGCCTGGTCGATGGTGCTGGTCGAGGTCTGCTCGAACTCCTCGATCGCCGAGCGCAGCAGGTTGCGGACGCTCGCCGGGTCCTGGGCGCCGGTGCGCAGCCGGGTGCGGGCGGCCTGCAGGCGCATGCGCGCGGTGTTGCGCGGCTGCCCGTGCTCAAGCTGGACGGCCAGGGCCCGCTCGATGAACGCGACCGCCTCGTCGTGGTGCCCGGTGGCGCGGGCGACGATGGCGGCGTTCCAGTTGGCCGCCACGATGGAGCGTGGGGTGCCGAGCGCGTCGGCGGCGTTGAGCAGCTCGGCGGCGAACTGCCTGGCGCGCAGCATGTCGCCGCGCTCGTAGTAGGCCATGAGCAGGGTGGCGGCCAGCTCGACCCGCTGGTCGGTCCAGGGCTCGCGGGCGTTGCCGATCAGCAGCTGCTCGCCCACCTCGACGGCGAGGTGCAGCTGCTCGCTCTCGCGGTAGGCCCGGCACAGCGCGACGGCCACCTCCAGGGCGCGCTCGGAGGGCAGCTCCTCCTCGCGCAGCCGCAGCATGATCGCGATCGCCTCGTCGAGGTCTCCCGCGGCCTCCGTGGCCAGCGCCAGGCCGAACTCGGCTTCTTGACGAAGCGATGTCAAACCTGCCAAGTTACTGTTTCCCAGGAGTTCCGCGAAACGCGTGCGGGCCTCGGCGACCTCGCCGTTCTCGAGTGCCAGCCGCGCGTAGCCGAGGGCCAGCTCGATGTCCTCCATCTGCTCGGCGGTGACCCCGTTGATCAGGTAGGACAGCGAGCAGTCCAGTTTCGTGGCCAGCAGCTCCAAGACCGCAGGGGTGGGAGTACGCTTGCCGCTCTCGATCAACGAGACGTAACTGTCCGACAACTCGGGATGTGCCAGCTGAGCCTGAGAAAGGCCGCGTTGCCGCCTAACCGTCTTGATACGGAGTCCGACTAGGTCCGATGTGGTCACAGCTGCCACTCCCTGAGAAGATGAAGTCCGAGCAACCCACATAGGCGAGGGAGAACCCCCATGCGTAAGCGCATTGCCCTGTCAGTCCTGGCCGTCGCGATCGGCGCCGCGGTAGCCCTTGCAGGTAATGTTACGACCGCGAGTGCCTCTACGTCTTCCCTCACGAGCTCCATCACGAGCGCGACCGCCGACGTCGGCTGCTGCTGACGTCACGACGGCGCCGAAGCGGGCCGTCGAAGTAGAACGCTCGGGCAGCGCACGATTTTCGGGCAGGCACCGCACACGCCTGGCCCGGTCGTCGTGCGGGCACGCTCGTAACGCTGGTGTCGGACTCGTGTGGTCCCGTCACCCGCAGGCCGCGCGTCACCGCCTGAGTCACTGATCAGGGGCCCACGTGAATCAATACACACCAGAGACGGCCGGTTGACAAGCTACCGGCCGCATCTACATTCCAGCTACACGCCACGTGGGCCCTCCCCCCTCCCGGCATCGCGATGAGGCTTCCCCCGTGCGTCCCCCCGTGCATCCCTCCGACGATCACCGTGCTCTTCTGGCATCCGGCCTGGTCTTAGGTCTGCTGGGGCCGGTGGTGGGGGTGCGCGACGGCGTGCCGCTCGATCTGGGCCCGCCGCTCCAGCAGGCGATCGCGGCGATGCTCGCCACCCGATCCGGCCGGGTGGTGACCCTGCCGCAGCTGATCGAGGGCCTTTGGGGTGACGATCCTCCCTCCAGCGCCCAGCAGAGCGTCTACACCTACGTCGCCGGGCTGCGGCGCGCCTTCGAGCCGGGCCGCGGCCGGCGTGAGCCGCCCCGTACGGTCGTCAAGGCGCCGGGCGGCTACCTCTTACGGCTCGATCCCCTGCGGACCGACGTGCACCTCTTCGCCGCCCGCCTGGAGGCGGCGGACCAGGCCCGCAGGTCCGGCGACCTGCCCTCCGCGTTACGCACCCTCGACGAGGCGCTCGTGTTATGGCGCGGGCCGGCGCTCAGCGGCGTTCCGGGGCTGTTCGCGGACGGTGAGCGGGCCAGGCTCGACGAGCTCCACGTGCTCGCCGTCGAGGCCAGGGCCGAGGTCCTGACCGGGCTCGGCCGCCCCGAGGACGCGCTGGCCGCGTTGCACGACCTGACCCGCCGCCACCCTCTCCGCGAACGCCCCCGCGAACTGCTCATGCTGGCCCTGCACGCGTCCGGCCGCCAGGCGCAGGCGCTGCAGGTCTTCGAGGAGGCCAGGCGCGTCCTGGCCGACGAACTGGGCGCCGACCCCGGCGAGGGCCTGCGCCGCGCCCACCGGCTCGCCCTGACGCCCCCCGAGGAGCCCTCCGCGCCGGACGGCGGCCGAATGCCCGCGCAGGGTTTCCCGCCCCAGGACCGCCGCCAGCCGCACCCCACCCGCCCCCGGCAAGCGCCACCCGGCGCGCAGCCCGCCTCTCCCCGGAACGAGCCCGCCCGGCAGAGCGGTGCGGAGGGGGCCTCTCCCCCACGCGAGACCGGCGAGCACGGAGCCGCTCCCCCGCATGAGGCCGATGCGCGGGCGTCCTCTCCTTCGCGCGAGGAGTTCGTGCCGCGGCAGCTTCCCCGGGCGCTGGCGGGGTTCGTGGGGCGGACGCGGGAGATCGTGCGGCTCACGTCGTTGCTGGATCCGGGGGGTGATGAGGCGCCGCATCCGTTCGTGGTGATCTGCGGGGCGCCGGGGGTCGGCAAGTCGACGCTGGCGGTACGGGTCGCCCACGCCGTACGCCACCGCTTCCCCGACGGCCAGCTCTACGTCAACCTGCGCGGCGGCACGCCGAACGTGCCCCGCCCCTCCGCGTACGAGGTGCTGAGCCGGCTGCTGCGCGGCCTGGGCACGCCCGACAACGCGGTCCCCGCCGACGAGGACGAGGCCGCCGCCCTGTTGCGCAGCGCGCTGCACGGCCGCCGGCTGCTCGTGCTCCTCGACGACGCCGCCGGGCTCGCCCAGGTCAGGCCGTTCACGGCGGCGCCGCCCGGCACCACGGTCCTGGTCACGAGCCGGGAGTCCCTGGTGACCGGCGCCGACCGTGCGCAGGTGCGCCTGAGCCCGCTGTCGGACGCGGAGGCCACGGCCATGCTGGCCAACCTGGCGGGCGCCGACCGGGTGGCCGCGGACCTCGGACAGACCGGCAGGCTGGTCCGGCTGTGCGACGGGTTCCCGCTGGCGCTGCGCATCGCGGGGGCCCGGCTGGCCGACCGTCCCGACTGGAGCGTGGGGGCGCTGACGGAGCGGCTCACCGACGAGCGGCGCAGGCTGCGGGAGCTGGAGGCGGGCGAGCTGGCCGTACGGTCGAGCCTGGCGGCCAGCTGGACGGCGCTCAGCGGCAGCGCCCGCGAGATCGACGCGGCGGCGGCCCGGCTGCTGGCCCTGCTGGGCCTCCTGCACGTGCCCGACATCACCTTGGAGGCGGCCGCGGCGCTGTCGGGGGGCTCGGAGACCGACGTGGAGCGGGCGCTTGAGCGCCTGTGCGACGCCCACCTGCTGGAGGCCGGGGAGCCGGGCCGCTACCACCCGCACGACCTGGTCCGGCTGTTCGCGAGCGACCTGCTGCCCGCGGGCGAGCGGACGGCGCCGCTGCTGCGGGCGTTCGGCTTCTACGCCGAGTCGGTCAGGACCGCGGCGCGGACCAGCGACCCGCACCGCGTCCACTGCCTGCATCCGCCGGTCCAGGCGGCCGGGCGTTCGTTCCGGGACGCGGCGGAGGCGGACGACTGGCTGCGTACGGAGGAGGCCACGCTGCTGGCCGCCGCGGTCCAGGCCATGGCGGACCCCGACGACGGCGTGGCCAGGGCGGGCGCGGCGATCGGCGCGGCGCTGTGGTGGTACCAGCAGAAGTCCTACCGGGTACGTCACCTCGTCGCGACGGGCGAGCGGCTGGTCGCCACCGGCGAGCGTCTCCAGGACCAGGTCATCGCGATGCACGGCCACGCGCACCTGGCGACGGGCCTCTACTTCAAGGGCGACCCGGCCTCCGTCACGCACAACGAGCGGCACCTGGCACTCGCGAAGCGGCTCGGCGACCGCTTCAACGAGCAGCGGGCGCACGGCAACCTGTCCTCCACGCTGCTGAAGTGGGAGCGCTTCGAGGAGGCGCTGGACCACGCGCTGGCGCAGCGCGTGATCGCCTGCGAGATCGGCTCGGACGTCGGCGAGCGCTACGCGCTGCTGGTGGCCGGGCGGGCCTACCTGGAGCTCGGGCGGTTCGACGAGGCCGCGGGCGTGCTGGAGGAGGGCGCGGCGATGGCCGAGCGGGCGGGCGACCCGCACAGCCGGGTGGAGTTCGCGGTGTGGCAGGGCAGGGCGCTGATCGACATGGGGCGGCTCGACACGGCGTTCTCGGTGCTCAGCGAGACGCTGGAGCCGGCGAGGAGCACGTCGAGGACGACGGAGATGGCGTGCCTGGTGCACCTGACGCGGGTGCACCGCCTGCTGGGGCAGCTCGGCGAGGCCGTGCGGCGCAGCGCGGAGGCGGTGGCGGTGGCCGAGCGGGCCGGCAGCTCGTACTGGCTCGAACGGGCGATCGCCGAGCGCGACGAGGCCGCGTCAGGGCAGCGCCCGGCCCGGACGCGTCGCCGCGGCTGACTCACAGCGGCGGCGCGGTGTCTCTGAGCGCCAGGAAGAAGTCCACGCGGTCGGCCATCGTGGACAGGTCGCGGCCGGTCAGCTCCTCGATCCTGCGTACGCGGTAGCGCACGGTGTTGACGTGCACGTGGAGCTGCTCGGCGCAGGAGTTCCATGAGCCGGCCCGGTCGAGGAAGACGCCGAGCGTGCGTACCAGGTCGGACTGGTGCCTGCGGTCGTAGTCGAGCAGCGGCGACAGCAGCCGGCGGGAGAAGGAGCGGCGCACGTCGGAGGGCACGGTGGCGAGCAGCAGCGCGTGCGTGTAGATCTCGTCGCTGGTGACGACGCCGCCGGCGCGGTCCTCGGCCAGGCGGCGGGCGTGCCCGGCCTCCTCGACGCCGCCCTTGACGGCGGCGGCGCCGGTCAGGGCGCCGCTGAGGCCGACGCACAGGCGGGTGTCCGGCAGCGCGGCCACCACCTCGGCCCCGGCGCGCAGGCGGGCGGCCAGCTCGGCGGTTCCGCCCCCTGTGCCGCCCCCGGTGCCGCTCCCGTCTCCGCTCCCGTCTCCGCTCCCGTTGCTACCCTCGCGCAGGGGCACGACGGCCACCGCGCCGTCGGCGCCGGCCGCGGCGACGATCTCGCGGCCGAGCAGCTCCTCCACGATCCGGCCGCCGAGGGTGGCGGGGTCGGGGCCGCGGGTGGCGCCGGGTCTGACGGCGACGGCGTTGACCACCGCGTACGGCTCCGACGCCCCGATCCCGCAGGTCCGCAGCCTGGCGTTGAGCTCGGCCGGGTCGGCGCCGGCCAGCGCGGCGACGATGAGCTGCTCGGCCAGGCGGCGCTCGACGCGACGGCCCTCCTCGACGCGGCTGCGTTCGAGCCCGACGCAGGCGGCCAGCTCGTAGCCGACGTCGGCCCGGTCCATCAGGTCGCCGTCGCAGGCCAGCGCCCAGCCGGCGGCGCGGTGTCCGCGTCCGACGGCGAAGATCGTGTGCTTCCCGGCCAGGACGGGCAGCCGTGGCGCGGTCAGGTACGTCCTGGCCAGGCCCACGGGATCGTCGGCGGCGCCCACCACGACCTCGCCCGACGCGGACAGGACGGCGCCGGTGACGCCCAGCTCGGCGGCGGTCAGCTCGAACAGCTCGGCCAGCCCGGCGCCCTCGGCGAGCGCGGCGACGAGCCTGCGGTGGCGGCCGAGCGCGTCGCGCGCGTCGCCGGCCTGCCGGCCCGCCGCCAGCTCGGCCAGGGTGCGGAACGACACCTCGACGGGCACCTCCAGCAGCGGCAGCCCAGCCCGCTCGCAGGCGGCGACCAGGTCGTCCGGCACGTGGCCGAGCAGCGCCTGCCCGGCGCCCAGCGCGGCGACGCCCGACTCGGCCAGCGCCGCCACGAACCGGTCGGAGTCGCCCGGCTCGCGCCACCAGGTCAGCCCGGTCAGCACCAGCTCGCCGCCGGCCAGGTAGCGGCCCGGCTCGGGCAGGTCGGTGACGTACACGCCGGCGAACTCACGGGCGGGGTCGCCGGTGAGCAGGGTCAGGCGCAGGTCCTCGATGGCCAGCAGGTCGGAGAGGCGCACCTGTAGGAATGTACAAGGCGGGCAGGACAACCGCTGACCGACATTTCACGTCGTGCGCATAGGAGCGGCCGGGCGGCCGGTGCTCTACTCGGAGGATGACGCAGACGGCTGACGAGAGGGCCGGCGAGATCCTGCACGGGATCGGCGCGAGCGCGCGGCGGCCCGACGCCACGCTGAAGGTGACCGGCGAGTTCGCCTACGCCTCCGACCTGTGGCTGGAGGGCATGGTGTGGGGCGCGACGCTGCGCAGCCCGCACCCGTCGGCGTGGATCCGCTCGATCGACGTGGGCCCCGCGCTGCGGATGCCGGGCGTGCGCGCGGTGCTGACGCACGAGGACGTGCCGGGTGAGAAGTACTTCGGGCTGGACCACAAGGACCAGCCGGTGCTGGCCGTCGACGAGGTCCGCTACCAGGGCGAGCCGGTGGCGCTGGTGGCGGCCGACCATCCGGAGACGGCGCGCAGGGCGGCGGCGGCGATCGAGGTCGGCTACGAGGTCCGCCCGGCGGTGACCGACCCGCGCGAGTCGCAGCGGTTCGTCCGCCACCAGCCGGTACGCCGCGGCGACACGTTCGAGGCGGAGGTCGTGGTCCGCGGCGAGTACGAGGTCGGCATGCAGGACCAGGCGTTCCTGGGCCCCGAGGCGGGCCTCGCGGTGCCGGCCGAGGACGGCGGCGTGGACCTGTTCATCGCCACCCAGTGGCTGCACGTGGACCGCGACCAGCTCGCGCCCTGCCTGGGCCTGCCGCCGGAGAAGGTACGGCTGACGCTGTCCGGGGTCGGCGGCGCGTTCGGGGCCCGCGAGGACCTGTCGATGCAGATCCACGCCTGCATGCTGGCCCTGCGGCTGAACCGCCCGGTCAAGATCTCCTACGGCCGCGAGGAGTCGTTCTTCGGCCACGTGCACCGCCATCCGGCGCGGATGCGCTACGAGCACGGCGCCACCCGCGACGGCCGGCTGGTCTACGTCAAGGCGGACATCCTGCTGGACGGCGGCGCGTACTGCTCGTCCTCGCTCGCGGTGGTGGGCAACGCGGCGTCGCTGGGGGTGGGGCCGTACGAGGTGCCGAACGTGCACGTCGACGCCACCGGCGTCTACACCAACAACCCGCCGTGCGGCGCGATGCGCGGCTTCGGCGCGGTGCAGGCGTGCTACGCCTACGAGTCGCAGATGGACCTGCTCGCGCAGGCGTGCGGGCTGTCGCCGGTCGAGATCAGGATGCGCAACGCGGTCTCCCAGGGCTCGCGGCTGGCGACCGGGCAGGTGATCGACGCGCCGGCCCCGCTGGCGGACATGCTGAAGCGGCTGGAGTCGATGCCGCTGCCGCCGGAGCGCACGGACGCCGACCTGCGGTCACTGCCCGGCGGCGTCTCGCAGACCACGCACGGCGAGTCCGTGCGGCGCGGCGTCGGCTACGGCGTGGGGATCAAGAACATCTGCTTCTCCGAGGGCTTCGACGACTACTCGACCGCGCGGGTGCGGGCCGAGCTGGTCGGCGGCGAGCCGCACGTCACCGTGCACACGGCGGCGGCCGAGGTGGGGCAGGGTCTGGTGACCGTGCAGGCGCAGATCGCGCGGACCGAGCTGGGGGTCGCGAACGTCACCGTGGCCACGGCCGACACCTCGGTCGGCTCGGCGGGCTCGTCGTCGGCGTCGCGGCAGTCGTACGTGACGGGCGGCGCGGTCAGGGCCGCCTGCCAGGCCGTGCGCGAGCGGTTCCAGGGGCTGCCGGCGAAGGAGGCGCTTGAGCGGTTCGGGCCGATCGAGGAGACGCGGGAGTACCGGCACCGGCCGACGTACCCGCTGGACCCGGTCACCGGGCAGGGCGACTCGCACACGCAGCTCGCGCTGTGCGTGCACCGGGCGGTCGTGGACGTGGACGTCGAGCTGGGCCTGGCCAAGGTGGTCGAGCTGGCGGCGGTGCAGGACGTGGGGCGCATCCTGAACCCGCAGGCGCTGGAGGGCCAGATCCATGGCGGCACGGCTCAGGGGCTGGGGCTGGCGCTGATGGAGGAGATCCAGGTGCGCGACGGGCGGGTGCTGAACCCGTCGTTCACCGACTACCTCATCCCCACGATCCTCGACATGCCGCCCATGAAGCTGGAGATCCTGGAAAATGCCGACCCGGCGGCCCCGTACGGGTTGCGCGGCGCCGGCGAGCCGCCCACGCTCTCCTCCACCCCGGCCGTCGCCGCCGCCGTCAGAGCGGCCACGGGGCTTCGGTTGACTCGCGTTCCCATCAGGCCGGAAGATATCGCCTTGTCCGAATGACGGCACGACGAGGGGGCATTTCATGGCAAGCGCGCGCGAGGCGGCCGAGGCGGAGTTCCGGCGCTTCGACACCGACGGCGACGGCCTGCTGACCGCCGAGGAGATCAGGAAGGCCAACGAGGCGCTGGGCGGGCAGGGCGCCTCCGAGAGCGAGATCGAGGCGTTCATCTCCTCCGCCGACAGCGACGGCGACGGCTCCATCAAGCTGGAGGAGTTCATCGCGCTGGTCGGTCACGGCCGCCACGAGAAGGCGTGATCTCACCCGCCCTTGGGTAGCAACCGGGCACTCCCCCGTCGATCACGAGGGAGTGGTGCCGGTGCTCGACAGGTTCTTCGAGCTGACCGGGCGGGGGAGCACCGTCGGCCGCGAGGTGCGTGGTGGTCTGACCACGTTCATGGCGATGGCCTACATCATCCTGCTCAACCCGATCATCCTGGCCGGCGCGAGGGACGTCACCGGTGCCCGCCTGTCGATCGTGGAGCTGACCACCTCCACGGCCCTGGCCGCCGCGATCTCGACGCTGCTGATGGCGTTCGTCGGCAACGCGCCGTTCGGGCTGGCGGCCGGGCTGGGGCTCAACGCCGTGGTCGCCTACCAGGCCGCCCCGCGCATGACCTGGCCCGAGGCCATGGGCCTGGTGGTGCTCGAAGGCGTCGTCATCATCGTGCTGGCCGTGTCGGGACTGCGTACGCTGATCATGAACGCGATCCCGCTGGCGCTCAAGCACGCGATCAGCGTGGGGATCGGGCTGTTCATCGCGCTCATCGGGCTCGTGGACGCCGGTTTCGTCGCGCCGGGCTCCGGCACGCCCGTGCAGCTCGGCGCGACGGGCCACCTCACGGGCTGGCCCGTCGCGGTGTTCAGCTTCGGCCTGCTGCTGATGATCCTGCTGTACGTGCGCAGGGTCCCCGCCGCCATCCTCATCAGCATCGCGATCACCGCACTGCTCGCCATCATCGTCAACGAGACGGCCACGGTCGAGCCGGGCGCGTGGGGCGTGGTCACCCCGCACCTGCCCGAGTCCCTGATCGCCGCGCCCGACTTCGGGCTGGTCGGGCGGTTCGACCTGTTCGGCGGGTTCGCCACCGCCGGGGCGCTGACGGCCACGGTCGTGCTGTTCACGCTGGTGCTGTCGGGGTTCTTCGACGCGATGGGCACGATCATCGGCGTCAGCGACGAGGCCGGGATGGTGGACGACAAGGGCCGGGTGCCCAGGCTGGGCCGCATCCTCACGGTGGACGGCGTGGCCGGCGTGGTGGGCGGCACGGTCAGCTCCTCGGCCAACACCGTCTTCGTCGAGTCGGCGGCCGGTGTCGGCGAGGGGGCGCGTACCGGGCTCGCCAGCGTGGTGACCGGCGCGCTGATGGGGCTGACGCTGTTGTTCACGCCGCTCGCCGGCGTGGTGCCCGCCGCTGCCGCCGCGCCCGCGCTGGTGCTGGTCGGCGCGCTCATGATGACGCAGAGCAGGAACGTGCCCTGGGACGACCTGGAGCTGGCCGTGCCGGCGTTCCTGACCATCGCGCTGATGCCGTTCACCTACTCGATCACCAACGGCGTGGGGGCAGGGGTGATCGTCTACACGCTCATCAAGGCCGTCAGGGGGCGCTTCTCCGAGATCCCGGTGCTGCTCTGGATCGTCTCGCTGGTCTTCTTCGCCTACTTCGCCATCGACTGGCTGCAGGAGCTGTTCGCCTAGCGGATGTCGCCGCTGTTGCAGGCCACGCCGTTGCCGTCGAGGTCGGTGTACCAGGCGTACTCCTCGTGGCGGCCCTTGTGGTAGGGGCCGTAGCCGGCCGCCCCGGCCTCCTTGCAGCTCGGGAAGCGCTTGTCGGGAACCCGGCCCGAGACGCCCGTCTGCTGGGCGCCGGGCTGGGTCTGGCCCGTACCGGTCTGGGTCTGACCCGGTTGCGTCTGGTTCGTGCCTGGCTGCGTCTGGTTCGTGCCTGGCTGCGTCTGGTTCGTGCCTGGCTGCGTCTGGTTCGTGCCTGGCTGGGTCTGACCGGTGCCGGGAGGCGTCTGCTGCGTCCCAGGCGGCGTCTGCTGCTGGGTGCCGGGGTCCGTCGCGCCGGGGGACGCCGGGTCCGTGGGGGCGCCGGTCGGAGAGCCGCCGAGCATGCGGGCCACCAGCGACTCGGCGTCCTCCTTGGTGAAGCCCGCGATGCTGACGCTGTCGCCCTCCATCGGCTGGGTGACGATGGGCGCGGCCAGCACCGTCTTGGGCTGGTCGGCCTGCTCGGGCGCCAGCACGATCGCGACCGACCGCTGGTCGAGCGCCAGCTCGTCGATCAGCTCCATCAGCCGCTCCTTGAACGCCGGCGCGACCGCGATGCGGACGGAGTATTGGCCGTCGCGCTCGCGCAGCGGCTCGATGCGCTGCACCGACTGCACGGTGATGCCGTCTTCGAGGAGATAGCACGTGGTCTTGGCGCTGTCGAGCACGGCCGGGTCGCCCGGGCAGGGCGCGGGCTTGGTCTCGGTGACGGGCGCGAAGTGGATCGGCACCGCGAGATGCTGCGGCGGCTTGCCGCCTAACAGCGGTGTGTCAGGGTTTTGCGTCATCAGGACGGCGACCGTGCCGAGCACGCCCGCGACGAGCACGACGAGGACGAGCGACACGATCAGCACGATGGTGGTGAGTCTGCTGGCCTTCGGCTCCCCCGGATCCGCGATCGGCGGCTCTTCCGGCTTGTCCATCGATGACGTTCCCATCCTGACGGCCCATTCTGACGGGTCGGGCTGCGGGTGAGCCTATCGAGAGGAAGCCACACCGGGGTAATCAAGCGGATGTTCCACGCCGAACCGGGGGAAGGGAGCAAGAATGGGGGCAGGATCGCACGTTCGGCGAAAGAGTTGCGCGATGAAGGTCGGAGTGCCGCGAGAGGTCAAGAACAGCGAGTATCGAGTGGCGCTGACCCCGGCCGGGGTGCACGAGCTCGTCCGCCACGGGCACCAGGTGTTCGTGGAGCGCGACGCGGGTGCCGGGTCCGCCGTTCCCGACGAGCAGTACGCCGCGGCGGGCGCCGTCCTGGTGCCCGAGCCCGACGAGCTGTGGGGCGAGGCCGACCTGGTGATGAAGGTCAAGGAGCCGGAGCCCGAGGAGTACCACCGGCTGCGCAAGGGGCAGGTGCTGTTCACGTACCTGCATCTGGCGGCCTCGCGCGGCTGCACGCGGGCGCTGCTCGATTCGGGGTGCACCGCCGTCGCGTACGAGACCGTGCAGGCGCCGGGCGGCGCGCTGCCGCTGCTCGCGCCCATGTCGGAGGTGGCGGGACGGCTGGCCGCGCAGGTCGGCGCCTACCACCTGATGCGCTCGTCAGGCGGCAGGGGCGTGCTGATGGGCGGCGTGCCGGGCGTGCACGCGGCGCACGTCGTGGTGATCGGCGCCGGGGTGTCCGGCATGAACGCCGCCGCCGTCGCCCTCGGCATGCAGGCCGAGGTGCTGCTGCTCGACAAGAACATCGACAAGCTGCGCCAGGCCGACCTCATCTACCAGGGCCACTGCCAGACCGTGGCGTCCAACACGTTCGAGATCGAGCGGGCCGTGCTGGAGGCCGACCTGGTCATCGGCGCGGTGCTGGTGCCGGGCGCGAAGGCGCCGAAGCTGGTGAGCAACGACCTGGTGAGCCGGATGAAGCCGGGCTCGGTGCTGGTCGACGTCTCCATCGACCAGGGCGGCTGCTTCGAGGACTCGCGGCCCACCACGCACGAGGAGCCGACGTACCGGGTGCACGACTCGATCTTCTACTGCGTGGCCAACATGCCGGGGGCGGTGCCGCACACCTCGACGTTCGCGCTGACGAACGTGACGCTGCCGTACGCGCTGGCCATCGCCGACCAGGGCTGGCAGCGGGCGATGCGCGCCGACCCCGCGCTCGCGCTGGGCCTGAACACGCACGAGGGCCGTCTCACCAGCCGCCCGGTCGCGCAGGCGCACGGGCTGGAGTGGACGGCCCTCGGCGAGGTGCTCGGGTGACGCCTCTTACTGCTGGGACTCGCTGGGCGACGGCGCCAGGGTCTCCATCGGCGTCTGCTGCTGGCCGGTGGGCTCGGGCGGCAGCGGGGCCTGGTCGGCGGTCGTGGTGATCGCGTCGGGGCCGCCGCAGGTGGCGCCGGGCTCAGGCGTGTCGGGGCCGTTCTGGTAGCGCTTGATGAACGCCTCGAGCTTCGGGTCCGCCGGGTCGGTCAGCTTGAGCTGGTGGCCCCAGGAGGACACCACGATCGGCGCCGGCAGGTTGGGGAACGGGCTCATCAGCATGTAGTCCTGCTGGCCCGTCGAGCCCGCGACCTCCTTGAGCTTGTCGACCTGGGCCTTGGCGAGGTCGGGGCGGTAGGTGATCCAGACCGCGCCGTGCTCCAGCGAGTGCACCGCGTGCTCGCTGTGGATGGGCTTGTCGTAGATGGCGCACTGCTGCCAGTAGTTGTTGTGCTCGCCGCCCACCGGCGGCGTCTCCTTGTAGGAGACCGCGTTCCAGACGTGCTGGCCGGCGTCGTACTTGACGCTGCTCACCGCGTCGAGCGAGGTCTCCTGGGCGCGTTTGACGAGGTAGAAGCCGACCACGCCGACAAGCACCACGATGATGAGCCCGCCTGTGCCCCACATGAGCAGCGCCGCGCGGCGCTGCTTGCGCCGCTGCTCGGCCCGCATCTTCTGCAGATGCTCGCGCCGCGCCTGCGCCTTCTCCTTCGTCATCGTTCCTCCATCGGCGTACCAACTCCGGGTCACCCTATGCCCTCCGGGCGTATGTGGAGAATAAGGCCCGCATAAGCATGCGATCACAGCTCCGCGCGCAGGTGGGTACGCTGGACGGGCCATGGAAAAGCCCGTGAGGAAACCCGTCCTGATCATCTGCGGTGTGCTGGTGCTCGCCGCGGCCGCGTTCCTGCTGTTCGGCCGTTCCGGCACGCCGGGCGACACCTCGCCCGAGGCCGGGTTCGCCCGCGACATGGCCGCGCATCACGCGCAGGCCGTCGACATGGCGTTCACCATCAGGGACAAGGGGCCCGCCAAAGAGATCTCCAGTCTGGCCTTCGACATCATCAACACCCAGGCCAACCAGCGGGGCATGTTCCTCGGCTGGTTGCAGCAGTGGGGGCTGGGCCAGGCCACCGACCAGCGGCCGATGGCCTGGATGAGCGGCCACGGCCACAACGCCGCCGCCGTGCCCGGCCTGCAGGGCGGCCTGATGCCCGGCATGGCCTCCACGCAGGAGCTGACGCAGCTCAAGCAGGCTCAGGGGCAGCAGGCCGAGGTGCTGTTCCTGCAGCTCATGATCCGCCACCATGAGGGCGGGGTGCAGATGGCCGAGGGGCTGCGGCAGCTGTCCACGCGCAGCGAGGTCGTCGGCATGGCGCAAAAGATCATCGACGGGCAGACCGGGGAGATCAAGCTGATGACCGACCTGCTCGGCAAGCGGGGCGCCCAGCCTCTGCCTTCGATACTGAAGCCGCAGTAGGCGCGATGCGTCCCGACGCGGTCGTCGTGGGGTCGGGGCCCAACGGGCTGGTGGCCGCCGTCCTGCTGGCCCGCGCCGGGCTGCGGGTGACGCTGCTGGAGGCGGCCGATCGGTTCGGCGGCGGGCTGCGGTCCGCCGAGCTGACGCTGCCGGGGCGCGTCCACGACGTCGGGGCGACCGTGATGGCGATGGCGCTGGCCTCGCCGGCCTTCCGTGAGCTGGGGCTCAAGGGGGTGGAGTTCGCGCACCCGCCGCTGCCCGCCGCACACCCGCTCGACGACCGGCCCGCCGTGCTGGTGCACCGCGACGTGCGGTGTACGGCGCGGGGGCTCGGCCGCGACGGGCCCGCCTGGCTGGCGAGTGCGGGCGCGGTGGCCCGCGGCGGTCTCCCCCTCGCCGAGCTGCTTCTCAAACCCCTGGGTCCGTGGGGGTCCTTGCCGGTGTCCGCGTTCGTACGGGCGGCCGCCTTCGGGGCCGTCGCGGCGCTGCCGGCGACCACGTTCGCGCGGACGGCGTTCCGTACGGTCGAGGGGCGGGCGCTGCTGGCCGGCATGGCGGCGCACTCGCTGCTCGACCTGCGTGCGCCGCTCACCACGGGCTACGGGCTCATGCTGGCCTCGCTGGCGCACCTCGTGGGGTGGCCGGTGGTGCGCGGCGGGTCCCAGGTGCTGGCCGACGCGCTGGTGGCCGAGCTGCGGGCGCTCGGAGGCGAGGCGGTGAGCGGTCATCGCGTACGCCGGCTGGCCGAGCTCGACGCGCCCGTCGTCGTCCTCGACGTGACGCCCCGGCAGTTCCTCGCCATGACCGATGACCTGCCCGGCGGCTACCGGCGGCGGCTGGCCCGCTATCGCCACGGGCCGGGCGTGTTCAAGATGGACTGGGCACTCGACGGCCCGGTGCCGTGGCGCGATCCGGCCGTCGCGGGCGCGGGCACCGTGCACCTGGGCGGCACGCTGGAGGAGATCGCGCTGAGCGAGGCGGAGACGGCCGCCGGGCGGCACTCGCCCCGCCCGTACGTGCTGCTCGTCCAGCCGCACACGGCCGACCCGGCGCGCGGCGGCCACACGTTGTGGGCCTACTGCCACGTCCCCAACGGCTCTGCCAGGGACATGACCGACGCCATCGAGACGCAGATCGAGCGCTACGCGCCGGGCTTCCGCGACCGGGTGCTGGCCCGCCACGCGATGGGCCCGGCCGCGCTGGAGGCGGCCGACGCCAATCTCGTGGGCGGCGACATCTCGGGCGGGCTCGCGAGCCTCGGCCAGTTCGTCCGCCGCCCGGTCTGGTCCCCGGCGCCGTGGCGCACCCCGCTGCCGGGGGTGTTCCTGTGCTCGTCGGCCACGCCGCCGGGGCCTGGGGTGCACGGCATGGGCGGCTGGCAAGCCGCCCGCCTGGCCCTGCGGCCCTGACCGTCCCGTCCCGGCCAGGACGACAGCGGCGGGGCGGGCGGCGCACCGGGCGGTGACGCCTCAGGAGGGCGAGGCGGCGGCTTCCTCGGCGAGGGCCGCGGCGAAGGCGTCCACGTCCTCCTCCGTGGTGTCGAACGCGCACATCCAGCGCACCTCGCCCGTGGACTCGTCCCAGGTGTAGAAGCGGAAGCGCTTCCTCAGCCGGTCGGCGACGTCGGCGGGCAGCACGGCGAAGACCGCGTTCGCCTCGACGGCCCTGCTCAGCCGCACCCCGGGGACGCCTTCGACGGCCGCGGCGAGCCGCCTGGCCATGGCGTTGGCGTGGCGGGCGTTGCGCAGCCAGAGGTCGCCGGAGAGCAGCGCCTCGAACTGCACGGACACGAACCGCATCTTCGACGACAGCTGCATGTACGTCTTGCGCAGGTAGTCGACGCCGGTGGCCGCGTCAGGGTCGAGCACGACGACCGCCTCGCCGTACAGCAGGCCGATCTTGGTGCCGCCGAAGGAGAGCACGTCGACGCCCGCGTCGGTGCTCAGCGCCCGCAGCGGCACGTCCAGCGCCGCCGCGGCGTTGGTGAGGCGCGAGCCGTCGAGGTGCACGGTCAGCCCGAGCCCGTGGGCGTGCGCGCAGACCTCGGCCAGCTCGTCGGGCGTGTAGACGGTGCCCAGCTCGGTGACGTTGGACACCGAGACCACCTTCGGCTGGGCGCGGTGCACGTCGCCGAACCCCCACGCCTGCCGGTCGATCAGCTCGGGCGTGAGCTTGCCGTCGGGCGTGGGCACCGTCAGCAGCTTGATGCCGCCCGCCACCTCGGGGGCGCCGCCCTCGTCGGTGTTGATGTGGGCGGACTCGGCGCAGATGACCGCCTCCCAGGGCGCGGTCATGGCCCGCAGGGAGACGACGTTGGCGGCGGTGCCGTTGAACACCGGCCACGCCTGCGCCGTCTCGCCGAAGTGCCGCTGGAAGACCTGCCGCATCGCCTCGGTGTAGACGTCGTCGCCGTAGGCGACCTGGTGGCCGCCGTTGGCCGCGGCGATGGCCTGGAGGATGTCGGGGTGCACCCCGGCGTAGTTGTCGCTGCCGAACGCCTTGAGCCGGGGGTCGTGCCGGGGAATCAAGAGGTGAGGTCCAATCGCGTGCCGTTGATCTCTTCTGCCGGGCGGTCGTAAAGGCCGCCGATGGCCGCTGCCAGGTCGTCGACGTCGGTGAACCCCGCGAACCTCGCCTCCGGCTTCGCCGCTCGCATGGCGGCGTTGGCCAGGGCCTTCACCACGAGGATGACCGCCGCGCTGCCGGTGCCGCGCAGCGCGTCGGCCAGGGAGAGCGTCCACGCCTCGGCCGCGGCCTTGGCGGCGGCGTACGCGGCGCCGCCGGCCTCGGGCGCCTGCGCGGCCCGGGCGGAGACGATCACGAACCGGCCGTTGGCGCTGCGCCGCAGCAGCGGCTCGAACGCCAGCGAGACGTGCTGGAGCGTGCGGACGAGCAGATCGTGCAGATCGTTCCAGTCGTCGAGACTGGTCTCGGTGAACGAGGGCGCGCCGCGCCAGCCGCCCACCAGGTGGACGACGCCGTCGACGTGGCCGTGCTCACGCTCGACGCGAGCGGCCAGCTCGTTGACGGCGGCGCGGTCGAGCAGGTCGCAGTCCTTCCTGCCGACCTCGATGACGGTGTGCCCGCCGTTGCGGAAATGAGCCGACACCGCCGCGCCGGTGGGGCCACCGGCCCCGGTCACCAAGATGATCATGCGCGGAGCCCCCTAGTCGATTCGACCACGTCCGTCAGCTTACGGCGCAGGGCCTCGTAGAACATGCTCAGGGGGAACTCGTCCGGCAGCACCGCGTCCACCTTGGCCTTCTGCTCCTCGGGCAGCGCCGCGATCCCCTTGGCCCAGGTGGAGGCGGGGTGCGGGGCCACGTACGCGGTGACCAGCTCGTACGCCGCCAGCCAGTGCGCCAGCTTGGACCGGTCGATGCTGTCGCGGTAGAGCTTCTCCACCTCGCCGCGCAGGTCGGCGACGCCGATGGCGACCCGCTCCCAGTCGATCGAGAGCCGGTTGTCGGTCCAGCGCACGATGTCGTTGCGGTGCAGGTAGGCGAAGAGCAGCTGGCCGCCCAGCCCGTCGTAGTTGCGCACCCGCTCCCCCGTGATCGGGAAGCGGAACAGCCGGTCGAACAGGATCGCGAGCTGGACGTACCGGGCGTACGGCACCCCGCGCCGCTCCAGCTGCACGGCCTCGCCGAACGCGGTCAGGTCGCAGCGCAGCTCCTCCAGCGAGTACAGCCAGTACGGCATCCGCTGCTTGATCATGAACGGGTCGAACGGCAGGTCACCGTGGCTGTGGGTGCGGTCGTGGACGAGGTCCCACAGCACGTACGTGTCCTGGGCCAGCCGCTGCGAGTCGAGCAGCCGCTCGGCGTCCGGCGGCAGGTCGAGCCTGAGCGTCTCGGTCGCGGCCTTGGCGACCCGGCGGAAGCGCGCGGCCTCGCGGTCGGCGAAGATGCCGCCCCAGGTGAAGCGGGCCGGGGTGGTGCGCACGGCGACCGTCTCGGGGAACAGCACGGCCGAGTGGGTGTCGTAGCCGGAGGTGAAGTCCTCGAACGCGATCGGCACGAACATCGGGTTGTCGTAGCCGCCCGCCTCCAGCTCGGCGAGCCAGCCCGGCCAGATGGTCCGGATCCAGACGGCCTCCAGGTTCCTGTTGGGGTTGCCGTTCTGGGTGTACATGGGGAAGACGACGAGGTGTTCCAGCCCGTCCTCGCGCTGGGTGTCGGGGTGGAACAGGTCGAGCGAGTCGAGGAAGTCGGGCACGCCGAGGCCCTGGGCGGCCCACTTGGCGAGGTCGTCGCGTACGGCCTGGAGGTAGGCGGCGTCGTGCGGGAAGTGCGGGGCGAGGCCGGCCACCCGCTCGGCGACGGCCGCGACCAGCTCGCCGGCCCGCTCCTTGTGCTCATCGGGCACCGAGCCGTCCTTGACCTGCAGCGGGCGCAGCTCCTCCACGGCCTCCTTGAGCCGGGCGAACTTCGCGGCCTTGACCTCGTCGCGCTCGGCGCGGCCGGCCTCGTCGCCGGGGACGCGGGCGGCCCAGGTGATCACGTTGCCCCAGAGCCTGCGGTGGTCGTGGTCCTCGATCGAGTCGTCGCCGAACAGGTCGGAGTCGGCGAACACGACGACCCGGCCTTTGCCGTGCCGCAGCGCGACGGCCAGCGGCGCGTTCGCCGGCGCGGCCGACGGCGAGCTGCTGAACAGGACCTCGGCGTCCTCCGCGCTCAGCACACCCGAACGGTAGAAGCAGGCCGTACGCACGCCGGCCAGCAGCCCCGAATCCGTGGAACGTTCCGCCAGCACCCAGGTCGCCACGCCGCGGTAGGCGTGACCGGGGTCGCGCACGGTGGTGTGCTCCACGCGCACGCCGAAGCGGGCCAGCAGGCCGGCGAGGTTGTTGCCGTACTTGTCCTGCTCCTCCTCGGCCAGCACCACCAGGCCGCCGCCGTCGCCGACGTACGCCTCGATCGCGTCCAGCTCGGCGGAGGCGAAGACCGGGCTCCCGTGGCCGGTCGTGCGCTCCCAGCGCGGATCCGACGGGTGCGCGATCACCAGGACGTCCTGGGCGGCCAGCGTCTCCGCGTCGAGCGGGCCACCGGTGTGGGCGGCGACGGTGTGCCCCAGGTGCCGCAGCAGCCCGGCCGCGCGGGCGTAGCTCGTGTCGTCGGGATGGGCGGGATTGACGGCCTCCGCGAGCTCACGGCGGATGGTCCACGACTCACTGTGCGCCTCGTCGAACAGCACCCTGGGGAACGACTCCATGAAATATCTCCTGTATCTACCGCCTTATGCCGAAAAATATACACACACCTCTCGTATGCTCCGCCAATCCCTCCCGAATGGCGAGACACTTACGCGGCTCCCGGCCGTACGACGCCCGTCTCGTACGCGAACACGACCGCCTGCGCCCGGTCCCGCAGCGACAGCTTCATCAGCACCCGCGCCACGTGCGTCTTGACCGTGGCCTCGCCGACGTACAGCTTCCCGGCGATCTCCGCGTTGGTCAGCCCGCGCGCCATCAGCCGCAGCACCTCCAGCTCGCGCGGCGTCAGCTCGTCCAGCGCGGGCGAGTGCACCGGCTCGGCCCGCCCGGCGAACGTGGCGATCACCCGGCTGGTCACGGCCGGGTCGAGCAGCGCGTCACCGGCGTGCACGACCTTGATGGCCTCGATGAGCTGCTCGGGCGGCGACACCTTGAGCAGGAACCCGCTGGTGCCGGCGCGCAGCGCGGCGTAGAGGTTCTCGTCGGTGTCGAACGTGGTGAGCGTGATGATCTTCGGCGGCGACGGCGCGCCGAGGAGCTCCCTGGCCGCCGACAGCCCGTCCTGGCGCGGCATGGAGATGTCCATGAGGACGATGTCCGGCCGGGTGCGCCGCGCGACGGCGACGGCCTCCCGCCCGTCGGCGGCCTCACCGACGACCTCCATTCCGGGGTCGCTCTCGACGACCATGCGCAGCCCGGCCCTGACCATCGCCTGGTCGTCGGCGATCACGATGCGAATGCCCACAGGCGGAGGGTAGACGCCGGGCGTCCCCCTGAACACCCGCCGGACGGGCGTGCCAAGCCGGTCGCAAGCGGGTTCCAAGATCAGGGCACGTGGACGCTCTGCCTGATGCGGGCCTGCACGGCGTCGTCGCAGGTGGTGCGGGGACAGAAGTACATGACGAGCATGGTCTTGGGCTCGCGGTCGATCACGTAGCTGACGAAGCCCAGCCTGGTGCCGGTGCCGGGGTCGTGCAGCGAGCCGTCGAAGCGGGTGGCCGGGCTGTTGCCGGCCTGGTCGAGCACCGGCTTGCCGAGGTCGACCTGGCCCGGCAGCAGGGCCTCCATCTTGGGTTTCATCAGCTCGGACGTGCCGCTGGCGTCGAGGGTGTCGGAGACCTGGACGTACACGCCGGACAGGCTCTCCGGGTCGTCGACGAAGATCTCCGCGATGCGCGACCAGTCGGCCCCAGGACCGGCCACGAACAGCTGCTCCAGCTCCTGCGCGTGCGGCGAGGCGACGGCGAAGAGGTCCTGGTGGGTGCGGACGGTCCAGTCGCCCGGGTAGTCGAAGGTGAGCGGGGCGGCGGCGCTGGTCTTGTAGCGGGTCCAGGTCTCGCCGCGGTTGTTCATGATGACGACGGCGACCAGCGCGAGCGCGGCCACGGCGGCGACCAGCGTGGCCACCACGACGGGCAGCCGGCCGGGCCGCTTCCTGGCGGCGGCGGGCTTCGTGGGAGGAGCGGCGCCGGGCCCCGTGGCCGGTCCCGCCGTCGCGGTGGCGCGAGGGGCGGGGGCCGCGAACGACGGCACGGAGTGGGGGCCCGAGTGCGGGCTGGGGCTGGGCCTCGGGATGAGGTGCGGCCCCGAGCCCGGCCCGCCGTACGGGTCGTACGCCGGCCCGCTGATCGCGTCGCGCAGCGCGGCCACGAACTCCGAGCACGTGGCGTAGCGCTGCTCGGGCGACTTGGCCAGGGCCCTGCTCATGACGGCGTCCACCTGGGGCGGCAGCTCTGGCCTGATCTGCGACAGCGGCACCGGCTGCTCGGCCAGGTGGGCCCAGAGCAGCGCGATGTCGTTCTCGCGCTGGAACGGCAGCCGCCCCGACAGCGCCTCGTAGACCACGCAGGCCAGCGCGTACTGGTCGCAGCGGCCGTCGATGTGCTCCTTGTTGATCTGCTCGGGCGACATGTAGCGGGGCGTGCCGATGAACTGGTCGGTCTGCGTCAGCCCCGAGATGGACGAGCGGTGCTTGGTGATGCCGAAGTCGGTCAGGTAGACGTGGTCGCCGGCCAGCAGGATGTTGGCCGGTTTGATGTCGCGGTGGATGAGGTCGTGGGCGTGCGCGGCGTCGAGCGCGGCGGCCGTCTGGGCGAAGATCTGGTTGGCCGGGCCGAGCGGCAGCGGGCCGCGGTCGTGGATGAGGCGGCGCAGGTCGAGGCCGTCGACGTAGCGCATGGCGATGTAGAGCACGCCGTCGGCGTCGGCGTTGGCCTCGTAGATCGGGATGATGTTGGGGTGCTCGATGCTGGCGACCGTCCTGGACTCCAGGATGAAGCGCTGCCTGAACCTGTCGTCGACGCTGAGCACCGGGTTGAGGATCTTGAGGGCCACGCGGCGGCTCAGCCTGGGGTCGAGCGCCAGGTAGACGACGGCCATGCCGCCCTTGCCGACGATGTCCTCGATGTAGTACCCGGCCACCTCCTGGCCGATGAGCGATCTTTCGTTCAATGGCATCACGTCTCGATGGGGTGGCCGCAGTAGCCGCAGAAGCGGTGCGCCGGGCCGAGTCTCATGCCGCACGAGGTGCAGTACTTGATCGCCGGGTCGGGCGCGGTCATCACCTGCTGCTGCTGCGGGACCACGTGGAACGGCTGGGACCGCCGCACGACCACGGTCTGGTCGGAGCCTTGGTCGAGTGGTGGGCCGGCCGCCAGGGGCTGTGGCGGTTCTGTCGGTATTTCAGGAGTGCGGCGGCGCCACAGCAGATACGCCCCGCCGCCGGCGGCGGCGAAAAGTATCGCGGCGGCCAGGATCAGCGGCCACAGCGGGGACGAGGGCTCCATCTGCCGCGCCGTCCGCCTGGTGCCCTGGTCCTCGGGGCCGCCCCGCTTGGCCAGCGAGGTCTTCAGCAGCTCGGCGGCCACCACGTTGCCCGGGTAGAGCTCGAGCACGCGCTGGAAGCCGGGCGCGGCCTCGGTGTAGTACTGCGTGTGGTAGCGGGTGAGCGCGGCCTCGAAGGCCGTGTCGATCGCGCCTCTGCGCGGCACGACCTTGGCCTCGGCCAGGATGCCGGTGACCTCCCTGATGCCGATCATCCGGCCCTCCTTGCCGCCGCCGACCAGCAGGCCGATGACGTGGCCGTCCTTGTCGCCGATCACGGGGGCGCCGACCATGCCCTTGTCGGCCAGGCCGCCGAGCTTGACCGGCTCGTCCACCTTGTTGTCGGGATCGGCGAACGGCCGGCCGCCGTCGCCCGCCGCGCCGCCCTTGCCGAGGTGGGCGATCTCGACGGTGTGCGTGACCTTGGGCCCAGGACGTCCGAGGAAGCCCGCCACGTTGGTGGGCGAGCCCGGCTGATCGGGCACCTTGTCGGCGAGCGGCGCGGTCGGCATGCCGACGCCGCCGGCGGACGGGGTCTCCGGCACCAGGACGGCTGGGGAGTCGGGCTTCGGCCCTGCCTTGATGCACGTGACCTTGAAGCCGTCGGGGCTGGCCGGTGAGACGTTGGGGAAGGCGGTGATCTCGGTGGTGACGTCGATGATGCAGGTGGCGGTGTCGCTCTCGGGCGTGTAGCACTGCTGGAGGTGGCGGTCGAGTATGTCGTCGTCGAGGCGGTGCTTCTTGTAGTCGGCGGGGATCTTGACCTTGTGGTGTTCCGCGAAGATCTTGTTGGCCGCGTAGACCTCGACGTCGTCGGGGTTCACGGCCAGCCGGCGCAGGGCGACGATCGTGCCGTCGGGGCTGATGACCGTGCCCGTCCCGGCGGCGAACGGGATGTCGTAGGACCGCTCCACGTGTTTGAGCTCGCCGACGTGGTCGAGCAGGGTGATCTCCACATGGGAGACGGCCTCTAGACGTACGACGGCGGGGCTCACCAGGTCGGTGATCCCGCTCGGATGTTCGTGCGCCGACGCCGGCAGTGCGATGAGGACCACCGCCACCGCGATGCCACCGGCAAGGGCTCTGAAGCGCGCCATCTCTCCGCTCCAAACGCACGACTAGGACCAGCGTCCCAATCAGGTGCCGTAAGTCAATAGACCGCTACGTAGACAAGCGCTTGCTCGGGGACATAACGTACCTGAATGGGCATCACGATCGGCGTCGATGTCGGCGGCACCTTCACCGACGTGGTCGTTCGCAGCACGTCCGGCTCGATCTCCGTGGCCAAATGTCTGAGCACCCACTACGACCCCATCGCGGGGATCGTCACCGGCGTTACGCGCGCGCTCGCGGGGAGCGACCCAGCCCAGGTCACGAGGGTGGTGCACGCCACGACCCTGGCCACCAACGCGGTACTGGAACGCACCGGGGTGCGCGTCGCGTTCGTCACGACCTGCGGCTTTCGTGCCACGATCCCGCTCGGCCGGTACGCCCGCGTCGAGGAGGACCGCTACGACCTCCGCTTCACCCCGCCGCCCCCGCCCGTCTCCCCCGGCGACTGCTTCGAAGTGACCGAGCGCGTCTCGGCCCGCGGCGAGGTGCTCACGCCGCTCGACCCCGACTCGGTACGCCGGGTCGCCGCCGAGATCGCCGGCCGCGGCATCGAGTCGGTCGCCGTGTGCTTCCTGCACTCCTACGCCAACCCGGCCCACGAGCGGCAGGCCGCGGCGATCCTGCGCGAGTCGGTCAAGAACGTGGTCGTCTCCTCCGAGGTCTGGCCGGAGATCCGCGAGTACGAGCGGGCCACCACCACGATCGTCTCGGCCTACGTCGGGCCGCTGATGGCGGCGTACCTGTCGCGGCTGCGCGAGCGGCTGGCCGGCATCGGGATCCACGCGCCCGTCCATGTGATGGAGTCCAGCGGCGGGGTGCTCTCCGCCGAGCTGGCCGCGCGGCGGGCGGTCGCCACCATCGAGTCGGGGCCCGCCGCCGGGGTGCTGGCGGCGGCGGGAGCCGGGTTCGCGGACGCGATCTCGTTCGACATGGGCGGCACCACCGCCAAGACCTGCGTCATCAGGGGCGGGCGGCCGGAGATCACGCACGAGTTCCACGTCGGCGGCAAGGGCAGCTTCGGCGGGCGGCGGGCGGGCACCGGCGTGCCGATCAAGACGCCCGCCATCGACCTGGCCGAGGTGGGAGCCGGCGGCGGCAGCGTGGCCTGGCTCGACCCGGCGGGCGCGCTGCGCGTCGGGCCCCGCTCGGCCGGCTCCTCCCCCGGCCCCGCCTGCTACGGCCTGGGCGGGGACGAGCCGACCGTCACGGACGCGAACCTCGTCCTCGGCTACCTGTCGTCGGCCTCCATCCCGCTCTCCCCCGGCCTCGCCGGGGCCGCCCTGGACCGGCTCGCCGGGCCGCTCGGGGTTGCGCGGGAGGAGGCGGCGTACGCCGTGCACACGATCGTCAGCGCCTCCATGGCGTCGGCGGTGCACGTGGTCACCGTGCAGCGGGGCATCGACCCGCGCGGGTTCGCGCTGGTCGCCTTCGGCGGGGCCGGGCCCATGCACGCGGCGCGGGTGGCGGAGCGGTTCGGGATCGCGACCGTGGTGGTGCCGCCGTACTGCGGGGTGGCCTCGGCGGCCGGGCTGCTCGCGGGCGCGCTGTCGGCCGACCGGGTGCTGACCCGGCTCGACGCGCCGGACCCCGAGGCCCTCTTCACCGCGCTCGCCGCCGACGCCGCCGACGACCTGGACGTCCCGCTCGCCGCCGCCACCGTGACCCGCTCGGTCGACGCCCGCTTCCGCGGCCAGGCGCACGAGCTCACCATCCCGTGGACCCCCGACCGCGCCACGCTGGAGTCGCGGTTCGCGCGGCGCTGCGAGGAGGTGTACGGGATCGCGCAACGGGGCGAGATCGAACTGGTCAGCTACCGCGTACGCGTCACCCTGCCACCCCCTCCCATGGAGAGTGCGGAAGAGCCCGTGGCGACGACGGGTGGGACGCCGGGCTCGCGGCGGGCGTACTTTCCCGAGTGCGGGGGCCGTGCCGAAGTGCCCGTGCACACCAGGGAGACGCTCGGGGGCGCGGGCGCGCTCTGTGGTCCCGCCATCGTCGAGGACCCCGAGTCGGCCATCGTCGTGCCGCCCGGCTGGACCGCGGCACTCACCGGCACCCGCGCCGTCCACCTCACCAGGAGGAGCGAGCCGTGATGGACCCCCTGACCGCCGAGGTGCTGCGCAACGCGCTCGTCGTCGCCGCCGAGGAGGCGGGCATCGTGGTCGTGCGGTCGGCGTACTCGACGTTCATCGTGGAGGGCTCCGACGCCTCGGCCGCGATCCTCGACGTACGGGGGCGGCTGATCGCCCACTCCATGGCCACCACGCTGATGAACAGCATGGCGCTCAAGGTCGCGCTCCCCGAGCTGCTGCGCGACTTCCCGCCCGAGACCATGACACCGGGCGACGTGTACGCGCTCAACGACGCCTACCGGGGCGGCGTGCACACCAACGACCTGCTCGTCTACCGCCCGGTCTTCGTGGACGGCGTCCCCGCGTACCTCACCGCCACCATGATCCACGTCTCCGACCTCGGCGGCCTCTCGGCGGGCGGCATGGCCCCGCTGGCCACGGACATCTTCCTGGAGGGCCTCCAGCTCCCGCCGGTGCGCCTGGCCACCCGCGACGGCCTCGACCCGGCCATCGAGGCCATCCTGCGGGCCAACAGCCGCACCCCCGGCAAGGTCGTGGGCGACGTACGGGCCCTCGTGGCGGGCACCGCCGTCGCCGCGACCCGCCTGGAGGCGCTGATCACCGAGTACGGCGTGCGCGGCCTGGCCGAAGGCGTGGACCACTACCTCGACCACACCGAGGCGCGGACCAGGGCGGCGCTCGCGGAGCTGCCCTCGGGTCGGTGGGAGGCGGCGTACCCGATCGACGACGACGGCATCGATCCCGAGAAATCGCATCACGTCCGGGTGGCCGTCGTCCTCGGCGACGGGGCCGCGCGGCTCGACTTCACCGGTACCGGCCCGCAGGTCCCGGCCGCGATCAACGCCTCCGCGTCGCAGTCGCTGGCCGCCGCCGTGTTCGCCGTCCGCTGCTTCCTCGACCCCGCGATCCCCATGAACGACGGCTGCCTGCGCGCCATCGACGTGCACCTGCCCGAGGGCAGCCTGCTCAACGCCCGCTCCCCCTACCCCTGCGGCGGCCGGTACGTGCCCGTCTACGCCGCCATGGAGGCCGTCTTCCAGGCGCTGTCCGACGCGGTGCCCGAGCGTGCCATCGCGGCCGGCGGGATCCTGCAGCCGTTCTCGATCGCGGCCGTCGGGGCGCCGTACTGGATCCATCTGTCGTACGACTTCGGCGGCGCCGGCGCCCGGCGCGGCCTGGACGGGCCCGACGCGACCGGCGTGCACTTCGGCATCGGCCGCAACTCGGTGCCCCAGGCCGAGCCGGTGGAGAGCCGCTGCCCGATCATCGTGGAGTCCATCGAGACCGTCCCCGACTCGGGCGGCCCCGGCCGCTACAGGGGCGGCCTGGGCTCCCGCACGGTCTACCGCTTCCTGGCCGACTGCCACGTCACCACGCGCGGCGACCGCCTCCGCCTCCCGCCACCGGGCCGCGACGGCGGGCAGCCAGGCCGGGTGGGCGGCTTCTACCGCCGCCACCGGGACGGCACCGTGGAACGCCTCCCCTCAAAGGCGAACAACGTGCGGTTCACGGCCGGCGAAGCCTTCATCGTGGAGACAACCGGCGGCGCCGGCCTCGGCCCACCCACGGCCCGCGAGAGGTCGGCCATCGAAACAGACCTCGCCACCGGCCACCTCACCCGACGAGGCGCCGAAAAGGACTACGGCTTCACGCCAGATCAGTCAGATCACCGGGATCGAAACTGACGGGGAAGGGCTCGGACAGATCGGCTCGCGCACCTGCCCGGAACACGACCGGCTCGGCATAGGAGTCGCCATCAAGCTCATAGACATGCAACGCGGGCCCCTGCCCAGGCTCAAGCCGCCAGTGAGCAGGGATACCCGCCGCTGCGAAAGCCGCATTCTTCAGGTTCCGATCCACCGCCGCAGTCCCCGGACTGACGACCTCCACCGCCAGCAGCACATCCTCCGGCCGAAACATCAGTCTCACGGACTTGGCCGCAACTTTCGGCACGACGACGAGATCGGGAATGTAGAAGTCGCTGTCGCTCGCCCGCACGTTGACTGTCGACAGCACCTTCAGGTGGGCGGGCTTGGCTGCATGCAGAATCATCTGCAGCGCGAAGATGATGTCCTGATGGACGGGGGTGGGGGCAGGACTCACTAGCAGGCTCCCGTTGAAGAGCTCGTATCGGAACCCGTCATCCGGGATCTCGAGCAGGTCGTCGACGGTGAACGGCGCGCTGAGCGCCTCGGTCCGCGCGACGTGCTTGGCCGGTTCGATCGTCGCCATTGCGGTCACCCACTCAGTATCGGGAGTCAGACCCTCGTGCACATGCTACTTACCCAAGAAGGTTGACCTTGAGTGATGGTCTCGCCACGCTTCGGCGCCGCGTAGGACGGCGGTGTGGACGGCGCGGGCCGCGCGGGCGCCCCAGTCCGAGCGGGGGCCGCCGAACAGCTCCTGCGGGCCGTCCGCGCGGGCCGCGACGCAGACGGCGTCCGAGGCGGTGCCGGTGCCTGCGAAGCCGGCTTCGAGCATGGCCTGGGTCTTCGCCTCGGTGACCGTCATCACGGTGTTGACCAGGGCCGCGTCCGTCATGGCGACGGGCAGGGCGACCACGATGTTGATGGTGCCGACGCGGATGGGGGCCAGCTCCGGGTCCTGGTGGCCCTCAGGGGCGGCGGCCCAGGTGGGGACGCGGAGCCCGACCGTGGCCCAGGCCCGTACGCCGCCGTCGGTGGCGCGGACGTACCGGTCGACGGAGGCGGCCGTCATCATGCCGACCCCGGCTCCGCGGGAGGGCCCGAGCGAGATGAGGTGGTCGGCCGGGTCCATGCGCGCGTACCCGGCCACGACCTGGGCGTTCAGCACCCACTCGCGCTCGCCGATGCCCCCGCCGAGCGGCGCGGAGGAGATCATCCGCCACCCGGGGCCGAACTCCCACAGCAGCGCCCCGAGCCTGGCGCCGTCCTCGACGCGGTAGGTGAGCTTCATGTCCCTCCCCTGACGAGATGCACGACAGGCCGCCCGTCGGGGCCCGGCTCGATTTTGACCTGCGCGTCGAAGTGCCGTCCGACGAGTTCCTCGGTGAGCACGGCGGCGGGCTCGCCGGTGGCGGCGGCGCGGCCCTCGGCGAGCAGCAGGAGCGAGTCGGCGTACAGGCCGGCGACGGTGAGGTCGTGCAGGGTGGTGACGACGGTCAGGCCGTCGGCACGGCGCAGCCGATCGACCAGCTCCAGCACCTGCTGCTGGTGGCCGAGGTCGAGCGCGGTGGTGGGCTCGTCGAGCAACAGCACGGGCGCCTCCTGCGCGAGCGCCCTGGCCAGCACGGCGCGCTGCCGCTCGCCGCCGGACAGCTCGCCGACCGGCCGCATCGCGAGCCCGGTCAGGTCGAGCCGCTCCAGGACGGACTCGGCGACGGCCCGGTCGTGCCCGCTCTCGCGCCCCAGGTAGGGGATGTACGGCGTGCGCCCGAGCAGCGCGTAGTCGAAGACCGTCATGTCGGGCGGCAGGGCGGGCGTCTGGGGCGCGTACGCGACGAGCCTGGCCCGCTCGCGCGGCTTGAGCGCGGCGGCGGGCCGCCCGCCGAGCGTGACCTCGCCCCGGTGCGCGACGAGCCCCATGACGGCCTTGAGCAGCGTGGACTTGCCGGCCCCGTTGGGCCCGATGACGGCGGTCCACTCGCCGCGCCGCACGTGCAGGTCCACCTGGGAGAGCACCTCGCGCTCGCCCAGCCGTACGGTGAGCCCGCGTGCCCCGATCACGTGACCACCCGCCTGGTCATGCGCAGGACGGCGACGAAGAACGGCGCCCCCACGAACATCGTGACCACCCCGATCGGCAGCTCGGCGGGCGCGAGCACGGTGCGGGCGACGAGGTCGGCCATCACCAGGAAGGCCGCGCCGCCGATGAGCGACAGCGGCAGCACGATCCGGTACGAGCCGCCGGCCAGCCGCCGCACGACGTGCGGGACGACGATGCCGACGAACCCGATGAGCCCGCTGACCGCGACGGCCGCGGCGGTGGCCAGGGAGGCGGCGAGCAGCACGACGAAGCGCACCCGCCCGGCCCGTACGCCGAGCCCCGCCGCCTCCTCGTCGCCCACGGACAGCACGTCGAGCATGCGCCCGTGCAGCAGGAGCAGGACGGCGGAGACGGCGGCGTACGGCAGGACGAGCAGGAGCTGGTCCCATCCGCCGCCGACGTCGCCGAGGATCCAGGCGTAGATGCGCTGCAGCTTCTCGACCTCGAACTGCTGCAGGAACGTCTGGATCGCGGTGAGGAACGAGGTGACCGCGACGCCGGCCAGGACGAGCGTGGCGGTGCCGCCGTTGCGTCCCGCGGTGTTGCCCAGCGTGTACGCCAGGAACACCCCGCCCACCGCCCCCGCGAACGCGGCCACGGGCACGCTGGCGGACGGCAGCAGCACGATGGCCGCCGTCGCCGCCAGCCCGGCCCCGGCGGCCGCGCCCAGCAGGTAAGGGTCGGCGAGCGGGTTGCGGAAGACGCCCTGGTACCCGGCTCCCGCCATGGCGAGCAGCCCGCCGACGACGGCGGCGACCAGCACCCTCGGCAGCCGCAGCTCGAACAGCAGCCCCTGCTCGACCGGGGCCAGCCCCGAGTCGACGTGGGTGAACGGCAGCCAGTCCGCGACCTGGAGCACGACCTGCCAGGGCGAGATGTCGGCGGCCCCGTCGAGCATCGGCGACCGGCGCGGTGCCGTAGGTGACCAGCAGGTTGAGCCGGTTGGCCGACTCGAGCTGCGCCTTGGGCACCAGGTTGGGCACCGTGGCGTCC